>NZ_JASGEC010000055.1:0-14812 GCF_047606685.1 Microbacterium sp.
CGACAATTGACCGAGCGGTTCGGGCGAGGGTTCGAGGAGAAGAACCTACGTCGCATGATCAAGTTCGCGCAGCAGTTCCCCGACGCGGAGATTGTCGCGTCGCTAGCGCGAGAATTGAGCTGGACGCACTTCGTGGCGCTCTTGCCGCTGAAGTCGGAGGCGGCGCGGATGTTCTACGCGAACCTGGTGGCTGCCGGTCGGCTCACTGTCAGGGAGCTCAAGAGCGCGATCGGGCGCAAGGCATACGAGCGTCGGGAGATCGCCGACTCTCAGATCGGCCCGGGGTCGATGGTGCCGGCTGACACCTTCAGTGACCCCTACCTGCTGGACTTCCTCGGCCTGCACGACGGGTACGCCGAAGCGGACCTGGAGGCGGCGATCCTGCGGGACCTGGAGGTGTTCCTGCTGGAGGTCGGCACCGGGTTCGCGTTCGTCGAGCGTCAGAAGCGTATGGTCATCGACGACAAGGATTTCCACCTCGATCTACTCCTCTACCACCGTGCACTGAGACGACTTGTCGCCATCGAACTCAAGATCGGCGAGTTCGACGCCCGACATGAGGGGCAGATGAAGCTGTACCTGAAGTGGCTCGACCGGTACGAGCGTCACGACGGCGAGGAAGCGCCGATCGGGCTGATCCTCTGCACCGAGGCCAGCCGCGAACAGGTCGAACTCCTGGAGATGCATAAGGACGGCATCGTCGTCGCGGAGTACTGGACCGCTCTGCCACCCAAGGAGGAACTCGAACAGCGCCTCCAAGCCATGCTCCGAGCCGCCCGCGAGCGCCTCGCCCGGCGAGGACTGCCTTCCCCTGGAGAGGATTGACAATCTGGATCGTCCCCGATCCGGACCTCGATTCGAGGCACTCAAACGGGTTTGACGCTAACGCGAATTCTCGACGATCGGGCACGCCAACCCAGCGGCCCCGTGTCCGCGGATGACGCCGAACGCTCCGTGAACACAGCGGGAAGGCACCGGATGAGCGAACCGACGGCCCTTCGGGGGTTTGAGAAGCACCTATGGAGGCCCACCCAGTCAAGGCCCACGAGAAGCATCCGGCACCGCGAGACCCCCTTCGCTCGCGCGCCTCAGCCGTGCCAGGTGGTAGCGCCATCCTTCCTCATGCTCGTCCGGCAGCGAAGGCCCCGTCCGCGCGCGGGCAAAGCCGGTCTCGGCGAGGGTCACCGAGGTGGACTGGCCGGTTTCGACCAGCCGGATGGCGACGTCAAGCGGGTGCTCCCACGTCGGCTCGCTCCAGCGGAACGAGAGCACCTCCGGCCGCTCGCACCGTGTGACGACCCCGGTCGCGCTCGCCTCCCGCCCATCTTCTTCGATCCACGTCTCGACGAGTGGCGATCCCACGCGCGGGTCGAATGTCATCTCTGGCCACCACGTGGCGCGTGCGACGGTGAGCAGCTGCCAGACCGTCTCCGCAGCCGCATCGATGGTCACCTTGACCACCACCGAATCCCGAGGCACGTGCCCACCGTAGCGGCACGCCCGCACCGGCGAGCCGCCCGGGGCACTCACGGAGGCGCGGCTACGGCACGAGGACGATACGCCCCTGGATGTTGCCGTGGTGCAGATCCTCGAACGCGCGCTTCGCGTCGTCGAGCGGGTAGCGCGTCACGTCGACGTGGATCTTGCCCGCCTGGGCGAGAGCGAGCGCCTCGCGCTGGTCGGAGCGGTTGCCGCCGTAGGGCCGCTCGATGTTGACGCCCCACGGCAGCTCGACGATGCCCGCGACGTACTCGAAACCGCCCCCGCCGAGCCCGACGAATCGAATCGCACCGCCCTGCGCGATCACCGCGAGCGAGAGGTCGACGGTCGGCTGAACGCCCACGAAGTCGATCACGACGTCGGCGCCGCGTCCGCCGGTGAGCTCGAGGATCTGGGATGCCGCGTCCGGCCCGCTCTGCACCGCGATGGCGCCGTGCGACTCGGCGTACTTCAGCTTCTCGGCGTCGGTGTCGACGGCGATCACGCGCGATCCGGAGGTCGCCGCGACGATCTGCAGGCCCATGTGCCCCAAGCCGCCGATGCCGATGAGCACGACGGTCGCGTCTCCGGTGAGCCAACCTCGCACGGTGTTGATCGCGTGCATCGGGGTGAGCGCGGCGTCGGCGAGCGGCGCGGCGTCGACCGGGTCGAGGTCGCCCAGGGGGTCGAGGTGGTGCGACTTCACGGCGATGTACTCGGCCATGTTGCCGGGCGTGCCGATCCCGGGGGCGGCGGGGGCGAGGGCGCCTCGCGGGCTCGCGACGAGGCACTGGCTGTCACGCCCGGCGAGACACTCGCGGCACTCTCCGCAGCTGAGCACGAGCGAGACGAGCACGGGGTCGCCGACCTTCCAGCCAGTGACGCTCGAGCCGACTTCGTGCACGTACCCCGAGCCTTCGTGGCCCAACGTGCCGCCGATGAGCGGGTTGTCGTCGCCCATCGCGATCAAGTGGAGGTCGGAATGGCACAGGCCAGCGCCGGCGATCTTGACGAGCACCTCGTCCGGCGCGATCTCGGGAATTGGCTTGTCGACGATCTCCACGGTGTTGTTGCTGACATAGGTGACAGTGCGCATCGCCACTCCTTCGGTGCGTTCGCGGGTGCTCGTGTTCGGAGCTTATCGGGCGCTTCCATGGCAAGCCAATACCGGGCTGGCTAAGGTGTTCGCATGGACATGCGCGTTGCGGCGTACGCCGTCATCATCGACGATGGCGGCCGCATGCTCCTCGCGCACTGGAACGAGGGCCGCAAGGCCGCCTGGACCCTGCCTGGCGGCGGCCTCGAATCCGGTGAGGACCCTGCGCGGGCGGTGCGCCGCGAGGTGCGCGAAGAGACCGGCTACCGCACCCGGGTCGGCGAGCTCCTCGGCATCCATTCCCGCGTGATTCCGGCCAAGCGCAGGATCACCGAGGGAAGCACCGAGCCGTTGCACGCCCTGCGCATCGTCTACCGCGCGTCGATCACCGGCGGACGGTTGCGTTACGAGAAGAACGGCTCGACCGATCGGGCGGGATGGTTCACGCTCGCCGAGGTGCGCGAACTGCAGCGCGTCACGCTTGTCGACATCGGCCTGGAGATGGCCGGCCTCGCCTGATCACCCCGCGGCGAGCTCCCGCGAGATGTCGGCGACCGTCGACCCGAGCGGCGCGACGAGCGCCTCGGCGCGCCCTTCGACCTCGGCAGCCGGGGTCACGCCTCGGGGGCGCGCAGCGGGTCGTCGGCGACCCACAGCTCGTCGTCCGCGCGCAGCGTCTGCCACGCCGCGTACAGCACGCCCAGTGCGGCGGCCGCTCCCAGCGCGATGGCGATGACGCCGCCGGGGCTCACGCTCTTTTTGGGCGCGGCAACGGGAACGGGCGTGCGGCCCGAGGCGAGGCGCTGGCGGGTGCGGTTGGCCGCATCCCACACCGACAGCGCCGATCCGACCACCGCGCCGGTCGCCGGCACCACCTTGTCGTTGATGAGGTGCTTCGAGGCCTTGACCCCCTGGTCGACGTACGGGGCGGCATACTGCTCGTACTTCGCCTGCACCGTGGGGGCGACCTGCTCGCGCCCGTAATTGCCGAGCTGCCTTCCGGCCTCGCGGGCCACCGCGCCAGCTTCGTCGACCAGCACTTGCTGCGACTCCCACAGCTTGGTCGCCTGGCTCTGCAACTTGCGGAGTTCCTTCTTGCGCTTTCGGCTGACGCTCACGGGGGCCTCCCTTGGGGGGTTGACGGTTCCCCCCATCTTGCCAGACGGCGTCGGTGGCGGGAGGGGATGTGCAGAACTCTGAAAGAATATGACCATGCCTCTTCCTTCCGCGGTCGCGACCCTGCACACGAACCACGGCGACATCGTCGTCAACCTCTTCGGAGACCACGCCCCTCGCACGGTGCAGAACTTCGTCGGCCTGGCCGACGGCACCGGCGAGTGGACCGACCCCGCCACCGGAAAGCCGGGCGACGGTCCGCTCTACCGTGACGTGGTGTTCCACCGCATCATCCCGAACTTCATGATCCAGGGCGGCGACCCGCTCGGGCAGGGCACGGGCGGGCCGGGCTACACGTTCAACGACGAGATCCACCCCGAGTTGAACTTCGGCGTGCCCTATCTGCTCGCGATGGCGAACGCCGGCTTGCGCCGCAACGCGATCACCGGCGCGGTGGAGGGCACGAACGGCTCGCAGTTCTTCATCACGACCGACCCGACGCCGTGGCTCAACGGCAAGCACACCATCTTCGGCGAGGTCGCCGATGACGCCTCCCGCGCGGTGGTCGACGCGATCAGCGCGGTGCCGACTGCCGCCGGCGACCGCCCGATCGAGCCGGTCGTGCTGCACTCGGTCGACATCGCGGCGGTCTGACGCCCGGCCTGGTGAGCCCGAGCCCCCGGTGACCTCGACAGAGTTCGCGGCAAACCGCGACAACTTCTGCTACCGGCATCCCGACCGGCAGAGCTTCGTGCTGTGCCAGCGGTGCCTGCGCACGATTTGCCCGGAGTGCCAGACGCAGGCGCCGGTCGGGGTGGTCTGCCCGGAGTGCATGAGCGAGCAGCGGAAAGCGCAGACATCCGCCCAGCGCACGGCCGCGCGCCGGTCGCCATCGCTGCGCGCGCTGCCGATGCGCGATTCGCGGCCGCTTGCCACCTACGGCGTGATCGGGGTGACGAGCGTGGCTTACCTGCTGCAGCTGATCCCGGGCGTGGGCGACGTGATCCTGCAGGCGCTCGCTTTCAACAGCGCGTTCGTGACGCCGGCGTGGGGCGGGCCGTTCGAGCCGTGGCGGCTGCTCACCGTCATGCTCACGCACAGCGGGTTCTTGCACTTGGCGTTGAACATGTTCGCGCTGCTGCTGATCGGGCGCAGCCTCGAGCCGCTGCTCGGCCACGGCCGCTTCCTCGCCCTCTACGCGCTGAGCGTGCTGGGCGGCTCGGTGGCCGTCGCGCTGCTGGCGCCCGGCACGTGGGTTGTCGGCGCGTCAGGCGGCATCTTCGGACTGTTCGGGGCGCTCCTGGTGATCGGCCGCCACATCGGCGCGAACATCCGCGGCATCGCGATCATCATTGCGATCAACTTCGCCCTGCCGTTCATCCTGGCATTGGTGGGCAGCATCGCGTCGGGCTCGTTGGCGAGCGCTCTGGAAGCCATTCGCGTCTCGTGGCAGGCCCATCTCGGTGGCCTCGCTGCCGGCGCCGCCACGGCATTCATCTACGCGCGCACCCGCTCGCGGCGCGCCCACGCGCTCTTGCTGGCGGCCATCGCGGTGGCGCTGTGCCTGCTGCTGCTCATTCCGCCGCTGGTATACACGTGACGGGTGGATGCGGGTTATCCACAGATCCATCCCCAGATGGGGAGAAATGACACGCGTGTAATTCCCACCCGCACCCACACTCAGCACGGAGTCCCCACACCTGCTCGCACGAAGGTGGCCCGCGATGCCGCATGGCTCGCCGAGAAGCGGCGCCGCGCGCCACTTCGGCCACGGCAGCTCGCGCGAAGGTGGCGTGCCGGGTCGGGTTGGGTGGCGGGATGCGGCGTCGCGCGCCACCTTCGGCGCGCGCCGCGCGAACTGCGAAAGTGAAGGAGGGTGGAGGGGATGCGGCTAGCGCCAGCGCGTGGTCATCAGGAAGCCGATGAAGGCGATGCCGAAGCCGATGACGAGGTTCCAGCCGCCGATGCCCGGGATCGGGAATGCCTGCAGGCTGAGGTAGAAGACGATGATCCACGCCAAGCCGAGCAGCATGAAGCCGATCATGATGGGCTTGAACCAGACCGGGTTCGGGGGCGCGTCGCTCTGCGTGGAGTCGACGACGGGCTCGTCGCCCTTGCTCACTCGTGCCATGCTCCCAGTCTACCCGCCCCCAGCCCGCCCCCAGCCGTCGACGGTAGGCTCGGGGACGTGAGTGGGGGCACGACACGGGCACAGCGGCCGCGAGCACGCGCGTCGGTGACGAGCGTGCTCGGCGAACTGCTCATCACGGCCGGAATCGTCGCGCTGCTGTACGTGGCGTGGCAGATGTGGGTCGGCGACTGGATCATCGGCAACCAGGCCAACGCCGGCAGCGGAGAGCTCGTCGAGCTGTGGGAGAGCGAGCAGCCCACCGTGCACCCCGACCCCGAGCCGAGCGAGCCAGCCGAGCCGGTGCTGCTGCCCCAGCCGCGCGACGGCAAGAAGTTCGCCGTGATGCGCGTGCCGCGCTTCGGCGACGACTACAAGCGAACGATCGCGGGCGGGGTGACGAAGGCCACAACCCTCGACAAGAACATGATCGGCCACTATCCGGGCACCCAGATGCCCGGGCAAGAGGGAAACTTCGCGCTCGCCGCCCACCGCACGACCTACGGCGCGCCGTTCGGCCCGATCGCCGACCTGCGCGTGGGCGACGCGATTGTGATCGAGACGAAGCAGGGCTGGTACACCTACCGGTTTCGCACGCTGGAATACGTGAAGCCGGGCGCGACCGACGTGCTCGACCCGGTGCCGCAGAAGTCGTCCACACCGAGCAGCGAACGCTACATCACCCTCACGAGCTGCTCGCCGCGGTTCTCCAACGTCGAGCGCGTTATCGCGTACGGCGTGTTCGACTCGTTCCAGCCGCGATCGGCGGGCAAGCCGTCGTCTCTCGCGTCGGTGAAGGGGGCCTGATGTACGCGGCTCTGTGGCGCCTTCTCCCCGGCCCGTGGTGGGTGCGGCTTCTCATCGTGCTGCTGCTCGTGGCCGCCGTGCTCTACGGCCTCTTCTGGTACGTGTTCCCGTGGGCGAGCGAGTTCATCAACCCGCAAGAGGTGGTCGTCGGGTAGCGACACCTGGTCGCTCAACGACCGAGGGGGCTGCTCAGGCTTCGACAGGCTCAGCCGGAGCAGATGGTGAGCTGCACGGTGGAGTGCACGGCCGCCTCGCCGGGCGCGATCGACTGCGAGAGCACGATGGGCGGGTCCGTCGCCGCGCACGACGGGTCGTCGACGACCTCGACGACCAACTGAGACTCAGCGCTTTCGAGGGCGCGCGTGGCGGCATCGAGCGTGAAGCCCCGGTAGTCGGTGATGATGACGCGGCCGGTGGCCACCACGAGGTCGACGACCGTGCCCTTGTCGACCTCCGTGCCGTCCGCGGGGTCGGCGGAGATCACGGTGCCCTCTTTCAGCGAGGGGTCGTTGCGCTGGGTGATCGAGCCGACGCTGAGGCCGGCACGCGAGATCGCCTTCTTCGCCTTGGCCCGCGTCATCCCGGTCAACTCCGGCACCGTCGCCTTCTCCGTGCCCTCCGACACGTACACCGTGACCTTCTGCTCGGGTGTGACGGTCTCGCCCGCGGCGGGGTCGGTGCGGATGACGCGGCCCTCCTCGACCTCGCCGTCGGGCTGGTCCACGCGGTAGGCGACGAGATCCTCGTCGATCAGCTTTTCGGCGGCCTTCTCGTACGTCAGGTCCGTGACATCCGGCACGATCCTCGACCCCGCGGGAAGGCCGCCTCCCGGACGCATGATCACGACGAAGTACACCACCGACAACAGCAGCACCGCGATGAGCGCCACGCTCGTCCAGATCCACGCGACCGGCGGCCCGGTCTGCGTGCGCTTCATCGTGGTGTCAGTGCTCAACTGGCGCAGCGTGCGCGCAGTCTCTGCCGCCTGCCGCGGGTTCGGACCGTACAGCTCGCTCGTGATCGCGCCGATCTGGCGCTTCGTGGGCTCGCGGCCATCGACGGTGGCATCGAGAGCCTCGCGGAACTGCGCGGCGTCCTGATAGCGCTGGAACGGGTCCTTCGCGAGCGCGCGCAGCACGACGGCATCCAGTGCCCGCGGCACGTCGGGGTTGACCTCGGACGGCGCGACGGGCGTCTCGCTCACGTGCTGGTACGCCACGGCGACCGGCGACTCGCCGCGGAACGGCGGCCGGCCCGTGAGCAGCTCGTAGAGCACGACTCCCGTGGAGTAGATGTCGGCGCGCGCGTCGACCGACTCGCCCTTGGCCTGCTCGGGCGAGAAGTACGACGCCGTGCCGATGATCGCGGTCGTCTCGGCGACTGTCGACGACGAGTCGGAGACGGCGCGGGCGATGCCGAAGTCCATCACCTTGACTTGGCCGCGCGACCCGGCAGGCGCGCCCGGCGCGTCGGTGACCATGATGTTGCCCGGCTTGATGTCGCGGTGCACGACACCCGCGCGATGCGAGTACTCGAGGGCTTCGAGGATGCCGTCGACGTACCGGACGGCATCCTCGATCGGCACGGGCCCCGCGCCGATCACGTCTTTGAGCAGGGCGCCGTTGACGAGCTCCATCACGATGAACGGCACCGGGTGCGTCGAGCCATCCGCATCCCGCTCGGTGTCTTCGCCCGCGTCGTACACGCGCACGATCGTCGGGTTCGCCATGCGCGAGGCGGCCTGCGCCTCGAGCCGGAACCGCGTGCGGAACGCGCTGTCGCGGGCGAGCTCGGGTTTGAGGATCTTGATCGCTACCGTGCGGCCGAGGGTGAGGTCGTAGCCGCGGTAGACGGTCGCCATCCCGCCTCTGCCCAGGAGCTCGTCAACGCGATAGCGGCCAGACAGCACACGCGGCTCACCGGTCACGGAACTCCCCTTGCTCGAACTGTGCCAGCCTAACGGATGCGCCGGGGCGAACCCTTGGCTGGGGTCACTCTTCGGTGTCGGCCCCGTCGTCCGTCTCGGTCGCCGCGATGATGAACACGTCGTCCATCGTCGGCGACGAGTCGGATGTGCGTCCGCCGCACTCGGCCGTGTAGGTCGCGGTCACGCGCGAGCCGACGTCGCCGGTGATCTGGATGTCGGCCTGCAGGTCTTCCGGCCCGAAGTTGCGTTCGCCGGACTGGTCGGCGGTGAACTGCGCGCGCTTGAGGGTCACGGTGTACGCGCTGACCGAACCGGTGCCCGACGGGCACGTGAAGCTGCTCCAGTTGAGGGTCGCGGTCGAGTCGGCTTCGACTTCGGTCACGAGCGTGCCCGCCACCGAGACCGTCGGCGCGTTCTCCGGAGCCCCGATCGCGACCATGTCGTCGAACACGGTGAGCGTGATGGTGGTGCCGGGCTCGACCTTGCCGAGCTGGTCGACCGAGTACACGACGCCGACCTCGCTCTCGGTCTCGGCGGCGTTGCCCTCGGTGCACTCGCCGACGAGGCCTTCGTCATCGAGCAGCTGCCGCGCCTCGTCGCAGGTCATGCCCACGAGTTCTAACGCGCCGACATCGACGCGGTCGTCGGGCGCCGTGCTCGAGGCGGATGGCGTCGGGGTCGACGACGTCGTGGACGCTGTCGGATCGGGGCTGGACTCCTGATTCGCGAACAGTGCCCACAGCGTTCCGCCGAGCACGAGCACGAGCAGCACGATGAGCGCGACGAGCGGCCACGTCCACGGGCTGCGCTTGCGCTTCTTCTTCGACGCGGTGGCCGTCGCCGTCGGGGTCGTGGCCGGCATGATCCGCGTCGCGCTCTCGGTGCCCAGCCCCGCGCCCAGCAGCTGCGTCACGTCGTCGTCGGTGACATCGCCTGTGGCGACCGCCGGCACGGCCGCGGCAGCGGCGGCGACGTCGCCACGGCGCAGCGCGGTGGCGGCGCGGGCGACAGCCGCCGACGACGCCGGCCGGTCGGCGGGCTTTTTGGCGATCATCGCCATGACGAGGTTCTGCACCGGCGACGGCACGGTGGCCGGCAGCGGCGGCGGCTGCTCGTTGATCTGCGCCATCGCGATCGCGACCTGCGACTCGCCCGTGAACGGGCGCTTGCCGGCCAAGCACTCGTACGCGACAATGCCGAGCGAGTACGTGTCGGTGGACGGGGATGCCGGGTGCCCGGACGCCTGCTCGGGAGACAAGTACTGCACGGTGCCCATCACCTGGCCGGTGGCCGTGAGCGGCACCTGGTCGGCGATGCGGGCGATGCCGAAGTCGGTGATCTTGACGCGGCCGTCGGGCGTGATGAGCAGGTTGCCGGGCTTGATGTCGCGGTGCACGAGGCCCGCGGCGTGCGCCGACTGCAGGGCGGAGGCGGTCTGGGCGACGACGTCGAGGGTCCGGTCGGCCGACAGCGAGCCGTCGCGCTCGAGGATCGTCGACAGCGCCTCCCCCGGCACGAGCTCCATCACGAGGAACGCGGAGCCGTTCTCCTCGCCGTAGTCGAACACGCTGGCGATGCCCTCGTGGTTGACGAGCGCGGCATGGCGCGCCTCGGCGCGGAACCGCTCGAGGAACCCGGGATCGCCCATGTACTCGTCTTTGAGGATCTTGATGGCAACCGTGCGACCGATGACGTTGTCGGTCGCCTCCCAGACCTCGCCCATGCCGCCGACCGCGATCCGCGATTGCAGCTCGTAGCGACCGCCGAAAGACACGCCTTGTGTTGGCCTCATCTGTTCAGCACCGCCTCCATGACTTTCTTTGCTACCGGGGCGGCGATGGTGTTGCCGAAGCCCGACTGGCCTTGTCCTCCGCCATCCTCCACGACCACGGCCACCGCAACCTGGGGATTGTCTGCGGGCGCGAACCCGGTGAACCACAGGGTGTAGGGGGCGGTGTCTCCGTTCTCGCCGGTGCCGGTCTTACCGGCAACGTCGACACCGTCTATTCTTGCACCGCTGGCGGCGCCGTCACTGACATTGGCGACCATCAGCTCGGTCATCGTCGCCGCCAGGTCTGGTGTCAGCGCGGTGTTGAACTCGGTCGGCTCGAACTGCTGCTGCACCGACAGGTCTGTGCCGACCACGCGGTCGACCATCATCGGGTTCATCACGACGCCGCCGTTGGCGATGCCCGCCGAGACCATCGCCATCTGCAGCGGTGTGGCGCGCACGTCGCCCTGCCCGAAGCCCGACAGCGCGGTGCGCGCGTCGTCGAGCGTGGGCGGGTAGTACGAGGGGGTCGACTCGAGCGGCATCGTGAAGGTGGTGTTGAATCCGTACTTCTCCGCCTGCGCGCGGATCGCCTCGTCGCCGAGCTTGACCGCGAGCTGCGCGAACGGGATGTTGCAGCTGAGCCGCAGCGCGGTCGCGATCGAGACCTCGTCGCCCGATCCGCACGTGCCGCCATCCGAGTTCGAGATCTGCGAGGTCGAGTCGGGCAGCGTCCAGCGCGCCGGGTTGGGCAGCGTCGAATCCGGCGTCCACTCCCCGGACGCGAATGCGGCGGATGCCACGATGAGCTTGAAAGTGGATGCCGGCGGGTTCATGTCGCCGCCGATCGCGCGGTTGTAGAGGGGATGCCGCGAACTCGCCTCAAGCCGCTCGTACGCCTCCTGCACGTCCTCCACATCGTGCGAGGCGAGCGCGTTCGTGTTGTAGCTCGGGGTGGACACCATCGCGAGCACGCGCCCCGTGGACGGCTCGATCGCGACCACGGCGCCCTGCAGGTCGCCGAGGGCGTCGTACGCCGCCTCCTGCACGTCGGGGTCGAGGCTCAGCACGACGTTCGACCCGCGCGGAGGCTTGCCGCTGATGATGCGGTCCAGGCGCGCGAAGAACTGGGATCCGCCCAGGCCGCTCAACGGCGCGTTCATCGCCTGCTCGATGCCGGTCGCGGAGTTGAGGACGGGATTGATGTAGCCGGTCACCGGCGCCCACATCTTGGCATCCGTGTACTCGCGCTGCCAGCTGTACACGTCGTCGGAGGCGACCGACGTCGCGATCGGCGTGCCACTGGCGACAATGCCGCCGCGCTGGACCTCGTAGCTGTCGTACAGCGTGCGCTTGTTCGCGGGGTTCGCCGCGAGTGTGCCGGCGTCGATGACCTGGATCCAGCTCACCGAGGCGAACAGCGCGATGAACATGAACAGCAGGAGGATGCTGAGCCGGCGGAGCTCCTTCGTCATCCGATCACCGCCCTCGGCCGGGTGCGCACGGCATCCGAGATCCGCAGCAGGATCGCGACGATGATCCAGTTCGCGACCAGCGACGAGCCGCCGGCTGCGAGGAACGGGGTCGCCAGGCCCGTGAGCGGGATGAGGCGCGTGACGCCGCCGACCATGATGAACACCTGCAGCGCGATCGTGACGGCCAGGCCCGTGGCCAGCAGCTTGCCGAAGTCGTCCTGCCCGGTGAGCCCGATGCGCAGGCCGCGGCTCGTGAAGACCATGTAGAGGGCGAGGATGGCGAACAGCCCGATCAGGCCGAGCTCCTCGCCGAGGCTCGGAATGATGTAGTCGCTCTGCGCGACGGGCGTGAGCCACGGGCGGCCCTGCCCGAGCCCCGTGCCGGCGAGCCCGCCCTGGGCCAGGCCGAACAGGCCGCTGACCATCTGCATGCTGTCGCCGTCGATCGTGTCCGGGTTGAACGGGTCGAGCCAGTTCTGGAAGCGCGCGCCGACGTACGGCAGCACGCGAGAGGCCAGGAAGGCGCCGCTGGCGGCGAGGACCACGCCGATGAGCACCCACCCGGTCTTGCCGGTCGCGACGTAGAGCATCGAGACGAACATGCCGAACAGCAGAAGGCCGGTGCCGAGGTCGCGCTGCATGACGATGATGCCCATCGAGACGAGCCAGATCACCAGCAGCGGGCCGAACTCCCGCGCGCGCGGGAAGGTGAAGCCGAGCAAGCGCGTCCCGGTCGAGGCGAGGCTCTCGCGCGTGCGCACGAGGTAGCCGGCGAAGAAGATCGCGAGCGCGATTTTGGCCAGCTCGCCGGGCTGGAACGAGAAGATGCCGAGCGAGACCCATACGTCGGCGTTTGCGTTCGTGCCCAGCCCAGGGACGATCGGCAAGACCAGCAGCACAAGGCCGACGAGCCCGGAGATGTACGTGTACCGGAACAGCACGCGGTAGTTCTTCAGGAAGAAGACGACGAGGATCGCGCCGACCAGGGCGATGAGCAGCCACGCGAGCTGGCGGGTCGAGTAGGCTGCCCACCCGTGCGCGCCGAAGTGCACGTCGATGCGGTAGATCATCGCGATGCCCAGCCCCGTGAGCAGCGTCGCGACGGGCAGCACGAACGGGTCGGCTTGGGGAGCGCGCAGGCGCAGCAGGATGTGCAGGGCGACCGCGAGGGCGGCCGGGCCCCCGCAGTAGATGAGGAACTTCGGATCCAGGATGCCGGTCGCGCCCAGTTGCACAAGGGCGACGGCGGCGCCGTTGATGATCAGCGCGAACACGAGCAGGGCGAGCTCGCGATTGCGCTGCTTCTGCGGCATCCGGATCCCCTTGAGGGCGCGCACGACCGCGGTGTCGGTCGACAGCTCGGCGGCCATCACGCCTCCCCCTGGCGCAGGCGGTCGACAATGGCCAGGGCGTCTTCGAGCGAGCCAGCGGTGATCGTCTCCTCGATGGCCTGGCGCTCGAACTGAGACAGGTCGGCCAGCAGCACGTCGGTGTCTTCATAGACGGTGGCCAGCGAGAACGGGCCGATGCTCTGCTGGATGCCGCGGTAGACGACGACGGAGTCGTCGTCGGCGCCCACGAAGAAGCGGGTCTGGGTCCAGCTGTAGGCGGCGAACGCCCCGCCGACCAAGAGCGCGAGCGCGAGCAGCAGCCCGATGATCCAACCGAAGCGGCGCCGGCGGGCGCGCCGGTGGTCCTCCTCGATGAGCTCCTCGAGGAACCCTTGCGACGGCTCGAAGTGGGTCGGCTCGTTCGCCGCTTGGCGGCTGGGGTGCAGCCAGCCGCTGCGCCCCGGGCGCCGCGCGGTCGGCACCGCGATGCCGGCCGGGTGCGAGGCCGAGCCGACGATCGTGGGCGTGCCGGAGAAGACGGGATGCTGCCCGCCCACGTCGACCAGGACGATCGTCACGTTGTCGGGCGCGCCGTTGTCGAGCGCTTGCTTGAGCAGGTTGTCGGCGGTGCGCCCTGGCGCCGCCCCGAGGCGCAGCGCCTTCGCGGTGTGCGCGTCGTCGACGACGCCGCTCAGTCCGTCCGAGCACAACAGCCAGCGGTCGCCGGGCTGCGTCGGCATGATGAACGTGTCGACTTCGGGGTCGGCGCTCATGTCGCCGAGCACGCGCATCAGCACCGACCGGCGGGGGTGGTAGCGCGCCTCCTCCGGCGTGATGCGGCCGGACTCGACGAGGCGCTGCACGAACGTGTGGTCTGTCGTGATCTGGGTGAGGGTCTTGTCGCGGTACAGGTAGATGCGCGAGTCGCCGATGTGCGCGATGACCGCGTAGTCGTCGACCATGATCAGGGCCGACACCGTCGTGCCCATGCCGGCCAGCTCGGGCCGCGCGGCGACCATGTCGATGAGGTCGGCCGCGGCATCGGTGATCGCGTCTTGCAGGGAGTGCTCGGCGTCGGCAGTCGACTCGAAGGGGTGGTCGAGGCTCTGCAGGCGCGAGACGGCAAGGCTCGACGCGACGTCGCCGCCGGCGTGGCCGCCCATGCCGTCGGCGACGACGAACAGGTTGGAGCCGGCGTAGCCGGAGTCCTGGTTGTTGGAGCGGACCTTGCCGGTGTGCGAGATCGCGGCGCTCGAGCCCTCGAAGACCATGCGTCGAGTGCTACTTCCGCAGCTCGAACGTCGTGGCGCCCACCTTGATGGGCGCGCCGACAGCCACCGGCACTGGCGAGCTCACGCGCTGGCCGTTGTGCCAGGTGCCGTTGGTGGAGTCGAGGTCTTGCAGCATCCACTGGTCGCCCCACAGCAGCAGTCGCGCGTGCTGCGTGGACGTGTAGTCGTCGCGGATGACGAGCCCCGCCTCGCTCGAGCGCCCGATCGTGAGGGGCTCGGCGCCGAGCGGCAGCTCCATGCCGGCCTTCGGGCCGGACGTGACCACGATGCGCGAAACGGTGTCGGTCGTCGCCTTCCCGCCTGGCTTGGACGGCTTGGCTTGCTTGGCGACGGGGCGGGCGGCCGCGGCGGCCGGCGCTCCGGCGGCCGCGGGCTCGGGCAGCTTGCGCA
>NZ_JASGEC010000056.1:0-15985 GCF_047606685.1 Microbacterium sp.
GCGCGCGACGCGAGGGCGCGCCGCCGATCGCCGCGGACGTGCGCGGGGCGGGCGCTGCCGGCGCGGTGCTGGCGGCGGTGTGGTCGTGGGCGGATGCCGGACCCGGGCGCACCGCGCTGGCGTCGACGCTGGACGAGGCCCTCGATGCGGCTTTCGGACCCGACCGCGGGTCGGACAGGCCATGAATGTCGGAGAATCGCGCGAATGTCGGAGGATCCGCGCCGGATCCTCCGACAACGGGCCCATGCTCCGACGTTCGGCTCGCCGCTGAGCGGGCTCCCGTAGAATCGCTGGCATCATGGCGACTTTCGGCACCCTCTCCGACCGGCTCACCGAGACCTTTCGCAATCTCCGCACGAAGGGCAAGCTCACGCCCGCCGACGTCGACGGCACGGTTCGCGAGATCCGCCGGGCGCTGCTGGACGCGGACGTCGCGCTGCCGGTCGTCAAGGAGTTCACCGCGAAAGTGCGCGAGCGCGCCCTCGGCGACGAGGTGAACCGCGCCCTGAATCCGGCCCAGCAAGTCGTCCAGATCGTCAACGAGGAGCTCGTCGCGATCCTCGGCGGCCAGCAGCGCCGCCTGCAGTTCGCGAAGAACCCGCCCACCGTGATCATGCTTGCCGGCCTGCAGGGCTCCGGAAAGACGACCTTCGCCGGAAAGCTGGCCAAGCAGCTCGAGAAGGACGGACACACGCCGCTGCTGGTCGCGTGCGACCTGCAGCGGCCGAACGCGGTGAACCAACTGCAGGTCGTCGCGCAGCAGGCCGGAGCCGCGATCTACGCCCCGCAGCCCGGCAACGGCGTCGGCAACCCCGTGCAGGTCGCCCGCGACGGCGTCGAGGCCGCCCGCCGGCAGCAGCACGACGTGGTCATCATCGACACCGCGGGCCGGCTCGGCGTCGACGCCGAGCTGATGAAGCAGGCCTCCGACATCCGCCGCGCGACCGAGCCGGACGAGGTCCTCTTCGTCATCGACGCGATGATCGGCCAAGACGCCGTGAACACCGCGAAGGCGTTCCAGGACGGTGTCGATTTCACCGGCGTCGTGCTCAGCAAGCTCGATGGCGACGCACGCGGCGGCGCGGCGCTGTCGGTGGCGTCCGTCACGGGTCGGCCCATCATCTACGCGTCCACGGGCGAGGGGCTGGACGACCTCGAAGCGTTCCACCCCGACCGCATGGCCAGCCGCATCCTCGACCTCGGCGACATCCTCACCCTCATCGAGCAGGCGCAGGCCGCGTTCGACGAGGCCGAGGCGCTCAAGGTCGCCGAGAAGCTCGCCAACGAACAGTTCACGCTCGAGGACTTCCTCGACCAGCTGCAGCAGCTGCGCAAGATGGGCTCGATGAAGAAGATGCTCGGGATGCTGCCGGGCATGGGTCAGATGAAGCAGCAGATCGACGACATCGACGAGCGCGAGCTCGACCGCACCGAGGCCATCGTGCGCTCGATGACGCCGGCAGAGCGCCGCAATCCGAAGCTGCTCAACGGCTCGCGGCGACTGCGCATCGCGCGCGGCTCCGGCATGACGGTCACCGACGTCAACCAGCTCATGCAGCGCTTCGAGCAGGCGTCGAAGATGATGAAGACCGTGGCTCGCGGCGGAGTGCCGAACATTCCCGGCATGGGGCCCGCAGGCAAGCCCGGCGCCTCGAGCAAGCGCGGCAACAAGCACAAGAGCCGAGGCGGTTCGCGCTCGGGAAACCCCGCCAAGCGCGCCGCGGAGAACGCGGGGCTGGCGGCGCAAGCGGCGGCCGCGCCCACCGGGTCGGGATTCGGCCTCGGCGCAGGACCGGCGGCACCGCCGAGCGAGACCGATCTCGCCGAGCTGCAGAAGATGCTCGGCAATCGATGACGCGGCTGGCACGTCGGCTAGTCTGGATGCGTCGTGGGGACCGCGGGGCTACGGGGGGAATGCAGGCCGATGACAGGTGACGCTTAGCGCGATCCACGATCGAGACGCGCCCAAATTCGTCGAGAGCCGCACGGGCCACATCGACAAGTATCCGCGGCGGGCTTCCGCGCGCTGGGCAGCACGACTGCTCATGGCGCTGCCCTTCGCGGCGATCGCGCTGGCGTACGACGCGGTGTCGCGCCACGACTGGACGGGCACGGCCAATGCCGCGCTGTCAGCCCGTGTGGACTCGATCGTGTGGGGCACTCCGGGCGTCTCCGTCGTCTCCGAGTTGTACCCGCCGATCGCCAGTATCGTGGCGATCATCGTTCCCGGCGGCGCGCTGGGGCTCGGCCTGGCCGGATCGTTCGTGGCCGGGCTGACGCTCCAACTCGTGCTGCAGTCGATGAAGCGCAAGCACTTCGCGGCGCCGATCCGCGCCGTGTTCGCCGTGACGCTCGCGGCCACCCCCGCCTTCGCCTACCTCGTCACGACCAACCTCGAAGCGGCGCTCGGCCTGATGTTCTTCGGCCTCGGCATGCTCGACCTCGTGCGATTCGTCACGTACGCCAACACGCAGGCCGGCTTCCGCGCCGGCATCCTGTTCGCGTGCTCCGCGTTCTCCGACTCGACCGGCCTGTTCACGGCGCTCATCGCGGCGGCCACCGGGGCGCTGATCATCCAATCCCGACCAGGCGCCCGCCTCGCGAACGCCGTCGTCGTCGTCTTCCCCACGCTGGCGTTGCTGGGCGCACTGTCGCTGCTCGGCATGGCCTTTGGCGGCGGGCCGTTGGGCATGATCCGCGGCACCCTCGAGTGGGATCCGCAGCGCGCGCAGGAGTACGCGCAGGCCGTGCTCATGATGCCCGAAGGGCTGCTGTATTTCGCGCCGACCCTGCTCATGCTCGCGACCGCGATCGTGCTCCGGCACACCGGCGTCGGGCTCGTGGCGGCGCTGCTGACGGGGATGACCGGGCTCGCCTTCATCGTCGGCCTCACCCCGCCCGGCACCGCGGGGAACAACTTCGTGATGATGATGCTGCTCGCCGTCGCTGTCGTCCCCACCGCGACCACGCGTGGCCACGCGGCGCTCGTGATTGCGACTTCGCTGCTGCTGTGGGTCGCCGGGTGGACGAGCTCGTTGCACTTGCAGGCGATCCACACCTGGCTCGGCGTGTTTGCGGGCGGCATCTCGTGATCGGCGGAGGCGCCCTCGTTCCCGACCGCGCGCTGCTCGATCCCCAGCTGCGCGAGCGGTACGCCCGCGAGGGATGGATGCCGGTGGCACACGACGGCGACGCCGTGGTCGTGGCCACCAGCGGCGGGCTGACGGCGAACCGCCGCGTCGAGCTGGAGCAACTTCTGGGCGCGCGCGTGCGGGAGGAGCGGATGCCTCGGGCTCGCTTCGTGGACGCCTACATGAGCGCGTTCGGGAGCGAGGTCGCCGACGAGGCGGGGGACGGCCTGCACCGCCGCGACCCCCTGCTGTCGGCGAAGACGGTGCTCTCGCGCGGGCAGAAGGCCGTCGGCATCCTCATTCTGATCGCCATCGCCGCGGCAGCGGTGCTGTGGCCATTGGCGTGCCTGATCGCGCTCGTGGCCATCTCGAGCGTCGTGTTCCTGGCCAGCACGCTGTTCAAGTTCACCGTCGCGCTCCGCGGCTCGAGATACGACCTCGTCGACCGCGTCACGGCCGACGAAATCGCCGAGCTCGACGACGACGAGCTGCCGATCTACACGGTGCTCGTCCCGGTGTTCCGCGAGGCGCGCATCGTCGGCAGGCTCGTGGAGAACCTCGGTCGCCTCGACTACCCGGTCGACAAGCTCGAGGTGATCATCCTCGTCGAGGAGGAGGACGACGAGACGCGGGAGGCCATCGCGGCGTCCGAGCCGCCCGAGAACTTCATCGTGCTGACCGTGCCCAAAGGGTCTCCGCAAACCAAGCCACGCGCGTGCAACGCGGGACTGCGCCTCGCGCGCGGCGACTACCTCGTGATCTACGACGCGGAGGACGCGCCCGAGCCCGACCAGCTCAAGAAGACCGTCATCGCCTTCACGCGCGCCGGGTCGTCGACGGTGGTGATGCAGGCGGCCTTGAACTACTTCAACGCCCGCGAGAACGTGCTCACGCGGATGTTCGCGCTCGAGTACAGCTACTGGTTCGACTACATGCTGGCGGGGCTCGATGTCGCCGACCTGCCCATTCCCCTCGGCGGGACGTCCAATCACTTCCGCACCTCCGCGCTGCGCGAGCTCGGCGGCTGGGATCCGCACAATGTCACCGAGGATGCCGACCTCGGAATCCGCGCGAGCGCCCTCGGCTACCGCGTCGGGGTCGTGGGCTCGACGACGATGGAGGAGGCGACGAGCCGGATGGGCATCTTCATCGGCCAGCGCAGCCGGTGGATCAAGGGGTACATGCAGACCGCGCTCGTGCACGCGCGTCGGCCGCTGCGGCTGATCCGCACGATCGGCGCGCGCCGGTTCGCCGCCTTCGCCCTCCTCATCGGCGGCACTCCGCTGACCTTCCTCGGGGTCATCCCGTTCACCGCACTGACGATCGCCTCGATCGTGGTGCCGCTGACCGACCTGTCGTCCGTGTTCCCGGTGGGCGTGCTGTGGCTGTGCCTGTTGAACTTCCTGGTCGGCAACGGCCTCATGGTGTACCTGAACATGATGGGGCCGTACAAGCGCGGCGCGTTCTGGCTCGTGTGGTGGGCCGTGCTGAATCCGGTCTACTGGCTGCTGCACTCCGCTGCCTCGTACCAGGCGCTGTGGGAGCTCATCACGAAGCCGCACTACTGGCAGAAGACCGAGCACGGGCTCTCCACGTGGACGCCGCCCGCGCCGTGAGGCGCCGGCTCAGCCGGTCAGCGACGCCAAGTGGTCGCGCAGCGTGGGGCCGGCGCGGAACTCGCGGATGAGGTGCATGACCACTTCGCGCAGGTCGCCGTCCGCGGCGTCGGCGACGTAGAGCTGGCGAGCGTAGCTGGCGCCGTCGCGGAGGATCGTCTTCACTCCGGAGAACTCGAGGGCGCAGCCCAGATCGACAGCGACGGGGTGGAGCTTTTCCATGGTCTCGACGAGGTGTTCCCGCACGGGCACCTCGCGGCCGGTGTCGTCCACGATGACCTCGGCGTCCAGGCCGTAGCGAGCGGCCCGCCACTTGTTCTCGCGGATGAACCACGGCTGGATCGTCGGCAGGGTCTTGCCGTCGTCGAGCTCGCGCGAGAAGTGCTCCACGAGCGACTGCGTGAAGGCGGCGACGGCGGCGAGCTCGGGGAGGGTCGACATCCCGTCGCACGCGCGCACCTCGATCGTGCCCCATCGGGGCGCGGGACGGATGTCCCAGCGCACTTC
The DNA here is from genome assembly GCF_047606685.1 of Microbacterium sp. Classification (GTDB taxonomy): domain Bacteria; phylum Actinomycetota; class Actinomycetes; order Actinomycetales; family Microbacteriaceae; genus Microbacterium. The sequence goes on from NZ_JASGEC010000056.1 coordinate 5,255, forward strand.
CGTCGCGTCGGCCATGACACCCGTGCGGATCATGTCGTCGAGATAGCGCTCGTACTGGTCCCAGTCCGCCAGCGGCCACGGCAGCCCCGCCGTGGGAAGCTGCTGGAAGACGAGCGCGCGATTGGAGGCGTACCCGGTGCGCTCTCCGGCCCAGAACGGGCTGGACGCGGACAGCCCCTGCAAGTGCGGGAGGTAGACCGACAGAGCGTTGATGATCGGGAAGACCTTGCGCACGTCCTCGATGCCGACGTGCACGTGGATGCCCCAGATCATCATGTTGCGCCCCCACCACTGCGTGCGCTCGATGAGCTGGTGGTACCGGCTCTTGTCGGTCACCCGCTGGTCGTACCACTGCGCGAACGGGTGGCTGCCCGCGCACAGCAGCTCGATCTGGGCGGGGTCGCCGATGCGCCGGACCGCGCCGATCGCGTCGACGATGTCGTCGACGGCTTCGGTGATCGTCGCCCCGACGCCGCTGGTGACCTCGACCGTGTTCGTGAGGAGTTCGCCGGTCACGGTGTAGCGCTCGGAGTCCGAGGCGCCCTCCAGCGCGGCGAGGATCTCCGTGGCGCGGGGCACCAGGTCGCCTGTCTCGCCGTCGGCGAGCATCAACTCCCACTCGAGCCCCACGGTGGAGCGGGCGGACTCGGCGAACGGCACTGTCATTCGCACAGTCTCGCACTGGCCGAAGGCGTTCGCGACGATCGCGACCCGTGTCGACATCTGCCCGAGGTGTTCGCGACGGCCGTTTCGATGTGAAATACTTGTGGGTCGGACGCGGTGACTCGACCCTCTATCCGGTTCCCGTCCACTCCAGAGCTTCCGCCGGGTGTGCACCCCACGCTCCAGGCGACCTCACCCGCCTTCCACACTTTCAGGAGAATCGTGGCTGTAAAGATCCGTCTCAAGCGCCTGGGCAAGGTCCGCGCGCCGTACTACCGCATCGTCGTGGCCGACTCGCGCACCAAGCGCGACGGGCGCGTCATCGAGGAGATCGGCAAGTACCACCCCACCGAGGAGCCCTCGTTCATCGAGGTCGACTCGGACCGCGCGCAGTACTGGCTCGGCGTCGGAGCCCAGCCGAGCGAGCAGGTGCTCGCCATCCTCAAGCTGACCGGCGACTGGGGTCGCTTCACGGGCGACCCGAACGCGGTCTCCACAGTGCGCACCGCCGAGTCCAAGGCCGAGTTCCAGGCCGACGACGCGAAGAAGTCGGTCATCAAGCCGAAGGCGGACAAGCCTGCCGTCGAGCAGCCCGCCGCCGAGGCCGACGAGGCCCCGGCCGACGCCGCCGCCGAGTAAGCCGTTGCTTTCCGCCGCTGTCGAGCATCTCGTCAAGGGGATCGTGGATCACCCCGACGATGTGCGCATCCACTCGTCGACCTCGCCCCGCGGCGAGGTGATCGAGGTGCGCGTGCACCCCGACGACCGAGGGCGTGTGATCGGGCGCGGCGGACGCACGGCCAAGGCCCTTCGCACGCTCGTGTCGGCTCTCGCCGACGGGCGGCGCGTTCGCGTCGACGTCGCAGACGACTGACGTGCCGAAACCGAAGACGCGGTCGCAGCCGGGCGAGGCCAAGACGCAGCTGCGCGTCGGGCGGCTCGTGAAGGCCCACGGCCTCAAGGGCGCGCTCAAGCTCGAGCTGTACACCGACGACCCGGATGGCCGGTTCGTGCCGGGCGCGGTGTTCACCCTGCAGGTGCCCGAGACCTCGCCGTGGCACGGCAAGACGCTGACGGTGCGCGAGTTCAAGTGGATGAACAGCCATCCTGTCGTCTTCTTCGAAGGGGTCGACGACCGCACGGCCGCCGAGAGCGTCGTGCGTGCGATCCTGTGGATCGATCAGGATGCCGCGGCCGACGCCGTCGAGGACAACGCGTGGTACGACCACCAGCTGGTCGGCCTCGACGTGGTGCGCGACGGCGCGACCGTCGGCCGCGTCGTGCGGGTGGACCACCTCCCGGCGCAGGACCTGCTCGTCGTCCGCACGGCGCAGGACGACCGCGACGTGCTCGTGCCGTTCGTGGCTGCGATCGTGCCCGAGGTCGACATCGCCGCCGGCCGCGTCGTGGTGACCCCGCCGGCGGGGCTGTTCGAGGACGCCCCCGACGACCAGGGACCCACGGGGGACTGACGTGCGCATCGACGTCGTGACGATCTTCCCCTCGTTCTTCGACGTGCTGGAAGTGTCGCTGTTGGGCCGGGCGCGCGGCGCCGGACTGCTGGACGTACGTGTGCACGACCTGCGCGAGTGGACCCGCGATCGCCACCGCACGGTGGACGACACCCCGTACGGGGGAGGTGCGGGGATGGTCATGAAGCCGGAGCCGTGGGGCCAGGCGCTGGACGCGCTCGCCCGCCCTTCGACAGGCTCAGGGAACGACGCGCCAGGCTCAGGGAACGGCGCGCCAGGCTCAGGGGTCGGGGACCGCCCGGTCATCGTGTTCCCGTCGCCCGCGGGGCAGCCGTTCACGCAGGCGATGGCGCGGGAGCTGTCCGCGGCATCCCACCTCGTGTTCGGCTGCGGCCGCTACGAGGGCATCGACGAGCGTGTGTTCGACTACGCGGCCACGCTCGGCGACGTGCGGCTGGTGAGCCTGGGCGACTACGTGCTCAACGGGGGCGAGGTCGCCGCCATGGCGATGATCGAGGCAATCGGCCGCCTCGTGCCCGGCGTCGTCGGCAACCCGGAGAGCCTCGTCGAGGAGTCGCACGAGGACGGCCTGCTCGAGTACCCGTCGTACACCAAGCCCGCCGTGTGGCGAGGACGCGAGGCCCCGCCCGTCTTGCTCAGCGGCAACCACGGGGCGGTCGCACGGTGGCGCCGCGAGCAGCAGATCGCACGCACGCGGGCGCGCCGGCCCGACCTGCTGGGAGATCAGGCACGCGTCGAAGGCCAAGACGTGCCAGAGTAGTCGCAACGTTCCAGCGAAGGGATGCCTATGCGCCGCGCGAAGATTGTCGCCACCCTGGGTCCGGCCACTGCCGAGTACGAAGTCGTCGAGGAGTTGGTCCGCGCCGGGCTCGACGTTGCCCGGCTGAACCTCAGCCATGGCGAGCACGACGTGCACGAGCAGACATATGCCCACGTGCGCCGGGCGAGCGACTCGACAGGCCGAGGGGTGGGCGTCCTCGTCGACCTGCAGGGCCCGAAGATCCGCCTGGGGCGGTTCGCCGATGGACCGCACACGCTGGAGGCCGGCGACGTCTTCACGATCACGACGGAAGACGTGGCCGGCACGAAAGAGCTGGTCGGCACGACGTTCCCACAGCTGGCGAAGGACGTCGTCGAGGGTGACACGATCCTCGTCGACGACGGGCGGGTTCGCCTGCGTGTGCTCGACACCGACGGAGTGCGCGTGCGCACCGAGGTCGTGGTCGGCGGCAAGGTGTCGAACAACAAGGGCCTGAACCTCCCCGGCGTGGCCGTCAGCGCCGCGGCGATGAGCGAGAAGGACGAAGTCGACCTGCGCTGGGCGCTGCGGCTTGGCGCCGACATGATCGCGCTGTCGTTCGTGCGCTCGGCAAAGGACGTGCAGCGGGCGCGCGTCATCATGGCGGAGGAAGGCATCCGCATCCCGATCATCGCCAAGATCGAAAAGCCCGAGGCGGTGGACCACCTCCAGGAGATCATCGACGCGTTCGACGGTGTGATGGTCGCTCGCGGCGACCTCGGCGTCGAGCTGCCGCTGGATGCCGTGCCCCTCGTGCAGAAGCGGGCGATCGAGCTGGCGCGCCGGTGGGCGAAGCCGGTCATCGTGGCGACGCAGATGCTGGAGTCGATGATCGAGCACCCGGTGCCCACGCGCGCGGAGACGTCGGATGTCGCCAACGCCGTCCTCGACGGCGCGGACGCCGTCATGCTGTCGGGCGAGACGAGTGTCGGAGCGCACCCGGTGCTCGTTGTGCAGACGATGGCGCGGATCGTGGAGTCCACCGAGGAGCACGGGCTCTCCCGCATCCCGCCGCTCGGGACCCGCCCGCACACGCAGGGCGGCGTGATCACCCTCGCGGCTGTGAACATCGCGGAATTCGTCGGGGCGAAGTACCTCTGCGTGTTCAGCGCGTCGGGCGACTCGGCGCGGCGGCTGTCGCGGCTGCGCAACAGTGTTCCGATCCTCGCCTTCACCGACATGGCCGGCACGCGCTCGCGCAGCTCGCTGCTGTGGGGCGTCGAGACGTTCCTCGTGCCCCGCGCCCACACCACCGACGATCTGATGGCGCTCATGGACGACACGCTGCTCGCGTCTGGCCGCGCCCAGCCGGGGGACAAGGTCGTGGTGACGGCGGGAGCGCCCCCGGGGATCGCCGGCTCGACCAACAACGTGCGGGTGCACGTGGTCGGCGCCGGAACGGGGGAGTGAGCGAGCCGGGTAAGAGCTCTCTCACACCCGGCTCACACGCGCCATACTCGCGCCTGGCTGAATGGACGCAGCGGGCGGCAATCGGCCGCTCCAGAGCGAACAGGACTTCACTTATGCGCGCTAACATCACCCGCCGGCTGGCGGGAGCAGGCATCGCCGGGCTGCTCGCGGGCGGCTTCGGCCTCGTCGCGGCGGCCCCCGCGCACGCAGCCACTCACACGTGCCACGGCCAGACGGCCACCATCGTCGGCACCGACGGGGCGGACCGGATCGTCGGAACCGCCGGTCGCGACGTCATCGTCGGCCTCGGCGGCAACGACGAGATCGACGGCCGCGGCGGCAACGACCTGATCTGCGGCCGCGCGGGCGCCGACGAGATCGAGGGTGGCGCGGGCAACGACCGCATCTACGGCGGCATCGGCAACGACGAGATCGACGGCGGCTCCGGCAACGACCGCGTGTACGGCAGCTCCGGCCACGACGAGATCGACGGCGACTCCGGAAACGACTGGGTCAGCGCCGGCACTGGCCACGATGTCGTCGATGGCGACCGCGGCAACGACCGCGTCTACGGCGGCTCCGGCAACGACCACCTCGAGGGCGAGTCGGGCGGCGACAAGCTGAGCGGGCAGGACGGCCACGACCTCGTCGAGGGCGGCAGCGCGCCCGACCGCGTGCGCGGCGGCGCGGGCAGAGACATCGTCGCCCAGGGCAGCGTCTCCGAGCGGGTCGAGGAGCGCTGGGAAGACCGCTACGGCTACGACGACTGAGCGCTGACGGCTCAGTCCACGCCGAGGAAGGACCGGTCGGTGAGCACCACCGGTCCTTCCTCGGTGATCGCGATCGTGTGCTCGGAGTGGGCGCCGCGCGAGCCGTCGAGGCTGCGGAGCGTCCAGCCATCCGGGTCCGTCACGAGCTTGTCGGTGGTCTGCAGGAACCAGGGCTCGATCGCGATGACAAGCCCGGCGCGCAGCGGAAAGCCGCGCCCGGGCTTGCCGTCGTTCGGCACGTGGGGGTCGCCGTGCATCTCGCGGCCGACGCCGTGGCCGCCGAAGTCGGTGTTGATCGAGTAGCCGTCGCCGTGGGCGACCCCCGCGATCGCGTGCGAGATGTCGCCGATGCGGTTGCCGATCGTTGCGGCCGCGATGGCCGCGGCGAGCGCGCGCTCGGTCGTGTCGATGATGCGGAGGTCTTCGTCGCGCGGGGTTCCGACGACGAACGAGACCGCGGAGTCGGCCACCCAGCCGTCGACCGACACCGCGAAGTCGAGGGTGACCAGGTCGCCGTCCTTGAGGGCGTAGTCGAACGGGAGCCCGTGCAGCACGGCGTCGTTGACCGACGTGCAGATCACCTTGCCGAACGGCATCGCCCCGAATGAGGGGTGGTAGTCGATGTAGCACGACTGCGCGCCGGCTGCGCGGATGAGCTCGTGCGCCCGCCGGTCGATCGCCAGCAGGTTCGTTCCCACGGCCGTCTCGTCGCGCAGCGTCGCCAGCGTCTCGGCGACGAATCGTCCGGCCGGCCGCATCGCCTCGATCTCGACGGGCGTGCGAAGTTCGATCATGGCTCCATTCTGTCTGACCGGCGTACGATCAGCACATGTGGTTGCGGCGCGCGTTCTTTGGATGGCTGTTCCCTGCGGCGCTCCTGCTGCCGCTGTGGCTGTTCGTCGGCTGGATCGCCTTCAACGCCAGCGGCTGGGGGTTCCTGTGGATGCTGTTCATCGCCATCCCGTCCGTGTTCGTCGGCCAGCTCGTGTTCACGCTGCTCGTGCGCGCGCGGGGGACCGTGCGGGCGAGCCGCGCGGTGTCGTGGTGGGATGTCGCGGGCTTCGCCGTGTGGCACAGCCTCACGATCGCGCTGGGCTTTTTCTCGCCGGCGTCGTGGCTGCCGTTGTTCATCGCGGCGATCGTCGTGGGGCTCGGCCTGTTCTGGCTGCTGCTGTGGGAGATGCTGCGCGAGGCGCGGCCGGTCGTGCTGCGAGCGGCCGGCGGCATGGCATACCTGCCGCCGGACGGCCCGCCGCCGCGCCAACCTGCCGACCCCGACGTGATCGTCATCACCGAGCGGACGCCGGGCTCCTGAGCCACGCCGTTTTGGCGGGCGGCCGCCCGCATGGCAGAATGGATGCTTGTGCCTGAAATGCTCTGCCTCAGGGGAGCCGGCCGCGAGATCTGAGATCCGCGCCACGCGCACGACATCCTGACATCACCGTACGTGGCCGACCTGTGGCGGCCGCAGGAAGAGAAGATCATGCAGATCCTCGACGCGGTCGACGCGGCATCGCTTCGCGACGACATCCCCTCCTTCGCCCCGGGCGACACCGTGAAGGTGCACGTCAACATCACCGAGGGCAACCGGTCCCGCATCCAGGTCTTCCAGGGCGTCGTCATCGGCCGCTCGGGCGACGGCGTGCGCGAGACGTTCACCGTCCGCAAGATCAGCTTCCAGGTCGGCGTGGAGCGCACCTTCCCGGTGCACAGCCCGTCGATCGACCACATCGAGGTCGTCACCCGCGGCGACGTGCGCCGCGCGAAGCTCTATTACCTGCGCGCGCTGCGCGGCAAGAAGGCCAAGATCAAGGAGAAGCGCTAAATCTGACGCGCTCCTGGTGCACCCCGCCGCGGCGCGGCGGGGTGTTCACCGTTTTCCCACCCGTCGATGTGCGACGCTTGTGGGTGTGGCCCGAGCGGCCGACCAAAAGGATCACATGACGACCGACAGCACGGCGGCGATCGACCCGCCCGCGTCTTCCGGTGGCGACGGCAAGGGCAAGCGCGTCGGCTGGGCGTTCTTGCGCGACATCGTCGTGATCGTGCTGATTGCCCTCGTGGCGTCGTTTCTCATCAAGACGTTCCTGGTCCGCTCCTTCTACATCCCGTCCGGGTCGATGGAGCACACCCTCGAGATCCAGGACCGCATCCTGGTCGATGAGATCACGCCACGCTTTGGCGGATACTCGCGCGGCGACGTGGTCGTCTTCCGCGATCCCGGCGGATGGCTCCCGCCCGCGGCGGAGGACACACGCCCGGCGATCGTGCAGGGCGTCGACTGGGTGCTGTCGCTGGTCGGCTTGTCCGCGCCCGACAGCGACGACCACTTGGTGAAGCGGATCATCGGGCTTCCCGGCGACCACGTGGTGTGCTGCAACGGGATCGGCCAGCTCACTGTGAACGACACACCGATCGACGAGTTGTCGTACATCGAGGTGCCCTCCGGCGAATCGGCGGCCTCCACGCTGGAGTTCGACATCACGGTGCCCGAGGGGTCGCTGTGGGTCCTCGGCGACAACCGTTACTCGTCCAAGGACTCGCGGTACAACCAGGACCAGCCCGGCAAGGGGTTCGTGCCGCTGGACAACGTCGTGGGGCGCGCCTTCCTCATCACGTGGCCGTTCAGCCGCTTCGGCCTCATCGACGGCCACCACGACGCGTTCTCAGGCGTGCCGTCGCCGTGACGGTCGTCGAGCCTCGCCTCACGCTCGAGCGGAGACTGCTGCGCGAGCGGCCGATCGTGATCGCGCTGGACGAGGTGGGCCGCGGCGCGCTCGCCGGGCCAGTGGCCGTCGGAGCGGCCGTCGTCGACGCGCGCGGCGCGCGCCGCCGCATCCCGAGCGGACTGCGCGACTCCAAGCTCGTGCCCGAGTCGAAGCGGGAGGATGTCGCCGCTCGCGCGGCGTCGTGGGTGCAGGCGAGCGCCGTGGGCTGGGCATCGGCGCGGGAGATCGACGAGGTCGGCATCATGCGCGCGCTCGGGCTGGCCGCGATCAGGGCGATCGCAGACCTGCGGGCCCACGGTGTCGTGCCCGAGGCGGCGATCGTGGTGCTCGACGGCAACCACGACTACATCACGCCCGCGGGGGCGGCGGGCCTGACGGTGCGCCCTGTCGTCAAGGCCGACCGCGACTGCGCGAGCGCCGCCGCGGCATCCGTCATCGCGAAGGTCGCGCGCGACGCCGTGATGACCGGCCTGCACGACGAGCAGCCCGCGTACCACTGGGCGCGCAACAAGGGGTATGCGAGCCCCGACCACCGCGAGGCGATCCTGGCGCACGGGCTCACCGAGCACCACCGCGCGTCGTGGGCGTTCGCCCAACCGCTGTTCTGAGCGTCGCGGGACGCGCCCCGCTGCGCCGGGACCCGCCCCATCCGCCGGGACCCGGGATGCCTGCCGGGACCCGTCCTGCGCGACGAGACCCACACTGGCGGCACGAGTTTCGGCGCGTGAGGTGGGTCTCGGCGCGGAGCGCGGGTGTCGGAGCCCCGGTCGCCGGGGCCGAGGGCGGTCAGCCGTCGAGCGACAGCTCTTCGGGCAGCTCGAAGTCTCGGCGTGACAGCTCCTCGATGTTGACGTCCTTGAACGTCAGCACGCGCACCGACTTGACGAAGCGGTCGGCGCGGTAGATGTCCCACACCCACACGTCCTGCATCGTGATCTCGAAGTAGAAGTCGTGCTCGGTGTCGCGGCGAACCGCGTTGACCTCGTTCGCGAGGTAGAAGCGCCGCTCGGTCTCGATCACGTACTGGAACTGCGAGACGACATCGCGGTACTCGCGGAACAGGGCCAATTCGAGTTCGCGGTCGTAGTCCTCGAAGACGTCGTCATCCATGGTGGTTCCATCCTAGGCGCCCGCGGATTCTCGCGGCGTCTGTTCCTGCACAGGGGCGCGTTCGGGCGGCAGGGCAGCCGGTGGCTGTGGACAACCCGCGCGCAGTCGTCGCCCGCCGCCACGATCGTGGCATGGCAGACAAAGACGCGCTCGGCCGAGCGGGCGAAGAGCGCGCGGCCGCGCACCTGGCGAGGCGGGGATGGCGCGTGCTCGAGCGCAACTGGCGCTGCCGCGACGGCGAGCTCGACATCGTCGCCCTCGACCGGGACGAGCTGGTCGTGGTCGAGGTGAAGACGCGCAGCAGCCTGGGCTACGGGCATCCGCTTGAGGCGATCGACCGCCGCAAGCGCGCCCGGCTGTGGTCGCTCGCGATGGCGTGGGCGGTCGCGCATCCGGATGTCGCGCGCGGCCGTGACGTGCGGATCGACGCCATCGCGGTCATCGGGCCGGATCCGCGCACGGCCCGCGTCGAGCACGTGGTGGACCTGCGGTGACCGCCTCGCGCACGTGGGCGGTCGCGCTCACCGGAATCGACGGGGCACTCGTCGAGGTGGAGGCCGACCAGTCCAACCAGACGCCGGACTTCCGCATCATCGGGCTGCCCGACAGCGCCTTGCGCGAGGCGGGCTCGCGTGTGCACAACGCGGCGGCCAACTGCGGCTTGCCGCTGTCGCGGCGGCGCATCACCGTCAACCTGTCGCCGGCGAGTCTGCCCAAGCACGGCTCCGGATTCGACGTCGCGATCGCTGTCGCGGCCCTCGCGACCGACGGCACGATGGACCCCGGCTCGCTCGCGCGCACCGTCCATCTGGGCGAACTGGGGCTCGACGGGCGCCTGCGTCCTGTGCCGGGTGTGCTCCCGGCCGTGATCGCCGCCCGGCGGGCGGGGTTCGAGCGCGTTGCCGTGCCGCACGCCAACGCGGCCGAGGCGTCTCTCGTCGACGGTGTGCGGGTGCTCGGAGCGACCTCCCTGGCCGACGTCGTGCGGTGGCACGGCGCCGACGCGCCACAGCTGTCGCTGGAGGCCGTCCCGCGCCCGGTCGCGTCCGGGCCGGGCGCGGAGACGCTCGAGCTGGCGGACGTCATCGGGCAGCCCGAGGCCGTCGAGGCGCTCATCACGGCGGCAGCCGGCGACCACCACCTGTTGATGAGCGGCCCGCCGGGCGCCGGCAAGACGATGCTCGCCAGCAGGCTGCCCGGCATCCTGCCCGAGCTCGACGACGAGGCGGCGATCGCGGTCGCCTCGATCCGTTCGCTCTCCGGCGACCCCGTCGAAACGTTGGTGAGACGCCCGCCGTTCGAGGCGCCGCACCACAGCGCGAGCGTGGCATCCCTCGTCGGGGGCGGGTCGCGGCTCGTGCGGCCGGGAGCGATCGCGCGGGCCACCCACGGCGTCCTCTTCCTCGACGAGGCGGGCGAGTTCGCCGGACACGCGCTCGATGCGCTGCGTCAGCCGCTCGAGACCGGCTCGATCGTCATCCACCGCGCCGGGTTCACCGCGTCGTTTCCCGCCCGGTTCCAGCTCGTGCTCGCCACCAACCCGTGCCCGTGCGGCAACTACGGCGTGCGCGGGGCGGCGTGCGAGTGCCCGCCGATGGCGATCCGCCGCTACCTCGGGCGCCTCTCGGGGCCGCTGCTTGACCGCGTGGACATCGAGTTGCAGCTGACGCGTGTGGCGGTCGCCGAGGCGGCGCGCGCTCCCGGCGAGCGCGTGTCGACCCGCACGGCGCGCGCCCGCGTGGCCGAGGCGCGCGAGC
>NZ_JASGEC010000057.1:0-18654 GCF_047606685.1 Microbacterium sp.
GCGAGCGACGCGGCGGCGGCCGCCGCCCAGCGCGCGGGCTCGCGCAGCGACGCCGCAGCATCCCCCGCGGCCTCGACGAGGCTCGCGTGCGCGACCCCCGGATCCGCACGGACGACCCCGGCGACCACCGCTGCGGCTTTGCCCGCTGCCCGCGCCCGGCCCAGCACATTGCCGACGAGCTTTCCGCGCGAGCTCTGGTCGTCGAACGCGCCCTCGCCCGTGATGACGAGATCGGCCGCCGCGATGCGGTCGTCGAGGCGGCTGAGCTCGGCGACCCGGTCGGCGCCGGACACGATCGCCGCCTGGTAGACCGCGGCGAACCCGTAGGCCGTCCCGCCCGCGGCGCCGCTTCCCGGCGTGCTCGGGTCGGCGCCGAGCACCTCCGCGAGCCGCGCCAGGCCGCGCTCCAGCAACCGGACCTGCGCGGAGGTCGCGCCCTTCTGCGGCGCGAAGACCGCCGCAGCGCCGTGCTCGCCGAGCAGGGGAGACGTGACATCCGTGAGCAGGGTCACGCCGCCCGGGATCGGCGCGATCCCGTCGAGCTCGACCGTGGCGAGCCGGGCCAGGCCGGCGCCGCCTTCCGGGATGTCGCGGCCGGCGCCATCCCGCGCGCGCAGTCCGAGCGCGCGCAGCGCGCCGAGCCCGCCGTCGGTGGAGGCGCTGCCGCCGAGTCCTATCCACACCTCGACAGCCCCGTGGGCGAGGGCGTCGCGGATCGCCTCGCCGAGGCCCCGGGTCGTGGCGCCCATCGCGTCCGGCGCCGCCATCAGCGGCAGGCCACTTGTGCGCGCGAGGTCGAGCACGGCGACCCCGCCCGGCAGCGCGAACCACTCGGCCGGGGTGCTCCTGCCATCCGGTCCCGTCACGGCCGGCACCACCTGCCGCACCGCGCCGGGCGTCGCCGCGGCGACGACGTCGGCCGTGCCCTCGCCGCCGTCGGCGAGCGGGAGCACGTCGACCGGGTCGGCGGGGCGGGCCGACCGCCATCCCGCCGCGATCGCCGCGCCCGCTTCGGCGGCACTGAGCGACCCCTTGAAGGAGTCGACGGCGATGAGCACGCGCACGACCCCATTCTGCCCGCGCGGAACGGCGGCATAACTCCGCCTCGCAGCCGTGGGCGGCCAGCGAGTGGCCCGGAAATCCGGGGCGCGCGCCTTACGCCTTCCTCGCCCAGACTGAGTTACGCGCGATGCGCGGTCGCAACAGCGCGGCGGCCAACGGCTGACCTGCCCCCGTCACGAGCGCACGAGCCGCGCGATCGCGTCGGATGCCTCCTTGAGCTTCGCCTCGGCGTCGGCCCCGCCGTTGCGAGCGGCGTCGAGCACGCAGTGGGTGAGGTGGTCGTCGAGCAGGCCCAGCGCGACGGTCTCGAGCGCCTTCGTGACGGCGGAGACCTGGGTGAGGATGTCGATGCAGTACCGCTCGTCCTCGACCATGCGGCTGAGACCCCGAACCTGGCCCTCGATGCGGGCGAGCCGGTTCGCGTACCCCGCCTTGTCGGTGATGTACCCGTGGTGGGCGTGGCCGTGCTCGGCGATGGTCATGATGCGTCCTCTCGGGCGGGTGCGAATTCAGAAGGGGATGCCGACGCGACGCTCGTGAAGCTTCGCAGCCGCAGGCTGTTGCCGACGACGAACACGCTCGACAGCGCCATCGCCGCGCCGGCGAGCATCGGATTCAGCAGCCCGAGCGCGGCGATCGGGATGGCGGCGATGTTGTACGCGAAGGCCCAGAACAGGTTCGCCTTGATCGTGCCGAGGGTCTTGCGCGACAGGCGGATGGCGTCGACCGCGCCGCGCAGGTCGCCCCGCACGAGCGTGATGTCAGACGCCTCGATCGCGACATCCGCTCCCGTGCCCATCGCGATGCCCAGGTCGGCCTGCGCGAGCGCGGGGGCGTCGTTGACGCCGTCGCCGACCATCGCGACGACCCTGCCGTCGTGCTGCAGCCGCTGGACGACCTCGACCTTTCCAGCAGGCAGCACGCCGGCGATGACCTCGTCGATGCCGACCTCCGCCGCGATCTGGCGCGCGACGGCCTCGTTGTCGCCGGTGAGCAGCACGGGCGTCAGCCCGAGCGCCCGCAGCTCGCGAACGGCCTCGGCGCTCGTCGGCTTGACGGTGTCGGCGACGACCAGGATGCCGCGGGCCGCGCCATCCCACCCGACAGCGACGACCGTCTTGCCTTCGCTCTCGGCCCGCGCCTTCGCCGCGGCGACGTCGGCGCTCAGCCGCTGCGACCAGTCGGCGAGCAGCGACTCGCGGCCGACGAGCACAGCGTGCCCGTCGACGACGCCCTGCACGCCCCGGCCCGCGACGTTCGCGAAGCCCTCGACGGCGGGCAGCGGCCTGACGGCTCCAGTCGCCCCGCGAGCCGCAGGCGAGTCGAAACGCGGCAACCCGCCATCAACACCGGCTCCCCGCGTTTCGACTCCCGCGCCTTCGGCGCGGTCGCTCAACGACCGGTTGGCCTCGGCCGCACCCGCCGCGATCGCCTGCGCGATCGGGTGCTCGGAGGCACTCTCGAGCGCGCCCGCCAGGCGCAGCAGCTCGTCGCGCTCGACTCCGGGCTCGGCGACCACGTCGACGAGCGTCATGGTGCCGGCCGTGACGGTGCCGGTCTTGTCGAGCACGACGGTGTCGACAAGGCGGGTCGACTCGAGCACCTCGGGCCCCTTGATGAGGATGCCCAGCTGCGCACCGCGCCCGGTTCCGACGAGCAAGGCCGTCGGTGTGGCAAGACCCAAGGCGCACGGGCACGCGACCACGAGCACGGCGACGGCGGCGGTGAACGCGGCGGACGCCGGGAAGCCCGCGCCCAGCCACGCGCCGAGCGCGACGACCGCGATCAGGATCGCGATCGGCACGAACACCCCCGAGATCCGGTCGGCCAGCCGCTGCACCTCGGCCTTGCCGGTCTGCGCGTCCTCGACGAGGCGCGCCATCTGCGCGAGCTGCGTGTCGGCGCCGACGCGCGTGGCGCGCACGACGAGGCGGCCCCCCGCGTTGACGGTGGCTCCGGTGACCGGGTCGCCCTCGGCGACCTCGACGGGCGCGGACTCGCCGGTGAGCATCGAGGCATCCACCGCCGACGTGCCCGAGACGACCACGCCGTCGGTCGCGATCTTCTCGCCGGGCCGCACGACGAACTCGTCGCCGACGCGCAGCCGGTCGATCGGGATGGTGGCCTCGACGCCATCCCGCAGCACGGACACATCCTTCGCGCCGAGCTCGAGCAGCGCGCGCAGCGCAGCCCCGGCCCGCCGCTTCGACCGCTTCTCGACGTAGCGGCCCAGGAGGATGAACGTCGTCACGCCCGCGCCGACGTCGAGGTAGATGTTGCCCGCCCCGTCGGACGGCGCGATCGTCAGCTCGAACGGGTGGGTCATGCCGGGCTCGCCCGCCGTGCCGAGGAACAGCGCGTACAGCGACCACAGGAACGCGGCTCCCGTGCCCATCGAGATGAGGGTGTCCATCGTCGCGGCGCCGTGGCGCAGGTTCATCCACGCCGCGCGGTGGAACGGCAGCGCGCCCCACACGATCACCGGCGCGGCGAGCGCCAGCGACGCCCACTGCCAGTACGTGAACTGCAGCGCCGGGACCATCGCCATCGCGATGACCGGCGCCGTGAGCACGGCAGACACGATGAGGCGGGTGCGCAGCGCGGCGAGCTCGGGATCGATGGATGCCTCGGCGGCATCCTCTTTCGGAGCGGGCAGCGCTGCGGTGTAGCCGGTCTTCTCGACCTCGGCGATGAGCAGCTGGGGGTCGTACCCGGCGGGCACGACGACCTTCGCCCTCTCGGTCGCGTAGTTCACCGTCGCCGCGACACCGTCGAGCTTGTTGAGCTTGCGCTCGATGCGATTCGCGCACGAGGCGCACGTCATCCCGCCGATCTCGAGCTCGTAGCTCGGGCCGGGCGTCGTGGATGCTGTCGTGCTCATCGGATTCCTGTCTGGATGTCGCGGATCAACCGTCGTGCGAGCCGTGGCCGTGCCCGTTGTCGCCGTGGTCGCTGTCGTCACCGTGGTCACTGTCGGCGGGCTCGCCGTCGGCGTGGACGGCGTCGAGCACGAACTCGGCGGTGTGCACGGCGCCGTCGACCTGGAAGTCGAGGTAGAGCAGGTAGCGGCCGGCCGTCGGCACGTGCGTCCCGAACGCGATCTCGGGCCCGGCGGTGTCACCGGGCCGCGGGTCGCTGCCCTCCGCGTGCACGTGCAGGTAGGCGAGGTCGCCGTCGCGCAGCGCCACGAGGTGGCCGAACGCGCCGAGGTACGGCTGCAGCGTCGTCACCGGCTCGCCGTCACGGGTCACCGTGATCGTGAGGTCGCTCGTGCCGCCGGCGACCAGCGCGCCGTCGACGGCGACGTCGTAGCCATCCACGTCGTCCGTTCGAGACTCGTGCGTCGCGGGCTCGGGCTGCACGTCTCCGGCCACGTCGACGGCCCGGCTGAGCGTCGCGGCGATGCCGCTGTCGGCCGCCACGAAGTCGGCGTACACACGGTACGTGCCCGCGGCATCCCAGCTCCACGGGATCGACCACGTACCGGTGGTCGCGTCGAGCGTCGGGTGCACGTGGCGGAATCGCGTTCCGTCGGTGCGGACGACGATCAGGTGCAGATCTTTGTCGTGCGCGGTCTCGTACGCGGTGACGGGCTGGCCGGCGGCATCCGCGATCTGGAAGCTCAGCTCGCCGTCTTCGCCCGGCGCCCGCGGCGCGCGCACCGGCGACAGCGTGTATCCCTGCGACGACATCGACACGCCGGGCACGGTGTCGGCCGCGGTGGATGGCTCCGGCGTTTCGCTCATGTCGCTGTGCTCTTCTGCTGTCTGCTCCGACCTGTCGGCGGCCGCCCGGTCGGGGACGACAAGGGCCGAGATGCCGAACGCGGTGGCGAACGCCGCCACGAGTCCGGCTCCGTAGAGGCTCAGTCGTCCCGCCGCGTTCATCAGACGCGGACCGCCGAGTAGCCGGCCTCGTCGACGGCCGCGAGCACGGCCGCGTCGTCGATCGGCTGCGAGCTGGTCACGACGAGCTTGCCCGTCTTCGCGCTGACCTGGATACCGTCGACGCCGGCGATCTCGCTCACTTCCTCGCGCACCGACATCTCGCAGTGCCCGCACGTCATCCCGGTCACCTGGTACTCGTTGACAGTCATGTGCTGCTCCCTCGTTCGATACCCCTGGCAGGTATGTCTGAAGGTTCACAACCGCCTGCCCCGGCGGGGTATTCCAGGGTGCCGGTCGCCGAGCCCGAGGCAAGCGCGTCATAACTCAGCCTGTGCGCACGGCGCCTTCCATCACCGCCGCGGGATTCCGCGGCACACCCGCAACGCGCGATGCAATCAGGCGGAGTTATGCCGGCCCGCGACACGACCTCGGCCCCGCGCCGCGCTACGGTTTCGAGGTGAGCACTGTCGACCCGCTGCCCGACCGCCCCGCACCCGACAACCCGACAGGCAAGCTCGTGCTGCTGCGGCACGGCGAGACCGAGTGGTCGAGAGCCGGCAAGCACACCGGGCTCACCGACATCCCGCTCACCGCTCGCGGCGAGAGCCTGGCGCGCGCGGCCGGGGCGCTGGTGCGCGACTACAATTTCAGCCTCGTGCTCAGCTCGCCGCTGCAGCGCGCCCGTCGCACGGCGGAGCTGGCGGGCCTTGACGCCGAGGTCGACCCGCTGCTGGTGGAGTGGGACTACGGCGGATACGAGGGGCGCACGACGAAGGAGATTCGCGCCGAGCTCGGCTACAACTGGACGGCCTTCACGCACGGGGTGATCCGCGGCGAGACGCCGGGCGAGACCGTCGAGGAGGTGGCGGCGCGGGCGTCGCGGGTGCTCACGCGGGTGCTTCCGGCGCTGGTGGACGGGGATGTCGCGCTCGTCGCGCACGGGCACTACCTGCGCATTCTCACCGCGGTGTTCCTGCGGCTCGCGCCGCGCTTCGGCGCGATGATCACGCTGGACGCCGGCTCGGTCTCGGTGCTCGGCTTCTTCCGCGAGCAGCCCGCGATCCTGGCGTGGAACCACGGGCCCGAGCTGCCCCGAGAGCCGTCGGAGTCGTGAGGCTCAGGAAGGCTGCTGGCGGGGCGTCTTGATCAACGCCCCCGCGACGAGGAACACGACGGCGGCCGCCGGCTGCGCGGCATCCCAGATCGGCCCGCTGAACGCGATGGGAAAGACGGGGTTCCACAGCACGGCGATCGCGAAGAACACCGGCGCCCACCACCAGTGCCGCGCCTGGAGCGCGAACCACGTGACGATGAGGGCGAGGATCGACGTCGCGAAGAACACCACCTGGAACAGGTCGCCGCTCCGCCACAGCGGCGCGGTGAACAGCACCGCCGCCGCGATCAGGCTGGGCGCGAGGGCGTTGCGCTGATACTCCGACGGCTGGCGCTCGGTCGCGCTCACGGGGCGGCCGCCTTCGCGTTGTCGTCGTCGTCACGGAACGCGAGCCCGCGCGCGGCCAGCTCGTCCGTCAGGATGCGCACGGCCTTCGGGCCGACGCCGTGGATGGCGAGCAGGTCTTTCGCGCGCAACTCGGCGAGCTGCGCGTACTGCGTGATGCCGTGCACGCCGAACTCGCGGCGCGCGACCTTGCCCAGCGACGGCGGGAACTCGCTCGGATCATCCATCGCTACCGACGCTACCCGGTCGCGGGCTCGCCCCTGAGCCCGCCCGGCCCCTGAGCTTGTCCGGCCCCTGAGCTTGTCGAAGGGCCCCCGTCGCCCCGCGAGGCCGCCCGCAGCGCGCCCGAGTCGAAACGCGGCGACCCTCGCCCCACCAGCGCCCCACGCCCCGGCGACCACATGAAGGTGGCGCGCTGCGCCGCATCCCATCGCCTGATACGGCACGACGCGCCACCTTCGCCCCTGGGCCTCGCAACGAAGGTGACGCGCGTGGTCGGGTCGGAGTGAGGGATGCGGCGCTTCGCGCCACCTTCGCGCATCCGGTGCAGCCCGGAGTGAGCGGAAGGCCGATCACGGGACAGGCGTCATGGTGATGTCGGACTCGAGCACTGTCCCGCCGATCTCGAGGTAGAGCCGGCGCTCGACCACCGACAGCGTCATCGACGTGCGGCGCTCCAGCAGACCCGCGGCCGCATCGACGAAACCGGGCTCGAAGCTGTGCAGCCGCACCTCGTCGGCCCGGTGGATGCGCTTCCCCACCCGCGCGGCCGCCACCTTGACGGGGTCGCGATGGGTGTAGACGGCGACGCGCTGCGACCGCATGCTTCCCGTGTGGAGGCGGGCGGCAGCGGGCGCGCCCACTTCGATCCAGGCCGTGATCGCGCCCGTGGGATCGCGGACGAGCACGGCGGGCTCGTCCGTCGAGGCGATGCCCTCGGTGAACGCGATGCCGTCGGCGTACTCGAGGCAGTACGCGAGCACGCGCGTCATCATGAAGGGATCCGTCTCGGAGGGATGCCGCGCGACGCGCAGCGACAAGTCTTCGTAGAGCCCCCCGTCGACATCGGCGAGCTGGATGCTGAAGGAGTGGATCGTCGCCCCGGATGCCATGACCCGTGAGCCTACGCGATCCATCGCGAGCGACGAGGCTCGGTGCGACGGGCGCGGACGCGGTGACCGTCACCCTGGGATCCGACATCTTGCGTGGAACCAGCAGCTACCCGAAGCCCTCCGGGAGAAACCTCGCCGCTTGTCGACTCCGCCCGGAAGTCGTGCGGCAGGTGACTCGAAGCATGCCAATCACGTCGTGACGATGGATCCCACGGACTCGGCTTCCGCAACCAGTTCGCGAATTCGCCGCGTCACCGCGAGCGGGAACGTGCCGCCGATTCAGCACACCCTCAACGACATCTGGCGGGATGGCACCGGGCGCGCCATGTCGGCCCCTTCCTTCCTACGAGAAGGCCGCGCCGCCAGTCGTCTGTCCTGCAGCCTGATCAGCCGGATTCTTCAACGTCGTCGCGGGCATGACGACCCCGAGCGCTCGTGTAAGTCGGTTTCGGATGCGACGACGCCGCGTCTCGAAGCTCGTGAGGAAGGCGGTTAACGCCAGGTCCATGTCGTCGAGGTCGTTCTCGCGCAGATAAGATTCGCGGCGCATCTCGGGGAGCGTCTGAATCCACGCCGCGGGGAGCTTGGCAAGCTTCTCCTGGTTCACACGTCCTTCAAGCAGCTGCAGGTTGGGAAGCAGGTTGACCCGCGCGATGTAGGCATCGACCTCGGTGCCCGAGACGCCGGCCTCTTCGAGACGCCGTCGAGTGAACAGTGACTTCGGCCAGACATGGTCCTCGTGGAACTCCTTCGAGAAGTCGAGCCCCGGGTACAGGATGGTCAACGTGGCAAACGTCCCCCGTGCCCCATAGGAGAGGTCTAGTAGTCCGTCGATCTCGGCTTCGTCGAACGTCAGAGCTTTGCCGAGGCCGGCGAATTCTGCGTCGAGCGCCGCCGCTGGGAAGCCCGGGTTGGGCAATTCTCGGTCGATCGCCCCTCGCAACCGTGTCAGCAATGTGTCCGGTCCCGATCCCCAGACGCCTTGCTTCAGGAGCGTCCGCGTGAGCCAGCGGATGATCTCAGCGCGCTCTCCGGCCTTCGCGGTCGAGTCAAGGAACGAATCGGAAGCAGCGCGCTGATGCAGGTAGTATGCGATCGGAATCGCGGCGTTGTTGGCAGTGAGGGACTCGCGCGAGAACCCTGCCAGCTTGAGAAGCTCAACTGTGCGCAGCAAGGTCGCCGAGATCCGTGACCAGTCGTTCTCCACCTTCGTGATGTTCTGGTGCGTGATGGTCTCGACTTTGAACCGAACGTCGGCGCCGACCAACGTCAGGGCGGTCTTGAGTACGAAGTCCTTGTCAAAGTTGAAGCCGTGCGTGTTCAGCTCGGCGGTGAGGTTCCTAACCTCCTCGCGCGCCCCCGGATCTGTCGACCACTGGTTTGTGGCCATCGACAGGAGAAGGTCGGAGTTGGTGAGCTTCTCGCCACCCTGGTTCACCCTGATGAAGATCTCGAGCACCTCGTCAGGGGTGCGCTCCTTCTCGCCGATCAGGTAGTAATTCATCGAGGGTGTTTTCCGTACTGCCGTGAACAGAGCGCCTAACCGCCTGGCGCCTTCACGGATATCGGGAATGCCGCGCTCCGTCACAACGTCGATATACGCCACGGGATCTTCGGTTAGCGTGAACACGTCGCCCACCGGGAACCACCGGTCGATTCGTGGTGAGTCGTCTTCGGTGGCGGCAGGCCGAGCTTCGTCCTCCGTGAGGAACCGCAAGTCGTACTTGAGGCCGAGCTCCTCGTCTGGTGGGCTGTCGACCAGATTGAGATAGAGCCTCTTCTTGGGGTAGGCCTGCGTGTTCGATGACCGGCCGTAGCGTCGTCGGGTGGCGTGACTGCCGTAGAGCCCGATGTTCAGCGCCGTCAGGCGCTGCTGGCCGTCGAGAACCGCCGTTGTACCGGCCCCGGCCGGGACGGTTGCGCGGACCGCGTAGGGCTCATCGCGCTCGTGGAAGTTGGTCAGGAAGTTGTAGAACACATAGTCCTTCGCGGTCTCCGGGTCGACCTTCCAGAAGAGGAACGATCCGACCGGGTAGCCGCGGAGCAGGCTGTCGAAGAGCTTGACGACATCGCCCGTGTCCCACACGAACTCGCGCTGGATGGCGGGGAGCAGATACTCGCGCGCGTGAATCTCGCGCAGGACCTGCTCCACATGTTTGGCGGACTCGAACCCCATTGCACTCCCTCAACGATCGCCGACCCAGCGTATCGAGAGCAGCCGACGGCGCGGATTCCACGCGCGGGATATCGGCGATGTCCCCGCGTCCGAGCGACGCGGGGCTAGGCCAACGGTTGTCACGTCCCTACGCGCGGCACTGACGCCCGCGACGATCTCCTGCGTTCAGTCCAATGACACCGCCGCGCTCATCGACGACCGACCTCCCGACGCCTCATCTCAGCCACCCGACCCTCATGTCCGGCATCCTCGATGCACGGACCGGCGGCGGATACCTCTAGCGCGCGAGCCCTAGCCCGAGCATCACCAAGGATCCCTGGTCAGGGTCCCCCGGCTGAGCAACTTGACTCTGTGCAACACGGACATCCTCAAGCACCTGGACAGCATCGCGCGGGAAGTACTCGCGCAGAAGCTCCTGGAATTCTCGGCCCTGAACCTTATCAGTGCTCATCGGGCGCCTGCCTTCGGATGGGGTGTGCCGCGTGCGTACCAGCCCAAGAGGGATTCAACTCTTGAGCAAAATAATGCTTGCGCTTCAACCATACAAAACCATCACCGCGAGACACCACCGCCACGTCGACAGCCCCGCCTACGGTCTGCGCTTCGTTGATCGACACACGACGCTTCAGCGTGGTGAGGTTGACAAGACTTTCCGCCATCGCGCCCAACTCGTCCTTGGGGAGAAAAGACACGCTTTGGAGCAAGGGTCCCTTGATACTCGCGAGCTCGTACACCGCCATGTGGTCGAGGAACTGATCGACGGCCTGCGAGGACAGGTCCCTGATCGATTGCGCCACGAGCAGTTGGTCGGCGGGGCTCAGTTGCGCAAGACGTGGATCTGCCTCAACCGCAGCGGTGATCCCCTGGGACCGCCACTGATTCCAAAACTCGATCATCTCGCCACGGACCTGATCTTGGATGCCATCAGTAAACGACCTGATCATGTCGCCCTGCGCGAAGGACTTGATCTCACCAGGAACTTGAACGCCGATGTCAGTGCTTGAATCTTCAACGTCGTAGCAGAGCAGACGATCGGCGTACATAGCCTTTGTCCTAAACTCACGAAGCCTCGGATAGTACTCGTCGTCCCCAAATCCGGCCAAGACAACACCGGAGAACTGCCCATCGCTATCGTGTCGCCCGAATGCTCGGTGAAGAAGCCCCACTCGTAGGTTCGCACGAAGGGTGTCGTTCAGCGGCAAGTTCTGGAACACCTCATCGATCCTGTCGTCAAGTTGAGCTCTGAAGTGCGCGCCAAGTGTCCTAACCGAGGGAAGCGTTTCCGGCCATCGCGAGAGGTCATAGGAGGAGCGTGCGAAGTTCCAGTACTCGCGGACGTGACGTGACACTGCGATCCCGACAAGCCGTGCCGTTGGCCGCTTCCCTGCAGCCAGCGCCTGTTGCAGCCCTTGGACGATGTTGGTCCGCACTGAAATCAGGTCGGCTACGACAGTCTGAGCGAATGCTTCGTCCTGCTGCCGCGCCGAGAATAGCTCCGGATGCGTCTTAATGAAGGTACGGAAGTCAGTGACGTAGTCATCGAGCGTGCCCAGCGAAACTCGGCTTCGTTCCTCGCGATATGCCTTGATGATTGTTTCCCATGGGCGGAACGAGAGCTCCGCGGAGTTGTAAATCATAACCCCAACGGGACGGCCCTTTATCAACTCGAAAAGCTTGTTCACACCGTCGTATACTTTCAAACCCGCCGGCGTCGCCACACTGACTGCGCTGTCGGCCGCTAAAGCAACGGCGCCTCGGTTGAGAATCGCGATTTCGGTAGTCACGGCACTCCTTGGGATTCTTGGTGGGGGATCTCTTCTACCCCACACGGCCGACCCGGCAAGTCGAAGTGTCTATCTGGCACCCCGAGAAACTTGTCCGCTAGAAGAACGCAACATGAGAGTCCCTACAACTACCCGAAGTCCCCCGTGGCCATGTCCGTGAAGCGCGAGAAGTGCCCCTGGAACGCCACCGTGATCGTGGCGGTCGGGCCGTTGCGGTGCTTGGCGACGATCAGGTCGGCCTCGCCGGCGCGAGGGTTCTCCTTCTCGTAGGCGGCCTCGCGGTGCAGCAAGATCACCATGTCGGCGTCCTGCTCGAGCGAGCCCGACTCGCGCAGGTCTGACAGGGCGGGCTTCTTGTCGGCGCGCTGCTCGGGGCCGCGGTTGAGCTGCGACAGCGCGACGACCGGCACCTGCAGCTCCTTCGCCAACAGCTTGAGCGCGCGCGAGAACTCCGACACCTCCTGCTGGCGCGACTCGACGCGCTTGCCCGACGTCATGAGCTGCATGTAGTCGATCACGACCATCTTCAGGCCCGCGCGCTGCTTGAGCCGCCGGCACTTCGCGCGGATCTCGACGAGCGTCATGTTCGGGCTGTCGTCGATGTACAACGGGGCGCCGTTGATGCGGCCGCGGGTCGCAGCGATCGTGGTCCAGTCGCGGTTGTCGAGCGTGCCCTTGCGCATCGCCTGCAGCGGCACGGCCGCCTCGGCGCTCATGAGGCGCATCGCGATCTCGCTGCGGCCCATCTCGAGCGAGAAGAAGATCGTCGGCATGCCCTTGTCGATCGCCGCCGAGCGCGCGAAGTCGAGCGCCAGCGTCGACTTTCCGAGCGCGGGCCGCGCGGCGATGATGACGAGTTGCCCCGCGTGCAGGCCGTTGGTCAGCTCGTCCATCTCGGCGAACCCGGTCGGCACACCCGTGAGCGCCCCGCCATTGCCGCCGGCGGCGTTCATCTCATCCTCGGCGGCGGCGAGAGCCGTGTCCAGCGGCACGTAGTCCTCGGCGCTCTGCGAGCCGGTGACCTGGTAGATCTCCGCCTGCGCCGTGTTGACGAGGTCGACGGCATCGCCCTGCGCCGCGTAGCCCATCTGCACGATGCGGGTGCCGGCATCCACCAACCGCCGCAGCACCGCCTTCTCGGCGACGATCGACGCGTAGTAGCCCGCGTTGGCCGCGGTCGGGACGATGGATGTCAGCGTGTGCAGATAGTCCACGCCGCCGGCGCGCTGCAGCTCGCCGGTCTTGATGAGCTCGTCGGTGACCGCCACGACGTCGGTCGGCTCGCCGTGCGAGTACAGCGACAGGATCGCCTCGTAGATCACCTCGTGCTTGGGCACATAGAAATCGCCGCCGCGCAGCGTGTCGGTGACGTCGGCCACGGCGTCGGTCGAGAGCAGCATTCCGCCGAGCGCGCTCTGCTCGGCGAGCAGGTCGTGCGGGGGCGTCCGCTCGGACGCGCGCCCCTCGACGGGCCCGCCCAGCCGCTCCTCCGAGATGTCCGCGATCGACAACCCAACTCCTCACCGCGTGCGCGCACGCCCTTCGAACTCCAGGACGCTTGCCCTTGCCGCGCCCTCGGGGGAAGTCCATCACCGACATCCGACATCGGACGCCTCGGCGGGCCGTTTCGCGGCCGCCACCCCCGGGACCGTGACCACGCTAGAAGCGGGCCGGAACCCCCCGCAAATGGCCTTGTGGATAACTGTGTGGAGATTCTGCGCGACACGCCGCATGTACTGTGCAGAACCGCTGTGGACAACCTGGCCAAAACGCCTCTGTAAGAGAATTTTTTAAGCCTCTGACCTGGTAAAACACGAATCAGAGCCTGTGGAAGGAGAAGCGCTTGAAGTCTGTGTTGAAGGTTGCGTCGGGAGCATGTCGGTTGTGCACAAACACGGGATGCCGCGGGCACAATTCGCCCGCGGCATCCCGTGTGAGACCGTCGAGAAACCCGGTAGTCCGGGCCTTCATCCGGCCTTAGTCCGTGCTACTTGGCAGCGACCACCTGGAGGGTGATCACGGCGGTGAGGTCGTCGCGCAAACGCACCGTCGCCTCGTGGTCGCCGGTCGCCTTGATCGGCGACGTGATGTGGATCTTGCGCTTGTCGAGCTCGCCGAGGCCGGCGGCCTTGACGGCATCCGCCACATCGCCGGTCTTGACCGAGCCGAACAGGCGGCCGCCCTGGCCGGCCTTGACCTGCAGGCGCACCTTGTTGGTCTCCAGCGCGTCCTTCAGCGCCACGGCCTCCTCGTGGTCGTGGATCGCGCGGGCGTCGCGGGCCGCGCGAATCGACGCGACCTGCTTCTCGCCGCCGCGGGTCCATGCCACGGCGTACCCCTGGGGGATGAGGTAGTTGCGGGCGTACCCGTTCTTGACCTCGACCACGTCGCCGGCGCTACCGAGCCCGGCGACCTCGTTCGTGAGAATCAGCTTTGCCATGCTCGTGCCCCTCAGCGTCCGGCACCGGCGTACGGCAGGAGCGCCATCTCGCGGGCGTTCTTGATCGCACGGGCGATGAGGCGCTGCTCCTGCACGGAGACGCCGGTGATCCGACGGGCGCGGATCTTGCCGCGCTCCGAGATGAACTTGCGAAGCGTGGCGACGTCCTTGTAGTCAATGACGCCCACGCGGATCGCCTTCGCGGGAGCGGCGTTCTTCGCGCCCTTCCGCGGCTTGCGGCGGTCGCCGCTCGACTTTCCAGCCATGGTTTTCCTTACGTGTGTGAAGTGGATGACGGTGGTCGCTGGCCCTTCGACAAGCTCAGGGGCCGTTCCGACCAGACCTTAGAACGGGGTGTCGTCGCTGTAGGCGCCCGGGGCGCTCCACGCGTCGGCTCCGCCGGCGCTGTTGCCGCCCGCGTTCGAGCCGGGGGTCGACCACGGCTCGTCGGCGACCTGCTGGCGGGGCTGCCCGCCACCGGACGCGGCGCGCGTGACCTGGGCGGTCGCGTAACGCAGCGACGGGCCGATCTCGTCGACCTCGAGCTCGATCGAGGTGCGGTTGTTGCCCTCGCGGTCCTGGTAGTTGCGCTGCTTCAGGCGGCCGGTCGCGATGACCCGCATGCCCTTGGTGAGCGACCCGGCCACGTGCTCGGCGAAATCGCGCCACACGCTCGCGCGGAGGAACAGCGCGTCGCCGTCCTTCCACTCGTTCGCCTGGCGGTCGAAGGTGCGCGGCGTCGACGCGATCGTGAAGTTCGCGACGGGCAGCCCGTTCTGCGTGTAGCGCAGCTCGGGGTCGGCCGTGAGGTTGCCCACGACGGTGATGATGGTCTCGCCGGCCATGGCTACGCCTTCGCGGGCTGCGCGGCCTTGGCAGGACGCGCAGCCTTCTCGGCGGCGCGCTGGGCCTCGGCGGCGACCTGGGCGATGGCCTCCTCGGCGCGCAGGACCTTGGTGCGCATGACCGACTCGCTCAGCTTCAGCTGACGGTCGAGCTCTTGCGTGGCCTCGCTCGTGGCGGTGAAGTTCACGACGGCGTAGATGCCCTCGCTCTTCTTCTGGATCTCGTACGCCAGGCGGCGACGGCCCCAGATGTCGACGTTGTCGATCGTGCCCCCATCGTTGGTGATGACCTTGAGGAACTTGTCAAGGTTCGGGGCGACCGTGCGCTCGTCGATCTCGGGGTTGAGAATGACCATGAGCTCGTACTGGTGCGTGTGCGTCACTTACCCACCTCCTTCGGACTTGAACGGCTGCCGGGCGTTTCCCGGCAGCAGGAGGGTGTGTTGCACGTGCCCGCGCTCGCGCGGACAGCCCTCCCATGCTACCCGATGCGCGGGGTCGGTCTCGTCTCTGCGTTTCGTGTCCGCGTTTCGTCTCTGCGTTTCGTCTCGCTTCGCTCGCTCAACGACCGGGCTCACCCAGCAGGCGCAGCACCCAGTCGCGGTCGGCGTCGGGGGCCGGCGGGGCGTGCCGGTACGTGGGCGGCGTGGCTGAGAAGGCGACGGGATGCCGCACGCCCGGCATCCCGCCCGACTCGACGACGGGCTCGAGCCCCAGCGCGTCCGCCCGCGCGAACGCCTCGCCGATGTCGAGGATCGGCGCGCACGGCACGCCGGCCGGCGCCAGCGCGTCGTGCCACTCGGCGGCCGTGCGCGCCGCGAGCGCCGCCTCCAGCAGCGGGCGCAGCGCGTCTCGGTGGACGGCGCGCTCGCGCGCCGTGGCGAACCTCTCATCGGCGGCGAGCCGCGGCATCCCGAGCCCCTCGCACAGCCGGCGGAACTGGGCGTCGTTGCCGATCGCGACCACGAGGTCTTTGTCGGCGGTCGGGAACGGCCCGTACGGGAAGATGCTCGGGTGCTCGTTGCCGAGCCGGCCCGGCACGACGCCGCCGATCGCGTGCGCGCCGGACTGGTTCACGAGCGCCGACAGCGCCGATGACAGCAGGTTGGCCTCCACGTGCTGGCCCGCGCCGGTCGCGTCGCTGTGGCGCAGCGCGGCGAGCGCGGCAAGGCCCGCGTGCAGCCCCGTGACGACGTCGACGATCGCAACACCCGCCTTCGTCGGCGGCCTGGCGGGGTCGCCCGTGACGCTCATGAGCCCCGACAGAGCCTGGGCGAGCACGTCGTACCCGGGAAGGTCGGAGGCGGGGCCGAACCCGGTGATCGACACGTACACCGTGGCGGGGTTGGCGGCGCGCACCGCGCCGTAGTCGAGGCCGAAGCGCGCGAGGCCGCCGGGGCGGAAGTTCTCCACGACCACGTCGGCGCGGGCGGCGAGCCGGCGGGCGACGGCCAGGTCGGCCGGGTCGGCGAAGTCGAGCGTGATCGCCCGCTTGTTGCGGCCGACCGACAGGTAGTAGGTGGAGACGCCGTCACGGGCCGGCGGCATCCACTCGCGGGTCTCGTCGCCGGCCGGCCCCTCGACCTTCACCACCGTCGCGCCGAGGTCGGCGAGCAGCATCGTGCAGTACGGGCCGGCGAGCACGCGCGAGAAGTCCGCGACGAGGACGCCGTCAAGCGGGCCGCGAGACGCGCCGTCGCCGCTGTCTTTGGTCGCCATTTCGTCCTCCTTCTCCGCCTCCATCCTGCCGGTGCGCGGCGACTGGCCTGCAGAACTCCTCCGATCCGGCACCCGCGCCACGGCACAGCGCCCTGCGCGGCTCGTGCGCGACGAATCGACGGAGTTCTGCAGGCCAACCCGGCTAGCGTGGAGCGATGGAGTGGACGGCGGACGTCGCCGCGGGCGACTGGCTCCGCGAGCGGCTCGACGACGGAGCGGCGTGCGGCCGCACAATGCACGGCGTCGTGCCGCGCGGCTTCGCGGCGTATGCACGCGTCTTCCACCGCCCGTCGGTGACGACCCTCGCCGGCGGCGCTGTGCCGCCGGCAGACGAGTGGGTGCGGTTGCCTGCGTCGACCCAGCAGGAGCTGGTCGAGCGGATGTCGACCGAGCCCACGACGTGGGCCGACACTGCCCGCGTGTTCGGCACGACGCTGCACCCGCAGGCGCAGTGGAACCGCGTCGTGCGCGGGGAGAGCGACGAGCCGAACACCTGGCAGCAGGCGGTCGCGGTCGACGGTCGCGAGTACCGCGCGCCCGTCGAGGGAGAGCTCGACCCCGAGGCGCTCGCCGCGGTCGCCGAGCACCTCGTCGCGCACACCGCCACCCCCGACGACGGGCACATCGCCGTGTGGGAGGGGTGGGGCGGACTGCTCGGCTTCCTCGGCGAGGCGCCGTCACGCATGTGGCTCTCGTGGCCTGCCGGGGGAGAGGAGGATGCCGCGGTGCTCGACCGGCACAACGCGATGCTCGGCCGGTCGGTGCCCGACCGGTTCAACAACGTCTTCCGCAAACCCACGTGGCAGCCCGGCATCCTCTCCGACGAGATCTCCCGCGGCCCGCGGCTCGAGCTGCCCGGTCGCGATCACGTGCTGTTTCGCGGCGGCGTGCGCGAGCTCGCCCGGCCGGACTGGGTGCTGCACGTGCCGTGGCGCGACGTGCCGGGCGAGGAGCACGGCTTCCCGCCGGAGGCGCGGTCGCCGAGCCTCGTCTGGCCCGACGACCGCGCGTGGGTGCTCGTGACCGAGGTCGACCACGACTCGACTATCGTGGGCGGCAGCCTCGAGCTTGTCGCGGCGCTGTGCGCCGACCCACGGATCGAGGCGATGCCGGTGCCCGAGGGCGCCGACCTGTCGTGGGAAGGAGACACGGTCAACCGATGAGCACTCCGCGCACCGTCCCGTTCGACCCTCGGCCGCTGGTGGAGCCGGTCGACCCGGCGGCCGCCCGCGCCTTCACCCGCGAGCTCCGCGCCACCGGCCAGATGCCGTCCAGCGGCGGGAATGTCATCGGCGCCGTGCTGCTCGGCGTGTTCGGGCTCTTCTTCGTGAGCATCTTCCTCACGGTCGGGGGCGGGTTCATCTCGATGTTCGTGTCGCAGCTCGGCCGGCCGCTGTCGTGGGCCCTGCTGCCGATGATGCTGATGGCGGTGCTCATCTGCGGCGGGGTCGTCGTCGTCATCGTGTTCCTCATTCGAAACATCGGCGTGACGCATGTGCGCCGCTACCGCCTGCACCGCTTTGCGCGAGCGAACGGGATGTCGTACCTCCCGGTGCTCGACAACCCGCCGCTGCCCGGCATGATCTTCTCCGTGGGCAGCAGCCGCACGTCAGCCGACCTCGTGCGCGGCGAGCACCCCCGCTTCGTCGAGTTCGCGAACTACTCGTTCGAGACGGGGTCGGGGAAGGAGACGACCACGCACCGCTGGGGCTACGTCGCGGTCAAGCTCAACACCCCGCTGCCGCACATCGTGCTCGACGCCTTGAGCAACAACGGCCTGTTCGGCGCCTCGAACCTGCCCGCGTCGTTCGACAAGGGCCAGCGCCTGAGCCTCGAGGGCGACTTCGACCGCTATTTCGCGCTGTACTGTCCGCGTGGTTACGAGCGCGACGCGCTGTACCTGTTCACGCCCGACATCATGGCGCGCTTCATCGACAACGCCGCCGCGCTCGACGTCGAGATCGTCGACGACTGGCTGTTCCTCTACGCCCAGCGCAACTTCGCCACGCTCGACCCCGCGACGTGGGCGTGGCTGTTCTCGGTCGTCGGCGCGCTGCTCGACAAGCTCGCGCAGTGGGAGCGCTGGCGGGACGAGCGGATGCGGCCGGCGATGGATGCGGCCGCGCCCGCCGCCGGGGCCGCCGCCGCCGCGGCCGAGCTTCCGTTCGCC
>NZ_JASGEC010000058.1:0-13992 GCF_047606685.1 Microbacterium sp.
GCCGCGCCCGCTCGTACTGACCCCGCGCCGGCGGCGCGCCCGCGCCACGCCCGGGCCACGCCCGCGCCCCCGCTTCAGCTCCGCAGTCGCTTCGTGCGGATGCCGCCGCCCCCACACCCGCACAAAGCGACTGCGCAGCATCCCATTCCCCGCTCCGCAGGTGCCACCTGCGGATGCGCGCTCCGAGCACCCGCGACAAGCGACTGCTGAGCGCTGGCCACCCGAGCGCCGGCCACCCGCGGGCGGGCCACCCGAGCGCCGGCCACCCGCGGGCGGGCCACCCGAGCGCCGGCCCCCCGTGGGCGGGCCGATCAGTCGCGGGCCGGAAAGCGCGCGTCGAGCCACGCGAGCACGTCGGCACGCACCTCGTGCTGCACGACCTCGTTGAAGACCTCGTGGCGCGCGTCGGGATAGACGAGCGTCGTGACATCCGTCAGCCCCGAGCGCGAGCGGTACGCGGCGGCCAGCCGGTGCACACTGCGCGGGCCGCCCACGGTGTCGTCGCGGCCGACGAGCAGAAGAATCGGGACGTCGCGACCCAGCCGCCGACGCGGCAAGCCGTAGATCCGCAAGCCTTCCGCCACCCCGAACAGCTTCTGGATCGGCACGCTCGTGGTGAGCGGGTCGTCGAGGAACGCTCGCCCGACCGACAGGTCGGACGACAGCCACTCGGTGCCCATGGCATCCGTCGCCTTCCACGGCGCGTTGAGGTCGCCCGCGTTGAGCGACCCGGGCCAGCGCAGCCCCGATCCGCTGAGCACGACCGCGTCGTAGGCATCCGGATGCTGGTTGAGCAGGATCTGCGCGAGGAACGACCCCCACGAGTGCCCGATCAGGATGAGGGGCAGGCCGGGGTTCTCGTCGCGGATCCGTTGTGTAAGCTGCCACACCGCGGCGACCGCGGCGCGGTGCCCGCCGACGCCCAGCTTGCCGAGCTTGGCCGCGTCTCCGCCGTGCTGGCGCATGCCCGTGCGGCCGTGGCCGCGGTGGTCGTCGGCGTACACCGTGAATCCCGCCGCGGCGAGCGCGCCGGCGAGCGCCGTGTAGCGACGGGCGTGCTCACCGACGCCGTGCGAGATCTGCACCACGCCGCGCGGCACGCCGTCAGCGACGTAGACGTCGTACACGATCTCGACGCCGTGCGCGTCGGTGAACGTGCGCTCGGCGGCGGGATGCTCCCGATCGGCCAGAGCTGCCGGCTCCGTCGGCGTGTCAGCCATGGGGTGCAGTCTACGACGACGCGCAGCTCAGCCGACGACCTGCACCGTCCGCAGGGTCGGGTCGGCCGCGTAGGCGATGCGCCCGCCGTCGGCGAGGGCCGCCCGCAGCGCGTCGAGCGCGGCGACCGACACGACCTCGCCGGGCGCGAGCACGGGCACCCCGGGCGGGTAGGGCGCGACGAGCTCGGCGCACACCCGCCCCACCGCGTCGTCGGCGGCGACCGCCTCGTGCCGCGCGAAGAAGGCCGTCCGCGGATCGGTCGCGGTGTCGGCGCGCACGGTCCAGGCGGAGGATGCGGCGGCGCGCCGCGGCGCGCCCCGATGCCGCTCGATCGCCCGGGCGAGGGCGTCCACGAGGCGTGCCACAGAGCGCTTGTCGTCGGCCATCGTGACCATCGGCACCAGCACGTCGCGGTCGGCCATCTCCAGCGTGATCCCCTCGGCGAGCAGCTCGGCTTCGACATCGTGGCCGTGCGCGCCCGAGCCCGCGAGCAGCACGACGAGCTTGGCGGGGTCGACTCGCAGCCCGCCGCGCCGGTCGTCCGGCGGGCGGTCGCGCAGCACCTCGACGCCGGGAATCGCGGCCAGCACCGTGCGCGCGTCGGCCACGAGCGTGACGAGGCGGACGACCAGGTCGGCTCCGTGGCGCTGCAGCAGGGCGCGCGAAGCATCCACACTCGCCAAGATCGCCCCCGACGGGCTGGTGGTGTGGGATGCCTCGAACCCCCGCTCGAGCCGGTCCGCGTCGAGCAGACCGCCGGATCGCGTCGTGCGCGCGAGCAGCAGCGCGCCCTGGCTCCACGCGGGGAGGGTCTTGTGCGCGCTCGTCACCAGCGCGTCCGCCCCGAGCGCGAGCGCGTGCGCCGGCACGTGCGGTGAGAACCCGAAATACGCCGCCCACGCGGCATCCACCACGAGCGGCACGCCCACCGCGTGCGCGGTGCCCGCGAGGCCTTCGATGTCGGACAGCGTGCCCACGTACGACGGGTCGCCCAGCACAACGCCGCACGCGTCGGGGTGCGCAGCGAGCGCGGCGGCCACGGCGTCGACCGGGACCGCGGCCGGCAGTCCGGTCGCCTCGTCGAGCTCGGGCCGCACCCACACCGGGCGCAGACCGCTGAGCACGAGGCCGAGCAGCACCGAGCGGTGCAGAGTGCGCGAGACGACGACCGGCTGACCCGGCTCACCGAGCGCGAGCAGCGCAGCCTGGTTCGCGTGCGTGGATCCGCCCACCGACATCCGGCACCAGTCCACGCCCCACGCGTCGGCCGCGCGCGACTCGGCGAGCGCGAGGAGCCCCTCGGACTGCTTCATCGTGTCGAGCCCGGCGAACAGCGGCACGTCGCCACGCACCACCTCGCCGACGAGGTCGGCGCGGTGCTTGTGTCCGGGGATGCTGAACGGCGTCACGGCGCCGTCGCGCGCCCCCGCGGTGAACCGCAGCCACGCGTCGAGCAGGGGTGCGTCGGCGGCGAGCCCGAGCGGGTCGCGGGTGTCGTCTGTGCCCACGCCTCGACGATATCCCGCGCCCTCGCAGCGCTGCACTCCCGTGCCGACTCCGCGAAATCTCCTGATCTCGCGCAGTCAGGCCGATCCGGCGCGAATCGTCCTGACTACGCGAAATAGCCTGATCTGGAGCAACCCCGCCAGCGAACGACGAGAATGTGTCGTCGTATGAGTGAAGCCCCGCGATCCCCTGTTTCCAAGGGTTCGCGGGGCTTCCACAAACGCGGTGACGGTGGGATTTGAACCCACGGTAGGGGGTTACCCTACACAACTTTTCGAGAGTTGCACCTTCGGCCGCTCGGACACGTCACCGCCCACGAGTGTACGTCACCCCGCAGGATGCCGCCAACCGCTGAGCCCCGCGCGGAGCTCAGCGCCGCAGCGCCGAGCGGAACCGCCGGCCCGTGATCTCGCGGGGGCTGATGCGGATGAAGTCCTGCTTGCCGGTCGGGCTCGCGCTGCGCAGGTCGAGCACTCCGGATGCCTCGATCTCGTCGTCGGCGTCGAGGCGCGCGGCCGTGCCGCGCACCACGACGCTCCACACGATGTCGCCGACGGAGTCCACCTCGAATGCCACGCGCGGATCGCGGGCGAGGTCGACGAGCTTGGCGCCGGGGGCCGAGCGCACGAAGATGCGCTCCTCGCTGACGGTGTAGTTCATCGGGAAGATGTCGGGCGCGCCATCGGGCCCCAGCACCGCGAGCCGGCCGAGCGACGCCGACCGCAGCGCGTCCCAGCATTCCTCGAGCCGCAGGCCCTCGAGGTCGCTCGACAGCGGGCGCGCGAAGGGTCCGGCGTCCTGCTCGCTCATCGGCTGCTCCTCCCACGTGGCACGTCTCCGCATCCTACGCGCCCGGCCGAAGGCTTCAGTGGTCACGATTCGCAGGCGCCAGCGCGGATCGCGGCAACTCAACCGACAACCCGCACTCTGGTGGAGAGCACGGCGGCGGGATGTCGGCGGCCCGCCGTACGCTGAGACACATGGCCGCACGACGCTCCAACGCGACAGCGCCGTACCGGTGCACCGAGTGCGGCTGGACCACTCTGCGCTGGGCCGGCCGCTGCGGCGAGTGCCAGCAGTGGGGCACCGTCGTCGAGGCCGCCGAGCAGACCGGCATCGCCCGCCGCATCGAGCCCGTCGCGCCGGGCGCCGCGCGCGCCGCCCGGCCGATCACGGCGTTCGACACGAGCGAGACGCCGCGGCGCACCACCGGCGTCGGCGAGTTCGACCGCGTGCTCGGCGGCGGGCTCGTCCCCGGCGCAGCAATCCTGCTCAGCGGCGAGCCGGGCGTCGGCAAGTCGACCCTGCTGCTCGAGGTCGCCGCGCACAGCGCGCTGGCCGGGCGCCGCGTGCTCTACGCGACCGCCGAGGAGTCGTCGGCGCAGGTGCGGCTGCGCGCCGAGCGCACGGGCGCGCTGCACGACGAGCTGTTCCTGGCCAGCGAGACCGATCTCGCGACGATCCTCGGGCACGTCGACGAGGTCGAGCCCGAGCTGCTCATCGTCGACTCCGTGCAGACGGTGTCGTCCGCGCACTCCGACGGCATCGCGGGGCACCCGAGCCAGGTGCGCGAGGTCGCATCCGCCCTCATCCGGCTGGCGAAGGAGCGCGGCCTGCCGGTCATCGTGGTCGGGCATGTCACGAAAGACGGCTCGATCGCCGGCCCACGCATCCTCGAGCACCTGGTCGACGTCGTGTGCCACTTCGAAGGCGACCGGCAGACGTCGCTGCGATTCGTGCGCGCTCTGAAGAACCGCTTCGGCCCGACCGACGAGGTGGGATGCTTCGACATGACCGGCACGGGCATCGACGAAGTGCCCGACCCGAGCGCGCTGTTCCTCGGCCGAGGAGCGGCGGTGCCCGGCACATGCGTGACGATCGCGGTGGAGGGCCGGCGCGCTCTGCCCGTCGAGGTGCAGGCGCTGACCATCAAGAACGGCGGGCCCAACCCGCGGCGCGTCGTCAGCGGCGTCGACAGCGCGCGCGTGGCGATGGTGCTCGCGGTGCTCGAGCGGCGGGCCGGCATCCCGGTGTCCGATCAAGACGTGTACGTGTCGACCGTCGGCGGGGTCCGCCTCGTCGAGCCCGCCGCCGACCTCGCGATCGCGATCGCGGTTGCCAACTCGGTGCTCGACCGCACACTGCCGGCGGGCGTCGCCGCCGTCGGCGAGCTCACTCTCGCCGGCGAGATCCGGCCCGTGACGCAAGCGGCGCAGCGGCGCGGCGAGGCGGAACGGCTCGGCTACCGCAATCTCGTCGACTCGTTCTCCGAGACTCTGCGCGGCGCGTTGGACGACTTGCGCGGCGGTGCGGCGGTCGCCGGGCGCGCGCCGCTCGACGATCTGCCCGATTTCTGATACCGCGCGGCGATGAGCCGCGCGCGGGCCGCCAGCGCGCCGACTATGGATTCCGCACGCGCCGGCACTGTGCGAGGCACTGCCCGACCGTGCGATAAAAATCCCAGGTCAAAGGAAATAAACAAATCTCGCTGGCAACACTCGCCACGGCGCGCCAAGTCCATTCATCTGCACAGAAACCTGCGGAATCCGTAGGTCACGGATAGGTAACGGAAGAGTCAGCTTTCCCTCAAGACCCTCGTCCGCGCGGACCGGTCGGAGTACGTTCGAAGTACCGAAGCGAGGGCGTGGGGACGCCTCGCAGCTGCAGGCAAGTCGCACGTTTTCGCTGTGCCTGTCTGGAGACAGGGAAGGGGCCCTCTCGAATCCTCCATTGGGGACTGGACGACTCGAGAGGGCCCTAAATGCTCGCCGCGGGGTTCGAACGCCGATTCGCTGGGGACGATCCGGCTCTAGCTGCTGGGGACAGTGACGAACCCTCTGTTGCAGGAGCTGTCACCCATGTTACGCGAGTGCGCAAGAAGTTGTCTGTCCCCATTTCGGGGGACAGGGATTAAGCCTTCCACACCGTCTTGAGATTGCAGAACTCGCGCATTCCGACTGCCGCCAGCTCGCGGCCGACGCCCGAGTCCTTAACCCCGCCGAACGGCAGCTCGGGGAACGACGCGGTCATCCCGTTGACGAAGACGGCGCCGGCATCCAGATTCCGCACGAACCAGTCCTCCTCCTCCGCGTCGTTCGTCCACACCGCCGAGCTCAGCCCGAAGGTGGTGCCGTTCGCGATCGCGAGCGCCTCCTCGCGGCTCGACACGCGATAGACCGTCGCGACGGGCCCGAACGCCTCCTCCAGGTACAGGCGCATGTCGGGCGTGACCGCCTCGAGCACGGTCGGCGCGAAGAACCAGCCGTCCCGATCGGGAGCGCTGCCCCCTGCGAGCACGGTCGCGCCCTTGGCGACGGCGTCGGCGACCTGCTCCGCCAGCTCGTCGCGACCCGACTCGGTGGCGAGCGGACCGACATCCGTCTGCTCGTCGAGGGGGTCGCCCACCGTGAGGGCCGCGACCTTGTCGGCGAACAGCCGCGTGAACTCGTCGTAGACGTCGGCGTGCACGATGAACCGCTTCGCGGCGATGCACGACTGGCCGTTGTTCTGGTTGCGGGCGGTGACGGCGACCGTGGCAGCCTTCTCGACGTCGGCGCTGGGCATCACGACGAACGGGTCGGAGCCGCCGAGCTCGAGCACGACGTGCTTGACCTCGGAGCCGGCGATGGATGCCAGTGAGCGCCCGGCCGGCTCGGAGCCGGTGAGCGTCGTCGCCTTCACGCGCGGGTCGCGGAGCACCCGCTCGACGCCCGAGGCCGGGATCAGCAGCGTGTGGAACGCCCCCACCGGGAAGCCCGCGCGCTCGAACAGCGTGTCGAGGTACAGCGCCGCCTGCGGCACGTTCGACGCGTGCTTGAGCAGTCCGGTGTTGCCCGCCATGAGCGCGGGCGCGGCGAAGCGCAGCACTTGCCACAGCGGATAGTTCCACGGCATGACGGCAAGGATGATGCCGATCGGGTCGTAGCGCGTGCCGGCGGCGGACGCGCTGACCGCGCTCGCGTCGTCGAGCGACTCGGGCGCGAGGAACTCCTCGGCGTGGTCGGCGTAGTAGCGCATCCCCTTGGCCGACTTGAGCACTTCGGCGCGCGCCCCCTTGATGGGCCGGCCCATCTCTATCGTGATGAGCCGGGCGAGATGCTCGATGTCGTCCTCCATGAGCTGGGCGCCCGCCCGCATCCACTCCGCGCGCTGCGTGAAGGTCGTCCCGCGCAGCGTGTCGAAGGCCGCGTGCGCCGACGCGATGCGGCGGTCGACCTCCTCGTCGCTGTGCGGCTCGAATGTCTTCTCGATCTGACCGGTGTACGGGTTCGTCGTGGCGATCGCCATGGCGTGCTCCTCGGGCTAGTACAGGAGGAATTGCTTCGTCTCGTCCGACTCTACGCCGCCAATCTCGACGCTGAGGTGGTACGAGGCGCCGCCGCCGGTCGCGCGGGCCCGATCCGAGTCGTCGCAGCTCTTCACGGACGAGCGCGTGCGGTCCCACTGCACGGGCTTGGCGCTCTCCACGCGCTGGCCCGCGGCCAGCAGGACCACCTGGTCGCTGGATTTGGACTGGCAGTCCGTCGATCGCCACCACACGTCGCTGCCGCTGGTCACGACGAACTTCTGCGTACTCGTGCCGACGTTCAGCGTGCAGTCCGTGTCGCCGGTGTTCTTCAGCGCGATGGAGAACTTGGGCTTCTGGTTGGCCCGGTAGGAGTCTTTGTCCACGATCGGCTCGACACTCAGATCGGCCGCCTTGCACGCGGCGACCGTGGCGGCGGTCGACGACGGGTCCGGGGTCGGAGTGGACGTCGGCGTCGCCTTCTTCGTCGATGACGGCGTCGGGCTCGCCTCCTCGTCATCGGGCACGGGAAGAGACAGCGCGCTCTGCTTCGCAGTGGTTGTCGGTGTGGGCGCCGCCGCCGAGCCACGCCACGGCTGGGCGATCAGCAGCCACACGAGCGCGGCGACCACGACGAGCGCGAGGAGGACGACAATGCGCCGGCGCCGGTACACGGCCGGGGAGTGCCGGCGGCGGGGCGAGGACGGGCCTGACATGCGCCCAGGGTAGGCCGCGGCATCCCTGCCGGCGCGATGGCGCGCCCGGCGCGGGTCAGAGCGTCTTGAGCATGCGGGTATTGCCGAGCGTGTTCGGCTTCACGTGCGCGAGGTCGAGGAACTCGGCGACGCCCTCGTCGGGCGAGCGGATGAGCTGCGAGTACACATCGGGGTCGACGACCTGCTCGCCGATGGGCTCGAATCCGCGGCGCGCGAAGAAGTCCACCTCGAACGTCAAGCAGAACAGGCGGCGCAGCCCGAGCGTGCTCGCCTCCACCTCCAGCGCCTCCACCAGCGCGCGGCCGACGCCGTGGTGCAGCCAGTCGTCGGCGACGATGAGCGTGCGGATCTCGCCGATGTCCTCCCACATCACGTGCAGGGCGCCGCATCCGATCAACCGGCCCTCGCGGTCCTCGGCGACGAGGAACTGCTGCACCGACTCGTAGAGCACGACGAGGTCTTTGCCGAGCAGGATGCGGCGGTCCACGTACGGCTCGAGCAGGGCCAGGATGCCGGGAACATCCGCTGTGACGGCGGGCCGCACCGTGTAGGCGTCCTGATCGTGTGGCACCCGTCCAGCCTATTCCGCCCGCGGCGCCGTCACAGGCGCCCGCGCCGGACGAATACTATGCAATGGTGCGGTTCCGCTGTCAGCTCGAGTCGGCGCCGCCCTTCCGGGGGGTGAAGGTCTCGTGAGCCTGCTGCGCGACTACGCCGACGCCGTCACCCGGCCGCCGCTGGTCGTCACCGACGACGTCGCGCCACGCTACGACGAGGTCGTCGCTCCCGACGGCGCGTTCCGCACAGCGTGGAAGGGCGTGGCATCCGTCGCCCTCGGCCTCACCCCCGACGAATTGCGCCGCCTCGACGGCGAGATCACCCGCTTCCTCGCCGACGACGGCGTGAGCTACGTGCGCTCCGACACCGGGCCGCAGGCGTGGCAGCTCGACCCGGTGCCACTCATCATCGACGCCGCGACCTGGTCGCGGTTGGAGGTCGGCCTCGCGCAGCGCGCCGAATTGCTGAACGCGCTGCTCGCCGACCTGTATGGTCCGCAGCGGCTGCTGTCGACCGGTGTCGTGCCGGCCGCGGCGGTGCTGGGGCATGCCGGGTTCGCGCGCCCCCTCGCCCGCCCGACCCGCCCGGACGCCACTCCGCTCGTACTGACGGGCACCGACCTGGGACGCGACGCCGCGGGCGAGTGGCACGTGCTCGCCGACCGCGTGCAGGCCCCGTCCGGCCTCGGCTACGCGATGGAGAACCGTCGCGTCATCTCGCAAGTGCTGCCCGAGCTGTACCACGAGAGCGGCCTGCACCGCGTCGAGCCGTACTACGCGGCGTTGCGGGCAGCGCTCATCGAGTCGGCGGCGGATGTCGCCGAGCCTCGCGTCGTCGTGCTCTCGCCCGGCACGTACTCCGAGACGGCGTTCGACCAGGCGTTCCTCGCGAACGTGCTCGGGTTCCCGCTCGTGCAGGGCGAGGACCTCGTCGTGCGCGACGGGTGGGTGTGGATGAAGCCGGCCGGCTGGCCCACCGCCGCGCCGAGCGAGCGCGTCGATGTCATTCTGCGGCGCGTGGACGCCGACTGGTGCGACCCGCTCGAGCTGCGCGCCCACTCGCAGCTCGGCGTCGCGGGCCTCGCCGAGGCGGTGCGGCGCGGGCGGGTGCGCCTGGTCAACGGGCTCGGCGCGGGCGTGCTGGAGAACCCGGCGCTCATGCCGTTCCTGCCCGCGGTGTGCGAGACGTTGCTCGGCGAGCAGCTGCGCCTGCCGTCCGTGCCGACGTGGTGGTGCGGCGACCCGTGCGCGCGCGAGCTCGTGCTCGACCGGCTGGCGGCGGGCGACCCGACGCTCGCGGTGCGGCTCATCGACGCGCCGCGCCGCGCGCTGGCGGGGCTCGACCCGCACCAGGTGCGCGAGCGCGTGCTCGCCGCCCCGCACCGGTTCGCCGGCCAAGAGCGACTGCCGCTCTCGCAGGCGCCGGTGTGGGACACCGGAGGCGGCCGAGTCGACGCGCGCGGGCTCGTGTTCCGCGCGTTCACCCTGCGCTACGGATCGGCGTACCGCCCGCTCGTGGGCGGCATGGCGACGGTGCGCGAGCGACCCGACGACGCCCCGATCGCGAAGGACGTGTGGGTGCTGAAGTCGGCGGTCGCCGACCCCGACCAGGGCCTTCCCGAGGTGCTGCCGCTGCCGGTCGCCCGCTCCGCCCCCGCCCTCGGCCCGCGCGCCCTGGAGGACATGTTCTGGGCGGGCCGCTATGCCGAGCGCGCCGAAGACCTCCTCCGGCTGCTGCTGACCACGCAGGCCCAGCTCGACGAGCGCGGAGTCGGCGCGGAGTCGAGCCAGAGCGTGCGGGCCCTGCGCGCCGCGCTGAAAAGCCTCGCCGGCGCGCCCGCGGCCGACCTCGAGGCCGAGCTGCGCTCGCTGCTGCTCGACACCGGTCGCCCCGGCTCGGCGGCGCACTCGCTCGCCCGGCTCCGCGACGCGCTGGAAGGAGTGCGCGACCAGCTCTCCGGCGACACCTGGCGCGTCTTCTCCAGCATCGATCGCGCCACCAAGGCGCTGCGCGCGTCGTCCCGCTCGCACCGCACCGCCGAATCGGGCGGGCGGATGCTGGCGGCGACCCTGTCGCTGTACGGCATCACGGCGAGCATGATCCGGGATGCCGGGTGGCACATGATCGAGACCGGTCGCCACCTGGAGCGAGGTCTGCAGGTGTGCCGGCTGCTGGCGGCGACCATGGGCAAGCGGGGCGGGCAGCACGCGGACCGCGACATGCTCGAGACGCTGCTGACCGCGGCGGAGAGCATCGTGACGCACCGCCGCCGCTACCGCGGGTCGGTGCGCGCCTCCGACGCGCTCGAGCTGCTGCTGCTCGACGGCGGCAACCCCCGCTCGCTCGCGTTCGCCCTCGGCGAGGTGCGCGCGCACCTCGCCGAGATGCCGGCGTCCACCGGATCGACGCGTCCGGAGCGACTCGTCGAGCACCTGGAGAGCGAGCTGCGCGACGTCGACGTCGCGCAGCTCGCACAGGCGCACGGGGAGCGGCGCCGCCGGCTCGCGCGGTTCCTCTCCGACACCGTCACGAGGCTCTCGCAGCTGGCCGACGCGATCGACGAGCTGCACTTCGAGGCCGGCCCGCCGCCGCAGGCGATGTCGTCGCTGTCGCTCATCGAGGAGAGGGCGCGCGCGTGAGATACCGGGTCTTCCATCGCACCGACTACGCCTACAGCGGCCGCGTGCAAGACAGCGTGGGGCAGTTCCATCTCATCCCCCGCGAGCTGCCGTGGCAGACGGTGTCGTCGCACGCGGTCACCGTCGACCCCGCGCCCAGCGACGTAGAGCGCGATATCGACTATTTCGGCAACTCGGTCACCTACTTCCACGTCACCGACCCGCACTCGCGGCTGAGCATCGAATCCACGAGCGAGGTCGAGGTCACAACGCCGGAGTACAGCGAGGCGGCCCTGTCACAGCCGTGGGAGAACGCGCGGCCACTGCTCGCCCCTGACACGACCGGAGCGTGGAGCGCGACCGAGTTCGCGCTGGAGTCCCCGCGCGCGGCGCTGGAGCAGTCCGCGCGCGAGTACGCCGCGGCATCCCTTCTCCCCGGCCGCCCGCTCGGCGAGGCGGTGAGCGACCTGATGCACCGGATCCACGCCGACTTCGACTACGACAGCACGGCCACCACCGTCACCAGCACCGTCGCCGACGCGATGCGCAAGCGCGCGGGGGTGTGCCAGGATTTCGCGCACCTCGCGCTGTCGGGGCTGCGCGGGCACGGTGTGGCGGCGCGGTATGTCAGCGGGTACCTCGCGACCCGTCCCGCGCCCGGGCAGGAGCGCGTGTTCGGGGCGGACGCCTCGCACGCGTGGCTGGCCGTGTGGGCGCCGGGGGGCGAGTGGCTCGCGATCGACCCGACGAACGACCAGTGGGCCGACGACCGGTACGTCACCGTCGCGTGGGGGCGCGACTACGGCGACGTCTCGCCCGTGAAGGGCATCATCTTCACGAAGGCGAAGCGCTCGACGCTGCGCGTCTCGGTCGACGTCGCTCCGCTCTGAAGCCTCTTACGAGTTCGCCGCCAGGTCGGGGGTCGCGGCGATCTCTCCGCCGGAAACCACGCCCACCGCGACCTTCTCGCCGCGCGGGCCGTGGTCGAACGTGAACTCGCCCTTCTCGATGTCGACCTTCACGTGGTCGCCGGCCTCCAGCTCGCCGTGCAGGATCTTCTCGCTGAGCCGGTCTTCGACCTCGTGCTGCATCGCGCGGCGCAGCGGCCGCGCGCCCAGCGCCGGGTCGAAGCCGATCTCGATGAGCTTCTCCTTCGCGGCCAGCGTCAGCTCGATCGTCATGTCGCGGTCGAGCAGCCGCTCCGAGAGGCGCTTGGTGAACAGGTCCACGATCTGCACGAGCTCGGGCTTGGTCAGCTGCGGGAACACGATGATGTCGTCGACGCGGTTGAGGAACTCGGGCTTGAAGTGCCGCTTGAGCTCCTCGTTGACCTTGCCCTTCATGCGGTCGTACGACGTGGCGCTGTCGCCCTCGACCTGGAACCCGACCGGGCCGCCCGCGATGTCGCGCGCGCCCAGGTTCGTCGTCATGATGATGACGGTGTTCTTGAAGTCGACGACACGGCCTTGGCCGTCGGTGAGGCGGCCCTCCTCCAGAATCTGCAGGAGCGAGTTGAAGATGTCGGGGTGCGCCTTCTCGATCTCGTCGAACAGCACGACCGAGAACGGCTTGCGCCGCACCTTCTCGGTGAGCTGGCCGCCCTCCTCGAAGCCGACGAACCCGGGAGGGGCGCCGAACAGCCGCGAGACGGTGTGCTTCTCGCCGAACTCGCTCATATCGAGCGAGATGAGCGCGCCCTCGTCGTCGAACAGGAACTCGGCGAGCGCCTTGGCCAGCTCGGTCTTGCCGACACCGGTGGGCCCGGCGAAGATGAACGACCCGGATGGGCGCTTGGGGTCTTTCAGGCCTGCGCGCTGACGGCGGATCGTCTTCGACAGCGCGGCGATCGCCTCCTCCTGGCCGATGACGCGCTGGTGCAGCGCCTTCTCCATGAAGACGAGGCGGCTCGACTCCTCCTCGGTGAGCTTGAAGACCGGGATGCCGGTGGCCTGGGCGAGCACTTCGGCGATGAGCCCCTCGTCCACCACGGCGTGGGACGCGACATCCCCGCTTCGCCACTGCTTCTCCAGCCGCAGCCGCTCGGCCAGCAGGCTCTTCTCCTCGTCGCGGAGAGAGGCGGCCTTCTCGAAGTCCTGCTCCTCCGACGCCGCCTCCTTGGCCTGGCGCACGGTCGCGATCTTCTCGTCGAACTCGCGCAGCTCGGGCGGGCTGGAGAGGATGGACAGGCGCAGGCGCGCCCCCGCCTCGTCGATCAGGTCGATGGCCTTGTCGGGCAGGAACCGGTCGCTCACGTAGCGGTCGGCGAGGTTCGCGGCGGCGACGATCGCGCCATCCGTGATCTGCACCTTGTGGTGGGCCTCGTAGCGGTCGCGCAGGCCTTTCAGGATGTTGATCGCGTGCGGCAGGCTGGGCTCGGCGACCTGGATCGGCTGGAAACGGCGCTCGAGTGCGGCATCCTTCTCGAAGTGCTTGCGGTACTCGTCGAGCGTCGTCGCGCCGATCGTCTGCAGCTCGCCGCGGGCCAGGAGGGGCTTGAGGATCGAGGCCGCGTCGATCGCGCCCTCCGCCGCGCCCGCGCCGACGAGGGTGTGGATCTCATCGATGAACACGATGATGTCGCCGCGGGTGCGGATCTCCTTCGTGACCTTCTTCAGGCGCTCTTCGAAGTCGCCGCGGTAGCGGGAGCCGGCGATGAGCGAGCCGAGGTCGAGCGAGTAGACCTGCTTGTCCTTCAGCGTCTCGGGCACCTCGTTCTTCACGATGGCCTGCGCGAGGCCCTCCACGACGGCGGTCTTGCCGACGCCGGGCTCGCCGATCAGCACGGGGTTGTTCTTGGAGCGGCGCGACAGGATCTGCATGACGCGCTCGATCTCCTTCTCGCGCCCGATCACGGGGTCGAGCTTGTTCTCGCGCGCAGCCTGGGTGAGGTTGCGGCCGAACTGGTCGAGCACGGCCGAGCCGCCCTGGGCG
This sequence comes from Microbacterium sp., assembly GCF_047606685.1. Taxonomy (GTDB): domain Bacteria; phylum Actinomycetota; class Actinomycetes; order Actinomycetales; family Microbacteriaceae; genus Microbacterium. The sequence goes on from NZ_JASGEC010000058.1 coordinate 13,836, forward strand.
GACTGCGGGCTCTCGTGCGCGGCGCCGGAGACGGCGGCGGGCTCTTTGCCCTGGTAGCCGCTGAGCAGCTGGATGACTTGCTGCCGCACCTTGTTCAGGTCGGCGCCGAGCTTGACGAGCACCTGGGCGGCCACGCCCTCGCCCTCGCGGATGAGGC
>NZ_JASGEC010000059.1:0-3044 GCF_047606685.1 Microbacterium sp.
CGCCCCGGGCGGGCGCGCCGCCGCGCTCGCGCCGGGGCGCGGCGGGACGGCCACGACCGGTTCGGCAGCGGATGCGCGGGGCTTGCCGCCATCCTTGGATCCCGCCGCCGTCCGCGCGCCGTGCGCCTGCTCGCGCTGACGCTCGGCGAAGTCGAACAGCGACGTGTCGCGCGCCAGCTCGGCCAGCCGCTCGCGGTACTGCTCGCGCGACGCGGGGTCGAAGCGGTGGTAGATCACCGCGGTGCCGACGATCTCGTCGCCGCGCTGGGTGCGCAGCAGCTCGGCGCGCGGCACGGTCACCGCCCACAGCGCTGCGAACGGCAGGTGCGCGAATCGCAGCGAGCCGTCCGGCATCCGCTCGCCCGCCGCCGCGCGGCCCGTGCGCGCCGCCACGAGCGCCCGCTCGGCGGGCGGCGTGATCGTGTACGCCGGCGCCCGCAGCGGGAACCACGGCACGACCGCCTTGATGCGGCCGAGGTCGGCGTCGTCGAGCGCGCGCTGGTCGCTCTGCGCCCCGCGATAGTGGAAGCGCTCCGACAGCGCCGTGTCGCTGGACGGCGCGTCGGGGAAGTCGACGCCCGACGCGCGCAGGCGCACGGGGAACACCGCGCGCTGGATCTGCGGGTCGAGGTCGAGCCGCGTCGTCAGCCAGTTCACCAGCCACAGGCCGACGAGCGGCAGCAGAACGCCGAGAGCCAGCAGCGCGAGCGCGAGCGCCACGACCAGCCCGGTGTTCACGGGGTGTGTCGAGGTGAACGCGATCGGCACATCCTGGGCGAGGCTGTCGCCCTTCGCGGAGCGCAGCTCGACGGAGACCGTCGCCTGCACCGCGCTGTCGGCCGCCTCGTGGTTCGCCGCGGTGAGGGCCAGCTCGCGCTCCTCGCCCTCGGCGATCGCGACGCAGCCGTCGGCGTCGAGGCCCGGGTCCAGCGTCCACCGCCAGCTCTTCTCGCGCGCGGCGGAATCGCTCGTGACGATGGGGTTCGCGGCGATGCACACCGTCCCCGCGCCGCCCGACTCGGGCCCGGCGATGCGGATGGTCCCGGTCGCCTCGCCGTCGCTGCCCTCGAGGTCGGACAGCCGCACGGGCAGCTCGGCGACACGCGGGAACTCCTTCGGGAGCACGGTCTTCACGCGCTGTTGCGTCGTGATCGGGGCGAGGGCGAGTCCGTGGGGCGAGGTCGTGAGGGGGTCGATGGACGCGGCGACCACGACCTCGGCGGCGGTGACGTCGGCGGGCACCGGGATCGTGATCCGCCCCGTCGCGCGGTCGACCTCCGCGTCGGCGAGCTCGCGGCGCGCGCCGCCGGACTCGACGAGCCACGCCGCGAAGTCGGCCGTGCCGAACACGTCGAGCCCCGTCTTCTCGCCGCCCAGCGTGCGCACGCGAGCCACGAGGGTCGCCGTCGTCGTGCCGTCCGGCGACCGCTCGATCGTGTTGGCTTTGCGGAAGACGATCGCGAGGTCGCTGAACAGGAAGAGCGACTTGGCGTTGCCCGCGTCCAGCCGCCACTGGCCCTGGGCGGCCGGATCCGTGGTGTCCACGTCGATGACCGTGCCGTTGTGCGCGCTCACCGTCGCCCACGGCTGCTGCGCCGAGCCTGACGCGGGCTCGAGGGCGGAGCCAGCGGGCGGTGTGAGCGTCCAGTTGCCGCTGAGCACGATCCGGAACCGCGCCACACCCGGGTCGATCCAGAACGACCCGTCCGCCTCGAACGGCTGCGGGTAGCCGCCGGCCACTTGCGCGCCCAGTTGCAGGAACACCTGCGAGAGCGCGTCCGGGCTGGTCGCCTCGACGAACAGGCCGTGCGCGTAGCCGGACGGGATCGGACTCTCGCCGCACGTCTTCTCTTGGCTGCCCACCGAGCCGCTGCCCTCGATCAGCGGCCGCATCACTTGGCCCGCCGCGGCCGCCTTCTTGTCGGTGGCCAACAGGGCGCCGACCACGACGACGCCGGACTGGCGCAGCGCGTTGAACACCCCGCGGCCACTGGCCGACGCGCCGTCGCTGACGAGCGCGGCGCCGCACATCGCGTTGAGCGCGTCACGGTCTTCCCGCCCCTGGCCGTCGGGCGCGCTGATGTCGATCTGGCCGTCGGTCAGCCACACCAGGACTTGGCAACCGGGCTTTCTCCCCTGCTGCGCGGACAGCTCGCGCTGGGCGCCGGCGAGCGCGGCGGGCCAGTTGGTGAACCCGCCCGGCTCCCGGTCGCGAATCGCCTTCTCGAGCTGGTCGGGGCCGCTCTTTCGCCACTCGCGCCAGCCGATCGTGGCGCTGAAGTCGCTGCTGAAGAACCCGGCACCCCAGTTGACGGTCGCGCTCTCGTGAAGCCTGCCCAGCTGCTCCAGGCTCGCGGCGAGGATGTCGGCTCGCATCGTCTCGGGATCAGACCCCGCTCCGCCGTCGTCGGCGCGGGCGAGCGACCCGGACGAGTCGATGAGGTAGTAGACGTTGAGCACGTCGTTGGAGGCGAGGCACGTGCGCAGGTCGGCGATCGCCTGCTGCCCGGCATCGGACAGCCCGCCGGCCAGGGCACGCGCGTCCGTCGGCGCGCTGGCGCTCGCGGCCGACACCGGGGCAAGGGCGAGGGCCAGGGCGGCGGCCGTCGCCAGCATCCGCTTCACGATCCACCCCACGCGGCAGACAGCGGCACACTGAGGTTGAGCACGTGCCACGCGCCGACGACGATCGACAGGCCGGCCAGCCAGCGCAGCGCCCGCGACCAGCCCGGGCGCAGCACGAAGTTGCGATTGGCGCCCAGGCCCTTGCGCTGCGCGACGGCGTTCCAGCCATAGCACGCCAGCACGACGGCCGGAGTGAGCAGGTAGCCGGCCAGGCTCACCCACCAGAAGCCGCCGACCACGAGCGGCAGCGGCGCCCCGAGGAAGCGAACGGGGTCGCTCGCCGGCGTCGCCGCGAGCACGACCGCCAGCAGCACGCTGAGTCCGAACGCCGCGGCGGCCACGATGAGCGGCCACGGGCTCGCGGCGGCGCGCACGCCGCCCGGCACGGGGCGGGCGCCGGCAAGACCGGGGGGCGCGGC
>NZ_JASGEC010000060.1:0-83320 GCF_047606685.1 Microbacterium sp.
AGCGGCACCTCGCGGGACTTGTGGCTCTTGGGGCTCTGCTCCACCAGCTCGCCGTTCCTGCCGGGGCTCAGCGACCGGCTGACCCGGATGATGTTGTGCGCGAAGTCCACGTCGCGCACTCGCAGCGCGGTCGCCTCGCCCGCGCGCATCCCCGTGTAGACGAGGGTCGCGAGGTAGCGCCGGTACACACCCTCGGGGACGAGCGTGAGCAGGGTGGCGACCTGCTCCAGCGTCAGGGCGCGGGAGATGGGCGAGACGGACTCGCGCATGCTCGGCCGCCTCACCTCGCGAGCCGGGTTGTAGTCGATGAAGCGGGAGCGCCGCGCGGCGTCCAGCAGCCGGGACAGCACCGCGAGGGCGTCGTTCTTGGCCGACGCGCCGCCGGACCAGGTGACCATCGCGGACTCGATCATGGGCGAGGTGATGTCCTCCAGCCGGTGCCGCCCCAGACTCGGCTTCACCCGGAGCCGCCAGCCGACGTCGTAGCAGCGCGCGGTCGCCGGGCGGACGGACGCCTCGATCGCGGGCCAGTACCGCTCGTGCCACTGCTCCAGCGTCATCGAGCCGTTCGGGTTCCGCCCAGCGATGACCTTCGCCAGCTCGCGCTTCGCCTCCGCGAGCGTGAGGAACATACGCGACCGCTCGGCCGCTCCCCCGTCCACGCTCGGGCCGACGACACGGATCTGATACCGCTGGCGGTCGGCACGCCAGCGGATGCCTTCGGGCAGTGGCCGGCCCGTGCGCGGGTCGATCCGCGCCGGGGAGTCCTTGCCCGGCCGCCCGGCCATCAGGTGTCCGTCCCGCCGCGGGCGAGCAACTCGTCGATGGTGTCGGCGCGCCAGAGCAGGTGCTTGCCCATGCGGGCGTCAGGCTCGGGCACCAGGCCGTCGCGCCGCAGCTTGTCGAAGGACGAGACAGGGATGCGGCACCGCTCGGCCGCTTCGACGCGGTTCAGATACTCGACCCGTGATGCCGTCTCGATCATGCCGCGCTCCTTCCACCCGGATGGCTACGTCCTCGACGCCCGCTTGACGTTCGCAGATAGTTGCAGTTATCTGACTGTAGCGTCGCACATGGATTTCGGCAAGTATCTGAGTTGAGACGGGAAAGTCGATACACTCGGCAGGTGTCTATCACTCCTCCGCGCCGCGGCTACCAGCCCTACGACGGGCTCATCACCGCGGACGACCTGCCCGAGGGCTGGTACCTGCCCGACCGCTTCCCTGGCGAGCGCGAGGACGACGCGAGCAACGAGATCGACGCCCTTCTCGGCTACGACGATTCGCTCGTCACCGACGAGCAGCGCCGGTCGCAGGCGGCGTCCGACGAGAACGAGACCGTCGACGGCCGCTGGCGCTACATCGAGCACACCGAGACGCACACCCGCGTCATGATCCGGCTCCAGCGGCAGATGTTCGCCGTCCCCGAGGAGGTGCGGATCACCGGCGTCATCTACCTGCCGTGGCGACCCGGCGACCCCATCACGAGCCAGCTCCTGCGCGAGCTGCCGACCGCCCGCATCGAGGCCGCAATCAACAAGCGCCTGTTCGCCATGAAGCGCACCGAGACGATCACCGGCGGCAAGATCGTCCTCCCCTCCGGCCACAAGGTCAGCGAGCGCGACCTGCGGGGGCCGCTCGGCGACCCGAAGAAGACGCCCGACTTCTACGAGCTGGTCGCCCTCCAGCACGGCCGCCTGACCAGGGAGGGCGACCGCAACCCGAGCGCGACGATGGCGCAAATCAACAGCGTCGCCCTCTCCACCGCGCAGGGATGGGTGACCAAGGCCCGCGACCGCGGGCTGCTGCCGCCGGGACGGCGCGGACGGGCCGGGTAACGCCGCCTGACCGCCCTTCCGGCCCTACCGCTCGGCGGTGTCATGCCGCGACCAGCGGCGATCCACACCGAGTTGACGGCGAACACGGAACGGCGTCCGCGCGGAGTCTCCATTGCCGGTGTGCTTGTGCGGCTTGCACATCGCGCAGCCGCGCCAGCGCTTGTGCGAACTGTGCGCCATCAGAGTCTCCAGGTCATAGAAAAGTAGATCAGGATACATGGGCAGCTTCGGCAACCCATCGCTCCACCGCTCAGCCGAGTCCGAAGAATCGCTCGAAGTAGGCCACGAGCGCGTCGAGGACGGCCGCGCGCTTCTCGACGTAACGTGTCGCTGCTCCGGCACCGAACCGCGGCATCGGGGGCAGGAGACGACCGATGGCCGTCCCTGCTGTCTGCACGCCGCCGTCGCGGAAGGCGGCGGCCATGAACGCCTGCGTCTCCTCCGGCTTCAGGGACTCTCGCTCGATGATCGTGGCGAGTTCTTCAGCCTTGCGCTCCGCGATGAATCGCCGCCACTCCTCGTCGACATCAGCGCTGACGGCGATGGACGCGACGAAAGCCTCGATGAGGTCCTTCTTGGAGCGCAGCGTGATCGAGGAGTCGAGCGCGCGGGTGATGGAGGCCGTGATCTCCTTGTCGGCCTTCAGGTCCTTGCCGCGGCCGTCGTTGTAGGCGCGCACGAGCATGAGCACGTAATCGACACCGACCTCGACGGACTTGACCAGTTCGATCTCAAAGACGACATCCTCCGTGATCGCCTCCTTGCCGACCTTCGCCCGCTCGCGGCGCTCGGCGTACAGGTCGACGTAGCGGCTCTGGTAGTCCTGGAGCACGCCCTCCGGGAGGATCTCATTCCCGGCGAACTCGTCGAACGCGGTGAGGATGTTCCGCAGTCGCAGGATGCCGCCGTAGAGGGCGATGAAGGCGTTCTCGGCCTTTTCGCCGAACGGCGCCTCGCCCGGCGGGAACTCGGTGAGCAGGCGGTCGACGAGCGCTTGGTAGTCGCCGTAGTAGTCGGCGAAGGGCTTCAGCACGACGATGCCGCGCGCGTCCTTGTCGCCGAAGAGCGCGATGGCGTCGTTTGTCGCCTCTTCCAGGTTCCGGAACGAGACGATGTTCCCGTATGCCTTGACGGCGTTCAGGATGCGGTTCGTCCGCGAGAACGCCTGGATGAGGCCGTGCTGCCGGAGGTTCTTGTCGACGAAGAGCGTGTTCAGCGTCGTCGCGTCGAAGCCGGTGAGCAGCATGTCGACCACGATCACGAGGTCGATCTCGCGGTTCTTGATCCGCTGCGTGAGGTCCACGTAGTAACGCTGGAAGCCGTCCCCGCTGGTGGAGAAGCTCGTGCGGAACAGGTCGTTGTAGTCATTGATGGCGTCTTCGAGGAAGTCCCGTGAGACCTTGTCGAGCCGGTCGGTGTCCATCGCCTCGTCGGGCAGCAGGCCGCTGCCCTGCTCAGCCTCGTTGGCCGCGTAGCTGTAGATGATCGCGACCTTGAGACGCTGCGCCTCGGGAATGCTCTGCTGCTGCCAGGAGAACTGGTTGTAGTAGCGGCGGGCCGCGTCGATGGACGCCGTCGCGAAAATCGCGTTGAACCCCGCGACGCGGCGGCCGCGGAAGTCGTAGGTGTCGTGCCGCTGGGTCTTCTGGTCGAAGTGCTCGCGGATGTACTCGGTAATCCCCGCGATCCGCTCCGGGGCGAGCAGCGCCTGCTCGGTGTCGATCGCCCGCACCTGCTTGTCGGCGATCGCAGCGGGAGCCTTGATGGTGTCGATGTAGTCGATGCGGAATGGCAGCACGTTCCGGTCGCGGATCGCGTCGACGATCGTGTAAGTGTGCAGCTTGTCGCCGAACGCTTGCTGCGTCGTGCGCAGGTGCACTTTGCCGCCGCTGGCGGCGTTCGCCGCGAAGATGGGCGTGCCCGTGAAGCCAAAGAGGTGGTACCGGCGGAACGCCTTGGTGATCTCCTCGTGCATGTCGCCGAACTGCGAGCGGTGGCATTCGTCGAAGATGACGACGACGTGCTGCCCGTAGATCGGGTGCTGCTTGTGCCGCTCGACGAAGATCGAGAGCTTCTGGATCGTCGTGACGATGATCCTCTTCGTCGGGTCGCCGAGCTGCCGGGTGAGCACCGCGGTCGAGCTGTTGCCGTTCGCGGCCCCTTCCTCGAAGCGGTTGTACTCCTTCATCGTCTGGTAGTCGAGATCCTTGCGATCGACAACGAAGAGCACCTTGTCGACCTCCGGCATCCGAGAGGCGAGCTGCGCGGTCTTGAACGAGGTGAGCGTCTTGCCAGAGCCGGTCGTGTGCCAGATGTAGCCGCCGGCCTCGACCTTGCCGAGCTGCTTCGCATTCGTGGCGGTAAGGATGCGCTGGAGGATCTTCTCCGTTGCGACGATCTGGTACGGCCGCATCACCAGCAGCATCCGGTCGGTGTCGAAGACGCAGTACTTCGTCAGGATGTTGAGGATCGTGTGCTTGGCGAAGAACGTCTTGGTGAAACCGGCGAGGTCCTCGATCGGCTGGTTGTTCTCCGCAGCCCACCATGACGTGAACTCGAAGCTGTTCGAGGTCTGCTTGCCCCTGCCACCCCTGACGCCTGCGGAGCCTGCGCGTGTGGACTCGTCGATATGCCGTTCGCGGGTCGTGTTCGAGTAGTACTTCGTCTGCGTGCCATTGGAGATCACGAAGAGCTGCACGTACTGGAACAGGCCGCTGCCGATCCAGAAGCTGTCGCGCTGATAGCGGCTGATCTGATTGAACGCCTCGCGGATCGGCACCCCACGACGCTTCAGCTCGACGTGCACGAGCGGCAGGCCGTTCACGAGGATCGTCACATCGAAGCGGGTCGACCTGCCCGCCGCCTCCGCCCCGTCGACCTCGTACTGGTTCAGCACCTGGAGTACGTTGTTGTGGATGTTCCGCTTGTCCAGCAGCGCGATGTTCTTCGTCGTCCGGTTATCGCGCCGAAAGGCGATGATGTGGCTCTCCTGGATGCGCGCCGTCTTCTCGACGGTGCCATCCGAGTCGCGGGCCAGCTCGTCTCGGTAGAAACGCGCCCATTCCTCATCGGTGAAGACGAAGGCGTTCAGCGCCTCGATCCGCGCCCGCAGGTTCGCTACCAGCTCGGCCTCGGTCGTGATGCGGAGCCGCTCATACGCCTGCGCGACGAGCTGCCCGATGAACGCCTCCTCGAGCTGCGCCTCCGACTGGTAAGCAGCGACCACGGCCGGCTCCGGCGTGAACTCCGCGACGACCGTCGACTCGCTGGAGACCGCGATCGGCTCATACCGCAGGGCTGGATCGGTCACGCTGCCTCCTGGAAGGTCAGCAGGCGGTCGCGGTAGTACCCGTACTGCTGCCGCCGAGCCTCCAGCTCCGCGGGCAGGCCGATCAAGAGATCGTTCACGAGGGCGTCGAACTTGTCGAGGATCGAGACAATCCGCCGCTGCTCGTCGAGCGGCGGGACGGGAACGACGATCTTACCGAGGCTCTCACCTCCGACACGCTTGACCTTGGCTCGGGTAACGTACTTCTCCTTCTGGCCGTGAAATGCCGCGGTCTGCATGACATAGGCGATGTACGCAGGGTCCTGCCCGGAGCGGAAGGCGAACGAGTCGTCGTGGATAGCGACCTCGGTGTCGCCGAGCCAGGCGACCGCCTTCGCCACGTCCTCGACCGTCTCACCGACACCGGCGATCACGACGTCGCCCGGCTTCGCGTAACGCAGGCTTCCGGCGAGGTCATGCCGGACATAGCTGACGGTCTCTCGCGCGGAGACACCGTAGTGCGTGTAAATCTCCCCATAGTGAATGCTCGGGATGCCCACCGGAACCATGTCATTCTTCGTGAACCGGCGGCCGCGGATGAATGTGCCAAATTCAGCCATTTGAAGATAGGTCACCCCCCCCCCCCCGCTCAATTCGCGAAAGCTAAGAACCCGGTCACGGTAGAAGGCATACTGCTGCCGGCGGGCCTCCAGCTCAGCCTGCAGTTTCTCTTCCAACTCCGACTCCAGTGCCTGGAACACGTCGAGTACTCGAACAATCTCCTCCTGAACGCCAACAGGCGGAACGGGTATCCGGTGCGCAAGCAACGCTTTACTCTCGATCGCTGCCATCGAGCCAGCCATTCGACCTGCGATAGCGAGGATGGCATTCGCCTGCTGATGGAGAACATGAGCGAGATACTGAGGGAGAACGCCGCCATGCGGAACAACCGCACGCATGTCCTGGTTCAGAGTCACGCTGATCGGGACGTACGCGGTGGGCAGGCGACGTCGGAGGATATTCGATCTGACCACGATCGCGATCGAACCTGCCGGAACCAGCTTGATCGATCCCCGCTGCAGGGCAGCTTCCGCGATGTGATCCTCCGTGACTGCCACGACTTCGCCAGTCATGTCCTTTGGGGACAACCACGGCACGGTTCCATCAGCCCAATACTCGGAGACGGACTTCGATGGGGTGCCCCCGCCATACCAGTCACCGATGTCACGCAAGGCCCGGAACGGCACACCGTCCGGACATAGCTCACGGATGAGATCGTCGATGCGACTCATGCGTCAACCTCCAACTCGGCGACGATCGCGTCGATCTGCGTGCGCAGCTCGGCCTGGCGGGCGACGATCCCGGCGATCCGGGCGTTCAGCTCGGTGATGTCGATCGCCTCGGTGGTGTCCTCCTTATCGACGTAGGCGTCGACGGAGAGGCGGTAGTCGTTCTCCGCGAGCTCCGCGGACGAGACGAGCTTCACGAGATAGTTGGCATCCGCCCGCTCGGTGAAGACCTCGATGATGCGGTCGCGGTGCTCGGCGAGCAGCTTGTTCTTGTTGCCGACGCGGGTGAAGAGCGTCGAGGCGTCGATGAAGCACACGTCGTTGGTCTTCTTCGACTTCTTGAGCACGATGATGCAAGTCGCGATGCCGGTGCCGAAGAACAGATCGGGCGGGAGCTGGATGACCGTGTCGATGTAGTTGTTTTCGACGAGGTACTTGCGGATCTTCTGCTCTGCCCCGCCGCGATACAGCACGCCGGGGAACTCGACGATCGCCGCCGTGCCGTCGACCGCGAGCCAGTGCAGGATGTGCATCGTGAAGGCGAGGTCGGCCGCGGACTTCGGGGCGAGCACACCGGCCGGGGCAAAGCGCTCGTCGCCGATGAGCACCGGGTCGCTGTCGCCGGGCCACTTGATCGAGTAGGGCGGGTTCGAGACGATCGCCTCGAACGGCTCGAAGCCCCAGTGTTTCGGGTCGATGAGCGTGTCGCCGTGGGCGATGTCGAACTTCTCGTAAGGGATGTCGTGCAGGAACATGTTGATCCTGGCGAGGTTGTACGTCGTCAGGTTGATCTCCTGACCGTAGAAACCCCGCCGGACGTTCTCCTTGCCGAGCACCTTGGCGAACTGGAGCAGCAAGCCGCCGGAGCCGCACGCTGGGTCGTAGACCTTGTTCACCTCGGACTTGCCCGCCACCGTGATCCGCGCTAGCAGCTCGGAGACCTCCTGCGGCGTGTAGTACTCGCCACCCGACTTGCCCGCGCTGGAGGCGTACATCTGCATGAGGTACTCGTAGGCGTCGCCGAAGGCGTCGATCGTGTTGTCCTCGAAGCTGCCGAGCGGCAGATCGCCGATCGCCTCCAGCAGCTTCACGAGCTTCTCGTTGATCCGTTGCACGGTGGAGCCAAGCCTCGCGGAGTTCACGTCGAGGTCGGCGAAGAGCCCTTTGAAGTCCTTCTCGCTCGCAGCTCCCACCGCCGAGCCCTCGATGTGCTTAAACACGGCGTCAAGCGTCTCGTTGAGGTTCTCGTCGTGCCGTGCGCGGGCACGGACGTTGACGAACAACTCGGAGGGCAGAATGAAGAAGCCCTTGTCGAGAACGGTCACCTCGCGCATCGGCTCGGCGTCGCGGTCATCGAGGGTCGCGTAGGAGAACACCGCATAGCCCGCCGCCCGCTCGGCGCGGTCGAAGTGCGCGGCGAGGTTCTCGCTGATGTAGCGGTAGAACAGCATCCCGAGGACGTAGGACTTGAAGTCCCAGCCATCGACGGAGCCCCGAAGATCGTTCGCGATCCGCCAGATCGTCTTGTGCAGTTCGGCGCGCTGCGCTTCCTTTGTCGTCGGCGTCATGCGCTCGCACTCTCGTCAATCACCCAGGCGCGACGCAGCGGGATTGTCTCCTTGATCAGATCCGGCATCACCTCATAGTGCTTGAGCAACCGATCGACGAGTTCCTCTGCGTCCCACACCGCCACCCGGAGCCGCTGCGCATCGACCTTTGCCTGCGCCTGCGGCGTCAGGCCACCCAACGTCACAAGCAGCCCATGATCCGCCTGATGCTGGCCGACGACCCCGCCGAGTTGGTCGAGCGCCTCAGAGCCGACACGACTCGACTGCGACTTCACCTGGACGATGATCGTCGGAGCCGAAATACCAAGCACTCCCGAGCCCGCGATGATGTCGATCCCGCCATCCGCCCCCTTCGGCGGCACCTTGCACGTCATGCCCTCGGCTCTCAGTACCTCTGCAACGAGATCCTGCAGCGCGTGCCCTGCGAACTGCTCCTTGATCCTGGTGAGAATGCGGTCACGCGAGTAACGAATGATGTCCTGCCCGTCGCTGGCGATCGCCTCATCCGTGTCGACGACGTCATCCTCAGCCTTTGGCAACGTCAGCGCGACACCCGGCCGCGCACCTGGATCGGTCTCCGCGCCACCCAGCACCCTGCCGAGCCGGTACGCCGCGTCGTTCCGGCTAATCTGCACTACCGTGCTGAAAGCGCCGAGCGAGTATAGGAGATCCTGGTTGATCGCGGCACGAGTCACGTCCGGGCGCCTCCAATCGACCGTGCGGACATGGTTCAACACCCCCGTTCCCGAGAGGTACCGATACTCGCCAGTCACCACACCGAAGGCGAGCCGACCCAGGCTCTTGAGCGGGAGCACGACGATGTCACCGATCGCCATGCGGTTCGCGAAGGCGTTGAGCTGAGCGGCGTAGTTGCCGATCGCCTTTTCCGACTTGTCCGGCATCACCGGGGCGAGCAACGCACGCATCGCGGGCAGGTCTTTCGCCGCGCTCAGGTCGCCTACTTCGCGGAAGTCGACGGCCGTGAATCCACTATCGAGCATCCACTGGTCGAATCCGTAGTTCTTCGACCCGCGTACCAGCCATGCCCTCGGCTCCATCGTCTCCACGCTCACAGTTATGACCCTACCGATGTGCGATCTGCCCCCAGGACGGCCCTTCCCACCCCTATCCCTCGGAATGGACGTATGCTACCGTCGATATTTGCAAGTATCTGAGTAACGAGTGGTGGGCCATGAGAGGCGGCGTGATCCTGTTCCGGGGCACCGGGGCGGATGCGCTGCGCTATCTGGAGTCCGACCGCGCCAGAGCTGACGAGTATTACCTGGAGGCGGGCATCGCCCTGGCGGAGTTCACGGCGGTCGATGCTGAGGGCCGGGTGATCGGCGAGGTCGCACTGACCGCCGACGAGTACCGCCAGTGGGTCGATTGGACGAACCCGCTCACCGGGGAGTCGATGGGCAAGCCCCGACTGCCCGGCGACGGCAGGCGTGGATCGCCGCGGTTCGCGGAGATGGTCGTGAATGTCCCCAAGTCCCTCTCCGTCGCCGCCGCGCTCCACCCCGAGGTGTCCGAGGCGTTGGACGCGGCGCAGCGCGACGCCGTGGCGGAGATTCGTTCCTGGCTCGGCCAGCACTCCGTCACGCGAGTCGGGCCGCGCGGCGCGCAGGAGGTGGTGCCGGTCGAGCAGTTGGAGACAGTCGCTGTCTCGCACAAGACGAGCCGCGCCGGTGATCCGCACCGGCATATCCACTTCCAGATCGGCAGCCGAGTCTGGGCGGCCGGTGCGTGGCGCGGGTTGGACACGGCGGCGTTGTTCCGGCAGCAGGGCGCGATCCGTGCCCTCGGCACCGCGGTCCTTGCGGCGCACCCGCAGCTCGCCCAGGTGCTCGACGCGCACGGCCTGACGCTCGATCCGGTGACCGGGGAGGTCGCGGAGCTGGAGCCGTGGAACGCGCTGATGTCCAAGCGCGGCGCGCAGGTGGCGCGCAACCTGGAGAAGTTCACCGCCGAGTGGGAGGCGGCGCATCCCGGCGTCGAGCCGGGGCCGGTGGTGCGCGCCAGGTTGCAGGCGAAGGCGTGGGATCACGAGCGGCCGAGCAAGAAGCCCAGCACGCTCGGGTCCGAGGCGGGCTGGCTGCGCGAGTTGCAGGACGCCGGCTACACGCCCGACCTGCCGCGCGCCACCGTGCAACCGGCGCGCACGCTGGACGAGCTGACCGTGCAGCAGGTGGCCTCCCGTGCGCTCGACCGAACTGCGGCCGGGGCGTCGGCGTGGACCATGCATGACGTGCAGGAGCAGGTGGCGCGCATCGTCACCGAGGCCGGCGTGCGGGCCACCCCGGACGAGCTGCGCGAGTTCATCGGGATCACGACACGGCTGGCCGCCGACGACTGCCTCTCGATCCTCCCGCCCGGCGCACCTACGCACGAGCATGTGGCGCATCTGACGACGTTGCACGTCGTTGCGGTCGAGACGGAGCTGCGCGACCGGCTCGCTGCACGCGCCACCGTGCGCACGTCCGGTGCAAACCCGGCCGTGCGGGAGCCGGGGCTGGACGCGGACCAGGCGCGCGCCGCTGCCGCGGTCGCCTCGGCCCGGCCGCTGGTCGTGGTCGAGGGCGCGGCCGGCGCGGGCAAGACCACCATGCTCGGCGCAGCGATCCGCGCCGCCGAGCAGGACGGCCGCACCGTGCGGGTGGTGACGCCGACGAAGAAGGCCGCCGAGGTCGCCGCCAGCGAGCTCGGCGTGCCGACCGACTCCGTGGCCGCGCTCGTCCACGCACACGGGTTCCGGTGGAACGCCGACGGCGTCTGGACCCGCCTTGCCGTGGGCGACACGGACTCGGAAACGGGTGCAACCTACCGCGGCCCCGCGAAGGCGAACCGCCTGGCTGCCGGTGAGCGGATCGTGGTGGACGAGGCCGGGATGCTCGACCAGGACACCGCCCTCGCCCTCCTGACCATCGCGGACGAGGCCAGCGCAACGCTCGCGCTCGTCGGGGACCGGGCGCAGCTCCCCGCAGTCGGCAGGGGCGGCGTGTTCGACATCGCCGCCGCCCTGACTCCGCGGGTGTTCGACCTGACGAGCCTGCACCGCTTCACCGATCCCGACTACGCGCAGCTCACTCTCGACCTGCGGGCCGGCCGCGACCCCACCAAGCTGTTCGACCGGCTGTACGCGCTCGGCCTGGTCGTGCTGCACGAGGACGCCGAGACGCTGCATACCGCGGTCGCCGCCGAGCGGATCGACGGGGCCGCGATCACCACGGCGACAAACGACGAGGCCCGCGAGCTGAACGCCCTGATCCACGAGGACCGCGTGCGGGAGGGCGTGGTCGACGACGCCCGCACCACCGAAGGCTCGGACGGCCTCAGCATCGGCCGGGGCGACTTGATCCAGACCCGCCGCAACGACGCGGAGGTGGGCGTGGCGAACCGGCAGACCTGGATCGTCCAACAGGTCGGAGACGACGGGAGCCTGTGGGCGCGGGACCCCGCCTCCGGCCGGAAGCAGCAGCGCACCGCGTGGCTGCCCGCCGAGTACGTCACGGAGCACACCCACCTGGCCTATGCCGCGACCGCCTACGGCGTCCAGGGCCTCACCGCCCCCGAGTCCCACACGATCCTCACCGACGCCCTCAGCGCGGCCGGCGTCTATGTCGGCCTCACCCGCGGCCGCGAGGCGAACCGCCTGCACGTCGTCTCCGCGGACCTCGGGGACGCGCGCGAGCAGTTCGCGGCCGCACTCGAGCGGGATCGCGCCGATCGGGGGCTCCGCGAGGCGACCGAACGGGCGAGACTCGCCGTCGCCGGAATCGTCGCGGACGGTCCCGCGACGATCGTGAACGCCGAGCGCGCTCGTCTCACGAAGCTGATCGAACAAGCCGAGCGGGCGACGTCGAAGTGGGAACGGGAGGCAGCCGCGTTCGCCACGCTGGCAAACCGGCACAAGAACGAGACGGACAAGCAGAAGGCGATGGTCACTGCGGCCGAAGCGGAGGCACAGCGAGTGCGAGCGGCGGTCGCCGACCCGCTCATCGCCCAAGCAACCGCGGACGGCACGGCGGTCATCACCGCACAGTCGCGGGTGTGGGAGGCATCGCGGACGCGGAGTGCGACGCGAGGGTTCCGCAAGCGCAGCGCGGCCCGTGCGCTGAGTGCCGCGATACGCGAGCGTGAGACCGCCGAGACGGCCGCTCGCCAGCGTTGGGGCAGCATCCCTGCCACGGCCACGAGCGTTGAGGGGTGGGCCGCGACCGTCGCAGGCCGTGAGGCCGACGCGCATCCTCGCGTGGTCGAGCAGCGTGAGCGCGTCGCGGATGCCAAGCAGAAGCAGCAGGAACTCGCAGCCCGGCACACGCAGCAGAACCGCGCCCTCATCGCCCAGGCGTTCGGGGATCGAACCCCGAGCAGCCCGCGGAAGCTCGCCGCCCAATGGCGGGCGCAGGTAGAGACGGCCCGCCGCGACCTCGCCACCATCGAGGCCCTACCCGTGGCCGAGGCAGCGCAGCTCATTCGCGACCGCGCCGCTCAGGAGCAGGCCCGGCGCGAGGCTGCCGAGCGCGCCCTGGTCGCGCGGAAGGCACGCGCCATGCAGCTCCACGACTTCACTCGCCGCCCTCCAGACCGCGGGCCGACGCCGCCCAGTCATGGGCTTGGGCTATGACCACCGCACGGCGCGCTCCCGCGAATACTCAGTAAAGCTTCGACCGGGCCGCATCCACGAACTTCGGCACCCCGGCACGGGTGAGTGAGAGCAGGAAGTCATCGACAGTCATCGCCGGAGAGTCGTATCCCTCGACGAGTTCGACCAGGGCGCGAAGCGTCGGCGCGTGGTAGAGGTCGAGCTGATCCAGGAGGAAGTCGTCGGGGTGGACGACTTCGAGGTCGAACGGTTCGACGGCCTCCGCCGGGAAGTGCTTCGTGTTGAAGGTCACCAGCACTTCGGCGCCACCGCGGACGGCGGCTGCGAGGACGTGCCGATCCTTCTCGTCGTTCGTCATCGTCGGCACCAGATCGTCGTAGCCGGTGACCATCGCATCGGCGAAATAGTGCTCCATCGTGCCGACGCGCTTCTCGACGAGCGCCGGGTCCTCGCCGTTCTTCACGAGGTTCTTCGCCAGCTCGAACAGCACATCCTTCGACCACAACGGCCGGAACAGTCCACGATCAGCGAGTTCGAGGATGAAATCGTTGAGCAGCGCCCCGTAGAGAACGTTGGTATCGAAGAAGGCGGGAAAGCTCACTCAGCGTCCAGCTCCGCACGGCGCGTCACATCGGCCGGGTTACCGACCTGAACCTTCGCCCCCAGACTCGCGCGCTGCAACTCGCGCAGCGCAGCGCGACGCTCGGCACGGAAGTTCGCCTGGTACGCGACCAAGTCCTCCAACCGGACACGACGGTGGCGGCCGGGCTTGTCGTAAGCGATGTCGCCCGCCTCCAGGAGACGGACCAGCGTCGGGCGGCTGATGCCAAGGAAGTCCGCGGCCTGCTGCGTCGTCATGGTCATGCCCTGCGGCACGATCGTGATGCCCTCACCCGCGGCGAGCGCGTTCGTCACCTGATCGAGGATGCGGAAGATCTCATCCGGGATGGGACGGGCGTTGCCCTGGGGGTCGACGAGCGCAGCCTTGGACGAGCTCTGCGCGAGGAAGACCTCGAGCTCGCGCATCAACTCGGCGAAGTCGAGAATCTCCTCACGAGCGTCGGCCTCGGGGAGGTAGGTCTGTGCCTTGCGGGCACCGCGTGGGGTGGCGGTCGAGGTGCTCATAGTACTCATCCTACTTGGACAAAACGAAAAAATCGAACACAAAGTCGGGTGGCGGACCTGCCGACCCTGGGCCATATCCGGGCCATTTCCGGCCACCGAACCAACTGCGAGCAACTGCGACTATCCAGGAAAATACCTGGTCAGAAGCAAGCCGCCGCCATAGATACAGTGCGATTTCGCCCCCGAACTCACTGAAAATCGTGAGGTCACGGGATCGACGCCCGTCGGAGCCACTGAACCCCCCGAGGTGGCTTCTACACCGAGGGGGTTCTTCATTTTTGGCGGTCGTGGCATCGAAACGGTGCGTCGTCGCGCCCCTCACGCTCTGATCTTCACCGTGATCAGAGCGTGAGTGCCGCGACTGTTCACGTCGGCTCCCGCGCGGTTCGCCGCTGAGAAAAGCGCTCGAGGACACGATCAGCGGCTCACGGGCGCCCGCCCGTCACGGCGCGGTTGTGCTCCATGGCGACCCCAACCCAGAACGACAGCTGCTCGTCGCCCCCGATCGCGTCAGCCGCGACCTCGATCCAGCCCGGCCCCATGTCGCGCCCTGGCCCCATCTCCGCCTGCACCGCTCCCGGCCGGGCCAGCAGCTCGTCGTGCCGGCCAGCATCCACTCGCACCAGCAGCCTGCCGCCCTTCAACGCGCTGACGATCATCTTCTCGTTCACCATCACAGAGCGGCTGCCGAACATCGGCACTTCACGCACCACGGGCTCATCTGCCACCAGCGCACGGATCCGTTCGATGAGCTCCGCCTGCTCGGGCGTCACAGCCATCCCTCTCACTCCCCCTGGTCGGGCGGGCCGAAGGAGAGCCGGTCGAAGATCAGCACGCTCTCGGCGATCTTGCCGTCTCGGCGACGTAGCCCGTCGCGGTCTCGACGTCGCCACTCGTCCAGGCGCGGTGGTACGTGCGCACGATGTCGTGCTCGGACTCTTGAGCCATCGGACTCTCCTTCGCTTGTGCCGCGAGTGCCGTCGTTG
Organism: Microbacterium sp.; assembly: GCF_047606685.1. Lineage (GTDB taxonomy): Bacteria > Actinomycetota > Actinomycetes > Actinomycetales > Microbacteriaceae > Microbacterium. The sequence continues at coordinate 14,680 of NZ_JASGEC010000060.1, forward strand.
GTGGTCAAGTACTCGAACACGGTCTCGGGCGCCGCGGCGATGTCGATGGAGTCTCGGAACTCAGCCACGGGCGATCGGCTTCCGCGACTCGATGACCGCCTTCAGGTCGGCCAGCTTTCCGGGCCAGAAATCGTCGAGGTACGAGCGCACGGCCGCGAGCCCGTCGGTGTCGACCGCGAACAAGTGGCGCGTGCCATCCCGAGTGCCCACGGCGAGGCCCGCCCTCCGCAGCACTCCGAGATGGTGGGAGGCCGTCTGCTGCGAAAGGCCGACCTCCTCGGCGATCGCCCCGACCGGCTGCGGAGCAGAGCGGATCACCCGCAGGATCGCGCGCCGGTTTCCGTCGGCCAACGCCCGCAGCGCGAGATCGAGGTCGACCGCAGCCTCCGCGCCCATCGCCGCCTCCTCGCTTGGTCGCGTTCACCATAACACAAATGACTGTTTGTACTCATGGTTACATGCACAAGCGACACCACCCCCGTCGGCACAGAGCCCGCGGGTAGCCTGGGCGACGGCACACCCATCACCCCGTCGAGGAAGGCGCGCACAGTGCAGCAAGATCTCGAGCGCCGGTCATTCGACTCTGTCGACGACCTGTGGGCATGGCTCGTCGAGAACCACGAGACTCACCCGGGCCTCTGGGTCGTGCTGCAGAAGGCCGACAGCTCGAAGCCCTCGGTCTCCTTCCACGATCTGCTGGAGGCGGGAATCGCCTTCGGCTGGAGTGAGAGCACGCGTCGGGCGAACGACCGGACGTCGTACCTGCAGAAGTTCACGCCCCGCCGCACGAAGGGCACGGCATCGCCCCGCAACGCCGCGCTCGCCGATCGGCTCGAGGCCGAGGGGCGGATGACTCCCGCCGGGCGGAGCGCGCTCGGGCGTTGACCGCCGAGCCCATCCGGGTGGCGTTGGCTCAATCTCCCGACCCTCGGGGCCCGCCCCCGACCTCAACGGATGCTGCCGCGCGCCACCAGGCCGCAGAGCCCCACCACGAGCCACAGCCCGCCTGACCACCACAGCGCGAGCAGCAGCATCCCGCTGTCGAAGACGCCCAGCAGCATCACGCCGACGCCGAGCACCCCGACGACCGCGTCGATCAGCGGCACGCGCGCCGCGAAGAGCACCGCGAGCAGCACGACCACGAAGAACGTCACCCACATCGGCACGCTCGCGTCTTGCAGCGTTCCGGTGAGCAGGCCGCCGAAGGCGAGCATGGCCGGCAGCAGCAGCGCCACCGCGCCGACGATGCGCCAGACGCGGCCGCCGCGCATCCAGATCGGCACGAGCATCGCCGCCCACAGCAGCAGCGCGAGCGGCACGTAGAAGCCGCCGATCGTGAATCCGGCGAGGAGGGATGCCGCAGTCACCAGCCCCGCGACGGCCCACCCGGCGACGGCGCGCGCCCGCGACGGCAGCACGAGCGGCAGCAGCACGAGCGCCGCGGGCAGCAGCGGAAGCAGGCCGACGCCGATGCCCATCTGCTCGAAGAGAGTGGATGTCGCGTACACCTCCTGCTCGAAGCCGTTGCTGGACTGCACCGACTGGGCGGTCGTGTACAGCGGCAACAGGAAGGTCACGAACACAGCGGTCACCACCGCGAGCGCGAGCGCGGCCCCGTGCAGGATGCGGCCCGCCCGCGTGGCCGGATCGGCGGGCTCAGCGGGCGCGGCGGGCGGCAGACCCAGCTCTTCGCGGGCGGTGCGGGCGACCGCCTCCGGCGCGCCGAGCGCGGCGAGCACCGACTCGGGGTCGCGGCCGGCCTCGATCGCGTCGGCCGCGTGCGCGCGCACGTCGTCGAGGATCGTCTGGCGGGCGGCATCCGGAATCCCCGTGAGCGAGGCATCCAGTTCCCGCACGTACTTGTCGACGTCAGGATTGCTCATGACTCCTCCTTCAGAAGAGCGCCGACCTGCGGCACGATGGTCTGCCAGACGGCGGCGAAGGTGCGGAGCTGATCGCGGCCCCGGTCGGTGACGGCGTAGTAGCGGCGCGGGCGACCGGATGCCGCCGACTCCCAGCGCGTGCTGACGCTGCCGGTGTCGCGCATGCGCGCCAGCAGCGGGTACAGGCTGCCCTCGCTCGCGGTCAGGCCGCGCTCGACCAGCTCGTCGGCGAGCTGCAGGCCGTACATCTCACGCCGCGCGAGCAGGGCGAGCACGCAGAACTCGAGCACTCCCTTGCGGATGTTCGTGGCGATCCGCTCGTCGTCGTCGGCCATGCCTCGACTCTACCTTGCATAGCAAGACTTGTAAAGCAAGGCTTGCGCAGCAAGGTGTGCTGAGAGGAGGAGATGGGCCGAGGGGAGGATGCTTTCGCAGCATCCCGTCCTCCACTCGGCAGATCTCCTCCGCCCGGCCCCGTCAGCGGCGGGGATTCGCCCGCACGCGGACGACATTGACGCGATGCTCCGACGCTCGGCGTCAGCCCCGCGCCTACTAGACGGCATCAATCAGTGCACGGAGAGGTCGAAGTCGCGGGCGACGCTCAAGAGGCGAGGGTCGGCGCGATCGATCGCGTCGGCCTCCTAGCGCGCAATCGACACTCCCTCGAACAGCGCCCAGCACTCGTACTGCCCAAGCCTTGACCCGTATCTGATCCCCGAGTACAGGAATCGCCCGTCCTCATCCACACGGCCGAAGAACCACTCGGCAAGGTAGCGGGTCAGGAACCGGTCTCTCCCGCGCACCGTAGCGACGTCCAACGTCTCGTGACCGAGCGCGGTCAACTGTGCAGGGATCTCAGCCGTGAGAAACGCGTGGGTTGCCGGGTGATCGATATCCACCAATGGCAGAGGGTCCTCCAAGCTGAACCGGACGATCTGGCGTCGCGTTCACCAGTCCGCGGGGACGGCCCCGACTTCCATGAAGTGCTCATCGGCCTCGCGTGGCAGTGCTCGAATGGCTGCGGTCGGCCGGAACCGCGCCAGTGTCTCCGCGAATGCCCCGTCTGGATGGGTCGCCGCGTAGAGGACCCCGCCGCCCGGCACGTCAAAGCGATTGCCGCCGGCACGATTCTGCGCGTCGGTCGGACTGATCCTCGAGAAGTTCAAGGGCTCCGGCCGGCGCCCCACGCGCCAAAGCTCGCGGGGCGCCTCGACAAGACGCGGCTCAACCACCGGCCGCGAAGGCCCGCGCAGCAGAGGCAACCTCTCGGAAGCGTTCAGCGGCAAGCGCCTCCGCAGGAGAGTCGTCGTCGAGCTGCGGATTCATTCCCATGAACCAGGCGCGAACCGTGTGGTCGCCCTCGACCGATGAGAGGAGCCCGTACACCTGGAACGTGTTGCGGAGCTTGCGCTCTTCCACAGTCCCCGGGTGGTTCTCGCCAGACACCCACCGTTGAACGGTGCGCACATCGCGATCAACGATGAGCGCGAGAGAAGGTGCTTGCCAAGCACGCGCTGCAGCTGTGCCGCGACGTCCTGAATATCGATCTGCACAGCGTCGCTGTGAGCCTTCGACCTTGAAGCCGCAGGGGCCCTTGTCGTCGTTAGAGTCTCGGTCATTGCGTCCCGATTCTGTCGCGCTTTTGTCTTCCCAGATTACGCCCACTCCATCGTCGCAGTCCCTACCGACACACATCTCGCGGCCGCCGTGCGGCCCGGGCAGGGGCCGGGTGGGTGTCGGAGAGCAGGGCGGATGTCGGAGGATTCGGCGCAGATCCTCCGACATTGACGCGATGCTCCGACGCTCGGCGTCAGCTCGAGAGCCCGCCCGACGGCCGCGACCGCGTCAGACCAGGGCCCAGCCGACCGCGGCGAGGCGCTGCTCGACGCGCGCAACGTCCGCCTCGGACGGAAGCTCGCCGAGCACCTTCGTCATCAGCACCTGCGCGTCGACCCGCGAGGCGTGCTGATCGGCGTCCGCCCCCTGCTGCGCGATGAGCGCGTCGGCGACCGCGCGCACCTCGTCGTCGCTCAGGCGGCGGCGCAGCAGAGCGAGGATGGGGGCGTAGTCCACCGACGGCACGCCGTCGGGGTAGCCCTCGCGCAGCCATGCGAGCACGCGCTCGACGGGGCCGCGCTCCGCACCGGACGCGCGCGGCGGCTCGTCCACCTCGTCGACGAGCCGCTGCACGCCGCCGCTGAGCGGCCAGCCGACCGCGGCGAGCCGAGCCGCGACCGCGCGAACCTCGTCTTCGCGCGGCGGCTCTGCGGTCACCCGCTCGATCGCCGCACGGATGTCGGACTTGCGCACCGGATCGGCGCTCAGCTCGTCGAGCTCGGCGATCACATCATCGAACTCGGCCTCGGTGAGAGTGCGGCGCAGGAGCGCCAGCAGCGGGAAGTAGTCCTTCGGCGGGACGCCCTCGGGGTAGCCGACGCGCAGCCAGCGCAGCACCGACGAGATCACTCCTTCGGCCATGTCAGACTCCGAACAGCGAGATGCCGAGGTAGTGGTCCAGGCTGTGGCGGGTGATCCAGAGCACGCCCGTGACGACCGCCGCGATCACGATCAGGAAGAGCACGTTGCCGGTGGCCGTCAGCGCGGGGCGACGAGCCGCCTGCACGCCGTCGGCGACCTCTCCGGCTCCGGCCGCGCGCAGCCGGATGCCGAGGGCGAACAGCGCGGGCAGTCCCGCGCCGAAGAGCAGCCCCACGCCCAGCACGCGCACGGCGGCGAGCAGGATCTCAGGGAAGTTGATGTCCATCATCGTCTTTCTTCTCGCTTCCGTTGAAACGCTAGCTCACACCGCGGACGCGGCGGCCTCGGCCTGGGGAACCACCGAGCCGTCCCACTCCGCGTTGACGTTCGAGGGGTCGACGCGCTGCTTGCGACTGCGCAGGTACATGTACAGCGACAGGCCCACCAGGATGGCGAACACGGTGAGCGCACCCGCCAGCCCGCCGACGCCGTTCGCGATGAAGTAGCACACCGCTCCGACGACGCCGGCCGCCGGGAGCGTGGTCAGCCACGCCGTGACCATGCGCAGCGCGACGTTCCACCGCACTTCGGCGCCGGGCTTGCCGACACCGGAGCCGAGGATCGACCCGGTCGCGACGTGCGTCGTCGACAGCGCCATGCCCATGGAGCTCGAGGTGAGGATGATCGCGGCGGAGGATGCCTCGGCCGCCATGCCCTGGGGCGACTCGATCTCGACGAGGCCCTTGCCGAGCGTGCGGATGATGCGCCAGCCGCCGAGGTAGGTGCCGAGGGCGATAGCGACACCGCAGACCACGATGATCCACACCGGCAGCCCGTCCTCGAGGATGCCGTCCACGGTCAGCGAGCCGTGCGCGATGAGCGCGAGGGCGATGACGCCCATGGTCTTCTGCGCGTCGCCGGTGCCGTGGGCGAGGGAGACGAGGGATGCCGTGCCGATCTGGCCCCAGCGGAACCCGTTGTCGCGGCGCCTCTGGGACGCGCGCTTGGTGAGCGCGTAGACGAGCGCCGTGCCGGCCGCGGCCACGACGCAGGCGATGACCGGCGCGAAGAGGGCGGGGACGACAATCTTGGTCGCGATGCCCGACCAGTTGATGGTCGCGGCCCCGGCGATGCCGGCGCCGATGAGGCCGCCGAACAGGGCGTGCGACGAGCTGCTCGGAAGGCCCAGGAGCCACGTGAGCAGGTTCCACAGGATGCCGCCGACCAGGCCCGCGAAGATGATCGTCATCGCGGTCTGCGCGGTCAGCCCGTCGACGAGCGCTCCGCTCTCGGTCTGGATCTTCAGGACGTCCTTCGTGATGGTCGCGGCCACCTCGACCGACAGGAACGCGCCGACGAGGTTCAGGATCGCGGAGATCGTGACGGCGGTCTTCGGCTTGAGCGCCCCCGTGGCGATCGAGGTCGCCATGGCGTTGCCGGTGTCGTGGAAGCCGTTCGTGAAGTCGAAGGCAAGGGCGGTGACGATCACGAGGATCAGAATGAGTATCTCAGCGCTCATAGTTCACGAGTCTCGCAGCGCGCCGAGCCCCGAATCGGCGGAATCAGGGAGTCTTCCTCGGCCGTTCACCGAGTGTTCACGAGGTGCGGGCCGCGCGGGCGTCTAACGGTCGAAGGCGACTGCCTGGATGCCGGTGGCCGCCCGCTCGGCCGCCGCCGCCTGGCGCTCGGCCTCGAGGTCGAGGCTGCGGCCCAGGACGAGGTATGCGACGGCGGAGACGATGAGCCCGACGAACAGCGCGATGTCGGCGTCGCCGAGCGCTGCGGCGGCCGGGCCGACCCACCACGCGGTGACCACGAACGGAAGCATGGCGAACAGGCCGATGAGGTACGCCAGCATCCCGCGCCACCCCCAGTTGCCGTAGACGCCGGTCGGCCGGAAGATCTCCGACACCGCATAGTGGCCGCGGCGCACGAAGTAGTAGTCGACGAGGTTGACGGATGTCCACGGCACCATGACGTACAGAAGGATGACGAGGAAGCTGCCGAAGTTGTCCAGGAACTCGCCCGAGCTCACCGAAGCGCCGATGAGCGCAGACACGGCGACGACGCTGCACGCGATGACGCGGACGAGACGAGTCGGGGTGATCGGGCGGATCGAGTCGACGGTCGTGATGAGCTCCATTGCCGCGGCGTAGATGTTGACTGTGATCACGGCGACGAGGGCCGGGAGGGCTGCGAGGAGGAGGAATGTGCCCGAGCCTGGAAGCACCGCGTTCGAGAGCTGCTCGACCGCGCCGATCGGATCGCTGCTCGCGAACGCGGCGGCGACGAAGGCGCCCAGCAGCATCAGCCAGGACATGCCGACGAAGACTCCGCTGTAGGTGTAGAACAGCGCGCGCCCGGGCCTTGTCTCGGGCGGCAGGTATCGCGAGTAGTCGGAGACGTAGGGCGCCCAGCCGAGCGCGTATGCGGCCGCGGCGCCGAACTGGACGAGGAAGGACACCCACGTGAAGCCGGTGAGCGAGAGCTGCTCCGGGGGAAGGGGGACGAGGAATACCGCGGCGACGGTGACCAGGCCGAACGTGAGGAGGAACAGCCAGGTGAGCCACTTCTGAGTCTGGTGGATCCAGTGGTAGCCGAAGATCGAAAGCATGAGCGCGAGGCCGCTGATGATGAAGTACCAGAGCACGTTCGCCTGAAGACCCGTGGCCCGCACCAGGATCTCGGCGCCGAGCATCTGGTTGAACATGTTGAAGCCGACCAGGCTGAACACCACGACGACGCAGATGAGCGCGACGCCGCGGTAGCCGAACTGCGCGCGCGACTGGATCATCTGCGGCAGGCCGAGCTGCGGCCCTTGCGCGGAGTGGAACGCCGTGAACACCGTTCCGACCGCCGCGCCCAACAGGATGGCAAGCACAGACGTCGTGAACGATGCGCCGAGAGCCGCGCCGAGCATCCCTGTCGCGAGCGTCGTGATGTTGGCGTTGGACATGAACCACAGAGAGAAGAGGCTTCGCGCGTTGCCCCGTCGCTCTTCGAGCGGCACCCACTCGATCGATCGCCGCTCGACGAGCACCGTGCCCCTCGTCGCGGCCGGCTGTGCCGCCATCGTGTCCGCCATCGGCGCTCCCTTCATCAGTGGGCGCCGCTCCGGGCGCTGAAACTGACGATAGGGAAAGGCTGACCTACATACCAGACGATAGTTGCCTTTAGAATTGATCGTTTTAAGCTATGGCTCTGTCGACGTGTTCAGCGCTGCCACCATCTCCGACGCAACGCGGACGAGCTCGGCAGCGGCCGGTGCCAGCGTCGAGTCCCGACGCCGGACGGCGGCGATCGTGTCGAACAGCGACGGGTCGAAGCGTCCCGTGTGCAGGCCTTTCGGAAAGTCGTCCCGTGCGGCGATCGTGCGCGAGACGAGCGTCTCGCCAATCCCTCGCCGCACCAGCTCCAACGCGGTGCTGACCGTCTCGACCTCGACGATCGGCTCCAGCCGCAGGCCTCGCACCTGCGCGCGCTCGGCGAGCTGTCGCCGCGTGGGGTCGTCCCATCCATAGTGGGCGTCGTAGGCGATGAGCGGGCGCACCGCGATGTCGTCGATCGTGACCGGGCGGGCCACGCGACCGGGGTCCCGACTCACCCAGAGCACTTCGTCGCGCAACAGCGGCGTGACCTCGAGCCCCTCGTCGTCGACGGGGAGGACGACAATGCCCGCTTCGAGAGACCCGTCGCGGACGCCCGCCGCAACCTCCGCGGAGTTCTGGCCCACCAGCCGCAGGCGCACTCCGGGATGCTCGCGGTGGAACACATCGATGAGGTCGGGAAGGAAGTAGTGACGGGCGTTTCGGAGCACGCCGATCGAGACCAGCCCCCCGCTGAGCCCGTGGAGCGCCTGGAGGGCGAGCACGCCGCCGTCCGCCCCGGCGACCGCGCGCTGCGCCCATGGCAGCAGCTCCTCCCCGGCCGCGGTGAGATGCAGCCGACGACCGCCGCGGACGAAGAGTGCGAGGCCGTGCTGCACCTCGAGCTTGCGCACCAGCTCTGAGATGGTGGGCTGGGTGGTTCCCAGCTCGTCGGCCGCCGCCGTGAACGACCCGAGCATGGCTGCGGCGAGAAAGGCGCGGAGCTGCGTCAAGGTCATCGTTCAAGACTATGCCTCTCATACATGCTCTTCTCCTTGTGCGATATTTCGCGGGGAACGTACGATCGCACCATGCTCCACACCTCCGCCGTCCTCACCGGCCTCGAGGGCCGTTTCCAGCGCCTCAAGACCCCGGGCGTCAGCGCCCCCTCCGCCCAGCGCGATCCGCGGGTCGTCCAGAAAGTCTCCGAGATGCTGAGCGACATCGAGCGCAACGGCCTGACCAGCGTGCGCCGTTACGCCGCAGAGTTGGACAACTGGGATGCCGACGAATTCGAACTGGACGCGAAATCCATCCGCACGAGCGGCGACCGGCTGGATCCCGAGCTGCGCGCGGCCATCGAGCTAGGCTCCGAGCGCACCCAGGCGTTCGCGCGCGCGCAGCGCGAACTGCTGCGGGACTTCGAGGTGCAGCTTGCCCCCGGGCTCGTCACGGGCGTGCGTTACGTCCCCGTATCGCGCGTCGGCGCGTATCTGCCGGCGGGCCGCTTTCCGCTCACCGCCAGTGCGTTCATGACGGTCGGCGTCGCGAAAGTCGCGGGCGTCTCCACGGTCATCGCGTGCACACCGCCGCAGCCCGGCGGGCGCGCCAACGACGCGGTCACCTACGCTGCGCACCTGTCCGGCGTCGACCGCGTCTTCGTGCTCGGGGGGGTCCAAGCGCTCGGCGCCATGGCGTTCGGCCTGCTCGACGAGGCGCCCGTCGACATGCTCGTCGGGGCGGGCAATGCGTTCGTGGCCGAGGCCAAGCGGCAGCTGTTCGGCACGGTCGCGATCGACCTCCTGGCCGGCCCGTCGGAAGTGGCCGTGATCGCCGACGAGACCGCGGACCCCGTGCTGGTCGCCGCCGATCTGCTCGGCCAGGCAGAGCACGGCCCGAACTCCCCCGCCGCCCTCGTGACGACGTCCGCAGAGCTCGGCCGCGCCGTTGCCGACGAGGTCGAGCGCCAACTGGCGACACTGTCCACCGCGTCGATTGCCGGTCCCGCGTGGCACGACTTCGGCTCGATCACCGTCGCGTCCGACCGCGACGCCGCCATCGAGCTCATCGACGACCTTGCCCCTGAGCATCTCGAGGTCATCACGGCGGACGACACGTACTACCACGACCGTCTCCGCAACTACGGCTCGATCTTCCTCGGACCATGGAGCACCGTGGCATATTCCGACAAGGGAATGGCCGGCACCAACCACGTGCTGCCCACGGCCGGCGGCGCGAAGCACTCGGCAGGACTCTCGGCGGGCCGCTTCCTGAAGCCGCTCACGTACCAGCGGGTCGCCGAGGACGCGACGGGCCTGCTGGCGCCGGCGGTGGCGACGATCTCGAACTCGGAACGGATGGCGGCGCACGCCGCCACGGCGACGCTCCGCCTCGACCGGCTCGAGAGCTGAGCCGGAGGCCACCGTGACCGCGAAGACCGTGCGCATCCGCTGCACCCAGCTCAGCCCGCGGATCGGCGCGGTGGCCGACAACCTCACCCGCATCGACAGCGAGCTCGCCCAGGCTGCCGCCGACGCGGTCGACCTCCTCGTTCTGCCCGAGCTCGCGACCTGTGGCTACGCCATGACGGCCGAAGAGGCACGGGCGGCAGCCCTGCCCGCCGACGGGGAGGTGCTCCGCGGCTGGGCCGAGTCGCTGGCCGGCACGACCACGACGGCCGTGATCGGATTCTGTGAGGACGGCGGCGACGTGCTGTACAACAGCGCGGCTGTCGTCGCTGCCGGGGCCGAGCCTGTGGTCTACCGCAAGCTGCATCTCTGGGACACCGAGAAGCTGCTGTTCTCGGCGGGCGGCCAACGGCCTCCGATCGTGCGGACGCCGGCCGGCGCGCTCGGCGTGATGATCTGCTACGACCTGGAGTTTCCCGAACTGCCGCGCTCTCTCGCCCTTGAGGGCGCCGAGATGATCGCGGTGCCCACCAACTGGCCATCGCGCGCCCGGCCCGGCGGCGAGCACCCGCACGAGATCGTCCACGCGATGGCGGCCGCTCAGGCATCCGCGCTCGCAATCGCCTGCTGCGACAGGGCGGGCGACGAGCGCGGCCTGTCGTGGACCGAGGGGACCGCGGTGGTGGGGCCCGACGGCTGGCCGATCGGAGAGCTCGACGCCGACAGCCGCCTCGATGTCGAGGTGGAGTTGCCGGCAGCGCGCACGAAGACCAGTGGGCGCAACGACCTCTTCGGCGATCGTCGCCCGGAGTTCTACGGCCCGCTCGGCACACAGTGATCTCAGCCGCCTTCAGCGCTCATGGCAGACCCGCCCAGCCACCGAGGGCGCGGCCGTCGTCGGATCCGGACGACGGGCGGGCGGATGTCGGAGAGTCGGGCGGATGTCGGAGGATTCGGCGCAGATCCTCCGACATTCGCGCGATACTCCGACGTTCGGCGGATGCCCCCCGCTCGCAGCCGGGGAGGTGCTGCCCCGAACCTCAGGAACCTTCAGACTGTCTTAATTCCCGGTCTAGGTATCGCCGAAGGCTTTCGCCGCTCGTACGTGGTGGATACACTTTAGAAGTCGCTGAGAGTCCCGGCGCCGCATGACCCTGTGGGAGGGGTCGCATGTGCGACGCGAGCGACGCAAGTCGGGGCAGGTCAAGGGGTTGACCAAACACTGGGGAGTGGTGGCTAGACCGCCACCCACTGGGGAACTGGGGAAAAAATGGGAAAGCGTGTTCTCGCGCGCTCGGAGAGCGAGCGGACACTATGACGTCCGTCGACGACGCCGTCTCGGCGTCCACCTTCACTTCTGCGCCGGCGGCGGCTTCGACCACCGCGTCGCCGGGCGCGTTCGCGCCGATCGCGGCGCCGCGCACGGACGAGACGCCGGTCGTGCCCGGCACGCAGGTCGCACCGCGCGTCACGCCGACGCTCGAGCGCCGCCAGATGTGGGAGCGGCGGTACCGCCGTCGCCTGCGACTGACCGACACGCTCATCGTCGCCGCGTCTACGGTCGTGACGGCGGTCGTGCAGCACCAAGTGCTCGAGCCGGCGGTGCTCGCGGCCGACCCATGGATCCTGGCCCGCATTCCTGTCCTCGCGGCGGCGACGTGGCTGCTCGTTCTCGCGCTGTTCAGCACGCGCGACGCGCGCCTCATGGGCGCAGGCACCCGGGAGTACAAGCGCGTCGCGCACGCCACAGGGCTGGCCTTCGGCATCCTCGCGATCGCCTTTGTCGTCTTCCAGTGGCAGGGCATTCGCATGCAGCTGATCATCGCCCTGCCCGTGGGCCTGATCGGCCTGCTGTTCGGCCGGTGGGCGTCCCGCCGGTGGCTGCTGCGCCAGCGGAAGTTCGGCCACTACGTGTCGCGCGCCATCGTGGTGGGCCGCTCCGCCGACGTCGAGCACGCCATCCGCACTCTTCACCTCGATGCGGCGAACGGCTACGTCGTCGTCGGCGCGACGCTCGACGACGACCACACCGGCGAAATCGTCGTGGACGGCCAGCCCTTCGCAACCGTGGGCAGCCTCAACACCGTCGCGCAGTCCGCCAACGAGCTCGGCGCCGACGCCATCATCGTTGCGAGCCAGCCCGACAACGACCCCGACTTCGTCAAGCGGCTGAGCTGGCAGCTGGAGGGAACGGCCGCCGAGCTGGTGCTGTCGAGCCGGTTGGTGGATGTCGCGGGCCCGCGCATCTCGCTGCGCCAGGTCGAGGGCCTGCCGCTCATCAACGTCAAGATCCCGACGTACGAGGGCGGCCAGCACCTGCTCAAGCGGGCGCTCGACATCCTTGTCGCGACGATCGCGCTCATCTCGATCGGGCTGCTGTTCCCGTTCATCGCGCTCGCGATCAAGCTCGACTCGCGCGGCCCGGTGTTCTTCCGCCAAGAGCGCGTCGGCCGCGACGGCCGCCGGTTCCGGATGGTGAAGTTCCGCTCGATGAAGACGAACGCCGAGCAAGAGCTCGCGGCGCTGCTCGAAGAGAACGAGGGCTCGGGCCCGCTGTTCAAGATGAAGCACGACCCGCGCGTCACACGCGTCGGCCGCTTCCTGCGCAAGACGTCGCTCGACGAGCTGCCGCAGTTCTGGAACGTGCTCGTCGGCGACATGAGCGTCGTCGGCCCGCGCCCGCCGCTGCCGAGCGAAGTCACCGCCTACGACGGCACGGTGTTCCGCCGCCTGTACATCAACCCGGGCATCACCGGCCTGTGGCAGGTCAGCGGCCGCAGCGACCTCTCGTGGGAGGAGAGCGTGCGCCTCGACCTGCGCTACGTCGAGAACTGGTCGGTGATGAGCGACCTGCAGATCATGTGGCGCACCGCGAAGGTCATGGTGCGGCCGAACGGCGCGTACTAATCTGACAGTCCAGCCGGTCGATTCGAGAGCATGAACGGCACCACGGGGCATGAGATTCGCCGCCGGGCGAGCTCAAAGGGCATGCCCGAGGATTGAGGGCAACGACGACGAAGGAGTTCTCCCGTGACGCCTCCGCCATCGCTCTGCGGCCGTGCGAAGCTTTCGCGTGCACACGCACGGCATCAAGCGGCACAGGGAGCAACCCTCCTCGTGGGCGTGCTCGCGATCGCGTCGTGCAGCAGCGTGAGTCCAACACCACCCTCTTCGCCCTCCACCGTGGGCCCAACAAGCAGGTCCACCGAGCCCTTCGACACCGACCTGACCATCGTGTTCAGCATGAGCTTCGACTCGGAGGCCGACCCTCTGCAGGTTGAGCCGGTCGGCACCGCCAAGGTGACGGAACAGTCCGTTTTCGGCGGGAGCCTGAGTTTGGTCGACTCCTACCCGGGAGGGGGAGTGGCCGCCGAATTCCCCGAGTTCAGCGAAGGCAACGAGGAACCTGGTGTGGGGCTTGTCGCCTCGCCCGGGGACAAGCTGTTGCCGGAGCCATCGAATGCTGAGTTCGGTTTCGGAGCGGACGTTCGTCTGCGCAGCGTCGAGTCCTCGGACGACGACAACGGGGACAACATCATTCAGCGTGGGCTCGCCGCCGACCCCGCGCAGTTCAAGCTCCAGATCGACCACGGGGTGCCTTCGTGCTCCGTGACGGGCGATGCCGGCCGGCGTCTCGTGAAGGGGGAACTCCTCGAAGAGGGCATCTGGTATCGCCTTGCGTGCGTACGAGCGACAGGCGCGCTCAAGCTGACCGTTTCCGCAGTCGGGGAAGATGAACTCAAAGAGTACGAGGTTAAAGGATCCACCGGCCGGGTCGATTTCGTGGATGCGACTCCGCTGGCAATTGGACGGAAAGCGACCGGCGCGGGAGAGATCGTGATCAAGCAGCCCGACCAGTTCAACGGAACACTGGATTCGGTCTGGGTCGGAATAGACGACGAGCGGTAGCGGCGCATCTACCCCGAACAGACGGCATCCACAAAGGAGATCTCCAGCAGCCGGCGGCGAGGAGCCTTTATACGTAGCCGGTTCGAGTAGCCTCGCGCGACCTGGCCGAGGGTTAAGTCATCCTTCCGGCCTCAAGGCAATCGAAAGAAGGAACGCCCGGTTTCCCGCGGTCTCGACAGAGGATGTGATCCCACCTGCAGTACCAGCCACCAGCGGACCCGAATCCGCCGCCAATGCGGTGATGTTCCCGCTGCCCGTACCCGCAGAACTCGCTCGAGTGCTCACCTCGCTGGGTGCGGTGAGAACGTTGGCAACGTTGCTCTTGACTGCCCAGTAGGAGACGAGGGTTCCGTTCTGCGCCGCCGTGACGTCTGGGGTCGTGTACGAACCACTCGACGCGGCCAACACAGACGAAGCTTCGACGACCGGGTTTGCGGCATCCACGCCCCGGTAGACGAGGAGCGTGGCGTCTGCCTTTACAGCCGACGATGACGTCGGTGTGAACGTTTTCCCGAGATCGGCTGCCGCAACGACCTTCACCCAAGCCTTGCCGGTGACGCCATTCGACTGAGAGGCCGCCACCTCGGTCCAACCCGTCGGGGCGGACACCGTGGCCGTTGTGGAGTTGCTGGCGAAAGTCATCACCATCAGATCGTCGACCTGCGCGTCGCTGGGCACCTTGAGCGGGTGGGTCGTGGCGTTGCGATTTGTCGAAACGGCGCCGACATAGCTGATCGAATCCGTGAGCTCCACGGGCGACACCGACGTGGTCAGCGTTGCCTGGGCACCCTGTGAGTCGGTGACGACCAGCGTGACATCGTAATCGCCGGACCCAGAGAACACATGCTCAACCTCGGCGCCGGCCCCCTGAGTGCCGTCCCCAAAGTCCCACGCGTAGTCGGCCAACGGACCGTCGGCGTCACTGGACTCAGAAGCATCGAATGAGCACGTCAATGAGTCGCACTCAACCGTGTACGCAGCAACCGGATCGGCGAACACATGCTCGACCTGCAGCGTCTGGGACGACTGCGCCGTCTGCCCCGCCGAGTCGGTAACCGTCAGCGTCACCGTGTACTCGCCGTCAGCCGGGAAGGTGTGGGACACTCGCTCGCCCGAGTCCGTTGTGTCATCGCCAAACGTCCAGGAGTACCCCGCCAATGCTCCTTCAGCATCTGTCGAGGCCGACGCATCAAGCTCACACTCAAGGTTGGTGCACGATGCGGTGAATGCCGCCTCGGGCAGGGTGTCGACAAATTGCACCTGCTTCGAAAGCGTCGCAGTGTTCGTTGCGCCCATGTCGTCCGTGAGGGTCAACGTGACAGTGTACGTTCCAGACGCTGCGTAGGCGTGCGTCGGGTTCGCGTCAGTGCTCTTGGCACCATCGCCGAAATCCCAGCTGTAGGACACGATGCTGCCGCCCTCATCCGAAGATCCCGATGAAGAGAACGAACACGTCTGGTCCACGCAGTCGACGCTTGCCTGGGCGATAGGCGCGAAGTTCAAGGCCGCGCCTGCAACGCCTTGGTAGGCGAACAACGCAGACGCCTGCCAGTTCACGCCGTCAATAGCGGGCCCGGAGACAGTGGACACCGAGCCTGCAACAAACGCGCCGCTCTGCCATCCAACTCGGACAAGAGAGCCGTCCGCCTGTGCCAGGAACACCCAATCTCCCGCGAGGAACATTCCACGCACCTGCGACAGGTTCAGGCCCGTTACCGAGCTCAGCGAGTACTCTGCCGCGCCCACGACATCGTTCTCCGCCGTGAAGTAGCGCATCTTCAGCGCGGAATCTCCTGTTTGTGTGTAGTACATCCGGCCATTGTCGAAGAAGGCACCAGTGAGCTTCGCGGCGCTCGTGTGCCACGCTGTCAGGGTGACGAGTTGGTCGTGAGTGCTGACCGCAACGGGAGCGCCCCAGGTCGTTCCGTCGAAGGAGCGACGAGTGAAGCTCCCATCGGAGCCTGCCAGGTACACATTCCCGTTCAGCATGAACGCCGCTCGAGTGGTCGACCAGTCGATGGCTCCGCTCGACTGTGCAGTCCTGCCCACGGTCGTCCCGGAGAACTCGCTCAGTCGCACGCCGGACGTCGACGGGTTCTGTCCGGCCGTGGGGCCAAGCATCACAACTCCGGCAGGCAGTGTGGGCGCGTTGGTGGCAGGCAGGTCTTTACCGCCAGAGAGTGGGAAATATGCAATCCGCCCGTGGTATTCGTTGTTGCCAATCCGATCCGTGTCGGAACCGACCCACAGTCCGGTCTCGGTCGCAAGCATGTCAAAAACGCCGACGCCGCGCGTGCGACCCGGATTCCAGCTCAGAGGCATGCCGTTGGCGGGGTCGAGAGCTGCAATACCGTCGCGTGCGACAGCACCAGCGCCAGCTCGGTCCGCGGCGAACGGGTTGTTCGCCCACCGGAAGTGCCCGCCAACGTACACCACGGAACCGGTCACCTCGACGGCGTACGTCGTGTCTCCACCGGTGGTGTTGATCCACTCCGGTGTGATGCCTGTCCCGCTACGACTCGTGTTAAATCGTGCTTGTGAATCGCACGGAGAAGTGGCACCGCGGTAGGCGCCGGTAGTGCTGACGACGAAGAAGCTGCCGTCGGGCGCGAAGTCGAGGTCGCGCATGTACGTGTCGAAGGATGTGGAGCAGGTCGCGGCGTAGAAGTCGGTCTGCCAGTTGGCTACGGCTGCTGTGCTGCCCGTGGCATCCAGCATGAAGATCTGCCGTCGGTCGAGTCCTCCAACAGTGAGGAAGTTCCCGATGCCAACCAGCCGGCTGCCGTCGGCTGTCACGTCGATTTTGTTGACACTGGTTGTTCCGCCATTTTGCGTCCCCGCCACCGTCAACGCCATGTAACCGTCGGTCGCCCCCGACGTGGCGTTCAGTGTCGTCAGTTGGCCCTGCGCCGAACCAGACATCGAAGTGAATGCGCCGGCCACCCACAACCGGTCTCCAACCAGGCGCAGGTCCTTCACGATCCCATTACCGGCGACGTTGCGGAATCCGGAGGTGTTCGTGCCGGTCGCGATATCCACGCGCGCCAACTTGCGCCGAGTCTGACCTGCGACCGTGTTGAAGCTGCCGCCAAGGTACACGCTGTTGCCGTCCGCGCTCGGGATGACCGTCGTCACCGTGTTGTCGGGCGAGGGGTCGAACGAGCTGATCGCACCTGTCGTAGCGTCGAAAGCGACAACGTTGCGCCGTTGATAAGTCTGCGTGCGCTGCGCGTCGCTGACCTGGGTGAAGCTTCCACCGAGCACGATCAGGTTCCCTACCTGCGCAATCGAGTTGACCTCGCCGTCCAGCACATGAGGAGTGTTGTTCGCTGGGTCGTCACTCACGACCTTCGTGTGGGTGACCTCAGCAGCAGTTGCCGAGGGGACCAATCCGATCGACGTGACGATCAACGCAGCGACTGTAGAAAGAATGACTGTGAAACGCCATCGACGCATGGCCGAACCCCCAGAACTCGAACGCGCATGGCACCCCCGGGCCATGCGTCCCCGCGATGAATATAGCGCTACGGTCGGCGTCTCCGCGACTGCAATGCCCGAACCTGAGTCAAAACTGAGGCGTCGCGCCCAGCTAACGCGGGAACGAGACGGTCAGTGAATTGCCTTGGACCGCCACGGTGAAGGGCGTTTGAGCCGCCGTCCCGACCCCGAAGACAAGAGCGCCACCAAGGTTGGTCGCCAGCAGCACTTGGCGGATCGCCGGCAAGTCATACGTCTCGTTGGTGATGACTTTCTTGGGGATGGTGCCGTTCTTTCCCGGCACGGAGTTCGTGAACGATACGGTGAGCACTGCCGAACCGTCGAGCAGGACCACATCGTCGTCGGAACGCAGGAGCTTGTCGACGTAACGAATGTCATAACCCGGCACAGCGCGGTCCGCGAAAGCGAAGGTCAACGTGTCCGCCGCTCCGCTTGACGCCACCTTCACGGACATCAACTCCCCCTTCGCGTCGCTCTTCTCGACGCGCGGTGCCACACTCGTTTCGGCAGGTGGCACCGGCTCCAGAGTCGGCGCCGGCGTGATAGTGGGGATCGGGGCCGGCGATGAGCTTTCCGTGTCGACGGTCACGGATGATGCTGCAGTCTGAGGTGTCCCCGTGCACGCCGTCAACCCTAGACAGAGCGCGACGAATCCCGCAGCGACCCCGAAACGCATCCTGTGCGCAATAGGCATGTCAACCCTCCCACCACGACCGGCTCCGCCAGTCTTCCACCGGTCTCTGCTGTACCAGGTCAACCTGCGGGGTTGAGGACGAGGGAGAGGAGGAACGCCTTGTTGCTCGCTGCCGTCGCGGTCGCCGTGACACCACCGGCTTGACCACTCGACAAGGGGCCGGAATCAGCCGCCAACGCGGTGATGTTCCCGTTCGACGAGCCTGACGACGACGCGCGCTCTGTCACACTCTCCGGAGCCGTCAACGTGTCCGCGACATTGCCCTTCATCCCCCAGTACGACACCAGAAGCCCGCCCGACACGCCAGCGACCTGCGGAGTCGTGTGCGTCGTGCCACTGACGGACTCGAAAGCACTCTCCACCGCCGCAACCGGGTCGGCGCTGTCTACTCCGCGATAGACGAGGAGCGTCGCTGCAGCCTTCACTGCCGAAGACGATGTCGGCGTCACCTGCCCGCCAAGGTCGCTGGCAGTTGCGACCTTCGTCCACGCCCGACCGGTCACACTACCCGTGGACGACGTCGCCGCAGCCACCTCCGTCCACCCCGCCGGAGCCGACACGGTCGCCGACGACAAGTTGTTCGTGTACAGCAGCACCATCACATCGCCGACCTGGGTCGCGGCAGGCACCGCCGTCGGATGCGTCGTAGAGTTCCGGTTCGACGTCGCCGAACCCACGAACTCGATCACAGCAGACACCGTGGCGACCTCGACGGTCTCGGTGACCTCCGCAGTCTGGCCCGCCGAGTCCGTCACCGTCAGCGTCACGTCGTACTCGCCGTCCTCCGCGAACGTGTGCGACACCTCCGCGCCAGACCCGTCCGACCCATCCCCGAAGTCCCACGCGTAATCCGCGATCGAACCCTCCGCGTCAGACGACCCCGACCCATCGAAAGAGCACACCAAGCTCGCACACGACACCTCGAACGAACCCGTCGGCAACCCATCGAGGAAGTCCACCGACTGCGTCGTAGACGCAGAGCCCGTGGCGCCGTCATTGTCGGTGACTGTCAGCGTGATGCTGTAAGTTCCCGCGGCTGCATAGGTGTGCGATGGGTTGGCCTGTGTGCTCGTCTCGCCGTCACCGAAGTCCCACAGGTAGCTCGCGATGCTGCCGCCCGCATCGCTCGAACCGTCCGACGTGAACTCACAGGCCTGGTTCTCGCACTCCACACCGATCTCCGCCGTGGGCGGGTAGTTCGGAACGGAGCCGTCCGCCGACTGGTAGGCGAACAGCGCACCAGCAAGCCAGTTCTTTCCGTCGATCGCCGGACCCGACACGGAGGTGGCGCTTCCCGACACGAAGGCGCCGTCCTGCCAGCCAACCCGAGTAAGGGAGCCGTCAGGCTGCACCGCGAAGACGAAGTCGCCTGCCAGGAACATCCCGCGAACCTGTGAGAGGTCTAGCCCCTCGATCGATTCGGATGCGACGTACTCTAGCGCGCCCACCGCGTCGTTCTGAGTTGTGAGGTAGCGCATTCTGAGCGAATCGTCACCCGATTGCGTGTAGTACATCCGACCGTCGTCGTAGAAGACACCCGTGATGAGAGACACGTTGGTGTGCCAATCGCTCAGCGACACAATCTCGTCTTGGGTGTCTACCGAGACGGCATCGCCCCAGGTGGTTCCGTCATAGCTGCGACGAACGAAGTCGCCATTCGAGTAGGAGAGGTACACATTCCCATTGAGCATGAACCCGCCACGCACACCAGTCCAGTCCCCCGCTCCGGCGACGTCGACGGTTTGACCAAC
Organism: Microbacterium sp.; assembly: GCF_047606685.1. Lineage (GTDB taxonomy): Bacteria > Actinomycetota > Actinomycetes > Actinomycetales > Microbacteriaceae > Microbacterium. The sequence goes on from NZ_JASGEC010000060.1 coordinate 34,387, forward strand.
CTCATCGCCGGAGAACTGCGTCGTCCGCACCCAGGTTGCCATGTCGACGGCTTCCACGTCCGTTCGGATGATCTCGATCGCGTTGACCAGGGGATTCTCCACGACGTGTCCGAAGTCGATGTTCACCGTGCCATCGCTCACGAGCTCGACCGAGCGCATGATGCCGATGTCGGTGCCGCCGGCCGCGGCGACAATGTCGAAGTCGTCCAGCACCAAGGAGCCGTCGACGCTCACGTCAAAGACACGGTCACCTTCCTCAGCAGTCCCGGAGTAGCGGTTGGCGAAGTACAAGCGGACCTCGATGGGCGCCCCCTCCTCGACAGGCAATGCCCATTGCATCTCGGGGGATCCGTCGTCATCCCATCGCTCCTGGTCGAACACTGACACGGGAGTACCAGTCGGCACCGACTCGTCGAGGGACACACTTGGGTCATAGGTGGCGACGTTCGTTCCACCAACACGGACGGAACTCGTGTCGGCTGTGTCAGCCGCCCAGTCCGGCCCTGAGTCCGATGAGCTGACCAAGGGGCCCGCTGCGTTGATGCGATACAGCACCGGGGACTCCGAAGCATCTGCCTTGGGCGCCAGCGAGATGATATTGGTAGGCAGAGACGGGGCCTCAGCCACCGGGACGGTCGTCCCCCCGGCCAGCGGGAAGAACGCAACTCGGGCGTGGTACTCGCCCCCGATCCACTCGGTGTCGGAGCCGACCCACAGGCCGGTGTCGGTCGCCAGCATGTCGAACACACCCACGCCGCGATCACGGCCCGGGTTCCAACTCAAAGGCATGCCATTCTCGGGGTCTAGTGCCGCAATCCCCTCGCGGGCAATCGCGCCGGCACCCGCGCTGTCTCCGGAAAACGAGTTGTTCGCCCAGCGGAAGTGGCCACCCACATAGACGGCAGTTCCGGTGACCTCCACCGCGTAGGTGGTGTCGCCGCCGGTCGTGTTCAGCCACTCCGGGGTGACGCCGCTCCCCGTGCGATCGGTGTCGAATCGCGCTTGAGTGTCGCACGGCGATGTTGAGCCGAGGTATGCGCCTGTCGTGGTGACGACAAAAAAGCTGCCGTCGGGCGCGAAGTCAAGATCGCGCATGTAGGTATTGAAGGATGAGGAGCAGGTCGCGGTGTAGAAGTCAGTCTGCCAGTCAGCCAGCGCCGCTGAGTCGCCGGAGATATCGAGCATGAAGATCTGCTGTCGGCTCTGACCGCCAACGGTGAGGAAGTTGCCGATCCCGACCAAGCGGCTGCCGTCTGCCGTCACATCGATCTTGGTCACCTGCGTAGTGCCTCCGTTGTGCTGGCCGGCGACAGAGAGCGCCATGTACGCGTCCGCGTTGCCGGTGGTGGCGTTCAGCGTCGCGAGCGAGCTCTGTGACGACCCAGACATCGAGGTGAATGCCCCCGCGACCCACAGCCGATTTCCAACCAGCCGAAGATCCTTCACGATTCCGTTCGCCGCGACGTTGCGGAATCCTGTCGTGTTCTGGCCCGTCGCGATGTCCACGCGCGCGACCTTACGCCGTGTCTCACCGCTCACGGAGTTGAAGCTTCCTCCCAGATAGACGCTGTTCCCGTCCGCACTGGGAAGCACGGTTGTGACTGTGCCGTCCGGCGCAGGATTGAACGCCGTGTCTATCACGCCCGTTGTGGCGTCGAATGCAACGACGTTGCTGCGCTGATAAGTCTGCGTGCGCTGGGCGTTGCTGACCTGAGTGAAGCTGCCGCCCAGAACGATCAGGTTCCCAACTTGCGCGATCGAGTTAACGTCTCCGTCAAGCACGTGCGGTGTGTAGTTCGCCGGGTTGTCGCTGACCACTTGCGATTGCGCGACCTCTGCCGCAGAGGCAGGTTGAGCAAGCCCCAGCGGTATCGCCAGCACTGCGATGACGGACGATACGACGAACACAGACCAACGGCGCATGACTTGCCCCCAGATTCCCCAAAAAAGACACCGCGACCACCCCAGAACACAGACCGCAGTATGAGGGGACTCTAATGCGTTTGCGCAGACTGCGCAAGAGGCCGACGAGACTCACGAAAGGTGCCCGCGATACGCCTTCGGTGCCTCAACTGAGTTTGCCCGCGAAACGGTGATCGTCGTGGCATGGGTAGCGAGCTGTCGATGCGGTCACGGGCGGAGATCACGGCGAAGTGCGCCAGGGCGTACGCGAAGTCGTCGAAGAAGGATCGGGGGCGGATCCTGGACGAGGTGATGGCCACGACCGGGATGGGCCGCTCGACCGCGCGGCAGATGCTGGACCGCCCCGGGTTTGATGCCGCATCTTTTCTGGCTGGAAGGATCGCGCCATGCCGAAGAAGGTCGACCCCGCGCTCAAGGAGCGCACCGTCCGGCTCGTGCGGGAACACCGAGTCGAGCACCCGTCGAAAGCGAAGGCAGAGAACGTGCGGCAGCTCACACTGGCATCGGCTAGCCTTGGCACTATCTGAAAGAGGCGACCATGCGGCGGTTGATTCGATCAACGCGGGCAAAGGTAGTCGCGGCGATGGTGGTTGCCGGCACACTGACTGCGCTCGTTGCCCCGCCTGCGCACGCGGCGACCTTGATGCTCAACCTCAGGTTCGACAACCAATCGCTCGGCAGCACGATTACCAGTCCGACGATCTCGGGCAGCGCATCGGAGTCGGTCACGTCGTCAGTCCTCACACTGAACGCCGGGCTGGCGGTCACGGACGTTGGCGCGCCAGGAAGCGGCCGTGCGATGCGGCTGCCTGCATACTCTCCTCTGGGAACACCACCACCACTCGCCGTCGTGTCGATCATCAACGGCTCGGGCACGGATGACCTGCTCAATCCAGGATCGGGCCGGTTCAGCTTCAGGGCCGACTTCTCCCTCGATGACACTTCGGGCAACGCCCCGAGCAACAGCGACGGAGACAACATCTTCCAGCGCGGTCTCAGCCCGAATGCCCAATGGAAGCTGAGCGTTGATGGGCACATGGCGCAGTGCTCGGTCCGCGCCGCCGGAGCATCGGCAGCGGTGCATACTCCAGCAATTGCCATCCCCAACAAGACGGCCAACGTCAGCTGGTACCGAGCCGAGTGCTTGCGAGACACCGACGCGGCGGGCACCCTGAGCTTGACCGTCTCGTACTACGACACTTCTGCCGGCTCCTGGATCAGCCTCGCGTCCTCTCAAGCAGCGGGCGCAGCGGGCGATCTGACTATGAGCCGTACCATCCCGGTCAGCATCGGCGGGAAGCTCAATAACAACAACACAATCCAGCAGAGCGCTCCAGACCAGTTCAATGGGCTCATCGACAACGTCAAGCTCATCATCGGTTGACGCGGGAAACTGGGTCAGATCCCGCGTCCGCGATTGTGCAAGAACTCCATCACCCGATCCGGCCGAACCAGTCCGACTGCGACTGCGACGGTCAACGGAGCGCGTAACTCGAGCGGGTTACGTCTCCAAGAGCTAGCAGCCCAGCGAACGGCACGTCGCCGGTTCCCCATTGCGGCGTGAGCGAACGCAATCTGGCCTCGAACTCGGGCGGACCCTCGGCGCGATGCCTCAAACTCGGGGTAGCGCCGAAGAAGCCACGTCAAGCCGGCGGCCATTGTCTCCCAACGGCGGAAGAAAAAGGACTGCTTACCCCAGCGCACGACGACGAGCGGGGCGGCGACGTTTACTATGGGGTGCAGCTTGGCGTGCCGCAAGAGGAACTCATAGTCTTCGCCAAAACCACCGGGTACCTGCTCGTCGACCAACCCAACTGCATCGAGAAGGGAACGACGCAGGAGGAAGGTAGAGGGGTGAAGTTGAGTGTGACGATCTCGAAGGAGCGCGGTCATTGGAACTAATTCAGCGTCCAGCGTCCTATCAAACGTTTCACCGTCGTACTGCACCCGGATCCCTGTCGTCGCAAGGGAAGCATCCGGCCACGCAGAGATAGCCGCAATCTGTGCAGAGAGCCTGCCTGGAAGCCAATAATCATCGTCATCGCAGAAGGCGATGTACTCTCCCGCGGACGACCTGATGCCTGAGTTCCGCGCTCCCGCCAGACCAACCTTGCGGGAATTTGTAGTTACACGAACTGAGCGGTGGTCACCCTCACGCTCGATGCCCTTGTCCGGCTCGCTCTGGTCAAACACGACGATCGTCTCAATGGGGCCAGAATAATCTTGACTCAACACGGCATCCACTGCTTCTCGGAGCATCTCCGGCCGGTCTCTAGTTGCTATAACAACCGAAACTAGCGGCAACGGAGAGGTGATTGGACTCACCTCTTTAGGCAGCGTCTCGATCCGCTCTGAACCCCCGCCCGAAGTATACTTTCGCGCCAAGTGCTTCTCTTTCATGAGAGCGGGCACAGCGAAAGGGCACTGCCTTCGCTCGAACGCTGCCTATCATCCGTCGATCGGCTGCACCAGAGTCTTGTTGACATGCCGAATCACTCCCCCTTGCAATCTTCCAGATGCCGAGCACCTTCAGAACCCGCCCTACGCGAGGTTATCATTTCCATACCTTCCACGTATCCTCCCCCTGGCTCTGGCGTGCGTTCGGCACAGCCGTGTCGGAGAGCTATGTGCAAACAGGTTCGCTGACCGCGGGCGACCCGGTTGCAGTACCTCGGTTGTGCGATCTTGAAGGGTGCGGCGGATGCACGTCCGCATACGCTCAGCTGTCGGTGTAGCCCAGCCAGGCCCGCACCGGTGCAGTCAGCAACTTCACCGTGCGGCGCTGTCGGTCCGGCATTGCTTCTCGCCACGCTTCGTCCGGGCGGATGATCACCGGCCCCAGCTGGAACCTCATCGGATTTCCTCCGATCGAGTGCCCGGTCTCCAATTCCACACCGTCCCGCGCCGACAGATCGACGTCGTAAACCCCGGGCAACTCCAGCGCATCCCATGCACGACGGAGCGTTTCGGTCGGAGCCCGAACGAAGTCCTCGTATCGCATGCGGTGCACTTGAGCACCCACGGCCCTTGTCAACTGAATGAGCAAGTTGTTCGATGCCCAGAGGGCGGATGCACTCGCTGACGAGTACCGAGCCATGCTGGCAGCCCGCTCGCCGGTCTCGGGTCGGCTGACTTCCTTTGACCACGAATAAGCAACTGCCACGCTGTCGCGGACAAGGTGCAAGATCCGCAGGTCGACCCGCCGGTCGTTGCTTAGCGCGAGTGCCAACGACGCGTGCTTGGACGAATCCACGACGATGTCCGCACCACTCACCTTGGCCGCGGCATCGTACACGGCTCGATAGAACGAGGTGTACCGCAGGATCTCGTCTCGGGCGGCGACGCTGCGAGGCCGCAGCGTCCGAAGCACACGTCTCTGCCTGTCCACGGCCTGGTGGAGTGCGAGTACCTCCTCAGGATCTACTGCGGACCACCCGCCGAAAGCCTGCTCGCCGACGGCGATCCAAAAGGCACATTGAGAGAAGGGAGTGCCGCAACCGCACAGCTCGTCCTCGATGAGCCCACGTCTCCACAGGTGCACAACCTCGCCCAAGGAGACTGCGTTCGGGATAGCCGTTACTGCCCTCTCGACAAGAGTCGATCCAGACCGGCCAAACCCTCCGATGTAGAGCACAACCGGACCGACTGGTGCGAGGGGGCGACGACGGTCTCGGTTCGCCTCGACCGTCGACTCGAACATACGCACCGTCGATTTCACGGCAGAGCCCTCTCCGCTATGACTGCCCCTCTGGAGCCGCGTGCCACCCGACTGCGGATGCACGAAATCGTCGAGTTCGGCGATGTCCTCACACCTTGACACAAGGCCGTGGCTCTCCGCCCATCGGCTGAATCGCAACTGGTGGTCGTCCACGTGCTCTCCGTGTCGCGGGTCGCGCGGCACAACGATCGGGTAGTGCCCGGCGGCTCGTGCCGCCGATATCGTTCCTGGGCCGCCGTGTGTGATGACAACGGCCGCCTCTGCCATGCGTGCGGCAAGATCCGCGGGGCTGAGGTAGTCGACGCCCTCAGCGTGCTCCGGCGGTTTCGCCGACCCGTATTGCACCAGCACCTTCTGGTCCGGATTACGACGTGCCCACTTGTCGGCCCACGCGACCGCACGGTTGAACGGATGGTGATCGGTGCCGAGGACCATCATGACATCCAGACCGGTCACAGCAGCGGGCCTATCACGATGGCATCGCGGTAAAGTCGCTGCTGCTCGGGCCACTGCACCATCATGATGCTGGTGAAGGGCCTAACCAGGCGGCCAGTGAGGGTCGGGGTCTCGACGCGGTCATACACCTCGATGTACACCGTCGTCATCCGAAAGATCCGCGCAAGAATGAAGAACGGCAAGGCGACCCCGGCGCCGGTTGAAACAACGATCTCAGGACGGCGACCACGAAGCACCTTCCACGCGAGGCGCGCGTTGCGAAGCAGATTGGGGATGTTGCGGGTTGTCGGATGGTACGCCCACAGGACGTCTGGCTCGTCCTTCAGCAGCGCGCTCGCCTCGGGCGTCTCGAACGTCACCCACGTGTGCGGCAAGTGAGACCACCACGGCTGCAGCGACCAAAGTTGAGCGAGATGCCCCCCGCTGGAGCCCACAAGCACCACTCGCCCCTCCGCGGCGAGACTGCTGAGTGGCGTGCTTGCGGACATATTCACAGCATTGTACTGACGCGGAAGAGGCTCGTTGTCACCAGTCGGTCGAGGCAGTGGCAGACTGCCAGGTAGACTGTTGTGTTGATCACACCACAAGCCAGTCCAACGCTGGGGGGAGCGTAGAACGGAAGTGGACCCACTGACAACGGATGTCGGGAGGCTGGATGCCTCTCGCCCACTCAATGCTATTCGGCATCGATTGCCCACGATCGCCCTAATCACGGGCGCCGCTCTTGTTGGTGCCACGGTGTTCACCGCGCTGTCACCACGGACCTACGAGTCGAGCACGAGCGTGCTGGTGGCGCCCGTGTCGACCGGCGCAGATGTCGACATTGAGAACGGGCGGACGAAAGGCACCATCAACCTGGATACCGAGGCCCAGATCGTGCGGTCAGTCGCCCTCGCGGACGAAGTGGCCGACATGCTCGACTCCGACCTCTCTCCTCGAAAGCTGGCCGAGTCCGTCTCGGTCACAGTCCCGGCGAACAGCCAGGTCCTCGATATCACCTTCGAGGGCCCAACCGCCGACGAGGCGATGGCGGGCGCCAAGACCTACGCCGAGGCCTATCTCGATCAGCGTCGCACCAGCACTGAGGATTCTTTGGCGGACGCGCGCAGCGACATCCTCGATCAGATCGATGAGTTGCAGACGGAGTTCGCGGACGCGACCGCCCGCAGTCGCGACTCGAAGCTCAGCAAAGCCGACCGCACTATTGCCTCCACCAGACGAGACTTGCTCCTCAGCCAAATCTCTTCGCTCAACGCCAGCCTGACGTCGATCAGCGGGTCGAGAGTCGATCCGGGACACGTCCTCAGCACCGCGAACTATCCAGACAGCCCCGCCTCCCCCAGCTTTCCGATCAATTTGTCGGCAGGGCTCCTGCTAGGGCTGCTGATCAGTTTCGCGTTCGCCGTAGTGAGCGGGCGGTTCGACCATCGGATACGAACTCCACGTGACATCAGGCCGCCCACGGGAGCAGTGCGCGTGCATCAGGAACTCTTGAATCTCTCGGAAGGCATCGCTGAAGACCTCCCAGCGGACAACGTCGATCAGTTGAGGGTGGCAATCGATTCGTTCGGATCGAACGAGCCACGCGCTGTGCTGGTGGCTCCCGTGGGAGCGCACCGGGACGCCGACACTCTCGCACTCGCTCTCGGCCATTCCTACGCTCGCCGGCTTGGCTCTGCCACCTGCGCGATTGCAAGCACAGCCGAATCGAATGAAACAGAAGCGATTGGACTGACGGACCTCTTCGCCGGAGATGGGGCCGTGAAGCCTGTCGCGCTTGACGACTCGGGGCTGGCGGTGATCGGCCCCGGAAGAAACCCTGAGCGACTCGGCGTGATGCTTCAGCGGCCGCACGCCATCGAACGCGTGCTTCGACTGAGCGACACCGTCGTGGTCTTGTCTACTCCCTCACTTCACCTCTCGGCTGGCGCACAGTCCGTACTCCACGCGGTGGACCGGATCGTGCTCGTAGGTGTGGCCGGCTCCATGGACGACCGAGCGCTGGCACAGACGATCGAGGCTGTCGAACGGTCGCATTTCACAGGAACGACAACAGTTGTGCTGCTCAGCGCGGGTGATGAACTTCGGGATCGTCGCAAACGCCGGCTGGCCGGATCCGTGCCGAGCGACGAGGTCGAGGCGCGCGCAGTAGACGAGGCACCCGAGACGGAAAGCGAGGCTGGGACGGATCACCGCCCCGAGCGTCTGCGATCTGACAGCGCGAGCAAAGGCGGCCGTCCACGCCCGACCACAAACGAGGAAGCGTCGGGCAGCGCATGATGGTCTCGGTCCTCTCGACCGAGACCGCCGCTGGCAAGCGGACGCTACCCCCGTCTTGGCCGGTTTGGGCCGCCACCGCCGCGTACCCCCTGTGGTGGGCGCTCGGCCTCACCACCGTGATCTACCCCCTGCTCGCCGTTGTACTCGCCCTTCGTCTGCTTTACATGCGACGTCTCAAACTTCCGCCCGGCTGGCTGTTCTGGGCCATGTTTCTGCTGGTGGTCGTGGCGAGCATCGTCATGCTGGACGTGGATGCACCTGGCACGGCCACGCAAAGCGGGATAGGCCCGTACGGCGCCTATGCGCTGCGGTTTCTCGATTATCTGTGCTTCACGCTGCTGCTGCTGTACGTGGGGAACCACAGTGAACAGACGTTGCCCTTGCGCAGCGTTATCGCCGCGTTCTCAAGCTTGGCTGCGTCTGTGGGCCTTCTCGGACTAGCCGGCACACTCCTCCCGACATTCTCGTTCCGCACTCCGGCGAGCTACGTGTTGCCCGAGGTTCTCGTGGGCGACGGCGCGGCGAGGCTCGCGCAAGTGCAGGACATTCTCGGCGAGGGGGCAGCCCCGAGGCCCTCCGCTCCGTTCGACTACACGAACACGTGGGGCGAGGTCTTGTCGATGGCCATGGTGTGGCTCGTCGTGTATGCCGTGGTCTTCCGCGCACGGCGGAAGTCAATCGGTCTCGTCCTGGGACTCTCGATTATTCCGACCATCGCCTCCCTGAACCGGGGGATGTGGATCGGAATTGTGCTCACGATCGCGTACGTGGCGGTGCGACTCGCGATGCGGCTTCGCCTCGCCTTGGCTGTCAGCATCGTTGCGCTAATCGCGGTGGCGGGCGGCGTGCTCGCTATCTCCCCTGCTGGCGAGCTGATCGAGGCGAGGCTTGAGAGCGGGCATTCTGACCAGATCCGCGAGAACCTCGCGAATGACTCCCTCCGGCTAGCGAACGAGTCTCCAATTCTCGGCTTCGGGTCGACTCGTCGAACTCAAGGCTCCTACGAGTCGATCGCGATCGGGCCATCCGCGAGCTGCAGCCAATGTGGCGAGCGTGTTATTGGCAGCACGGGACAGCTCTGGCTTCTCCTGGTTGCGCAAGGCTGGCTCGGCACAATCCTCTACTTCACCTTCTTCGCATACGCGCTATGGACCTTCAGGCGAGATCACTCGCCAGCCGGGATCGCAGCGTCGGCAGTGATCCTTCTCTCGATCTATTACTCCTACTTCTACTCTGCGATCGGGACTCCTCTTGCGATGGCGATGCTCGCCGTCGCGATGCTGTGGCGCAGTGCTCAGGAACGCTCTCTCGCTGCGGAACAGATGAGCACCAATGACGGCGAGAAGAGCGGCCTCAAGCCATGATTGAAGAACCCCTCCTTGCCTGTCTGACTGACGTGTTCTCTTCCGACGGACAGGTCGGCATCCGCGATGTGCTTGCGCTCCCCACCTCTGGCGATCCACGCGCGTTTGTGCCCGTCGCTCACCGGCGGTCGGCCGCCCGTGCGCTGTGGAGACAGTACGCCGGGGGTGGAGCGCGCCGGAGGGCTGAGACCACAGCGCTGGCGTCGCTGGTGACGATTGGCTTCGCCGGCCGAGTTCCCCGATGGCGCGTGTCGTTTCCCGATCCGCCTTCAGAAAGCGCGTTCCACCCCTGGCTGCGAACAGTGCTGCACCAGCCCTATTACGTGGGCATCGTCTTGATCGGCCCGAGGCGCGCCAACAGGAAGCCTGTGGTGATGCTCACCGACCGTCAGGGTGCTCTCATCGCGGTCGCCAAACTCGGCTACAACCGCGTCACCCGGCCGCTGGTCCGGCATGAGGCCAACGCGCTGCGCGATGTGGCGGCCGCGCTCGAGGGTCGCGCGCACGTACCTGTGCTTCTCGCTTCCGATCGGCTTGAACACACAGAGGCGATGTTGATGAATCCGTTGCCCAAGATCAACTCGGGAAAGCGTGTATCAAGAGAGACTCTCGTGGCGGTCGTGCGCGGGATCGCTTCTTCGGCCGTGGGCAGACGCACCGACTTGTCCACGGTGATCGAACACCCTCGCATGAGGCCGATCGTGGACGCTGCCAACCGCGTCAGCGCTCGCACTAGCCAGGCACCGGTCGGTGCCGCACATGGCGACCTTCACGCAGGAAATCTCGGGGTTGCGGAAGACGGACGACCGGTGATCTGGGACTGGGAGAGATGGACACACGGCGTCCCCGTCGGGTTCGACCTGCTGCATCACGACCTCCAATCGTGGGTATCGGGCGGAAGCGATCCACAGGAGGCCGCTCGGCGTCTGCTCGCCACCGCGCCCGAGATCTTGGCTCCGCTGGGGGTCCCGACGCACCTTGCCGCTGACATCGCCTGCGACTACCTGGTACGGCTTGCCGCACGGTACGTTGACGATGCGCAGGATCAGGCCGGATCAAAATTGGGCACCGTGGAGAATTGGCTGTTCCCCGCCGTGCTCGACCACCAACAGAACGAGGAGCGCACGTGACGACCCCAAAAGACCTGCTCAGGCGTCTTGAGCCGCTTGCGCGAGGAACCGTGAGCACTATGGCTCCTGTCACTGCGGCTCTGCGGTTGAAGCCGGCGTTCTTGATCGTCGGCGGGCAGCGCTGCGGCACCACATCGCTCTTCAAGACACTCGCGCAACACCCCGCAGTGGCACGCCCCTTCATTTTCAAGGGCATCCACTACTTCGACATGCACTATTCGAGATCCTTCGCCTGGTACCGGGGGCACTTTCCGCTTGAAGTCACGTCACGCCTTCGTCGGCTTCGCGGAGCGGGTCCGATCACCGGGGAGTCCAGCCCGTTCTACGGCTTCCACCCCCTCGCAGCGCAACGGATCGCGAACGACCTTCCCAATGTCCGCCTCATCATGCTGCTCCGCGATCCCGTGGAGCGCGCATACTCTGCCCACAGCCATGAGCGCGCGCGCGGCTTTGAGAATGAGACGTTCGACCGAGCGCTAGAGCTCGAACAAGAAAGAACTCACGGAGAACGAGAGCGAATGATGCAGGACCCGTCCTACGTGAGCTTCCACCTACAGCATCACTCTTACATCGCACGCGGCCGGTATATCGAGCAGATCGAAGCGTTGCAATCCGCCGTCGGCAGGGAGCGTCTGCACGTCGTCGACTCGCACGAGTTCTTCACCCAGCCCGAAACCGTCTTCCCGGGGATCCTCCAGTTCCTCGGGTTAGAGCGCCACGCCGGCATCACCTTCGAACGGCACAACGCGCGAGACAGGAATCCCATGGAGACGAAGCTGCGCGAGCAGCTATTGTCGCGTTTCGACGAGTCAGATGCTCGTCTAGCCGAATGGTGGGGGCGTCCGCTTTCGTGGCGACAGTAAGCGGAGCGGATGACGGGGCCCGACACGAGGCGGCAGGCACGAAAAATGTCGCGCGAGGAGGCCTAGCCAACCTCGTCGGCGCGGGTTACTCAGGTGTGGCCTCTTTCGTCACAACGGTGATCGTCGCCCGGATCGCCACGCCACAAGACGCAGGCTTCTACTTCTCTGCGGTTGCGCTCGTGCTGATCGCTGCCGCGCTGGTCGAGCTCGGTGTGCCTGTCGGCTACGTGTACTTCCTGGCCAGATACCGAGGACTGGAGCGCACGGATGGCTTGCGCGGCATCCTCACTGCGGGCGCTGCACCGATGCTGAGCCTAGGGGTGATCGTTGCGGCCGTGGGAGTCGTTTTCAGGGAGCCGTTGGGGACGCTGCTTCTCGGCGACGAGGCCGACAGCCGTGCGATGATCATGACGATCGTGGCAGGGTCGGTCCTTCTTGCAATCGTCGCCGACAGCGCTCTGAGCGCGACTCGTGGCTTTGGCGTCATGCGGCCGACCGTGGTGGCCGACAAGTTTGTCAATCCCACTATCCAGCTAGCTGCGCTCTTGCTTCTGTCGGTCGTGGGTTGGACCGGAGGCGAAGAACTCGTCTGGACGCGCGCACTCGGTTTCGCCGCTGTCGCGGTGATCGGCACCGTCTGGCTCACCCGACTGCTTCGCCGGTATCCTCGCCCCCTCGGTGAGTCTCTGCGAGATGCCTGGACCCCGGAAGGAGCGACAACTCGAGCGTTCTGGAAGTATGCGGGACCACGCGCCGTTGGTCAGATCGCACAGGTCGGCGTCCAACGGGTAGATATCGTTCTGGTGGCGCTCTGGTTGAGCCCGTCCGAGGCGGCTGTGTACGCAGCCGCGACTCGGTTCCTCATATTCGGCCAGTTAGCGGCAAACGCGATCGGTACGGCAGTCCAGCCTCGGTTCAGCAACCTGACTGCCCGAGGCGAGATGAGCGCTCTGCAGGATCTCTACCGGACTTCAACCGCGTGGGTGATGTTCGCCACGTGGCCCTTCTACCTCACCTTCATCGTGCACGCAGACCTGCTGATGGATGTCTTCGGCGAGGTGTACGCGAGTGGCGCCTCGGTGCTCCGGATCCTGTCCGCGGCGATGCTGGTCGCGACAGCGTGCGGAGCCGTGGATGCAGTTCTGCTGATGGCGGGCCGGTCGACGTGGACGATGATCAACGCGTGGGTGGCACTCGTGGTGAATCTCGGACTGAACATCTGGCTGATTCCACGCCTCGGAATCCTCGGCGCCACGATCGCTTGGGTTGCAGCGATCCTCGTCAATAACGTCGTCCCACTCATCCAGGTGCTACGGGGCCTTCACGTTCACCCGTTCGACCGGATCACAATGCTGGCTGCCCTCGCCCCCGTCTTGCTGTTCGGAGTCGGACCGTGCATCGTGGCGCAGCTTGGGGGCGGGTTGGTCGGCGGGATCGCTTCCCTCACTGTGGCTGCGGCCATTTATTGCCCGCTTCTGTGGCGATGGAGGCGACCCCTTGGACTCGTTGGCCTCTTCCGACGAAATGGTCGCGGGAAGAGCTAACCTCCGACGACAGCCTTCCACGCCGCCTTCGACAGCGAATCCTTCAACCGGAAGTCACCTTCACTGCAGACGGTATCGAAGTAGGTGACGAACAAGGAGCCCTTGCCGCTAAGGTAGCTGGCCGTGCTCTTGAGCCAGGCTGCGCGGCCCGCGCCCTTGTCGCCGCCCATGAGGAGCGATCCTGTCTCGGCAATTCCGAACGGCTTGCCGGCGGCCTTGGAAGTCGCAACAACCTTGTCGAAGATGGACGAAGGAGACACGTAGGTGTCGTTGTACTGCCACGGGTTGTACGGATCCCATCCGAGGACATCGATGTAGGCGGATCCTGGGTAGTAGTCGCTGAACGTGCGACCCGAGCGAGAGTCCACCGTCCAGTCCATCAGAATCAGCGTGGCGTGAAGGTTGGGCTGGCACTCCTCTCGAGAGATGGACACAATTCGCTTCCACGCTTCGCGATAGTCCTTAGCGGTGAACTCGCCCTTGGTGATGTTGTCCTCAGGCTCATGGAAGTAGCTCCAGTAAATCTCCACATCCGTCGGCGCCGATTGGAACCATGACCGAAGCTTGCTGTCGTACTTTCCAGACAAGACATCCTTCGGCGCGATCTTGAACGAGACCACGAGGTCGGCTCCCTTCGCGACTGTGGCGGCCGTCCAGTTTGGCGGCGCCCCCGGATGGAAGATGCGAACAACCTCCGGCGTGCCGTAGGAGCTCTTTGCATAAGCCCAGGCTTCCGTGAGGACCTTGCCCCCCGGAATGTCGAGCGCGACTCCAAAGTCGGTGCCGCTCAAGGTGGTCTGCTGGCACGTCTGACCCGCGGAAGCCTCGGTAACGGCCTCTGCCTCGGCCTCTGCGTCAGCCTCAGCGACCGTAGACGCCGCGCTGGACACCACCTTCAGAGACAGATCATCAACCTGCAGCGGCTGATAGGGCGAGGCTCCGCTCGCCACCACGCTGAAGTCGAGCGCCGCGTTCGACTTCGTGGTGGTGAACGTGAATGTGACGTTCGTCCACTTAGCGTCACTCAGATGGAAGGAGCTGCCGTGCGAGACGACGGTCGACCCGACGACCTCGCGCACACGGAGTCGGCCGGAGAGAGACCCCCGCTGAGTGCGCACCTGCGCGGATGCCTGATAAGTCACACCCGAGTCTCCAGACGCGACCGTGCGCTTGGAATCACTGACTTTGAGGGAACCGCCCTTGGCAGCCCACACCGATCCGTACGCCCCCCTCTTCCCACTCCGAGGAACGAGCGTCTGAGATGCGCTACCGGACTTCCAGCCCGTGACGCCGTTTGCGAACGTGCCGTTCTTCACCAATTCTGGACCGGTCGTCTGTTCGACGGCAGATGCTGCCGCCACGGGCGACAGCGCTATCGTCACAGCAGCGAGGAGGGCGAGAGAGAGGCGTCCGGTGAGGCGGGGTCGGGCGGCACGGCGAACGTGATGAGGAGAGGTGGGCACGGGGGAACCTTCGGTCTTGGGGTACACGACAGGCGATTGTTGCTGTCGACCAGTGTTGGGGGCTTCGGGTCGGGAGCCTCGCACGGGGTGGTTCGGGGGCGCGAGACGCTCCTTCGACGGTAGCGGACAATGCACGGCCCATCCGAGCGAATGAGAGATGCCTCATTCCATCGTCATGTTGGTGTGGCCTGGCGCCAGAGCCCATCAAAGGGGATGACCAGAGCTCACGGGGCATGGATATCAGCGTGAAAGAGGGGTAGAGTCCTCGGAATCGAGAGGTCGTTGGGGGACGGTCGTATCGGGCCTTTCGATGGCCTTGGGGGTCTCATGAACAAGGTTGCACGTCTCCGCGACCGCATCGCCACCAACGTACCTCGCGAGCGTTTCAACCACAGAGTGATGCGCCGCGCAGTGGCCAGAGCAACAGTGGCTGTCGTCATCGCGTCGGCGGGAGCCGTCACGATCGCAATGCCAGCGCATGCGATCGCGTCCCGGACCGTCGCCTTTTACAGCATGGACGAGCAGCCGGCCCAGGCGACGCTCCGCGACTCGTCGGGCAACGGTCGCAACGGAACCATCGGTGCCGATGTCACGCCCGGTGTGATCTACGAGGGCGCCACCGCGCAGCGTTTCGCGACCCACCTGCCCAGCGATGGCGCATTCCCCGGCCATGTTGATCGCGTGCCGCACAACACGGACTTGAATCCTGACTCCGGTGACTTCTCAGTTGAGATCAGGCTCCGCACGACCTATCGGTTCGGCAACATCTTGCAGAAGGGCCAAGGCGCGACAGCCGGCGGGTACTGGAAGGTCGAGAACCCGGAAGGTCTGCCGAGGTGCCTCTTCCGTGGAGGTGACGGCGCCTCGCGTACTGGCTACTCGACAACCCCGATCAACGACGGTCAATGGCACACGATCCGATGCAATCGCACGTCGGCTTTCGTGGAGATGTGGGTCGATGGAGTGCGGCAGAGCCGGCTGAACGGCCAGACCGGGAACATATCGAACAGCTCGGAGATGTCGATAGGCGGGAAAGGCTCCTGCGACGGGCAGAGCGTGACATGTGACTACTTCGTCGGCGACATCGATTACGTGCGCGTCGAGAAAGGCGCTGGCGGCGCACCGAACTCCCCGCCCGTGGCGGTTGCGGACGTCGACTGCTTCGGGCTCGTCTGCACGATGACCGGTGCCGCATCCACCGATTCGGATGGCGCGATCCAGCGTTATCACTGGGACTTTGGTGACGGAACGGCCTACGACGGCTTCAGCACGCCCACCGCCACGCACACGTTCGCGACGGCCGGCACGCACAACATCGCGCTCTCGGTGACAGACGATCGTGGGGCGACCGGTTCTACGACCCGTGAGGTGCACGTCGCGCCTGTCTCGGAGAAGATCTCGTACGTCGGGCAGGCGACGAGCAATGGCAACGCGACCTCTCATCAAGTGACCGTGCCGAGCGCGGTTCAGGCAGGCGACGCACTGCTCCTGTTCGTCAGCCAGAACTCGCAGGCGAGCCGCACCGGGCCAAGCGGAGTGACAGGCTGGACTCAGGCCGACAGCATCGCCCAGGGATATGGCCGGACTACCGTGTGGTCGAAGGTCGCTCAGCCTGCCGATGCGGGCCGCCCGGTGCAGATGACCTTCTCGAGCATCTCAAAAGCCAACATGGTGCTGGTCGCCTACCGAGGAACGCACGCGACCAACCCTGTGTCGTCCTTTGCCGCAGCCACTGACAGCGCGAGCTCCGCAGTCCGAGTGACACCCCTCACCACAGCGGCAACCGCACAGAGTTGGGCGGTCTCGTACTGGATGCACGGCGACGCGTCGTCGTCCGCTTTGACCGCGCCCGACGGCGTCACGGTACGGAGCAACAGTTCGCAAACCGGCGGAGGACGCGTCACCGGCCTGCTCGCCGATAGCTCGGCATCCGTGCCGACGGGCGACTACGGCGGGTTGAGCGCGACGGCCGCGAGCGCAAGCACCACGAACACCGCGTGGACGCTGATTCTGCGGCCGAGCGAGTCGGGCTCTCCCGCGAACCAGCCGCCCACGGCATCGTTCACGACAGCCTGCGAGGCGCTGGTCTGCACATTCGACGCGTCCGCGTCAAGCGATCCGGAGGGTCTTCTCGTGTCCTACGAGTGGGACTTTGGCGATGGTGAGTCTCAAACAACCTCCGGCCCGTCGACAACCCGGACCTATCAAGCCGAGGGAACCTTCACCGTTCAACTCACGGTCGCAGACGGCAGCGGTCTGACGGGAACCACCACCCGGCAGGCGAACCCAACCGCGCCCGACCCCGATCCGACAAACATCGAGTTCGTCGACGTGGCGAGCGCCAATCGGACGAGCGCGACACACGCGATCACCATTCCGAGCTCCATCGAGGCCGGTGACACTCTCGTGATGTTCATGAGCGTGGTGTCCCCGGTGACCATCACCAACCCCGCCGGATGGCAAGCGCTCGACACCGCGGACGGCGGGAGCCTGCGCACCCGCGCGTGGTGGCGCACCGCGAGCGCCGGCGACGCGGGAGCGACTGTGCAAGTGCCCGTCGGCAGTTCGGTCAAAGGCAACCTGATGGTGGCCGGCTACCGCGGAGTCCAAGCCGGCCCGCCGACGTTCGCTGCCATGTCGGGCCAAGGGAGCACCTCGTCCCGGTCGACCCCGAACGCCACGGTTTCGGTGTCCGGTTCATGGGCTCTTTCCTTCTGGGCACACCGTGATGGCACGACCACCACGCTGTCGGTACCGCAAGGCGTGCAATCCCGAGCCACCGGAACTCAGTCAGGTGGCGGGCATGTCACGACCCTTCTGGCGGACTCGTCTGGAGGCGTTCCTCACGGCACCTACGGAGGGAAGGTGGCTGAAGCGGAGGCTGCAAGCACCCACGGCGTGACATGGACGATCGTCCTCCAGCCGGAATGAGACCGCCAGACGGTCACTGCTGGACGATCGTCCGCCATGCCTCCCTTGAGGGAACGTCTGTCAGCCTGAAGTCGTTGCCTCTGGATGACACGGTGTCGTAGTACGTGACGAACAGAGCTCCTTCTGCACGCAGGTAGACAGCGATATCCCTCAGCCATTCGGCGCGTTGCGTCCCGTTGTCGGCACCCATCAGCAGAGAACCAGTCTCCGCGATCGCGAATGGCTTCTTCTCCGCCTTCGACACCTCGATCGGCGCGCTGAAGATAGTGTCCGGCGACTGGTAGCCGGAACCGTCAATTGCGTTATACGGGTCCCAGCCCAGCACATCGACGTACGCGGCCCCCGGATAGTAATCATCGAAGTCCCGGCCCGATGCCGGTTCTACCGTCCAGCCCATCAGGATCAAGGTGGAGTGCAGGTTGGAGCGACATTGCTCGCGAGAGAGCATCGCAATGTGCTTCCAGGCCCGACGAAACTCGTCCGCGCTGAACGCACCGCGCTCGATCTCATCTTCCGGCTCGTGAAAGTACGTCCAGAACACTTGGACGTCGCGGGGCGCGTTGCCGAACCAAGCCCGTAGCGCGGCATCGTGTCGCCCCGTCAGAACGCTCTTCGGATCTATCTTGAAGGACACGACGAGGTCAGTGCCTTTGCGGGTCGAAATCTCCTGCCAGTCCGGCAGACCGCCGAAGAATACGCGAATCGCTCGCGGTGTGCCGTAGTTGGTCATCGCGACATCCCACGCCTCCGCGACGCTTCGGCCGCTCGACCGGTCAAGAGACACTCCAAACTCCGTTCCGTGAACGGTGTCGGTGGCGCACGTGGCCATCCGGACAATCCGCGGGACGACCCAGACCAACACCGCCGTGAGGAGCAGAATCAGGAGAATCGAAAGCAGGATGGACCGCCGTACGATGCGTGGCCCGCGGAACTGCCGCGGGCCCACGCTGATATCAGGTTCGATCGTGCACCTCTCAGCGCTGCGCGTTGACCGTGACACATCGCCTGTGCGATGCGACCATGGGCACTCCAGGGTCCATCGATCCTAAACGAGCGGCTCCTGCGACCGCTGAGTAGGCAAAGGAGGACACTGGCCACCAGGACCGCTGCGCGCCGGCTCCACCTAGCCTCGGGCCGCACCACCTCGATCAAGCCGCGGCGGCGGCGGCGCTTCTGAACGATCACCGGCTCGAACGTGCCGGCACGGTCCCTGAGCACGTCGATCCGCACCGGGCCGGCCTTGGTCGACACCGTCTTCGACCGCGTCCTGTTCCGCGCGTTCCCCGCCTTTCGTGGCGGTGCCCTTGTCGCGCATGTCATAGCCGAGGTGGCCGGTCAGCTCGTCCTCCAGGGTGTACTCCACGACCAGCTTGGTCAGCTGCGCCAGCAGGCCACCCTCCCCGTCGAGCGCGACCCCGCGGGGCGCAACAGGTGCTTGGCGAGGTGGTCCGCGCTGTGTCCATGTGGGTGGAGGCGCCGAAAGCAAACCGCGTCGTTCCGCGGAAGATCGCGCTGTTCGAGCCCACATCACGCGAGGTCTGGACGCTCCCCAGTCGACGATGTGAGCGTCAGGACAGGATCCCCCGCTGCGTGAGCAGCCCCGTTACGGCGTCGACGCACTCTTCGACGCTCAGCTGCGACGTGTCGAGCACGAGGTCGGCGTCGGTTGGCTCCTCGTACGGCGAGTCGATGCCCGTGAAGTCGGAGATCAGGCCCGCGCGCGCCTTCGCGTAGAGACCCTTGCGATCACGCGACTCGGCGACCGCGAGCGGGGTCGACACATAGACGACGACGAACGGCGAGTCGGGCTCGACCTTGCCCCGCATCGCATCGCGCGACGACGCGAACGGCGCGATCGGCGCGCACACCGCGAGCCCGCCTGCCTCCGCGACCCGGGCGCCCACCCACGCGATGCGACGCAGATTCGTGTCGCGGTCGTCGCGGCTGAAGCCGAGCTCGGCAGCCAGCTCGTGCCGCACGTGGTCGCCGTCGAGCAGCACCGCCTTGTGCCCCCCGGTCGACGACACGCGCTCGACGAGCGCGCGGGCGACGGTCGACTTGCCCGCCCCCGACAGCCCGGTGAACAGCACGACCGCGCCGCCGGTTGCTGCGGAGACCGGATGCCGCAGGTCGACGACCTCGGCGGCTCCCCGGCCCTCGGCCACGACGCGGGCGACATCGGCGTCTGCGCCGAGGTCGACGGCGGGCAGATACCACGCGCGCGCGTCGGGCAGCAGCGCCGCCGCGTCACGCAGGTCGGCGACGAGCGCCGCCGAGCCCGCGTCGCCGGCGACGCCGACCGCGACGAGGTCGAGGCCGCGATGCCCCGCGGCTTGCGCCGCGCGCAGCACGTCGGCGGCGGCCACTGCCCCGCCGAACAAAGCGACCACGCGGTCGTCGAAGCGCGTTGCCGACGTGATGCGCAGGTCGCGGGCGATGCCGTGCGCCGGAGGTCGCAGCTCGGCGACCGGGCCGCTCAGCCACGCCGACCCGCTCGCCGACGCGACGGCGTCGATGCGCAGCTCGGCCAGCGGCGTGTTCTCGGGGTCGCACAAGTGCACGAGCTGGCCGCGACCGAGGCCCGCCGCCACGCTCGGGGCCACCTCGAGGAGCGCCGCCACCGGCCACGCGTCGGGCTTGGAATCGGGCAGGCAGTAGCCGTTGACAGGAGCCAGCGCCCCGCCCAGGATCAGCTCGAGCGCCTCGAGCCGGTCGCCGGCGAGCACGAGCACGGCGTCGGCGGGCATCATCCGTTCACCTCGCCGGGATCGCCGCGTTTCGTCTCGCTTCGCTCGCTCAACGACCGGGACGGCTCAGTCCCACTCAACGACCGCGAGGGCTCAGCCTTCGCAAGACTCTCCTCCCGCAGCCGTTTTGCTTCACGCCAGCGTCGATTCTCCACGCTCGCGAGCGGGTGGAAGCCGTGGTGGCGGCGGATGAGCGCCCACACGACGGGCCCGAGCACGAGGGCGGAGACCAGGATGACACCCGTCGCCTCGTTGCTGACCTCGAGCAGCTTCAGGCCCGACGCGAGCAGCACGAAAGCGAGCGCGCGGCGGATGAAGCCGCCGGGCAGCCGCGACGACAGCTGCGCGCCGATGTAGGCGCCGGGCACACTGCCGATGATGAGCGGGATCGAGATCGCAAGATCGAGATCGCCGAACAACGCGTGCGCGATCGCCGCTGAGACGACAAGCGGCACAGCCTGCACGAGATCGGTGCCCACGAGCTGGCTGGCCTTCAGACCCGCGTACATCATCATGAGGCCGATGATGATGAGCGACCCCGACCCGACCGACGTCATGCCGACGATAAGGCCGCCGATCGCGCCGAGCGCGATCGTGGGAATCACCTTCACCTCGATGTCGGGCCGGTCCTGCGGCAGCGGCTCGCCCTTGCCGTCGCGGCTGCGCGCCCGCTCGACGAGCCGCATGTACGCGCGCACCATGAGCATCGTCGCGGTGAACAGGATCGCAATGCCGAGGGCGAGCTTGACGGCATGCTGCACGTTCGCGTCGTCACCGAGCCCCTTGAGGATGAAGACGCCGGCGAACGCGGTGGGCACCGAGCCGATGCAGAGGTAGAGCACGAGCTTGAGGTTCACCGTGCCGCGCCGCAGGTGCACGAACGAGCCGACAGGCTTCATCACCGCGCTCGCAACTAGATCGCTCGAGACCGCCGCGAGCGGCGAGACGCCGAAGAAGAGCACGAGCATCGGCGTCATGAGCGCCCCGCCGCCCATTCCCGTCAGCCCGACCACGATGCCGACGAACAACGCGCCGAGAACCATCCCCCAGTCCATGGTTCGCCATTGTTCCACACGAAGTCCCCCGACCTGGTATGGAAGCTGAAGGATGGAGGCGCAGCGGCGCGGGATGTTGCTAGGGTGGTACGCGGGGGAACGCGTGCACTGGGGGCGCGCGCTCAAACGGCGATTGCGCCGGGAATTCGCCGCGCGGTGCGCGGCGCCTCTATTCAGCATCGGGGGATGGGGAATGACACGTGACCAATGACGCGAAGGCGGCCGCCGCGCTCGCCCGCGAAGCGGGCCAGCTACTGCTCGACGTGCAGCGCAACGCGAGCGCGGACGAGCTCGGCACGAAAGATCTGAAAGACAGAGGGGATGCCGCGAGCCAGCGGTACCTCGCGCAGGCGCTGGCGGAGCGGCAGCCGGGCGACGCCGTGCTGTCGGAGGAGGCGGCCGACGACCTCGCCCGCCTCGATGCCAAGCGCGTCTGGATCATCGACCCGCTCGACGGCACCCGCGAGTTCTCTGAGGGCCGCCACGACTGGGCGGTGCACGTCGCGCTGTGGTCGGAGGGCGAGCTGAGCGCCGGCGCGGTGGCGCTGCCCGGCGTCGACACCGTGCTCTCCAGCGCCGACGCGCCCCGTCAGTGGCAGCGACCCGACCGCATCCGCCTCGCCGTCTCGCGCAGCCGCGCGACCGCCCTCGTGCAGGCCCTCGCCGACGAGCTCGGCGCCGAGCTCGTGCCGATGGGGTCGGCCGGCTACAAGGCCGCGGCCGTCGTGCGCGGCGAGGTCGACGCCTACGTGCACACCGGCGGCCAGTACGAGTGGGACTCGGCAGCCCCGGTCGCCGTCGCCCGCGCCGCCGGCCTGTTCACGTCGCGGGTGGACGGCTCGCCGCTGGTGTACAACAACGAGAACCCGTACCTGCCCGACTTGGTAGTCTGCAATCCGCTGATCGCCGACGATGTGTTGCGACGCCTGAGCGCGCTCCTGGAGGGGGAGTCCCGATGACCGAAGTGACCGAGGCAGACCGCTACGGGCTCACCCAGCTCGACTACCTCGAGGCCGAGGCGATCTTCATCATCCGCGAGATCGTCGCCGAGAACGAGAGCCCCGGCATGCTCTTCTCGGGCGGCAAAGACTCGATCGTGATGCTGCACCTCGCCGCAAAGGCGTTCGCGCCGGCATCCATTCCCTTCCCGGTCGTCCACGTCGACACCGGCCACAACTTCGACGAGGTGATCGAGTACCGCGACCGCCGCGTCGCCGAGCTCGGCGTGCGCCTCATCGTCGGCTCGGTGCCCGACGCGATCGCCGCGGGCCTGGTGCGCGAGGAGCCGAACGGCTCGCGCAACCGCATCCAGACCCCCGTGCTGCTGAAGACGGCCGAGGACCACGGCCTGACCGCGCTCATGGGCGGCGCGCGGCGCGACGAGGAGAAGGCCCGCGCGAAAGAGCGCGTCTTCTCGTTCCGCGACGACTTCGGCCAGTGGGATCCGAAGAACCAGCGCCCCGAGCTGTGGTCGCTGTACAACGGCCGCATCCACCCGGGCGAGAGCATCCGCTGCTTCCCGCTGTCGAACTGGACCGAGCTCGACATCTGGGAGTACATCGCCCGCGAAGGCATCGAGGTGCCCTCGATCTACTACGCGCACGAGCGCGAGGTGTTCCTGCGAGGCGGCATGTACATGGCCGTGAACCAGCACTGCCAGCCCAAAGAAGGCGAAGAGGTCTTCACCGAGACCGTGCGCTATCGCACGGTCGGCGACGCCACGCTGACTGCCGCCGTGCTATCGCAAGCGCGCACCGCGGAGGACGTGGTGGCCGAAGTGGCCGCGACGCGCATCACCGAGCGCGGCGCGACGCGCGGCGACGACAAGGTCAGCGAAGCGGCGATGGAAGACCGCAAGAAAGAGGGCTACTTCTGATGGACATCCTCCGCTTTGCCACCGCGGGCTCGGTCGACGACGGCAAGAGCACCCTCATCGGGCGCCTGCTGTACGACTCGAAGTCGATCTTCACCGACCAGCTCGACGCCGTCGAGCGCACGAGCGAGCAGCGCGGCGACCAGTACACCGACCTGGCGCTTTTGACCGACGGCCTGCGCGCCGAGCGCGAGCAGGGCATCACGATCGACGTGGCGTACCGCTACTTCTCCACGCCGCTGCGCAAGTTCATCATCGCCGACACCCCCGGGCACATCCAGTACACGCGCAACATGGTCACCGGCGCCTCGACCGCCGACCTCGCCATCATCTTGATCGACGCGCGCAAGGGCCTGCTCGAGCAGAGCCGCCGGCACGCGACGATCGTGTCGCTGCTGCGCGTGCCGCACGTCGTGCTCGCGATCAACAAAATGGACCTCGTCGACTGGTCGCAAGACGTCTACAACGAGATCAGCGGGGCGTTCCGCGACTTCGCGGCGCGGCTCGACTTCGCCGACGTCACCGCCATCCCGGTTTCCGCCCTCACCGGCGACAACGTGGTGACCCGCTCGCAGAACATGCCGTGGTACGAGGGCCCGTCGCTGCTGCACCACCTCGAGCACGTCTACATCGCGAGCGACCGCAACCTGGTCGACGTGCGGTTCCCGGTGCAGTATGTGATCCGGCCGCAGAACGGCCGCGGCGACTTCCGCGGCTTCGCCGGCCAGCTGGTCAGCGGCGTCATCCGCCCCGGCGACGAGATCGTCGCACTGCCCAGCGGCCTGCCGTCGCGCGTGCGCGCGGTGAGCACCGCCGACGGCGAGCTCGAAGAGGCCTACCCGCCCATGTCGATCACGGTGCAGCTCGAGGACGAGGTCGACATCTCGCGCGGCGACATGATCAGCCGCCCGCACAACCAGCCGCTGGCGACGCAGGATGTCGACGCGATGGTCTGCTGGATGGACACGGCCCCGATGAACGTGGGAGCCAAGTACGCGATCAAGCACACGACGCGCTCGGCGCGGGCGATGGTGAAAGACATCCAGTACGAGCTCGACATCAACACGCTGCACCGTGAACAGTCGCCCAGCAGCCTCGGGCTCAACGGCATCGGCCGCGTGACGCTGCGCACGACGCAGCCGCTGCTGGTCGACCCCTACCGCCGCAACCGGCAGACCGGGTCGTTCATCCTGATCGACGAGGCAACCAACCGCACGGTCGGCGCGGGGTTCATCACCGAGAACTGACGCGGGGCACCGAGCATGTCGCAGAAGGTGCGGGTGCCCACGCGGTGTCGTCGCATCTTCCCTGACACGCGCAGTGGGGATGTCAGAGAAGAAGCGACCTCGGACGGCATCCACTCGCACTTTCCCTGACACCCTCCGCCGGGGTACGAGCGCGCTCCAACAGGATGCGGGCGCGCAGCGCGGACCAGAACGGGGCCGCTACAGCTCGCCGGGCGACATTGCCTGCTCGTCGATCTTCTCCACGAGTTGGCGGGCGGGCGACGCCGTCTCGCCCTTTCGCGGCGCGTAGACCACGAGCGAATGGAACACGAACCGCACGACGAAGGCGACCACAAGCGTGACCGCGGTGGCGACGACAGCGGTGATGTGTCCCGACTCGACCATCAGCGCCACGATGGGTATGCGGACGACAAGCTCGGCGTTGTTGAACGAGACCGACTTCGCAAAGCGCCACCACACGCTCGACGCGGCGGCGCGCATCTCGCCGAAGACGAAGCGCTCGATCAGCAGGAAATTGCCGATGATCGTGACCTCGGCCGCGATGATCGCCGCCGCGACGTAGTTCACGCCGAGCCTGGTCAGCGCCCACACGATGAGCACGTTCGCGAGCGCGCCGAGCCCGCCGATCACCGCGAAGATCGACATCTTGCCGAACCGCAGCTCGGTCAGCTGAGTGAGGAAGTGGATGCCTTGGCGAACCGTCGCCTTGGACTGGCCGCCGTGGCGGTCGTCGAACGCGAACGGCACCTCGGCCGCGCGCAGCGACCGGCGCGCGAGGATCTCGAGCAGGATCTTGTAGCCGTGCGGGCGCAGCGCGTGCAGGTCGAGGGCCCTGCGGTCGACCAGGAAGAAGCCGGTCATGGGGTCGGAGACATCCCGCAATCGAATCGGGAACATCGCTTTCGTGAGCACCGTCGACAGCTTCGACACCAACACGCGCCGCCGGTCGGCCAGCCCGCGGTGCGAGCCGCCGGCCTGATAGCGGGATGCCACGACGATGTCGACGCCGCCCTGCTCGAACCGCTCGAGCAGCTCGGGGATCGTCTCGGGCGGATGCTGCAGGTCGCCGTCCATCACAATGCACGTGTCGGCCGCGGCGGCGGCGAAGCCCTCCAGCACCGCCCCGCCAAGGCCCCCGTGGGGCCGGTCACGGTGGACCAGGCGGACCGGGATGCCCGCCGACACGGCAGCGGCGCGGATGAGCTGCGGCGTCTCGTCCGTGCTGTCGTCGACGAACAGCAGCTCGGCGTCAATCCCCCGCGTCGCGGCGACGACGCGCTCAACGAGCTCCGCGATGTTGGGAGCCTCGTTGAACGTCGGGACGATCACCGTGAGCTGCATAGGCATCAATGGTGCCAGGCAAGCTTTTGAGCCGGCTGCGCGTTCAGCGCCGCTCGTAGACGCCCTCGCCCCGCAGCAGCGAGGTCACCTCGACCGGCAAGTCGCCCGAGACCACGTCGTCGATGGTCGTCGATTCGAGCACGACGCGCATGCTCGCGCGCACCGCGACCCACACGTCGCGCAGCGGCTCGGCCACCCCGGCGTAGCGCATCGCCTCGGGCGCGACTCCGCGCACGGCGGCCAGCGGGCCGTCGACGGCTCGCACGGCGTCGGCGATCGTGATGCCGTCGGCGTCGCGAGCGAGCAGGTAGCCGCCGGTCGAGCCGCGCAGCGCGAGAACGAGCCCCGCCTTCTTCAGGTCGGCGAGGATCGCCTCAAGGAACTTCGGCGGAATGCCCTGCGCGTCGGCGAGCTCGTTGCGCGTCGCGCTCTCGCCATCGCGGGCGGCGAGCTCGGCGAGCGCGCGCACCGCGTAGTCCGCGCGTGCCGTGATCTGCACGCGGACATCACCCCCTCCCCGGCCGATACTCCGACAATCCTACTGAGGAGGGGGTGATGTGGGGGGATGCTACAGACGCACCGTGCCGAGGCCGCGGCGCCGGCGGATGCCGTTGGCCAGCCACGAAAAGACGCCGTCGACGACCATGCCGATGATGAGGATCACGATCATGACCGCGAGCAGCGTCGGCGCGTCGGCGAAGTTGCGCGCGTTCGACAGCAGCACGCCGAGCGCAAGCACCTGCGAAATCGTCACGAGCAGCTCACCGGCCAGCAGCGAGCGCCACGCGAACGCCCACCCCTGCTTGAGGCCGGCGACATAGGTCGGCAGCGCCGCGGGCAGGATGACGTAGCGCAGCATGCGGATTCCGCGCGCGCCGAGCGTGTGGCCCGCGCGCAGCAACTGCGGCGGCACGTCGTCGATTCCCGAGATGAGGCCGTTCGCGATCGACGGCGCCGCGCCCAGCACGATCACGAACATGATGGCCTGCTCGGTCAGCCCGAAGAACAGGATCGCCAGCGGGAACCACGCGATCGACGGCATCGTCTGCAGCCCCGACAACAGCGACCCGACGGCGGCGCGAAGGATGCGCGAGCGCGCCACCGCGGCGCCGAGCACCGTGCCGATCACAAGCGCGATGACGAAGCCGAGCACCGCGCGGCCCATCGTCGTCGCCGCCCCGGCCCAGAACGCGGGCTCGCCGAGCAACTCGCCCAGCCGGCCGAACACCGTGAACGGATCGGGCAGCACGTACGCAGGCTTCACTCCGGAGAGGTACAGCAACTCCCACGCGATCACGACGATCGCCACGGCCAGCAGGGGCGGCCACAGCTTCGTCCATGCGCTCTTGGCCAGGGCACCGGGGCGCGCGGGCTCCGCAGACAGCAGCGGCGGTGCGGCATCCATCTTCTGCCTCGTCTCGTTCTTCTGCTCGAGCACGGGCTCTACCACCGCGGTCATGCTGCCACACTCCTGCGCTCGAGCTCGCTCTGTTCGTCGAGCTGGTCGTGCAGCATTCGCGCGCGCAGCGCGATATCGGGGTCGTCCATCTTGCGCGGGCGCGGCAGGTCGACGACCAGATCGCTGGCGACCCGGCCGGGGCCTGGCTGCATGAGCACGACCCGATCGCCCAGACGCACGGCCTCGCGCACGTTGTGCGTGACGAACAGCACCGTGAGCGCGCGCTCGGTCGAGATGCGCTCGATCTCGTCGTGCATCGCGTCGCGAGTGATGGCGTCGAGGGCCGCGAACGGCTCGTCCATCAGCAGCACCTGGCACTCCTGCGCGAGCGTGCGGGCGAGGGCGACGCGCTGCCGCATCCCTCCCGACAGCTCGTGCGGGCGCCGGTGCTGCACGCCGGGAAGGCGCACCACGTCGAGCAACTCGGCGACGCGATCTGACCACGCGGCCTTCGGCACGCCCGACAGCCGCAGCGCGAGCTCGATGTTGCCCTGCACGGTCAGCCATGGGAACAGGCCGGAGTCTTGGAACATCATGCCGACGCGGCGTCCGCCGACGTCGATGCGGCCAGCGGTCGGCGTCTCCAGGCCCGCCGCGAGCGAGAGCAGCGTGCTCTTGCCACAGCCGGAGCGGCCGAGGAAGCAGACGAACTCGCCCTCGTTCACGACGAGGTTGACGTCGGACAGCGCCAGCACGGGCGAGCGGCCGTAACGCATCGAGAGGTGGTCGACGCGGACCGCGGGAGTCGTCGTGGCAGTCATCACTCCCCCTCCACCGGGTCGTCGCCACGCTCGGCGAGCAGCGCGTTGAGCGGGTCGAGCGCGTAGAGGCCGGTCAGGTCGGTCTCCTCCAGCAGGTCGACGGCGACAGCGTGGTCGGCCTGCGCGACGAGCGTCGCGGCGAGCGGGTCGGCGGTGAACACGACGTTCTCCCACGCCTTGGCGAGCTCGTCGGCCTTCGGCTCGGAGCCGGTGAGGCTGCCGATCTGGGTGGCGACGGTCTCCTGCGCGGCGGCCGGGTCGGCCTCCATCTCATCGAGCGTCGTGAGCAGCCCCGACAGGAAGTCGCTGACAGCCTGCGGGTGCTCGGTGAGGAACGTGGTGCTGACGATGACGTTGGTCGTGACGAACTGGCCGCCCTCCCACAGGTCGGGCTCGTTGACGAGCACGTGCGCCCCGGCCTCCTCGACCATGCGCGTCGCCCACGGCTCGGGCACCCACGCGCCGTCGATCTCGCCGGTCTGCAGCGCAGTGAGCGCGACCGCGTTGTCTTGCGGCTGCACGCTGACGTCGCCGCCGCCGGCCTGGTCGGTCGTGTAGCCCTGCTCCTTGAGCCAGTAGCGCAGCGCGACATCCTGCGTGTTTCCGAGGCTCGGGCTCGCGATGGTCGTGCCCTTCAGGTCCTCGGGCGAGTCGATGCCGTCGCGCACGACGAGCGCGGCGCCGTTCGCCGCCGCGCCGGCGATGACGTGCAGAGCCTCGCCGTTGCTCTTCTGCCAGCCCGTGACAGTCGGGCTCGGGCCGATGAAGCCGATGTCGATGCCGCCGGCGAAGAGCGCCTCGATCTCCTCCGTGCCGGAGTTGAACGTCGCGGTCTTGATCTCGACGTCGTCGCCGAGCGCCTCTTGGTATGTGCCGTCGGCGAGGCCGACGATCGCCGGCGCGTGCGTCAGGTTCGGGAAGTACCCGATCGTGACGGCGTCGGGCGCATCCTCGGCGGTGGCGCTGCTGGACGGCGTGGAGCCGCCCGAGCAGGCGGACAGTGTGAGTGCCCCCGCCGCGACAGTGGCGACGGCAAGCATGCGAATAGTGCGCATTTCGGTTCCCCCAGGTTCTCCGGCGTGAGCCGGATCGAAAAGACGTAACACACATTATTACCACATGTTTGGTAGGAAATATAGTTAATTGGACGCGGAGCGGCGCGGCACCCTGCACAGGCCGTCACGCCGGCCGTGTTATCCCCATTCCCCGTTCCGTGGCCCAACCGTGCCGCCGGCGGTGGCAGAGTCGAGCCATCCGGCGGACAATGGGAGGGTGTTCGACCTCATGAATCCAGACAACTGGGTCTACATCGCGGCTCTCACCACCGTGATGCTGGGCGGCACGACGATCATCGTCACGCTCACGAATCGGTCGCTGACGGCGGCGATCCAGGGGGTGACCGGGCGTATCGACGGGATGGAAGGGTCGCTCAACGCCCGCATCGACGCCCTGGACAGCTCGGTCAACGCCCGCATCGACGCCCTCGACAGCTCGGTCAACGCCCGCATCGACGCCCTCGACAGCTCGGTCAATGCCCGCATCGACGCCCTGGACGGCAGGCTCAGCGGGCGCATCGGGGCGCTGGAAGGCGAGATGCGCGGGCTGCGCGGCGAGATGAACGCGCGCTTCGAGGCCGTGGATGCGCGCTTCGAGGCCGTCGACGCGCGCTTCACCGCGCTGGAGCACCGCATCGACCACCTCGATCGCGACGTGAACGCGCTTGTCAACCGGGCTTTGGACTGAGACCCGGTGCGCGCGCTGAGGGACTTCGCGGCGGAGGCGGAGGCCCTCGACGCGGCCGACCCGTTGCGCGAGTGCCGCGCGGGGTTCGTCGGGTCCGAGGCATCCCTCGTCTACTTCGACGGGAACTCGCTCGGCCGGCCGCCCGCGGCGGTGCTCGATCGGCTGGGCGCGTTCGTGCGCGGGCCGTGGGCCGACCGGCTGATCCGCTCGTGGGACGAGGAATGGATGGCGTTGCCGTTCGAGCTCGGCGACCGTATCGGCGCCGCCGCCCTAGGCGCGGCCGCCGGGCAGACGGTGGTAGGCGACTCGACGACCGTGCTGCTGTACAAGCTGGTGCGGGCGGCGTTTGACGCGGCCGTGACATCCGATCCGCGGCGCCTCGAGATCGTGGCCGATCGCGACAACTTCCCCACCGACCGGTATGTCGTGGAGGGCGTCGCCGCCGAACGCGGCGGGCGCGTGCGGTGGGCGGATGCGAATGCGTCCGCGGGTGTGGACGAAGCCGCGCTGCGCTCGACGGTCGGCCCCGAGACCGCGCTTATCGTGCTCAGCCATGTCTCATACCGCTCCGCGTATATGTCCGACGCGGCGGCGCTGACCCGGGTGGCCCACGACGCCGGGGCCATGATCCTGTGGGATCTGTGCCATTCTGTGGGCGCCGTTCCCGTCGCGTTGGACCGCTGGGGCGTCGACCTCGCCGTCGGCTGCACGTACAAGTACCTCAACGGCGGGCCAGGATCGCCCGCGTTCGCGTACGTGGCGGCCCGGCATCAGGAGCGGCTCACGCAGCCGATCCAGGGCTGGATGGGCAACGCCGATGTATTCGCGATGGGCCCCGACTACCGCCCGGCCCCCGGCATGCGGCGCTTCTTGTCGGGCACGCCCCCGGTGCTCGGCATGCTGGCGATGCAAGCCACGCTCGACATGATCGAGGCGGTGGGGATTGACGCCATCCGCTCCAAGTCTGTGGCGCTGACCGAGTTCGCCGTGCGAATCTCCGACGCGCTGCTCTCCCCGCACGGGGTGTCGCTCGCGTCGCCGCGCGACCCTGCATGGCGCGGCGGGCACGTGACGCTGTCGCACCCGGCAATGCGCGCCGTGACCGCACGACTGTGGGAGCGGGATGTCATCCCCGACTACCGCGACCCCGACGGGCTGCGCATCGGGCTGTCGCCGCTGTCGACGAGCTTCGCGGAGCTCGAGCGCGGCATGCGCGCCGTCGAGGCCACGCTCGCCGCCGAGCTTGCCCGCTGACGAGGCGCCTTAGACCCTCTGACAGACTCAGCGACCGAGTGCGCCCAGCTCAGGGGGCCGAGTGCGCCCAGCTCACCAGTCCCAAAGTGCGGGTGCGCGCCGCGCGCGACCCACAATTAGTGACTGGCAAGCAGAGGGGCCGGCGTCGGGCGCGCGAAGGTGGCGGGTCGTGCCGCATCAGGCGAAGGGATGCGGCGCAGCGCGCCACCTTCGTTGCGAGGCCGGCGCGCGAAGGTGGCGCGGCGGGCTGGGGCTGCTGTTGTGGCGAGGGTCGTTGCGTTTCGACTCGGGCGCGCTGCGCGCGGCCTCGCTCAACGACCGGGCCCTTCGACAAGCTCAGGGGCCGGGCAAGCTCAGGGGCCGGGCAAGCTCAGGGGCCGGGCAAGCTCAGGGGCCGGGCAAGCTCAGGGGCCGGAGGCTGCGAAGCGATCGGTCGCGGCGCGCAGGGCGCGGGCGATGCCCTCCTCCGACGCGGCGTGCCCCGCGTCATCCACCACCACGAACTCCGCGTCGGGCAGCGCGCGGTACAGCTCCCACGCTGTCATCATCGGGGTGCACATGTCGTAGCGGCCCTGCACGATGACCGTGGGGATGCCGCGCAGCAGCACTGCGTCCTCGATCAACTGGCCCGGCCGGAACCAGCCCTGGTGTATGAAGTAGTGGTTCTCGATGCGGGCGAACGCGGTCGCGCCGGCGGGCTCCGACATCCGCTCCACCGTGTCGGGGTCGGGGCGCAGGCTGATCGTCGCCGCCTCCCAGCGCGACCACGCCACCGCGGCCGGCACGTGCACGGCAGGGTCGGGGTCGCTGAGCCGCCGATGGTACGCCTCGATCAGCCGCGAGCGCTCGAGCACCGGAATGCCCGCGATGAACTCCTCCCACAGCTCGGGGAACACCGCCGACGCGCCGCCCTCGTAGAACCACTCCAGCTCGTGCCGGCGCAGCGTGAAGACGCCGCGCAGCACCAGCTCGGTCACCGCGTCGGGATGCGTCTCGGCGTACGCGAGCGCGAGCGCGCTGCCCCACGACCCGCCGAACACCTGCCATCGCGGGATGCCGAGGTTCTTGCGCAGCAGCTCGATGTCGGCCACCAGGTGCCACGTCGTGTTGTGCCGCAGGCTGCCGCCGGGCTCGCTCGCGTGCGGTGTGCTGCGGCCGCATCCGCGCTGGTCCAGCAGCACGATGCGGTACCGCTCGGGGTCGAAGAACTGCCGGTGCCACGGCGACGCGCCCGCGCCCGGCCCGCCGTGCAGGAACACGACCGGCTTGCCGTGGGGGTTGCCGCACTGCTCCCAATAGACGCGGTTGCCGTCGCCGACGATGAGCATGCCGCTGTCGTACGGCTCGATTGGCGGATACAGGATGCCGTCGAGCTCGGCTTCGCTCATCGTTCTGACTTCCGCATCGTCGTGAAGGCCATGCTTGACAGTAGCGCGTGCGCCACTTCGGCCGCGACGAGGCCGATTAGGCTCGGGGCGTGGAGCTGCTGCTCATCGTCGTGGTCGCGGTCGTCGCGATCGCGGTCGTCACCGCCCTCGCCCAGCGCCTGCGGGTCGCCGGCCCGCTGCTGCTGGTCGCCGTCGGGCTCGGCGTCGCGCTGCTGCCGTTCGTCGATCCCGTGGAGCTCGACCCGGAGTGGATTCTCATCGGCGTGCTGCCGCCGTTGCTGTACTCCGCCGCCGTGCGGCTGCCCGCGATCGAGTTCCGCCGCGACTTCCGGCCGATCGCCGGGCTCTCGGTCGGGCTCGTCGTGGTCAGCGCGCTCGCGCTGGGGCTGTTCTTCTTCCTCGCCGTGCCCGAAGTGGGCTTCCCGCTCGGCGTGGCGCTCGGAGCCATCCTGAGTCCGACGGATGCCGTGGCCACCTCGATCGCGAAACGCCTCGGCCTTTCCGCCCGGGTCGTGACGCTGCTCGAGGGCGAGAGCCTGCTCAACGACGCCACGGCGCTCGTGCTGCTGCGCACCGCCATCGTCGCGATCGCCGGCTCGTTCTCGCTGTGGAGCGCGGTGGGCTCGTTCGCGCTCGCGGTGGTCGTCGCCGTCGCCGTGGGCGCGATCGTCGGCTACGCCACGCTGCGGCTGCGCGCCGCGCTCGGCAACTCCGCCGCGAGCGCGGCCATCAGCTTCACCGTGCCGTTCCTGGCCTACGTGCCGGCCGAGCACCTCGGCGGGTCGGGCCTGGTGGCAGCGGTCGTGGCCGGCATCGTCACCGGCCAGGGCTCGACGCGCTGGTTCACGGCGGAGGAGCGGCTGTCCGACCACGTGAACTGGCGCACGGTCGAGCTCGTGCTCGAAGGCGGCGTGTTCCTGGTGATGGGGCTCGAGCTCACGAGCATCGTCGACGAGATCCAGCAACAGCACGAGAGCCTGTGGCACGGCACGTGGCTGGCGCTGGCGGCGCTCGGCATCGTGATCGTGATCCGCGCCGGCTGGGTGTCGCTGCTCGTGCTGACGCAGGGCCGGCGCGCGCGCCGGCTCAGCAGCCAGCACCGCGAGCGGCTCGAGCAGATCGGCGCCCGGCTCGATAAAGCGGCGGCAGGGCCCACGGACACGTCGCCGGTGCTCCTCCCCGACGATCGGCGGCGGCGCGTCGAGACGATGCGCTCGCGAGTCACCCGGATGCTGGCCGACATCGACTACTACGGCGCATCGCCGCTCGGCTGGAAGCACGGCACGATCATCGTGTGGGCCGGGATGCGCGGCGTCGTCACGCTCGCCGCCGCGCAAACACTGCCGCGCGACACCGACGGCCGGCCGCTGCTGGTGTGGGTGGCGTTCATGGTGGCCCTGCTCAGCCTCATGCTGCAGGGGTTCACGCTGCCCTGGCTCGTGCGGCGGCTCGGCCTTGCCGGATCGGACGACGACGAGGAGAGCCTCGACGAGCGCACGCGGCTGGACGACGAGCTGCGGCTCGCCGCGGCATCCGCCCTGCTCTCCCCCGGGCTCGTGTCGCGCGATGGCGAGCCGTTCGACGACGAGCTGACGGCGCGCATGGGCACGCGGCTGAGCAAGCGGCCCGACGACGACGACGCCGAGCGCGACGCGCTCGAGCTGCGGCTCTGCGCGATCGCCGCGATGCGCACGCGGCTGAGAGAGCTGTCGAGCGACGGCACGTACAGCACGGGGGCGCTGCGCCGCGCGCTGGCCGAGCTCGACGCCGACCAGCTCAGCGTCGAGCTGCGCCTCGACGGGTGACAGGCCGGGCTGATCGCCCACCGGCGAGGGTGGGGCAGAATGGGAGAGGCGAGAGGATGCCATGGCCGACACGAGCGGGACTGTGGATGCCGCGACGCGGCACGCGGCATCCGATCCTGCCGAAACGAGCCCGATCCACCTGCCCCACTCCGCCGCCGACTGCCCGAAGTGCTTCGCCCAGCTGCAGCGCGATCGCGACTGGTGGCAGGCCCGCCCCGACGGATCGCGCTTGGTCGGACTCGTCGTCGCGCGCGACGGGATGCCGTCGGTCGTCGAGCAGCGCGAGGACCTCGCGCGCTTCGGGGTGCCGATCGAGGGGTTCCGGCATCCCGCTCCCGAGACGATGGAGTCGTGGGAGGAGCGGCTCGTGCGGCTGTTCGGCACGCTGCGGCGCGGCGACGTGCTCGTGGTCGCCAACGTGCACGCGCTCGGGCGCAGCCTCGACGAGGAGACCCGCACCGTGGCGGCGCTGCACGAGCGCGGCATCATGGTGAAGGTGCTCGGCCACGGCGGGCGGCACCTGTTCGACACCGGGCGCTGAGTCAGAGCAGCTCGGCCGGGAACCGCTCCGCGAGGAAGTAGTCGGGCACCGTGCCCACAGAAGGCACGAGCACTCCGTCGAGCGCTGCCACCGCCGCGAACGGCACGTGCTGCATGCGGCCGTCGGCGGCGCCCAGCACGACCAGGTCGGCGCGGGGGATCAGCGTGCGCACGCCTTCGGAGAGCGTCGTGTAGGTGATGCGCTCGCCCGCGGGGTTGTCGGCGAGGGTCAAAGTGGCGACCAGGACATCGTCGCCCGCGGCCGCGTACGTGTCGTGCAGCACCTTCTGGGCCGCCGTGTACTCGATGGCGTCCCAGCGCCGGCGCATCCGCCCCACCTCGGCGCCCACGGCATCCGGCCACTCGAACTCGGCCCACCCACTGCCGGAGCGCACGAGCGGCGTGACCGAGACGGGGCGGTCGGTCTGCGCGATCACCTGCTCCGCGACGCTCGCGACCGAGGAGAGGGATGCCACGTCTTCGGCGAACCCGACGAGCACATGGCCTGCGTCGGGCACGACGATGACCGGAGTGCCCTCGCCGAGGCGCGAGACGGCGGCCGGGTCGCGCAGCGCGGCCGCCGCGAAGGCGACGGATGCGACCACGAGGGCGTCGCCGACCTGGTCGAGCGGAGCGTCGTCTTGAGCGCGCAGGTTCGACGCGAGGTCGACGACGACATCCATGCTGACCCCCCACTCGCCGAGCATCGAGGTCGAGACGGGAACGTCGGCGGTCGGCAGGTCGAGGAACGCGCCGACGTAGTAGTCGGCGACGACGGGCACCGCGGCATCCAGTGCTCCCTGGGCGCCCTGCAACGCGAGCTGCTGCGCGCGGATCTGGAACGGAACAAGGCCCAAAGGCCGCGCCGCGAGCAGGTCTCGAGCATCGGCCAGACTCGGGGGGATCTCAATGTCGCCGGTCACGGGCGGCCTCCTTCGGTGTCTCCAGCACAGTAGTCCAGTCAGCCCCGGGCAGGCGGCGGCCCGAGCACGGCCATCGTGCGGCGGGCGATCTCGGTCGGCTCGTTCGTCAGCGTCACCTCGACGCCCGACATCGCCGCGGCCACGCACACCGCTGCCAGCAACGGGCGCACCGCGTCGGGCTCGACCGCCGTGTCGAGCGGGATGCGGACACCGCCATGGTCGAAGATCACCTCGAACGCGCCGCGCAACGGGCGCGGCGCGGCGTCGCGGAGCTCGCGCACACCGCGGACCCCGAGCACAAGTTCGGCGCGGGCCACCCCCGCCGCGCGCGACAGCGCCTCCGCCGGTCGGCGCGCGAGGGGGATGTGGGCCGCGCGGTCGTCGAAGCCGACGCCGCCCACGACCTGTGCCCACCGCAGCTGCACGGCCCCCGCGACGCGCATGCCCTCGGCCGACACCGCGACGTATTCGTCGGCGGAGGCGACCGCGGCGCGCACCCGCCGACGGGCGAGCCAGAATCTCAGGAGCAGCGCGGCCGCGGCCGCGCCGAGCAACGCGGACAGAAGGAAGGTGAGCGCCCGGCCGGACTGCGTGAGCGCGAGTGCGGCGAGGATGGCGACGCAGACCGCGATGACGGTGGCCGCGATCACGAGCACGGCGGTGTTCACACGCGCGCGGCGACGGGCGCGCGGGCGGTCGAGCGGCACGGCGAACGTCTGCCCGCGCTCGAAGAACGCGCGCCACTGCGCGGCGTCGCTGGCGTCGAGCGCGAGCGCGCTCAGGTCCGACACGGTCGGCTCCGTGTCATCCTGCCCGCTCATCGGCCAACAGGTCGCGCGGGTAGTACTCGTTGTCACGGAACGACGCGTCGTCGACGCCGAGCGCCGTCACGACGCCGAGCACCTCGAAGGCCCAGTAGCCGTAGTACAAATACTGAGGTACATGCTCGTGAGTTCCCCAGCCCCGGATCCCCTTCCACGCCGTGTACCACTTGGACAGGTAGCGGGCGATCAGCTTGGCCGGGTCGGCACTGTCGAACGCGCTTTCCAACGGGCCCACGATCCGCGGGAACTGGAGGTCTGCGCCGATGGGATGATCCGGCCGCCGCGTCGCGATCAGGCAATCGATGAGGTGGTCGCCCCGCCCGAACTCGACGGCTGCCACCACTCGGTCGAACGTGGCGTCGTCGACCTGAAACGTAATGGCCAGCGATACCAACAACAGCCACTCGCGGTAGTAGTCCTTGATCCTCGGATTGCGGAACTGCAACTCGACGAGTTCGGGCGGAAAATACTGCCTTTCCAGCAGGACCGCTCGTTCCGCCGCGACAAGCACGTCTTCGTACTCGTCTCGAAGCGCCTGCGTCGACGCCCCCTGCGAGTAAAGCGCGCTGAAACGGTTCCACCGTACCTTTACCACGTTGCCCGCCGCCATCGCCAGCGACTTCGGGGCGCGCCATTGGTCGACGGGTAGTGTCAGTTCTTCCTCATCGCTCTCGACGAACACCGCGAGTCGCTCAACGATGGCATCGAAGTAGGCCTGATCTGCCCGAATGTCACGCAACACGGGAGCCCTCCGTTCTTCGCGTGGTCATGTCGCGACGCGTCGCGGGTCGCCATCGACGACGCGCCGTGACGATGGTCTGGCCGCTCATGGGAAAGACTGTAACGGCTCGCCTCACCGAACGCGCGCACCGGCCGCCCCACAGCTGCTCGGGAGTCAGGACGCGACCCCTTGATCGCTCATCGCGTCGAAGGCGGCGTCGGTGCCCCTGACGACGAAGCCGTCGACATCCAACTCGCGCACCCGCACAGACCCGTCGGGCATCACCCGGACAAGCCCAGACCTGAGGTCGCCACGACGGAACGCGCGCAGGATGCTATTACGCAGGTCCGGATCTGCGTTCGCGAGGGCGTACTCCAATCGATACGAGTGGAATCCGATGCCTTCGAGCCAATCGCGGCTCATCTGCCGGATGCCGCCAACCCCCGTGTCCAGTCTGGCCGTGTTGTACTTCGCTTCGATCACCGCGTACTCCGGGCCGTCGGGAGTGTCGCGCGTGTAGACGCCATCGATGCCGTTCGCGGCCGTGTGACTGCTCGCATCGACGCGGGTCCAGCCTTGCGACTCCATGTACTGCTGGGTGCGGAGCTCGCCGTACTCGCCCTTGTTGTGGTTGAGCGGAGCGTCGGGGTCGCCGTGCGCCGCGTTCCAGTCGTCGAACGAGCGGATGTTGCCGTCCGCGTCGAACAGGGTCTGGACCTTCGGGTTCGGGGACTCGTGCGGCATGTTGGCGGCGCCGTCGGCCGTGTCGCCATCGGCGACCGGCGCATCAGCCTCGGGGCCGTCAGCGGGCGGAGCGTCGCCGGCAGGAGCGTCCGCCTCGGGGCCGTCAGCCTCCGGTCCGTCAGCCGGAGGCGCGTCGCCGGCGGGGCCGTCCAGCGCGGGGCCGTCCGTGGCCGGACCGTCAGCCGATGGGCTGTCGGCGCTGGGGGCGTCCGTGGACGGGGTGTCCGCGGCAGGGCTGCCGGCCGGAGCGTCGACCGCGGGACTGTCGACCGTCGGCGTGCCCGAGGCCGGATCGTCCGTGGAAGGACCGCGGGACGAGCCGTCCGCGGGCGGGGTGTCCGCGGCGGGGCCGTCCGCGACCGGGCTGTCGACCGCCGAGCTGCCGTCCGGAGCATCGCCGCCACCGCTGCCGCTCTCCGGGGTGACATGCACGTCCTGTGCCGCGGGCGCGTCTCCGTGGTTGCTGGGGGCGGCGCCGCCCTCGCCTCCCGAGCCGCTGAGCTCGCCGCCGGCGCCGGTCGGGCCGTCGTAGTCGGGCCGAGCCGTGGGGCCGCCCGTCGATGACGAGCCCCCACCCGAGCCGCCAGAGCCGCCGCTCGATGCGACGTTGAGCTCGGGCGTCTGCGTGCTGCCGCCGCCGGTGGGGGCAGAGGAGGAGGCCGGGGGACGGCGGCTAGGCAGGCGCGCCGACATCGCCACGCCCAGTCCGGCGCCGGCGATCACCGACGCGGCGGTGATCTCATCGCCGCGCATACCGAGGTCGGCCACCGTTCCGGCCGCGCCCCCGGCGCCGTTGGCCAACGCCTGGACAACGAACTTCTGGCCGTACCGGCCGAACGGGGCCACGATCGAGCTGGTGACGCCGCCACCGAGGAACCCACTGCCGAACGCGGCCACGTAGTTGGCGTCCCCGCCCTGCACGGTCTCGGCGGCGACCGCCGAGACCGTGCTCGACGTGATCTCGATTCCGGCGCGCATCAAGCGGGGGAAGCGCTGTCCGGCCGCCTGCAGCCGCCCGGCGATCGCCACGAGGCGGGCCGCGAGCCGGCCGCCCGTGGCGGCAACGCGCTGCACCACGGCGCCGATCCGCACCGCCACCGCCCCGATTCGCGCCGCGATGACGCCCGCGCCGACCGCGCCCGCGGCGCCGAAGGTGACGAACGACAAAGCGAAGCTGATGCCCGCCCCCGCGGCCACCTCGATGACGAGCTGGATGACCATCTGCCGCGACTCCTCGCGGGCGTCGCGGATCGCCTGCGCGTACTCCTTGCAGATGTCGTCGATCTGGCCGATGCCGTCCGTCGGCGACAGGAACTCGGTGAGCCCCTGGGCGAAGTCGTTGACCTTCGTGTTGATCAGCGCGACCTCGCCGCTATCGATGCCGGCCAGCGAGTTGTCCGCCAAGTAGATCTGGCTGCGCAGACGCGAGATGTCGCCGAGAATGCCCGACCACGCCGACCCTGCCTGCTCCAGCGTCTCGGGGTCGCCATCCGGGAACATCGTTCCGAGGAGGTTCCAAATCTGGTCCCACACCCACATCGCGACGTCGTCGAGACCGGCCACCACCGTGTCCGGCCGGCCGCCGAATGCCGTCGGCGGCGGAGCCACCGACATCTCTTCGATGGCGGGGCGCAGCACGTAGGACCCGGTGACATCGACGCCGGTCCCCGCCGCGTTCTCGTTGGCCTGTGCGTGCGTGCCGCCGCTGGCCATCAACATGCGGTCGAATCCGCGGGTGACCACCGCGATGTCGAACAGCACCTGCAGCGCGCCGTGCGCCATCTGGTCGTAGGCCTGCGCGAACCCCTCGCCGCTCGGGTCGGTGCCCGCCATCCCGCCGTAACCGGCGAGCGTGCCTCGCGCGGCGATCGCGTAGTTCAGCGCCTCCTGGCTGACCGCGTCGTACGCGTCAGCTGCCTCGACAAACTTCGCCGGATCGATGTTGACCATGCCGTCACACCGCCGTCATTGGGCCGCCGGCTCCGCCGCCGCCGCCTCCGCCAGACCACATGCTCTGCGTCGAGCGTTGCGCGGCCTCGTACTGCGACGCGGCGTCTCCTGCCCACAGCGCGAGGTACTCGGCGTGGCCGGTGAGAGACACCGCGCCCACTTGCCAGGCCTGCACGCGATTCACGAACTCGACGTTGGCCAGACCGCTCCACTGCGCGCTCACCGCGCCTGTTGCGGACATGGCGTGCGCCTGCAGCTCGGCGCAGTAGCCCTGCAGCTGCTTGAGCGCCGACTCCAGCCCGCGGATGTCCGAGGTCTCATACGTGTGCTGGGCGCTCATGAGGCCACCACCGTGCCATCCTGCTCTGCCTGCTCGTCCGACGCTGCGTCGTCGTCCTGCGTGCCAGACCCGCCTCCGCTGCCGGGCACCTGCACATTCACGCGCGACGAGCGCGCGCCGGCCGTCACCTGCGCTTCGTTGCTGTCGTACCCGCCCTGCGCCAGCTGCAGGCGCATGGCGATGCTCGCCAGCGACTCCCGCGTCACCGCGGCGCTGGCCAGGAACGCGTCCCACTCCTCGGCGAACGCGTCGGCAGCCGAGCCCGTCCAGGTCGAGCCGACGACCGCGTTCACCGCCGCCGACACCTGGTTGAGCTGGGCGTCGAACTGCGCGACAGCGCCGGTCATCGACGCAGCGGAAAAGCCGAGCGCCGGCGTGGTCACCGCGAACTGCACCATGAGAATCCCCCCTCTGAACGCGTCGATCGAGCCCGCACGGAGCGCGGCCCGGCCGAACGCTTAAGCGCGGAAGCTGTTCCCGATGTTGTTCTCGGACTCTTCGTAGGCGAGCGCGGCCTTGGAGAGCTGGTCGCTGATTCCGTTCAGCGACTCCTTCAGCTGCAGGCCAGCGGCATCCCACTGCTCGAACAGCTCGTTGAACGTCTGCGACGCGGTGCCGCCCCACTCCCCGGCCGTGAGCCCCTGCACGAGCGACTTGAGGTTGCCCAACTGCGATTCGATCGCCGTCGCGCCCGAGGCGAGCTGGTTCGCGACGCCCGCGAGCGACTCCGAAGTGACCTTGATGTCTGCCATGGCCTTGCCCCCTGTGTGTTCTGCCGCGACGCCGCGCGGTCTACATCTCGTCCCTCATTGCTAACACACTCGTCGCTCACATGCCGATGGGCACAATTCCCCATGCCGTGCGGCCGAGCGGATCAAGACACGACGACAACCGCGTCGCCGAGCAACAAACGGTCCCCGGGGAGCAGGGGGGTGGGAGCGCCCGGCTGCAACGCGAACGCCGTTCCGGCTCGCTCCACGACGGTGCCGTTGGCCGACCCCGGGTCGGTCGCCGTGACAACCTCGCCCGTCGGCGAGACGACCAGGTGCACGCGCGACATCGCCCGTTGCGGATCGTCGAGGGCGACCGGAGTCCCGCCGTGCTCGGCCGCGGCCAGTTCGGGCGCGCGGCCGAGCACGAGCGTGCGGTCGAGCGCGACCGTGGCTCCGCCGGGGAGCAGGATGGCGGACGCCGGCGGCGGCGCGGACGGCGTCTCGTCCGCCGCGGGCTCCTCCGCCTTCGCCCACCGGCGCGCAGGAAGCGGCACCGGCGGCGGGGGCTCGTCGGAGACCGGCGCGGGCGCGGCATCCGTCTTCTTCTTCGCAGCCGACGCCGGGAACGGAGGCGCCGGGCGCGCGGCCATGCCCGTGAGCTGGCCGCACGCCGGGCAGAACATGCTGTCGGGCCGCACGGCCTCGCCGCAGAAGCGGCACTGAGTGCTCATCACAGCCCTCCCGCACGGTGTGTCTGGGCCCGCCACCCGAGCCGCTGGCAAGTCTACGGCCCGGTCGACGAGTCAGGCCGTGAGGTCGGGCACCAGGGCCGGTGTGTAGACGCCGTCGGCGAAGAACAGTCCGACGCCCGGCCCCGCACGCCCGATGTGGGTGCGGGGCAGCTGCACTCCGAACACCTGGCTGCCGATGATCGTCGACGGCGGCGACAACAGGATGCCGGCCCTGCCCTTCTTCGCCTCGGTGAGCGCGACGGTCAGCGACGATCCTGCCGACTCGGCGCCGACCCCGACGATGTAGCGCGCGTGCCCTCTGGCCGCCGCGAGCGCTCGATCGAGGGCGGAGTCGCGAATCGCCTCGCTGTCGTCGATCACGATCGTAAGCGCATGCTCACGGGGGGCCAACGCCGCCACCACCTCCGCGTCGGGCGTGCTCGGGCTGAGCAGCGGCGCGCCGTGGCTGCGGGCCACTTCGGCCAAAATCGACCCATCGCGGCAGACGACCACGAGGTCCGTGCCGTGCCAGCCGAGCTGATGCGCGATCGCGGCCAACGTGTGCGTCTTTCCGCTGCGCCGATCGCCCACCACGACGAAGCCGCCGACCGCGGGCCAGTCGACGGTGATCCGCGACAGGCGGTCGCCGCCCACCGCCACCACGGGCAGGTCGGGGCCGTCGGGGTCGAGCAGCGGCAGCTCGTGCGCCTCGCTGAGGCCGATGCGCGACGGCAGCGGGTCGACGCGCAGCGGCTGCGGCAGTTGCGCGAGCTGGGGGAACCCGCCGAAGTGGGCTGCGACATGCTCGACAATCCCCTGCGCGACGGCCGTCTGGCCCTCGCCGCTGGCGTCGGCCGCCAGCACGGCGATCTGCGCCTCCGTGCCCTCCGGCCCGAACAGCGCCCGCCCGGGCGGCATGTCGGCGACGAGGTCGCGGATCATGATCCCCGCCGCGCGGTAGTCGTTGATGTCGCGCATCGGCAGCGCGTAGCGCGTGTCGATGAAGCTCGACACCTTGTCGCTGGACACCGAGCGGTCGGCGGTGATCACCACGCGCAGCCCGGCCGCCGGCCCTTCCCGCAGCAAGCGCATGACCTGGTCGCGAAGCAGCACCATGTCGTCCGCGCTCATCGACGCCGCCAACCGCTCCCACCCGTCGATCACGAGCACCGCGTACGGAAGCGCCTCGCGCGGATCGCCGCCGCGGCGCTGCTCGCCGATGCTGCCGACGCCGGCGCGCGACAGCACCGCTTGCCGATGCGACAGCTCGTGCCCCAACCGGTCCAGCAGCCTCGGCAGCCGGCCCGCGTCCATCGGGGTCACCACGGCGCCCGTGTGCGGCGCCGTGGCGAACGGCAGCAGCGATCCGGTGCCGTAGTCCACGGCGTACACGTGCAGGTCGGCGGGAGTGAACCGCTGCACGAGCTGGGCAAGCATCGTGCGCACCGCGGTGGTGCGGCCCGAGCGGCTGCCGCCGAAGAAGAGCACATGAGAGTCGCCGGTCACATCCCACAGCAGCGGCTGCTGGCGCTGCCGGGACGGCACGTCCACCATCCCCAGGATGACGGCGCCGCCCGGCGCGGCATCCTCGTCGAACCGGTCCAGCGGCAGCAGGTCGGGCAGCGGCATGAGCCACGGCGACGGGCTTCTCGTGACGCCCAGGATGGCCGCGGCCCGGGTGGCCAGGTGCACGAGGCCGCGCAGGTCGGTGTCGTCCTGGTCGGGCCGGTGCGCGATCTTGTCCGCGGCCGGGAACCGCGGGGGCATGCCCACCGACTTCCAGTCGACCTTGACCGCGGGAGGCAGCACGCGCGTCGTGCGCTGGTGGCCGATGCGCAACCCCGCCACTCGGGCGGTCTGGAACGGCACGGGAGCGGAGTCGAGCCCGGCGCGCACGTAGCCGCGGCCGGGAGTGGACGCGGAGATGAGCGCGGCGTCCGGCGTGCCGATGACGTCGACCGAGTCGGCCCGGTCGGTCACCCGCAGCGCGACGCGCAGGTTGATGTTCGACTGCATCTCGGGTGTGATGACGCCAGACGGGCGCTGGGTGGCCAGCACCAGGTTGACGCCGAGCGAGCGGCCGACCCGGGCGATGCGCACGAGGCCGTTGATGAAGTCGGGCAGCTCGGTCTTCAACTCGGCGAACTCGTCGACGACGATCATGAGGCGGGCCAGTCCGAGTCGAGCGGATGCCTCGGGGTCCTTCTCCCACGCCGCGTCGAGGTCTTTCGCGCCGATGTCGTCTCGAAGCACCCGCTCGCGGCGTTTCAACTCGGCATCCAACGAGGCCAGGGCCCGCTC
The DNA here is from genome assembly GCF_047606685.1 of Microbacterium sp. Taxonomy (GTDB): domain Bacteria; phylum Actinomycetota; class Actinomycetes; order Actinomycetales; family Microbacteriaceae; genus Microbacterium. Next base: position 78,519 of record NZ_JASGEC010000060.1, read on the forward strand.
GGTCTCGCGTGCGTCGAGGTTGGTGACCATGCCGACGGTGTGCGGAAGGCGGGCGCAGTCGGCGAACGCCGAGCCGCCCTTGTAGTCGATGAGCACGAAGTTGAGGGCGTCGGGCCGGTTCGCCAGCGAGAGCGAGATCACCAGCGCCTGGAGGAACTCGCTCTTGCCCGATCCGGTCGTGCCCGCCACGAGGGCGTGCGGCCCGTCGGTCGCGATGTCCAGCGCGTACTCTCCCTCGGCGCCCGCGCCGACGACGACGTACGACTGCCGCGGCGCCACCCGCCACCGCTCGGCGACCGCCTGCGGATCGTCCAGGTCGACACCGAGCAGCTCGGTGTAGCGCACACTGCTGGGCACCGTCGCGTCGTCGCCCACGCCGCGCACGTGCTCGATCGGGCACAGGGCGCGGGCGACCTCCTCCGCGTAGGCGACGCTGACCTGGTCGAGCAGCACCGGCGAGTGGTACGCGTCGCCCGATTCCACGCGGCCCAGAATCGGGTCGCCGGCGTCGGCCACGACGACCGACGCCGACTCCTCGGGAAGACGCGACCGGTCGGAGTCGATCGCGATCACGTGCACTCCGTGCGCCGCCCCGTGCTCGAGGAGGGACACCATGCCCGGCAGCATCCGATACCGGCGCGCGCCGTCGACGACGACCACGATGTGCGACTCCGTCTCGCGCTGGCGGTCCCGGCCGACCCGCATGCGCACGTCCAGCAGCGTGCCGAGCTCTCGCAGCCGCTCGCGGCGGGTGAGGTCGTTGTTCCCGATCAGGGCGACCGGGCCGAACCCGGGGTGCGCGTGCGGCAGCCACTGCGCCCACGACCACGCTGCCTCCTGCTCCTGGTCGCACAGCACCACGATCTGCAGGTCGCGCGGCGACCGCAGTGTCGCGAGGCTCGTCACCATGGCGCGCACGACTCCGGCCGTGACATCGGCCGGGCCGGCAACGCCGACGGGGCCGGCGGCGAGGTCGACCGACACCGGGGAAGGCGACACGCCCACCGTCCGATCCTCGCGACGCTCCTTCTGCGGGCCGCCCTCGAAGCGCACCTCGAGGGGAACATCAGCGACGCCGACGCGTGCCTTCAGCGCATCGGACTCGGCGCGGCGGCGCTCCCACAGCCGCGCCAGCGGACGCGTCGCGACGTCTCGGATGAAGACCGGGTCGAGGTGGCTGTACCACGAGCCCAGCCGCTGCTGTCTCACGTGCGACGCGATGCGCGCTCGCGCCGACTCGACCTCCGCCATCCACTCCGCCTCTGTGCGCTGGCCCTTGCGCTGGGCGAGCTTCTTGTTGGCGAGGAACGAGCCGATGACCATGATCGGCGACGCGGCAGCCATCAACAGCATGATCGGGCGCTGGAACACGACAGCGAGCGTGATGCCCAGCACGACCGGGACGATCGCCGACAGCCAGGGCAGCGGCGAGCCCTCCTGCTCGTCGGGTTTGTCGCCGGGCAGGGTCACCGTCGGCGGACTCTGCGAGGGGCGGATGCGGGACGGGCGGTTGAACGCGCGGGCGCCCACTTCGTCGACCGTGATGTCGGCGTCCGACGCCGGGGCGACCCCGATGCGCACCACGCTGCTGCCCAGCTGCACGAGGTCGGCGGGGACAACACGCGCCTCGCCATGGACCTGCTCGCCGTTGACCACGGCGGCCGCGTCGCCCACGAGGGCGAGCACCGCCGTCAGCGGCTCTGCGCTGCCGTCGTCGAGCACGCCGCCCGAGACGGTGAGCACGGCGTGCTCCGGCTCCAGGTGCGGGTCGGCGACGCGGATCGCCGACCCCGGCGCGCTGCCGATGGCGACCGGGCGGTCGGCCTCGACAGCGACCGTCTCGCCCGCGAACGGGCCCCCGACGAACTCGAGCCGCAGCGTTCCGGGCGCGAGCAGCGCAGGCGCGGGAGCCGGCACGACCGCCCCGCTGCGCAGTCCCGCCGCCGCGAACGGGTCCGCAGGGTCGGCCGCCGGCGCGAGCACGTCGGGGGAGACCGCCAGCGACTCGCCCAGCTCGGAGACGGTGGTCGCCTCGTCGACGTCGACGAGCCACGAGTCGGCGTGGGCCGACCGCTCGCTGCCGGCGATGGTCAGGCGAAGGCTCACGATCCAGTCATCCCTTCCAGATAGCGCGCGATGGCCGACAGCGGCGCCTCGGCCGAATCGGCCTCCTCCTCGACCGGCGCGGCGACCATCACGAGCGCCGCTTCGCGCTGCCACGCGGCGCCCGCGGGGGCCGGGTCGCTCTGCTCGTCGTCGCGAGTGACGCTGCCGAGCGCTTGGCGCCCCTCGGCGTCGACGACCCGGAACACGAGCTGGGCCGGCGACGCGTCGGGCGGCAGCGTCCCCTCTCCGTCGGCGGAGCAGCCGACGCCGTCCGCGCGCTCGGGGCAGACGAAGGTGAGCCCATTGCCCCACGACAGCAGCGAGAGGTCCACGTCCTCCTCTGCCGATCGCATGTGCAGCGCGCCCACCGCACGCGGGCGGGGCGAGGAGACGAAGGATGCCACGAGCTCGCTTGTCGTGGACTGTCCGGCATCGTCGACCAGCTGCACCGGGATGGCGGCATCGCCAGGCTGCTCGGCGCGCAGGGCGAGGTGGGTCTCGCTGACGCCGACGCTCACACCCGGCGGCGGCGTCAGAACCCGCAGCGTGGCCCCGCCCTCACTCGTGCAGGCCTCGCACGATATGCGCAGCGCCGACAACGGGATGAGGGCCTGCTGCCCGACCGCGATCGGCAGGTCGATGCGCGGCGCCCCCACCTCGGGTGGCGCGGGCGGGCCCATCCGCACCCGGTACGACAGCGGGAGCTTCACCGTCTCCGACCGCTGCGTGAGCTCGAGCGTGTGCTCGCCCCACCGCGGGTCGTACGGCTTCGCGGTGAGAGTCAGGCCGTCGGCCGAGCATTCGATCCGCACGCCGTCGAGCTTGCTCACCGAGTCGCAGAGCACCCGCCAGCCGGCCCCTGGCCGCACTTCCGCCGTCTCGCCGTACGGGATCACGATCGCGCCATCCGACACTGTCGCGTCGTCGTCCTCGCCCGCGGCGTGCGCGAGCGGCACGGCTCCGCCCAGGGCCGCGAGCAGCGTTGCGACGACCACCGCCGCACGTCGCGATCGCGCGAGCATAGGCACTCCAGGTCTGGGGAACGGACCACACTATGCTAGGCGGTGCCTCGACGCCGGTCACACGAGAGGGCCCATCCACAGCCATGAGCGAGCCGTCGCCTCCCACTCGCCGCCGGCGTGCGAAGCCCGTGGCGCCCGTGGAGTCGATCGATCTGATCTCAAGCGTTCCCCGGGCCCGAGCGGCGCGCCGCGAGTCGCCCTCCACTCAATATGCCCAGACCGGCATAAACACCACGGCGCGGATCGGATGGGATGCCGCGCGCCCGAGCCTGGAGTCCGCCCCCGGTGCTTTGCGCCCGATGGAGACGTTCGGCGAGGTGCTGCCAGAGCTCGAGGAGGCGCCCGCCGCGCGGCGGCCGCTGTGGCGGCATCCCGCGTTCCTCGTCTCGATCGGCACAACGCTGCTGGCGATCGTCGCCGCTGTGGTGTTCCTCCTGCTCGGCGGAGGATCCCAGCGCGCGGTGGCATCGGATCTGCAGCTGGAGGTCACCGAGAACGCCGTGCGCGTCACGTGGAGCGGGCCGGATGCCCCGTACCAAGTCGTCGTCGTGGGCGGGCCGGCCGGGGCGGAAGTGGACGTTTCGCAGACGGTGACCGGGACGGAGGCGTGGCTGCCGCGCGCGGCCGGGCTCGTCGACGATCGGTCGTGCATTGTGGTGCGGCCGGCCGACGGCAACGAGAAGGCTCCCGTCTCACTCGAGCGCGCGACGCTCGACGAGCAGGGCGCCGTCGCGGGGTGCGTCAGCGATGCCGCGTCCGAGTAGGCCGCTGCTCGCGTGCGGCCTCGCGACGCTCGTCGTCGCGCTGAGCGGGTGCACGGGCTCCACCGGCGGCGAGCCTGTCCCGACCGCGACGCACGTCGACCTGTCGTCGTGGGGCCCGGAGTCGGGCAACGGCGTGACCCTGCTGAGCGGGCCGGGCGCGCGGGCCGAGGCGCTCGAGGCGATGCGGGATGCCGGGGCGGTCGAGATGACGGGCCGGTTCCGCGACGCGCGCGGCGAACGCGTCGACATCGAGTTCGCCGGCAGCCCTGCCGCGTTCGAGGCGACGTTCACCGCGAGCGGCGACCGCACGCACATCGTGGCGGCCGGCGACCGCGCGTACGTGCGCCCGTCGCCCGCGATTGCGGCGGAGGCATCCCTCGACCCCGACGCGTACGCGTGCGTCGGGCTCGACGACCCACTCGTGACACGCTGGGGGTCGATGCTCGACCCCGTCGAGCTGGTCACCGAGCTCACGGTCGACGCCGCGTCGCTGGGCAGTCCCGCCGACGGGAGCGTCGATGTCATCCTGGGGCAGGAGGGCACGAGCGGCGCGCTCACGATCAGCACGACCGGAGCCCCGCTGCCGCTGCGGCTCGTGCGCGCCGACGACGAGGGCGAGCTCGACGTGGAGTTCGCCGGATGGGGCGAGCCCGCCGCGGCGGCGACCCCCGCTCCGCTCGCCGCCGGCTGCTGACCCGGGCGTTGAGCAGCAGGATCTCCCCTCGCGCGCACGAAACCCGCAATCGCGCGTGCGAACTTCAGCCGCGACTGCGGGAAACTGCCGCGCGAGACGCCGCGGCGGCGACGGCCGCGACGCGACGGCTAGGCCGGCGCCTCCCAGCGCGGCATGCCGGCGCACGCCGCCGCCACCCGGTGCAGGCCGTCCCGCGGGTCGGCGAACGCCTCCCAC
>NZ_JASGEC010000061.1:0-185281 GCF_047606685.1 Microbacterium sp.
ACAGTGGATCGCGCGGGATAAGGCTCGGAGAAGTACTCCCGGTAGACAGCGTTCATGGGCTCGAACAGCGTGGCGTTGAGAAGGAAGACGGTCGTCTTGGCAATGTCTGCGAGCGTGCCCCCGGCGGCTTCCACTCCGGACTTGACGTTGTCCAGCACAGCGCGCGTTTCCGCCGTGAAGTCACCCGTGACCAGCGAACCGTCTGGCCGCACCGCAATCTGCCCAGCGATGTAGACGAAGTCGCCGGCGCGCACGACATGCGTGAGCGGCATCTCAGACCGCGCGATACCGGTCGCAGGGATCTCTTAAATGGAGCTGATGGCGTTCACACTCGCTTTCGTCAGTCTGGTTGCGCGGGAACGAGGGAGCGCCTCGCGGGCATGCGGACCACAAGCGTAGCGCGCCGCGAAGATGGACTCCCCATTTTCTTCCACGCTGCACTCGATAGCTCAGCGCGGAGGACACCAGGATCGCGGTGCCGACGCCCATGGCCGCCAGTGACGGCACGGCGCCGAGACCAGCCCCGGCGGCCTCCCACATCCAACTGAGTCCGCATCTTCGTGACCTTCTTGTCGCGTCCTCGGCGACTGAGGCCTCTCAGGCGATCAGGTCTCTCGTGTGCGTCCACACCGTCATCCGGTGGACACCGAACCGTCTCGTGATCGAGACGACGCTTTCGCCGTTCTCCCGGGCGGTTCTGGCCTGCTGCCACCTAGAATCAAGGCGCTCGAACCGACGCCAACGGTTCGGTTTGAATCCGGCGGCGTCCACCGTGGTTGTCTTACTCGAACACTGGACATCAGAGCCGCGTCGTCACACGTACGCGGCCGTGCTCGTGAACGGCCGGTGGTGCATCACCGGCGCACGCGGGTTCTTCGGCACGGCATCGAGGCCGTTGCCCTCGCGACTGAGTTCGAGGATGTCTGAGCACGCTTCCTCCAGCGACGTTGCCGTGATCGCGGCCCGGCGTCCTGCGTGGCGGCGAGCAGGACGGGCCTCGCGCGGCATCAGGGGGTGACGACCGCGCGCGTGCGACCAGTGTGGGTCCACGCCGCAGCGACCTGGTCGAGCGGGTACGCGGTGTAGGGCACGCTGATGGCGCCGTCGCGGATGAGGGTCATCAGTCTCGGGAGCTGGGCGTACGTCGCCGCCATCGAGACAGACCCTGCGCCACTCCCCGTGATGGTGAGGCGCCGGCTGCGCAGCAAGCTGGCGGGGACTGCTGCGCTCGATCCGGCCAGCGCGCCGACCTGCACATACGAGATGTCGGCGTCGTCTTCGTCCATGCCGCGACGAGCGAGCGCGGCGAACGCTGCCTCAGCCGCCGCTCCCCAGACATAGTCGAGCACGAGCGAGGGAGTCGCTTCGCGCACCGCCTCCGCGAGTGGGGCGGCGGAGGCTGCGATCGAGACGGCCTGGACGCCAGCCACCGCGTCCAGGCCAGCGAGCGTTTCAGAGTCGCGCCCGGCGGCGATCACGCCTGCCGCGCCGAGAGCGAGTGCGGCTTGCACCGCCATGCGGCCCGCGACTCCCGTCGCGCCCACGACCAGGACGGTCCCGAGCTCGCCGCGGCGCTCCAGATGCCGAGTGAGCGGCATGAAGCCCGACATCCCCGGATTCATCCCCGCGGCGATCGCGTAGGGGTCGGCGCCGTCCGGCAGGCGGATGTCGAAAGGCGTCACGATCCTCTCGGCCATCGTGCCCCACGGGGCACGTGTGCCCCCGGTGTAGACGAGGGTGCCGTCGGCAGTGCGGGCGACGGCATCCACACCCACGACGAGGGGATACTCGCCCGTGCTGCCGTAGTGAGTGCCGGAGGCGAGAGAACGCACGATCTGGTGCATGCCGGCCGCGACGAGTCGCAGCGGCTCGCGGCCGGGCATCGGCTCGGGGTCTGGGAAGTCGGCACAGATCGGAGCGGCATCCGGTGAGGTCAGGACGGCAGCACGCACGATGGTGCTCCTTAACTAAGTTATGTGGGGTTCCAGTGTCGCTTAACGCCGTTAAGCTGTCAACCGTGGCGAAAGGCATCACCCGGGAGCGGATCGTGTCGGCGGCCCTCGACGTCCTCGACGAGGGCGGCGCCGACGCCGTGACCGTGCGCGCCGTGGCGAAGCGTCTGGACGTGCAGGCGCCGGCGCTGTACTGGCACATTCGCAACAAGCAGGAACTGCTCGACGAGATGGGCACCGAGATCCAGCGGCGCGTGCAGCGCAGCCTCGCGGCGATCGAGCATGACCATTGGCGCGCAGGGCTCGCTGCGTACGCGCGCGCTCTTCGCGCCGAGTACTTGCAGCATCGCGACGGCGCGCGAACGTTCAGCGGGACACGCCTGACCGATCCGGACGTGCTGCGCGCGCAAGAGCCCTGGCTCGCGCAACTGACGGCCAGTGGGCACGCTGTCGAAGACATCGTGACGGCCGCGGACCTGATCACGGCGTTCGTCGTCGGCTTTGTCATCGAAGAGCAGGAGCGAGCGCAGTCGAACATCGCCGATCCGACCCGCTACGCACTCGATCGCCGCGACGCCGCCGTGGGCGAGTCTGCGCCCTTGGCGCGTGCCGCCGGACATGCCCGCGAGAACGACCACGTCAGGTTCGAGCGGCAACTGGGCATCATCATGTCCGCGCTGGAGCGCACGCTGTAAAGCCCGCACCCTCGCCGCGCGACGTGCGCGGCGAGGGTGCGGGCGGGTTCGGCTCACGGCTGGCCACCGCCAGCGCCGCCGCCGGCACCGCCACCGCCGGCACCGCCGCCGCCGCCCATCATCTGGTTCTCGAGGACGGTGACTTGCTCTCCGTTCACGGTGATCGTGCCGCCGTTGAGCGTCCCGGTGCCGTCGTAGTCGAAAGCGGACTGCGCGGTGATGTCGAGCGTGCCGCCGTTGATGGTGAGGTCGCCGTTGCTGTCGATCGCGTCGGTGTCGCCGGCGCCCATCACGATGGTGATGTCCCCGCCGTTGATGGTGACGCTGAGCCCCGACGTGACGATGTCGGAGGCCGCCGCGTTGATGCCGTCGTCCGAAGCGTTGAGGGCGATTTCGCCGTCGTCGATGACGACCACCGGCGCCTCGATGCCCTCCACGGTCTCGGTGATCTCGATGGAGCCGCCGGAGATCCAGACCTGCTGCTCCGCCTTGACCGCGTCGTCGCCCGATGCGATCGTGATGTCTCCACCCGAGATGTTGAGCTGACCGGCGCCGAGGTCGGTGTCGTTGGTCGCCTTGAGCGCGTCGCCCGCCGCGTCGACGGTGATCGTGCCACCGCTGATATTGAGCGAGTCCTTGCCGCGGATGCCGTCGTCGACACTGGTCACCGAGATCGTGCCGGAGAGAATCCACAGGTCGTCTTTGCCCACGATGCCGTCCGCGAACGCGGCGGTGACGTCGAGGGCTCCGTCGCCGGTGATGTACAGGTCGTCCGACGAGTAGATCGCGCCGTCGATCTCCTCGTCGCCGCGCGTCGAGGCGTCGGAGATCGTGTTGGTGGACCCGTCGGCCAGTTCGATGACGGTCGCCTCGGCGTTGTCGATCTGGATGGCGGCGCCGTCTGAGCTGTCGATAGTGACGCCGTCGAGGACAATCCGCACGTAGCCGTCGGTGTCGACGGTGATCTGGCCGGTCGAGGAGCCGGTGAGCACATAGGTGCCGGCCTCGGTGATGGCGAGCCCGTCGTCGGTCAAGGTCACCTCGGTTGTCGGCAGATCGCTCCAGTCGACGTCAATGTCGGGGTCGGTGGACGTCGACGCGGTTGTCGTCGTGGTGGTCGACGTGGTCGTGGTTTCCGCGGTGGTGCCGATGGCGAGGGGCTCGGTGGTCGTCGCGGTGCAGCCGGCGAGCAGCAGGGCCGCGGCGAGGAGTCCGGCGGTGATCTTCTTGGGGTGTCTCATTGGTCTTCCGTTCGTAAGCTGCGGGACTGACTGAAACGAGTGCACCAAGCATCCCTATGGCATTTCTTTGGAGCGTCTATGACGGGCGGATCAATGGTGTGAGGATCTGCTCACTGTCGTCACGGAATACGCTTGAGGCGTCCCGGAGCATTCCCTCATGACTGACCACGTTGACGCGCCCGCCCCCGCACTGCGCCGCCGGAGCCGGGAGCGGCACAGCCGCGTGCCGCGCTGGGCGCGAGTGGTCCTGCCGGCGATCCTGATCCTCGCCTGGTTCGTCGGGGCGAGCATCGGCGGGCCGTACTTCGGCAAGGTCGGCGAGGTCTCGTCGAACGATCAGACGACGTATCTTCCGGCCTCGGCGGACGCAACGCGGGTGCAGGAGGCGCTCGGCGGGTTCAGCGACACGCACGCCATTCCCGCGGTCGTCGTCTTCGAAGGGGCGGACGAGCTGACGGATGCCGACACGGCCGTGCTGCAGGAGGCACTCGAGGACCTGCCCCAGATCGAGGGGGTTCTCGACGAACTGTCGCCGCTCCTGCCGTCCGACGACGCCCGCGCGGCGGAGGTGTTCGTCCCCATCGACCGCGACGCCGATACCGGAGACGCTGTCGCGGCGGTCTCCGCAACCCTTCGCGAATCCGCACCCTCCGGCGTGACGGTGTTCGTCACGGGGCCCGCTGGGTTCACCGCCGACCTGCTCGAGGCGTTCAGCGGAATCGACGGGCTGCTGTTGCTCGTGGCGCTGGTGGCGGTGTTTGTCATCCTGATCGTCGTCTACCGCTCGCTCCTGCTGCCGGTCGCCGTGCTGGCGACGAGCCTGTTCGCGCTGACTGTGGCGCTGTTGACCGTGTGGTGGCTGGCGAAGGCGGGAATGCTGCTGCTCAGCGGGCAGACCCAGGGCATCCTCTTCATCCTCGTGATCGGCGCGGCCACCGACTACTCGCTGCTGTACGTCGCGCGCTACCGCGAAGAGCTGCGTGTGCAGCGCGACACCTGGGTGGCGAGCATGCGGGCGCTGCGCGCCTCGTTTGAGCCGATCCTCGCGTCGGGTGGCACGGTGATCGCAGGCCTGGTCTGCCTGCTGTTCAGCGACCTCAAATCCAACAGCACACTCGGGCCGGTGGCATCCATCGGCATCGTGTTCGCCATGCTCGCGGCGCTCACGCTGCTGCCTGCGATCCTCTTCGCCTTCGGGCGTGCGGCGTTCTGGCCGAAGCGGCCGCGGCACGAGCCCGATGTCGTGGCGGCCGAAGGCGGCACGGTGCGCACGGGCCTGTGGTGGCGAGCAGGGCAGATGATCGGACGCCGACCGCGCGCGATCTGGATCGTCACGACTCTCGTGCTGCTGGGCGGCTGTGTGGGGATTGCGCAACTGCACGCGCAGGGCGTGCCGCAGTCCGACCTCGTGCTCGGCTCGTCGCAGGCACGCGACGGGCAGCGCGTGCTGGGCGAGCACTTCCCAGGCGGATCCGGCAGCCCCGTGTACGTGCTGGCGCCGCAGGGCGAACTGCAGTCCGCGGCCGACGTGCTGCTGGGCGCGCCAGGCGTGGACGGCGTGGCGGTGTTGAGCGGCGACGCCCCGGGCGGCTCCGCCGCGATCACCACCGACGGCATCACGGCCGTCGGGCAGCCGGGAGCTCCTTCGCCCGAGCCGACCGTGGTGGACGGCGCGGTGATGCTGCAGGCAACGCTGGCCGATGCCGCCGACTCGGATGCGGCCCAACAAACCGTGCGCGACCTGCGCGTCGCGTTCGCGAGCGACGGGACGGATGCCGCGGTCGGAGGCGTGACCGCGACGGCGATCGACACGAACGACGCCTCGATCCACGATCGGAGCCTCATCATTCCCGTGGTGCTCGCGGTGATCCTCGTGATCCTGATGCTGCTGTTGCGCTCGATCGTCGCGCCGGTGGTGCTGGTGCTCACCACCGTGCTGTCGTTCGGCGCCGCGCTCGGGGTGTCGGCGCTCGTGTTCAACAATGTCTTTCACTTCCCGGGCGCCGACCCGGCGGTGCCGCTGTTCGGCTTCGTGTTCCTGGTCGCGCTCGGAATCGACTACAACATCTTCCTGGCGACCCGGGTGCGCGAGGAGGCGCGCCGGCACGGCACGCGAGACGGCATCCTGCGCGGCCTTGCGGTCACCGGCGGCGTCATCACCTCGGCCGGCCTCGTGCTGGCCGCGACCTTCGCCGCGCTGTCGGTGATCCCGATCCTCTTCCTCGTGCAGATCGCGTTCATCGTCGCGTTCGGGGTGCTGCTGGACACCTTCCTGGTGCGCGCGCTGCTCGTTCCGGCGTTGCTGCACGACATCGGGCGCCCGGTGTGGTGGCCCTCGAAGCTCGGCCGGTGAGCGGCGACCGGGCGCGCAAGGCGCGTGCAGCGCGGCGCCTTGCGCCGACCACGGTCATCGGTGAGTCTGGACGAAAGCCCAGGAGGATCCCATGACGGTAGCGACTCCCTTCCTCTGGTTCGACGACGACGCCGAGGGCGCGATGCGGTTCTACACCGAGCTGCTGCCCGACTCGGAGATCGTGTCGATCGAGCACTATCGGCCGGAGATGCCCGGGCTCGGCGGCAAAGTGATGCACGCGCACTTCCGACTGGGCAATCGGGACTTCTACGCGATGGATGCCGGACCCCAGTACCGGTTCACCGAGGCGGTCTCGCTGTACATCGGCTGCGAGAGCCAGTCCGAGGTCGACCACTACTGGGACGCCCTGGTCGCCGACGGCGGTGTCGAGCAGCCGTGCGGCTGGCTCAAGGACCGGTGGGGCCTGTCGTGGCAGATCGTGCCGGACCGCCTGCTCGCGTTGATCCGCGACCCTGACCCGGAGCGCGCGCGCCGCGCGGTGCAGGCGATGCTGGGGATGCGGAAGATCGATATCGCGGCGCTGGAGGCGGCGGCGAATGCCGCGTAGCCCCACCCGCGCCCGGTCAGCGAGTCATGGGGGAGTGCGAGCGTTTTGCGCGGTCGCAGCGGCGTTGCCGGCGAGGTGAGGCGCGTGGCTAGGCTTGACCCGTGGACCGCCGTCTGCGTCGGGGAATCGTGACCGCAGTCGCCTGCGCCCTGGCGGCCGCGTTGGCGCCGCCGGTTCCAGTGAGCGCGTTGACCTCGTCAGCGGAGTCCGCCGACGAGCCGGCGCCGCTGCGCGTGGAGGCGGCGGGGGCCGCCGACATCCCCGATCACGCGGCCGAGATCGTCGCCGGCATGAGCCTCAGGCGCAAAGCCGCGAGTGTTGTGATGGGCCATATCGCGACGACCGATGCCGACACGCTTCGTCAGTACATGCAATCCACGCACGTCGGCGGATTCATCCTGATGGGCGCCAACGTGCCGGGCGACGAAGACTCCCTGCGCCGGCTGACGGAGGCGATGACCCTCGACGCGGCACTGCCCCCGCTGATCTCCATCGACCAGGAGGGCGGCGATGTCAGCCGCCTCGCGTGGGATGGCTTCCCCGGCGCCGTGACGCTGAAGGGGGAGAAGCCGGCGGCGACCCGCGACGCATTCCTGGGTCGAGGGTCGCTGGTGCAGCGCGCGGGCATCGGCGTGAACTTCGGGATCGTGGCGGATGTCGCCGACGGTGGCTTCATGCGCCGGCGCGCGCTCGGCACAAGCCCCGGCCGTGCGGCCGGCCGGGTCGCGGCGGCGGTCGACGGCGAGGCGGGCCAAGTGCTCTCGACGGTGAAGCACTTCCCGGGGCACGGCGGGGCAGCGGGCGACTCGCACGCGGGCATTCCGACGACGTCGATGTCGAAGTCGGCATGGCGGCGTGGCGAGGCGCCGCCGTTCGAGGCGGCGATCCAGCGGGGCGTGCCGCTGCTGATGTTCGGGCACTTGCGCTACCGCGCCGTGGACAAGGCGCCCGCGTCGCTGTCGGCGACGTGGCACCGCATCGCGCGGGACGAGCTCGGATTCACCGGGGTCTCGATCACCGACGACCTGGGGATGCTGGAGGCTAGTGGCCTCGATGCGTACAGCGACCCGGTCGCCAACGCGGTCGCGGCGCTGCGCGCGGGCAACGACATGGTGCTGTCGGTGATGTTCACGACCCCCGACACCGCGGCCCGCCTCACGCGCGGCATCATGGCGGCCGTGCGCGCCGGGAGGCTCTCTGAAGAGCGGCTCGACGAGGCGGCAACACGGGTGATGGCGCTGCGCCTTCGCCTCGCCGCGGAGGGGCGGGGCTTGACCCCGTGCGACGGGTGCGAGCCGGTGCGGGACTAGTCCACAGGCTCGATGAGCGCGGGGGAGTTGTTGCGCACGTTCCCGACGGCCTTCGAGACGACATGGCTGTCGAGGGTGGCGGCGATCTCTGGCGCGGCGTCGATCGCGGCGTCGAGGATGTCGCGCACGTTCCCGGTCGTCGGGTCGAGCCACGCGTCGGCGAAGTCGGGGGCCAGCAGGAGTGGCATCCGGTCGTGGTCCGAGCCGAACTCCCCGATCGAGTCGCGCGTGAGGATGGTGAAGCTCAGCAGCCAGCGGTCGGGGTCGTCGTCGGGCTTCGAGGCATCCTTCCACCACTCGTAAAGGCCCGCCATGAACAGCGGGTCGCCGCCTGCGGGGTGGATGTAGTGCGGGATCTTCTGCAGTTTGCCGTCCGGGCCGGGCACGTGCTTCCACTCGTAGTAGCCGGTGGCCGGCACCACCGCGCGGCGCTTGTCGAGCGCCCGGCGGAACATCGGCTTGGCCTCGAGCTCTTCGGCGCGGGCGTTGATCGCGCGGGCGCCGATCGAGACATCCTTCGCCCACGCGGGCACCAGTCCCCATCGCGCGGGCTCGAGCCGCCTCGTCGGCGGGTCGGTCTTGGCGGAGTCGAGCACGATTGCCACGCGGTCGGTGGGCGCGACGTTGTACGAGGGCGCGGGCAGCTGATCGGCCTCGAGGTCGACCCGGAGCACCGTGACGAGCTCGGATCCGACATCGGCCACCACGAATCGTCCGCACACACCGTCAGCGTACGCCGGGCCCCCGACACCGCCGCGGCCGTGGCACGATCGAGACGTGAGCGCCCGCCCCGACCTGCAGACCCTCGTGCTGATGCGCAAAGTGCGCGACCGCATGGACCGCGACTACGCCAAGCCGCTGGATGTCGCCACGCTCGCGCGCGAGGTGCACATGTCGTCGGGGCACTTGAGCCGGCAATTCAAGCTCGCTTACGGCGAGTCGCCGTACTCGTACCTGATGACGCGCCGCATCGAGCGCGCGATGACGCTGCTGCGACGCGGCGACCTCAGCGTCACCGACGTGAGCCTCGCGGTCGGATGCCCGTCGCTCGGCACGTTCAGCACGCGGTTCACCGAGCTGGTCGGCGTCGCACCGAGTGTGTACCGCGACCGCGGCGCCGAGGTGCGCCCCGGCATGCTGCCGTGTATCGTTCGGCAGATCACCAGACCGGTCAGGAATCGAGAAGCGCCCGACGGCGCGCGCCCGTAGCGTGAGGGTATGAGCAGCATCACGATCCACTCCAGTTTCCTGCCGCACACCGACCCGGAGGCATCCCTCGCCTTCTACCGCGACGTCCTCGGCTTCGAGGTCCGGCTCGACGTCGGCTACGCCGACATGCGCTGGATCACCGTCGGCCCGCCGAACCAGTCCGACACGGCGATCGTGCTGCACCCGCCCGGGGTGGGCCGCGACATCACGGACGACGAGCATCGACTGCTGCTCGAGCTGATCGCGCGCGGCTCGTACTTCGGCGTGAACCTCGCGACCGACGACCTCGACGCGACGTTCGCGCGCATCGAGGCGGCGGGCGCCGACATCGTGCAAGAGCCCATCGAACAGGACTACGGCGTGCGCGACGCCGCGTTCCGCGACCCCGCGGGCAACATGATCCGCATCCAGCAGAAGGAGACGAGCAATGGCTGACAACAGTGGCTTCAGCGACGCTGAGCGCGAGGCGATGAAGCAGCGCGCCGCCGAACTACGTGCGAGCAAGGGGCTCAAAGGAGCGGCGAAGCGCGAGCGCGAGGCGCAGGCGTGCGCCGACGCGATCGCCGATCTGACAGGCTCCGACCACGACATCGCGCAGTTGCTCGACGACATCGTCACCGAGGTCGCGCCTCAGCTCGACCCGAAGACGTACTACGGCTTCCCCGCGTACGCGCGCGACGGCAAAGTCGTCGTGTTCTACCAGCCGACGACGAAATTCGGCACGAGGTACGGCACGGTCGCGTTCGATGACACGGCCAAGCTGGACGACGGCGCCATGTGGGCGACCTCGTTCGCCGTGCTCGGGCCAACGGACGCCGTGGCCGCGCGCTTGCGCGAGCTCGTCACCCGCGCCGTCGCCTGAGCGGTCGCCCGAACGGCTCCGGCACCACCGTTCAGTTGCCGCGTTCTGCGCCCCGCGTCGCGTTTCGCGGCAACTGAACAATCCCGGAGACGGGATGCAGGCGCGACGCGCGCTTCGGTTGTCGCAATCTGCGTCACGCGTTGCAGAACGCGGCAACTGAAGTGCGGCGGGAGCAGGGGTGACAGCTCGCCGGGAGCGAGGCCGCGCGGGTCAGACGACGCCGGCGGCCTCGAGCTCTTCGAGCAGGGCGGCGCCGTCGTCGCCGGTCACCCACGGCACCGCGGCGGCACTGTGGTCGTCGACGTGGGTGCGGCCGCCGGCCAAGACGGCCTCGGCGGGAGAGAGGCGGCGGATGGCGACGGCCCGAACGTTGTCGGGGTGCTCGCCCGCGAAGGCGGTGTAGATCGCGTCGTCGTGCTGCCCGTCGTCGCCGATGAGCAGCCACCGCACGCGCGGGAACTCCAGCGCGAGCCGGCGCAGGTTCGACAGCTTGTGCTCGGTGCCGCTGCGGAACCAGCGGTCGTGCGTCGGCCCCCAGTCGGTGAAGAGCATCGCGCCGGCCGGGAACAGGTGGCGGCTGAGGAACCGCGACAGCGTGGGAGCCACGTTCCACGCGCCGGTGGAGAGGTAGACCAGCGGCGAGGCGGCGTTGTCGCGCGCCAGGCGTTCGAGCAGCACCGACATGCCGGGCACGGGCTGGCGGGCGTGCTCGTCGACGACGAACGAGTTCCAGGCCGCGACAAGGGGCCGCGGAAGCGCCGTGACCATCACGGTGTCGTCGACATCGCAGACGACACCGAACCGCACGTCGCGCCCGACCACGAACACGCGGGTGGTGACGGGCTCGCCGCCCTCCACCGACATCCGCACCGTCTGCCAGCCGGGAGCGAGCGACGCGGGGATCACCGCGTCCACCACGCCGCCGCGGTCGGCGACCACCTCATGGGTAGCGTCGTCGACGGTGATCGAGACTTGGGCGAAGCCGATCGGGATGCCGGCGAAGCTGCGCCACCCGCGCACGCTCGCGAACTCGCCGCCGCCGCGCCGGCGCGGCGGAACGATGAGCACGCGACCGACCACGCGGACCCACTCGGTCGACCCGTAGCCGGGGAACGCCGCGACCGTCGGCTTCAGGCCGCGCGCACGGGCGCGACGCTCGCGCCACGCGTGGTAACGGTACTCCAGCCGCGCCAGCCACAGCACCTTCGGGCGCGGAGCGCGCGACGAGGTGGAGGGCTCAGGCATCCTCTCAGTCTTCCACGTCGTCTTCGCCGTCGAGCGCGAGGTGCTTGGCCTCCGAGCGCTGCAGCAGTCGCTTGGCGACGTACAGGAGGACGAGGAAGACGACGATGACGCCGACGAAGATGTAGCCGGCGAAGTGGAGCCGGTCGGCGAGCTCGCGATACGTGCCGGCGGCAATGGCCGCCACCGGGATGTACAGGCCCGCCCACAGCACGCAAGCGGGCAGCGTCCAGGCGAGGAAGCGCCGATACCCGAACCCGCTCATCCCGACCGTCAGCGGCACGAGCGAGTGGAGCACCGGCAGAAAACGCGAGATGAAGATGGCGGGCCCGCCCCGCCGCCGCAAGTAGACCTCGGCCCGCCGCCAGTGGTGCGCGCCGATGCGTGCCCCGAGGCGGGAGTCGCGGATCTTCGGCCCGAGCAAGCGCCCCAGCCAGAAGCCGATGCTCTCGCCGCTCAGCGCGCCGATGACCACGGCGACGCCGAGCGCGACCCCCGACCAGGCAGAGTCGACCGCCGTCGAGGCCACGATCACGACGGTGTCGCCGGGAACCACCAACCCGATCAGCACGCTCGTCTCGAGCATGATCGCGAGCCCTGCCAGCAGGATCCTCGCCACCGGGTCGACGCTCTGCACGAGGTCGAGCAGCCAGGTGAGGAACTCGTTCACGGAACGAGCCTACGGCGCGGTCCGGTAATCTTGAACTCCCGTCCCGACGGCCCCGACTCCGCATCGATTGGCTCTTTTCGTGTCTCAGACCCGTGTTCCGCATGCTTCCGGCAGCCCCTCCGCCGACGGCTACGATCCCTACGCGATCCAGCGGAAGTGGCAGGCGCGGTGGGCGGAAGACGACCCCTTCCGCGCCGGTGGCGACGACGACACCCGCCCCCGCAAGTACGTGCTCGGCATGTTCCCGTACCCGTCCGGCGACATGCACATGGGCCACGCCGAGAACTACGCGTACGTCGACGCGGTCGCGCGTTTCTGGCGGCACCGCGGCTACAACGTCCTCAATCCGATGGGGTGGGACTCGTTCGGGCTGCCGGCCGAGAACGCCGCGATCAAGCGCGACGCCGACCCGCGCGAGTGGACGTACACGAACATCGCGCAGCAGAAGGAGAGCCTCAAGAACTTCGGGATGTCGTACGACTGGAGCCGTGTGCTGCACACGAGCGACCCGGAGTACTACCGCTGGAACCAGTGGCTGTTCCAGCGTCTCTACGAGCGGGGGCTGGCGTACCGCAAAGACGCGCTCGTGAACTGGGACCCGGTCGACCAGACGGTGCTCGCCAACGAGCAGGTGCTGCCGGACGGCACGTCGGAGCGCAGCGGCGCCGTCGTGGTCAAGCGCAAGCTCAACCAGTGGTTCTTCCGCATCACCGACTACGCTGACCGGCTGCTCGACGACCTGAACCAGCTGGAGGGGTTCTGGCCGCAGAAGGTCATCCAGATGCAGCGCAACTGGATCGGCCGCTCGGTCGGCGCCGACATCGATTTCGAGATCGAGGGCCGGGATGGCACGGTGACCGTTTTCTCGACCCGCCCCGACACCCTGCACGGCGCGACGTTCTTCGTGGTCGCGCCCGACAGCGACCTGGCCGCGGAGCTGGTCGCGGGCGCGAGCGCCGAGGTGCGCCTGCGCTTCCAGGACTACCTCGAGCGCGTGCAGCGCGAGACCGAGATCGAGCGGCAGAGCACCGACCGCCCCAAGACCGGCGTGTTCCTCGAGCGCTACGCGATCAACCCGGTCAACGGCGAGCGCCTGCCCATCTGGGCCGCCGACTACGTGCTCGCCGACTACGGCCACGGCGCGGTCATGGCGGTGCCCGCGCACGACCAGCGCGACCTCGACTTCGCGCGCGTCTTCGACCTGCCGGTGCGCACCGTCGTCGACACGACCGCGCCCGTCACCGGCGCGATCCCGGTCGTCGAGCTCGACGACGAGGGCGTGCCGCTGGATCCGGGTGGCGACGAGCCATCCCTCGACTCGGTCGACCCCGCGGTGACCGGCATCGCGCTCACCGGCGATGGCCGCATGGTCAACTCGGGATCGCTGAACGGGCTGAGCAAGCGGAATGCCATCGCGCGCATCATCGACGAGCTGGAGGCATCCGGCTCTGGCCGTGCCGCGAAGTCCTTCCGCCTGCGCGACTGGCTCATCTCGCGGCAGCGCTTCTGGGGTACGCCGATCCCCGTGGTGCACACCGAGGACGGCCGCATCGTGCCGATCCCCGACGACCAGTTGCCTCTCACGCTGCCGAAGGCGAAGGGGCTCGACCTGCTCCCGAAGGGCACGTCGCCGCTGGGCGGCATCGACGACTGGATGGCGGCCGTCGACCCCGAGACGGGGGAGCCGGCGCGGCACGACCCCGACACAATGGACACGTTCGTCGACAGCTCGTGGTACTTCCTGCGCTTTTTGACGCCGGGCGCCCAGGACGAGCCGTTCTCGTCGCGCGAGTCGAACAAGTGGGCCCCGGTCGACTCGTACATCGGCGGCGTGGAGCACGCCATCCTGCACCTCATGTACGCGCGGTTCATCACCAAGGTGCTGTACGACATGGGGCTCATCGACTTCACCGAGCCGTTCTCCACCCTGATCAACCAGGGCATGGTGCTGCTGGGTGGCTCGAAGATGTCCAAGAGCAAGGGCAACCTCGTCGAGTTCGCCGCCAGCATGGAAGACCCCGGCGCCGACGCCGTGCGCGTCGCGATCGCGTTCGCCGGGCCGGTCGAAGACGACATGAACTGGGAGGATGTCTCGACCACCGGCGCGCAGAAGTTTCTGGCGCGCGCGTGGCGGATCGCGAAGGACGTCACGTCGGCTCCCGACGTCGTGTGGAAGGACGGCGACGAGGCGCTGCGGCGCGTCACGCACCGCCTGTGGGCGGATGCCCCGGCGCTTGTCGAGCAGACGAAGTTCAACGTCGTCGTCGCCCGGCTCATGGAGCTCGTCAACGCGACCCGCAAGGCGATCGACTCCGGCCCCGGGCCCGCCGACCCCGCCGTGCGCGAGGCGGCGGAGACCATCGCGATGGTCGTCGACCTGTTCGCGCCGCACACGGCGGAGGAGATGTGGGAGATCCTCGGCCACGAGCCGTTCGTCGGCCTCGTGCCGTGGCGGCAGGCCGACCCGACGCTCCTCGTGGAAGACACCGTGACCGCGGTGGTGCAGGTCGACGGCAAGCTGCGCGCGACGATCGACGTGCCCGCCCGCATCGACGGCGGCGAGCTGGAGGCGCTCGCGCGCGGCGATGCCCGCGTCGTGCGCTCGCTGGAGGGGCGCGAGGTCGTCAAGGCGATTGTGCGCCCGCCGAAGGTCGTGAGCTTCTCGACGCGCCCCGCCTGATTCCGCGGCCGCTGGCCCTGCACAGGCGCGGCCCGTCGCGAGTTGTGCACGGATGCGTCCTTTCGCGCCCGAGCGAGCTGTCGGCGCGCCTAGCGTTGCCGGCGTGGACGCACCCGAGGAGTACGCCAAGCCGCGCCGGCGCATCGGCGTGGGCGCGGCCGTTGTCGTCGTCGTCCTGGCCGTCGCCGTGACGGTGGCGGTCGCCGTCGTGCGGGGCGTGACGACGCCGACCGAGACCGTGCCTGTCGCTGTGGGGGGCGAGGGGGACGAGCCCGGCGCAGGAGTGGATGCCGCCGACCCTGCGACGGTGTACGTGCACGTGTCGGGCGCGGTGCGCGCGCCCGGCCTGTACCGGTTGCGGGACGGGTCACGAGTGGTCGACGCGATCGCCGCGGCCGGCGGGTTCACGAAGCGTGCCGATGACGCGGCGGTCAACCTCGCGCGGGTGGTCGCCGACGGCGAGCAGCTCGTCGTGCCGAAGCGCGGCGAGGCATCCACTCCGGTCGCCGGCGCCTCCCCGCCGGCTGCCGGTGACGGCCTCGTCAACCTCAACACCGCGACCGAGGCGGAGCTCGACACGCTGCCGCGGATCGGGCCGGCGATGGCGCAGCGCATCCTGCAGTGGCGCGAGGCGAACGGCCGGTTCACGAGCGTGGAGGACCTGCTCGCCGTGCCGGGCATTGGCGAGAAGACGGTGGAGTCGCTGCGGCCGCTGGTGACGGTGTGAGGGCGCCGCTGGTTCCCGCCGCCGCGACGGTGTGGGCGACGGCGCTTGTTGCCGTAATGTTCCCCGGCGCCGCTGTGTGGATCGCACTCGGCTTGTGGGGCGCCGTCGTCGCAGTGTGTGCAGGGCTCGTGGCGCTGCCGGCGGTGCGGCGTCGGCGGGGGATCGCGCTGCTTGCTGTCGCCCTCGCGGTCAGCGCGGCGGCGGCATCACACGTCGCGCTCGCGGGCCCGGCGCGGGACGCGGCCGCGTCGTTCGGGGTGGAGAACGGCCGGGCGGTTGAGGTGACGGCGGTAGTGGCATCCAAGGTCAGCCCGGCCGCGAGCGGCGCGCTGTGGTTTGACGCGGACGCGGGACTGCTGACGGCTGGCGACGTCTCGCGACGCGTCGCCGTGCCCATCGCTGTCTCGGTCGCTCCTGAGAACGTGGCGCTCGGCCCGCGCGGTCTCGATCTGGGCGCGCGGGTCGTCGCGCGCGGCACCGCGAAGGTGGCGGGCGCCGGAGACCGTGCGGTGCTTGTCGTCTTCGCCTCCCGCGGGGTCGAGGTGGTCGACCTTTCGGGCGACGGGGCGGCGGTGGCATCCGGCCTTCGCCACGGGCTCGTGCGGCTCGCGTCCACCCTGCCGGGCGACGGCGGCCGGCTGCTGCCCGGCCTGTCGGTCGGCGACACGAGCGCGGTGGGGGCGGAGCTCGACAGCGCGATGAAGCTGTCGTCGCTCAGCCACTTGACCGCCGTGTCCGGGGCGAACTGCGCCATCATCGTCGGGCTCGTGTTCGGCGCGTGCGCGCTCGCCGGCGCTCGGCGATGGGTGCGGGTCGCGTGCGCACTGGCGGCGCTGGGCGGTTTCGTCGTGCTGGTCACGCCCGAGCCGAGTGTGGTGCGGGCGGCGGCGATGGCGACCGTGGCGATGCTTGCGGTCCTGCTCGGGCGCACCGCGATCGGGTTGTCGGTTCTGTGCGTCGCGATCGTCGTCCTGCTCGTCGGCGACCCGTGGCTGGCCACATCGCTCGGGTTCGCGCTGTCGGCCGCGGCCACCGCAGCGCTGCTGGTGCTCGCCCCGCCGCTTGCCCGCGGACTCGGCCGGTTCATGCCCCGCGCGCTCGCCCTGGTGCTCGCTGTCCCGTTGGCCGCGCAGCTCGCGTGCGGGCCGCTGCTCATCCTGGTGAACCCCGTCGTGCCGCTGCACGGGGTCGTCGCCAATCTCGTGGCCGGGCCCGCCGCACCCGTCGCCACCGTGCTCGGACTCGCCGCGTGCCTGCTCGCTCCGGTGCTGCCGTGGCTGGCGAGCGCGATCGCGGGCGTCGCGTGGGCTCCGGCGGCGTGGGTCGCGGCGACGGCCACGACGGTGAGCGCGCTGCCGGCGGCTTCCGTGCCGTGGTGGGAGGGATGGGGCGGACTCGCCGCCCTGGCCCTGCTCGGCGCGTGCATCGTGGTGCTGATCGTCCGCGTCCGCGGCTCTCCGCGGCGTGTGCTCGTGCTGCGCGGCGTTGCCGTCGTGGTCGTCGCCGGCGCTGTGGGCGCGTTGAGCGGACTGGCCGCGCTTTCCGGCCCGCTCGGCAGGCTCACCACGCCAAGCGGCTGGGCGGTGGCCGCGTGCGATGTCGGGCAGGGAGATGCGGTGCTCGTGCGCTCGGCCGGCAGTGTCGCGCTGATCGACACCGGCCCCGATCCCGCGCCTCTGCGGGCATGCCTGGCGCGGCTCGGCGTCGACCGCATCGACCTCGCGGTGCTGACCCACTACGACCTCGACCACGTGGGCGGCGCCGAGGCGATCATCGGCCGTGCGGGCATCGTGCTGCACGGCCCCGTCGACGGCGCCGACGACGCGGCCCTGCTGCGGCGTCTCGACGCTGGCGGGGCGCGCGTGGTCGCGGCTCACGCGGGGATGTCGGGGAGCCTGGGCGACGCGCGCTGGCGGGTGCTCTGGCCGCGGGACGGCTCTCGCGCGTTCGAAGCGGGCAACGACTCCAGTGTCGTCGTGGACGTGCGTGGCGGGGGCGTGCCGGCATCCCTCTTCCTCGGCGACCTGTCCGCGTCGCCGCAGGCGGCGTTGACCGCGAGCGGGATGCTGCGGCCGCCGTACGCGATCGTGAAGGTGGCGCACCACGGCAGCGCCGACCAGCATCCCGACCTCTATCGCGCGGCGCGGGCGGCGGTCGCGCTCGTGTGCGTCGGAGCCGACAACACGTACGGCCATCCGCGGGCGGAGGTGCTCGCGCTGCTGGCGAGCACCGGCACGCGTGTCGCACGCTCGGACCGCGACGGACTGGTGCTGCTCACGCCTACAGCGGGAGGCCTCGACGTGTGGCGAGAGCGGGTGCCGCCCGGCTCGGGGTGAGTCGCGCCGGCCGACCGAGGCCCGGCGAGCGTCGGAGGTCCGCATTAGGCTCCTGGTATGGCTGCTTCGAACCGCCGGCCCGCGGCGCGCGCGACGAAGTCCGCCATCCCGCAGCTGTCGTGGCGCGAGCCGCAGCCCGCGCCCGTCGTGCTCGTGTCGGGGCCGGAAGAGGTGTGCGCGGAACGCGCGATCGCCGGCGTGCGCGAGTACCTGCGGGCCGAAGACCCCTCTCTCGAGGTGAGCGACCTGCGGGCGGACGACTACGCGTCCGGCACGCTCCTGGCCCTCACGTCGCCGTCGTTGTTCGGCGAGCCGCGGCTCGTGCGAGTGCAGGGCGTGGAGAAGTGCTCCGACGCCTTCCTGGCCGAGGCGCTCGCCTACCTCGAGCACCCGCAGGAGGGCGCGACGGTCGTGTTGCGCCACACCGGCGCGAGTGTGCGCGGCAAGAAGCTCCTCGACGCCATCCGCTCCGGGGCCGGGGGCGGCGTGGAGGTCGCCTGCCCTGCCGTCAAGCGCGACTCCGACCGATTCGACTTCGCGGCGGGCGAGTTCAGCGGCGCGCGCAAGCGCATCGCGCCCGCCGCTTTGCGGACACTGGTGTCCGCGTTCGCCGACGACCTCACCGAGCTCGCGGCGGCATGCCAGCAGCTCATCTCGGATGTGCCGGGCGATGTCACGGCCGAGATCGTCGAGCGATACTACGGCGGGCGCGTGGAGACGACCGGTTTTGTCGTGGCCGACACCGCGATCGCCGGCCGCTACGGCGAGGCGCTCGTCGCGCTGCGACACGCGCTCGCGTCGGGGGTCGACCCCGTGCCGCTCGTGGCGGCGGTGGCGATGAAGCTGCGCGCGATGGCACGCGTCGCCGGCTCGCGCGAGCCGTCAGCCACGCTCGCCGCGCGCCTGGGCATGAAGGACTGGCAGGTCGACCGCGCCCGACGCGACCTGTCCGGCTGGAACGAGGGCACGCTGTCCATGGCGATCCAGGCGGCGGCGCGCGCCGACGCCGAGGTCAAGGGCGCCTCGCGCGATCCGGTCTTCGCGCTCGAGCGGCTGGTCACAGTCATCGCGACCCGCGCTCCCTTCGGGGGGTAGCCGGGGCGACCCGCCGGAAACGACGACGCCCGCCCACGAAGGGACGGGCATCGTGAAAACAGCGCGGGTCAGAGCGACGCGACCTGCTTGGCGATCGCCGACTTGCGGTTCGCCGCCTGGTTCTCGTGGATGACGCCCTTGCTCACGGCCTTGTCGAGCTTCTTGGTCGCCGCGCCGAGCGCCTTCTGCGCCTCGGCCTTGTCGCCCGCGGCGATGGCCTCGCGCGTGCGGCGCACCGCGGTCTTCAGCTCGCTCTTGACAGCCTTGTTGCGCTCGCGCGCCTTCTCGTTGGTCTTGTTGCGCTTGATCTGCGACTTGATGTTCGCCACTGTGCCGACGTTCTTTCGTTCGATGATGTGCTGGAAGGTGCCGGGCGGCGAGAGAGGGCGCCTCCGGCGGGTGCGGACGGATCCACACGCAAGCCAAAAACTGATCCTATCAGGTGCTGCGTGCCCGCTTGCCCTGAACCTGTCGAACGGTCGCCACAGCCACGTCGAGGAGCGCGTTGAACACACGAGGACGCATCGCGCTCACCAGATGCGATGTGCGCGGCACGACGATCAGCTCCGCGTGGGGCGCGACGTGCTGGAAGAGCCTTTCGTTCACGCGCAGCTGGTCGTACTGCCCGTTGATGAACCACAGCGGCACGTCGATGCGGCCCAGCGCAGCCAGCAGGTCGAGCACCGACAGACTCCGCAGCGCGGTGTCTTGCGCGTCCAACGCGTAGCCGCCCGCGCCGAAGTCGGCCCGCGTCTGGGCGGGAAGGGTCCGGTCGAGCACGAGGTTGGTGAGCCACATGCCGCGGTCGGGCAGCGAGTCGAAGCCGCGCGCGAGCATGCGGTATGTGGCGAGCCCGACGCCCCGCGGGATGGCGGTGCAGGATGCCGCGATGAAGCCGTCGATCGGCGGCTTGTCCTCCCGGCCGGCGAACGCGATCGACAGCAGGCCGCCCATCGAGTGCCCGACCAGCAGGACGGGTCCGCGGGAGGCCGCGTCCGCGACGGCGCCCTCGATCGTCTCGAGCGCGCCGTCGAGGGTGAACTCCTCAGCCATCCGCATGCCGTGGCCAGGCAGGTCGACGGCGAGCGCCGGGACACCGCGTTTCCAGAGGTGCGCGAGTTGGGCCCGCCACATGCTCGCCGACGTGCGGATGCCGTGCACGAACACAACCTGCACTGACATGCCTCCAGGCTAGATCGCCGATCTGGCAGGTCGCCGCGCGTGGTCGCTGCGTGAACGGCGCACGGCGCCCGCCCCGTAGAATCGAGCGGACATGTCACCGCGCGCCCACAAGCCCCTCGAGCCGTCTGCGACCCCGCCGGAGCTGATCCGCAACTTCTGCATCATCGCCCACATCGACCACGGCAAGTCCACACTGGCCGATCGGATGCTGCAAATCACCGGCGTGGTCGCCGAACGCGATATGCGGGCGCAGTACCTCGACCGCATGGACATCGAGCGCGAGCGCGGCATCACGATCAAAAGCCAGGCCGTGCGGATGCCGTGGGCTGTCGGCTCCCGCTCAGCGAGCGATCAGGTGTACGCGCTCAACATGATCGACACCCCGGGGCACGTCGACTTCACGTACGAGGTCTCGCGGTCGCTCGCCGCGTGCGAGGGCGCGATCCTCCTCGTCGACGCCGCGCAGGGCATCGAGGCGCAGACGCTCGCGAACCTGTACCTCGCGCTCGAGAACGACCTGCACATCATCCCGGTCCTGAACAAGATCGACCTGCCCGCGGCCGACCCCGACAAGTTCGCCACCGAGCTGGCGAACCTCATCGGCGGAGACCCCGACGACGTGCTGCGCGTGTCGGGCAAGACCGGCGCGGGCGTCGAGGAGCTCCTCGACCGCATCGTGCGAGACATCCCCGCCCCCCGCGGCGTCGCCGACGCCCCGGCGCGCGCCATGATCTTCGACTCCGTCTACGACTCGTACCGCGGGGTCGTCACCTACGTGCGCATGGTGGACGGCAAGCTCCAGCCGCGCGAGCGCATCCAGATGATGTCGACCAGGGCGACGCACGAGCTGCTCGAGATCGGGGTGTCGAGCCCCGAGCCGACGCCCACTCGGGGGCTCGGGGTCGGCGAGGTGGGCTACCTCATCACCGGCGTGAAAGACGTGCGGCAGTCGAAGGTCGGCGACACGATCACCGACCAGCGCAAGCCCGCCGACCGTGCGCTGCCCGGCTACACCGATCCGAAGCCGATGGTGTTCTCGGGCATCTACCCGATCGACGGCAGCGACTACGCCGACCTTCGCGAGGCGCTCGACAAGCTCAAGCTGTCGGATGCCGCGTTGCAGTACGAGCCCGAGACATCCGTCGCCCTCGGCTTCGGATTCCGGTGCGGGTTCCTCGGGCTGCTGCATCTGGAGATCGTGACGGAGCGGCTCGCGCGCGAGTTCGACCTGGACCTCATCACGACCGCGCCGTCGGTGACCTACGAGGTCACCACCGACACGGGCGAGTCGGTCACTGTCACCAACCCCAGCGAGTACCCGGACGGGCGGGTCGCGGCCGTCTCCGAGCCGATGGTCAAGGTCGGCATCCTGACCCCGAAGGACTACGTCGGCACCGTCATGGAGCTGTGCCAGTCGCGGCGGGGCTCGCTGCTGGGCATGGACTACCTCTCCGAGGAGCGGGTCGAGCTGCGCTACAACATGCCGCTCGGCGAGATCGTGTTCGACTTCTTCGACCAGTTGAAGTCCCGCACGCAGGGCTACGCGTCGTTGGACTACGAGCCCAGCGGCCAGCAGGAGGCGGATCTTGTGAAGGTCGACATCCTGCTGCAGGGCGAGAAGGTGGATGCCTTCAGCTCGATCGTGCACCGCGACAAGGCGTACGCGTACGGCACGCTCATGACCGAGCGGCTGCGCAAGCTGATTCCGCGGCAGCAGTTCGAGGTGCCGATCCAGGCCGCGATCGGCGCCCGCATCATCGCCCGCGAGAACATCCGCGCCATCCGCAAAGACGTGCTCGCCAAGTGCTACGGCGGCGACATCACCCGCAAGCGCAAGCTGCTCGAGAAGCAGAAAGAGGGCAAGAAGCGCATGAAGATGGTGGGCCGCGTGGAGGTTCCGCAGGAGGCGTTCATCGCCGCGCTGTCGGGGGATGTCGAGAGCAAGAAGTAACGCCCGCTGCGCGGCGCGCAGCCGTTCCTTCTCCTCGCGAGTGAACGGCTGGCCGGAAAGCGTAGGCTGGAGCCCATGCGCCGCGGGACCTTCACAGACGACACGGTCGACTACGCCGCGGTCGGGGCGACGCAGGCCCCCGACCTCATGGGCTATCCGCCCGAGCGCAGCATCCCGGCCGAGGAGTCGTGGCGGGTCGGCAGCGGCGAGGCCCGCTTCCAGACGGCGAGCGAGGCACTGCTGTCGTGGACCGCGCAGAAGGCCGCGGGGCTCACCTTGAGCGACGTCCGCCCGGCCTCCGGCCCGATGTACTCCGGGGTCAGCTTCGACCACGAGGGCCATCCCGTCGCGCCGACGCGCACCGAGGCAGACCAGCGGTTCGACGCGGACGGCACTCCGTTCGTCGGCGCGGGCACGACCGTGCACCTGCATGGGCGGGTCGGCGGGCTCAAGGCCGATGGCGAGCTGCGCGTCATCCTCGTCGTCGAGGAGCCGCGGCGCGTTGGCTTCGCCCTCGGCACCGTGGGCGGATCGGTGGTCAGCGGCGAGGAGTCGTTCATGCTCGACTGGCGCGAGAACGACGAGGTGTGGTTCACCGTCCGCGCCTTCGACGCCCCGCAGGCGCTGGCGTACAAGCTGTTCCGCGGCCTCGTGCGCCGTCGCCGCCGTGAGCTGTTCACGCGCTACCTCCGGGCGATCTCGCCGCTGTACGCGACGTGAGCGCTCTCTGACATGGGCGGCCCGTTGCCGCTCGGCGAGCCCGCGCCGCCGGACGGCGCGCTGCCGGTCGGCACGAGCGCGGACCCCGCCGCCGACTTCGGGGCGTACCTGCACGTGCCGTTCTGCCGTGTGCGCTGCGGGTACTGCGACTTCAACACCTACACGTCCGACGAACTGCGCGGCGCCCGGCAAGACAAGTACGCCGACACGCTGCTGCGCGAGGTCGAGCTGGCCCGACGGGTGCTCGGCGACGTGGGACCCCTGCGGCCGGCGCAGACGGTGTTCTTCGGCGGCGGCACCCCCACGCTGCTGCCGCCGGGCGACCTCGGCCGCATGCTCGACGGTGTGCGATCGGCGTTCGGGCTCGCCGCCGGCGCGGAGGTCACGGTCGAGGCGAATCCCGACACGGTGACGGATGCCTCGGTGTCCGAGCTCGCGGCATCCGGCGTCACGCGCCTGTCGATCGGCATGCAGTCGGCCGTGCCGCACGTGCTCGCCGTGCTCGACCGCACGCACGATCCCGCCAACGTCGCGACCGCGGTGCGGGCCGCGCGTGCCGCGGGATTGGATGTCAGCCTCGACCTCATCTACGGAGCGCCCGGCGAGTCGCTCGACGACTGGCGCGCGTCGCTCGACACCGCGCTCGCCCTCGAGCCCGACCACGTCAGCGCGTACGCGCTCATCGTCGAGGACGGCACGAAGCTCGCCCGGCAGATCCGCCGCGGGGAGGTGCCCGAGCCGGACGAGGACCTCGAGGCCGACATGTACGAGCTGGCCGACGCTGCTCTCGCCGCGGCCGGGTACGACTGGTACGAGGTGTCGAACTGGGCCCGCGGCCCCGGCCACCGCTCGCGGCACAATCTCGCGTACTGGCGCGGCGCCGACTGGTGGGGCTTCGGACCCGGCGCGCACAGCCACGTCGCCGGCACCCGCTGGTGGAACGTGAAGCACCCGGCGGCGTACGCGCAGCGGCTGGCGGCGGGGGAGTCGCCGGCGGCCGGACGAGAACGGCCGGACGCCGCCGCCCGGGCCCTGGAAAACGTGCTGCTGCGCTCGCGCATCCGCGAGGGGATCCCCGTCTCGGAGGTGCAGGGAGAAGGCCGCCGGGCCGTGGCATCCCTCATCGCCGACGGCCTCGTCGAGGGGGCGGAGGCCGTCCGCGGCCGCATCGTGCTCACGCTCAAGGGCCGGCTGCTCGCCGACGCCGTCGTGCGCGCGCTGACCGAATGAGACTGATCCGAGCGAGCGAAGCGAGAGGAAACGTGAGCGGGACCGCGTAGAATTGGCACTCAGCGTCAGCGAGTGCCAGTGAAGGGAGCGGGAATGGTCAGCGAGCGCGGCCTCCAGGTGCTCCGGGCGATCGTGCAGGACTACGTCGACACCCGGGAGCCGGTGGGCAGCAAGTCGATCGTCGAGCGCCACCACTTCGGTGTGTCGGCCGCGACGATCCGCAACGACATGGCGCTCCTCGAGGACGAGGAGCTGATCGCCGCGCCGCACACGTCGTCGGGGCGCGTGCCGACCGACAAGGGGTACCGGGTCTTCGTCGACCACCTCGCCGATGTGCGGCCCTTGACCTCCGCGCAGCGCACCGCCATCTCCGCGTTCCTTGCCGCGCCGGGCGACCTCGACGACCTGCTGTCGAGGACGGTCCGCGTGCTCACGCAGCTGACCGGCCAGGTCGCGATGGTGCAGTACCCGTCGTTCGAGCGGGCGACGGTCACGCACGTCGAGCTCGTCGCCCTCGGGCCGAGCCGGCTGCTCGTGGTCATCGTGACCGACACCGGGCGCGTATCGCAGCGGATCGCGCAGTTGGCGGCCGACCTGGACGAGGCGGATGTCGCGGTCGTCCGCGCCCGCATCGCCACGCTGGTCACCGGCATCCCGGTTCGCGACGGCGCCGACCGTATCGACGCCCTGATGCGGCGGCCGGAGGCGGCAGGCCGCATGGACCACGCGCTGCGCGCGATCGCGCGCGTCGTGGCCGAGGAGCTCGACGAGTTCCGCCAGGACCGCCTGGTCATGGCGGGCACCGCGAATCTGGCGCGCCGCGAGCAGGACTTCCGCGGCAGCATCTATCCGCTCCTCGAGGCCATCGAGGAGCAGGTGACGCTGTTGCGCTTGATGGGCGAGATGGTGGCCGACGAGCACGGCTTGGCGGCGAGCATCGGCCGTGAGAACGAGCCGTTCGGCCTGGCGGAGGCATCCGTCGTGACGAGCGACTACGAAGCCGCGGGCGGGCAGGCGCGCGTCGGCGTGCTCGGCCCCACGCGCATGGACTACCCCTCGAACCTCGCCGCGGCGCGCGCGGTCGCGCGCTACCTGTCGCGGCTGCTGGAAGAGGACGAGAAGCACCGCTGAGGCGGACACGGACACGCGCGCGCGGCGCGCAGAAGAAGGCAGGATGGCTGACCACTACGAGGTCCTCGGAGTTGCCCGCGACGCGAGCCCCGACGAGATCAAGAAGGCGTACCGGCGGCTTGCGCGCGAGCTGCACCCGGACGTGAACCCGGGCGAGGAGGCTTCGGAGCGCTTCAAGCTCGTCACGCACGCCTACGACGTGCTGAGCGACCCCGAGCAGCGCCGCCGCTACGACCTCGGCGGCGACTCCGCGTTCGGCGGCGGCTTCTCCGGCGAGGGCTTCGGCGGGTTCGGCGACATCTTCGAGACGTTCTTCGGGGCGGCCGCGGGCGGTCGGCAGGGGCGGCCGCGCTCTCGCCGCGAGCGCGGCCACGACGCTCTCGTGCGGGTCACGCTGCAGCTCGGCGACGTGGTCTTCGGCGCGCACCGCGACATCGAGGTCGACACCGCGGTGCTGTGCGAGACGTGCCAGGGCTCGTGCTGCCAGCCCGGCATGCAACCCGTGCCGTGCGACATCTGCGGCGGCGCCGGGCAGGTGCAGCGCACGGTCCGCAGCCTCCTGGGCAACGTCGTCACCAACCAGCCGTGCGGCTCGTGCCAGGGCTACGGCACGGTCATCCCGCACCCGTGCGCCACGTGCCAAGGGCAGGGCCGCGTGCGCTCGCGCCGCACGGTGTCGATCGACATCCCGGCGGGCGTGGAGACCGGGATGCGGCTGCAGTTGCCGGGTTCGGGCGAGGTCGGGCCGGCGGGCGGCCCGAACGGCGACCTCTACCTGGAGGTGACGGTGCAGGGCCACGACGTGTTCAGCCGCGACGGCGACGACCTCCTCGCGACTCTCGAGCTCTCGATGGCCGATGCGATCCTCGGCGCCTCGACGACCATCGAGGCGCTCGACGGGCCGGTCGAGCTGGAGCTTCGCCCTGGCACGCAGGGCGGCGACGTGCTCACCGTCAAGGGCCGGGGCATCACGGCGCTGCGGGGCACAGAGCGCGGCGATCTGCGCGTGGGCGTGCACGTGGTCACGCCCACGCGGCTCGACGCCAAGGAGCGAGCTCTTATCGAGGAGTTCGCCAAGCGCACGAAGGCCCCGCCGCCCAAGCTCGCCGAGTTCCACCAGGGGCTGTTCGCGAAGCTGCGCGACCGCTTCCGCCAGAGCGCCTGAGGCAGCCGCGTCGTGGTGCTGCACTTCCTCGTCGACGAGGCGACCGCCCAGCCCGGCGAGACCATTGTGCTCGCCGGCGCCGAGGCGCATCACGCGGCCGTCGTGCGGCGCGTGCGCGCCGGCGAGGCGGTGACCGTCGGTGACGGGCGCGGCGTGCGGCTGGCCGGCGCGGTCGAGAGCGTCGAGCCGCGCGAGGTCGTGGTCCGGGTGTCCGCGCGGGAGGACGTGGCGGCCCCCGCGCCCCGGCTGACGCTCGTGCAGGCGCTCGCGAAGGGCGACCGAGACGAGCTCGCGGTGCAGGCGGCCACCGAGCTCGGCATCGACACGATCGTGCCGTGGCAGGCGGCCCGCAGCGTGTCGCGCTGGGACTCGGCGAAGGCCGAGAAGGGCCGCCGCCGCTGGGCCGCCATCGTGCGGGAAGCGGCGAAGCAGGCGCACCGGGCGTGGGTGCCCGAGGTCGCGCCCGTCGAGACGACGCGCCAGCTCGCGCGGCGAGCCGAGGCATCCCGTCTCCTCGTGCTGGAGCCGACCGCCGACGTGGCCCTGTCGAGCGTGAGCCTCGACGGCGGGCGCGATCTCGTGCTGGTGGTGGGCCCGGAGGGCGGCATCGCGTCGGAAGAGCTCGCGACGCTGCGGGATGCCGGGGCCACACTCGTGCGCCTGGGCGACACGGTGCTGCGCACCTCCACGGCCGGCCCCGCCGCCATCGCCGTCGTGAGCGCGACGCTCGGCCGCTGGTGACGCGGGGCGGCAAGGCCCGCCCGTCCCGAGCGGAGGGAATGTGCCGGGCGGAGGATGCTTCCGGCGGTCTCGATCCTCCGCCCGGCACATCAACTTCCCCTAGCAAGGCCCTTCGCCTCACTCGGCAGCAAGAAGAGCTGTTTGCCGATATTGAATCGCGTCTACGAACGCGGGGTGGCAGGTCCAAGGATCAGCGGGTTGTTCTTGAGGTGATTCGTGGTCCGATTCTGTCGCTCATTGACACGGGTCTTGCATGCGAAGAGGTCGGGGCTCTTTCGCGTGTTCGCCCGGCGGGAGTAGCGCACATTGTTGCAACAAGAGGAGCAGAGTGACAGGACCGCCCCCGCCCCAGAGCCGCTGGTGACGCCCGAGACGAAACGCGGCGACCGTGCCAGAACGCTCGGCGCGTTTCGTCTCGCTTCGCTCGCTCAACGACCGGGGGTCGGTGGTCGCTCGCCCATCGACCGGGCCCGGCGGCTTCTAGACTGGGAGGCATGAGCGAGCCCTCGATCTTCACCCGCATCCTGAACGGGGAGATCCCGTCGGAGATCATCGCGGAGACCGAGGACGTCTTCGCGATCCGCGACATCGCGCCCCAGGCGCCGGTGCACCTGCTCGTCATTCCCAAGACGCAGGATTATCGGGATGTCGTTGAGCTCGCCGCCGGCGACCCCGCGCTGCTCGCCGAGGTCGTCGCCCTCGCGCGGCGGGTCGCCGACGAGCACTCCGACGGCGACTTCCGATTGATCTTCAACACCGGCGCCGGCGCGGGGCAGACGGTGTTCCACGTGCACGCGCACGTGCTCGCCGGGGGGCTGGACGAAGCGGGGCTTGGTGGCTGACGCATCCGATTCCGACCGCACGGTGGAGACGATTCTCGCCGACGGCGTGGCGATGGTGCAGCTTCTCGGTCCGCAAGACCGCCTGCTGCGCATGGTCGAGCGGGAGCACCCCGACGTCGACGTGCACGTGCGCGGCAACGAGATCACGCTGACCGGCGACGCCGCCGCGGTGGCTGCCGCGCGCGTGCTCGTCGACGAGCTGCTCGCGATGACCCGGGCCGGGCACGACCTCGGCCCCGCCGACGTGTCGTCGTCGAGTCGCATGCTGCGCAGCGACGGCTCGCCGCGGCCATCGGAAGTGCTCGGCGAGGCGATCCTGTCGTCGCGCGGAAAGGTGATCCGCCCCAAGACGCTCGGGCAGAAGGCGTACGTCGACGCGATCGAGGAGAACACGATCGTGTTCGGCATCGGCCCCGCCGGCACCGGGAAGACCTACCTGGCGATGGCGAAAGCCGTGCAGGCGCTGCAGCGCAAAGAGGTCGAGCGCATCATCCTGAGCCGCCCCGCGATCGAGGCGGGGGAGCGGCTCGGATTTCTGCCCGGCACGCTGACCGACAAGATCGACCCCTACTTGCGGCCGCTGTACGACGCGATCAACGAGATGATGGACCCCGAGATCGTGCCCAAGCTCATGGCGACGGGAACGATCGAGGTGGCCCCGCTGGCGTACATGCGCGGTCGGACCCTCAATAACTCGTTCGTGGTGCTCGACGAGGCGCAGAACACGACGCCCGAGCAGATGAAGATGTTCCTCACCCGACTCGGTTTCGGCACGCGCATGGTCGTGACGGGCGACATCACGCAGATCGACCTGCCCGAGGGCGCCTCCGGGCTGCGGCTTGTGACCCGCGTGCTGAAGGACGTCGACGACATCCACTTCGCGCACTTGAGCAGCGCCGACGTCGTGCGCCACTCGCTCGTGGGCAAGATCGTCGACGCGTACAGCGCGTACGACGAGCAGAAGCTGGCGTCTCGGCACGAGCGCGAGCAGGCTGCGGAGTTCGCCAACCGCGCCGACCGGCGCAAACAGGCGTCAGGCCGGCCGGGGCCGCGCGACCGCTTCCCCCGGCGCGACCAGAGGGGCACGCGATGACCGTCGAGATCACCAACGAGTCCGGTGTCGAGGTTGACGAGGCGAAGCTGCTGCGGCTCGTGTCGTACGCGCTCAGCGACCTGCACGTCAGCCCCGACGCCGATGTGGCGATCGTGCTCGTGGACGAGGGCGCGATGGAGGCGCTGCACGTGCAGTGGATGGACGAGCCTGGGCCGACCGACGTGCTGAGCTTCCCGATGGACGAGCTGCGGCCGGGCACGGAAGACATGCCGACGCCGGCGGGGCTGCTCGGCGACATCGTGCTGTGCCCGCAGGTCGCGGAGGCGCAAGCCCGCGAGGCGCGGCACTCGACACTCGCCGAGCTCGTCATGCTGACCACGCACGGGCTGCTGCACCTCCTCGGCTTCGACCACGCCGAGCCCGCAGAAGAGCGCGAGATGTTCGGCCTGCAGCGCGAGATCATCATCGGCTTCGAGCACTCCGAACGCCGCCGCCGGCGATCATGACACCCGTCCTCCTCCTCGCCGGCGCCGTCGTGCTCGTCGGACTCGGCGGCCTCATGGCGGCGAT
Organism: Microbacterium sp.; assembly: GCF_047606685.1. Lineage (GTDB taxonomy): Bacteria > Actinomycetota > Actinomycetes > Actinomycetales > Microbacteriaceae > Microbacterium. Next base: position 29,527 of record NZ_JASGEC010000061.1, read on the forward strand.
CGACTCCGCCCTCGGCGTCACCTCGCGCGCCGACATCGCCGAGCTGGGAGAGACCGGCCGCAACGCGGCGGCGTTGCGCAAGATCTCCGCCGACCCCGACGCGCACGCCCACGCCGTCGTGTTCATCCGCGTGCTGGTCGAGACTGCGGCGGCGGTGCTCGTGACCGCCGCCTTTTTGATCCTCTTCAACAACATCTGGTGGGCGATCCTCGCCGCGGCGGTGCTGATGACGGGCATCTCGTTCGTGCTGGTCGGGGCAAGTCCGCGCACGGTCGGCCGCCAGCACGCGAAGGGCTTGCTGCGCGGGTCGGCTCCGGTGACCCGCGCGGCGCGCGTCATCATCGGCCCCCTCGCGCACGGGCTCGTCGCGCTGGGCGCCCGGGTCACTCCGGGCGTGCCGCGCGGCGCGTCGTTCACGTCGGAGGAGCAGCTGCTCAGCATGGTCGACGAGGCCGCCTCCAAAGACCTCATCGAACAGGACGACCGCGAGCTCATCCACTCCGTCTTCGACTTCACCGACCGCATCGTGCGCGCCGTCATGGTGCCGCGCACCGACATGGTGACGGTGGATGCCACGGCCACAACGCGCGAGGCCATGCAGCTCTTCCTCGACCGTGGCGTGTCGCGTGTGCCCGTCGTGGCGGGCGACGCCGACGACGTCGTGGGCGTGCTCTACCTCAAAGACCTCGTGCGGTTCGCCTTCCGCGACGAGCGCGCGTGGGGCGACTCGTCGGTGGGCCGCATCTCGCGCAAGGCTGTGTTCGTTCCCGAGTCGATGAAGGCCGAGACGCTGCTGCAGCAGATGAAGCGCGACGCCGTGCACGTGTGCCTCGTGGTGGACGAGTACGGCGACATCGCCGGGCTCGTCACGCTGGAAGACCTCATCGAAGAGCTCGTCGGCGAGATCTCCGACGAGTACGACCCGCGCTCGGCGGAGGTCGTGGAGCTCGAGCCGGGCAAGTTCCGCGTGAGCGCGCGGTTGTCGCTCGACGACCTCGGCGACCTGTTCGGCATCGAGCTGGAGGACGAGGACGTCGACTCGGTGGGCGGGCTCCTCGGCAAAGCGCTGCGCCAGGTGCCGCAGCCGGGCGCGACTGCCGAGGCGGGCGGGCTGGTGCTCACTGGCGGCACGTCGGCGGGCCGCGGCCGAGGGCTGGCGACCGTGTTCGTGGAGCGCGCGGCGGCCGACGACGAGGAGGACACAGATGACGAGTGACCCGGTCCCTGAGCCCGTAGAAGGGCCGCCGAGTGACGCAAGGTCGGGGTTTGCCACCTTCATCGGCCGACCGAACGTCGGCAAGTCGACGCTCACCAACGCGCTCGTCGGCGAGAAGGTCGCCATCACGAGTGAGAAGCCGCAGACGACGCGCCGCGCCATCCGCGGAATCGTCAACCGCCCCGGCGGCCAGCTCGTGATCGTGGACACTCCCGGCATCCACAAGCCCCGGACGCTCCTCGGCCAGCGCCTCAACGACCTCGTGGAGCACGTGCTCGGCGATGTCGACGTGATCGGGTTCTGCGTGCCGGCGACCGAGAAGGTGGGGCCGGGCGACCGGCGCATCGCCGAGTCGCTCGACGGCTATGCCCGCGCGCGCAAGGTCGCGATCGTGACGAAGACGGATGCCGCCTCCCGCGACCAGATCACGCAGCGCCTCATCGAGGTCGACAGCCTGCGCGAGGACTGGGACGCGGTCATCCCGTTGTCCGCGCTGACGCGAGAGCAGCTCGACGTGCTCGTCGACGAGCTGCTCTCGCTCATGCCGGCGGGCCCCGCGCTGTACCCCGACGACGTCGTCACCGACGAGTCGCTCGAGGAGCGCGTGGCCGAGATCGTCCGCGAGGCGGCGCTCGAGGGCGTGCGCGACGAGCTGCCGCACTCGATCGCGGTGACGATCGACGACATCGCCGAGCGCGAGGGTGGCGGACTCACTGACATCTACGCGAGCGTCGTGGTCGAGCGCGACAGCCAGAAGGCGATCATCATCGGCCACAAGGGCTCCCGGCTGCGGGATGTCGGCGCTCGCGCGCGGGCGCAGATCGAGCCGCTCGTCGGCACCAGGGTGTTCCTCAAGCTGCACGTGCGGGTGGCGAAGGAGTGGCAGCGCGACCCGAAGCAGCTCGGGCGCCTCGGCTTCTGACTCCCGGTCGTTGAGCGAGCCGCCCGTCACGCCTCCGGCACGGTGACGACTTCGCCGTTGCGCGGCAGCGAACTGTCGACGGCCAGCGGCGCGGCGGTCGCGTGCTCCGGAAGGGGTAGCGCAGGTCGATCGGCTCCACTCATCACCGCCCTCACCGTCCGCGTGTGTCCCATTGCTGGCCGAGGCTACACGCAACGAGGGGCTCGCTGTGCTTCCGCAGATCCGGGGCATTGTCGCGATCATTGTCGACGTCTGAGCGCAGCGCGCTCAACGCCACGTCATGTCCGCCGCACCGCGTTCTTGAGGCGGACCTTCGACGAGGTGACGCGTCGCCACCGCAGACTCGCGTCGAACCAGGCCGGCGCGCGCACCTCGGGAACACCGCCGTTCATGCGGATGCGCCAACCGTGCCAGTCCAAGAATCGATGGTGGTACCAGCACAGCAAGACGCCGTTGTCGCAGTGCGTCGGACCGCCCTTCGCATACTCGACGACATGGTGGATCTCACACCATCCGGCCGGAATGCCGCATCCCGGAATGATGCACCCGCCGTCGCGGAGCGCGATCGCCCGCCGCTGGTGCCGGTTGAAGGTGCGCTCCTCGGTGCCGATCCGCTCGATGCGGCCGCCCTCGCCGAGCAGGATGCGCTGCACCGCGCCGGTGCACGCGACGCGGTGCGCCGCGGCGAGGGCGACGGGCTCGTCGCATCCCTCGACATGCGCGTATCCGTTGCCGGCGGCGAGGTCTTCGGCCGAGGCGGAGACAATCAGGGTGGGCGCCGCGCCGCCGATGGTGGGCAGCTTGCCGCTGGCGACGGCGACCGACAGCGCGTTGGCGAGAGCGTCGTGCTGCTTCTGCGCCCGGGTGCGGGTGTCGAGCGGCACATCGCCCACCGGCGCGTCGGCGTCGACGAACGCGACACCCGCGGCAGGTGAGAGGTGCGCGTCGAAGATGCGCTGCAGCTGTGCGGCGACCTCGGGCATCAAGATGCCGTCGATCGGTACACCCCGGTCGGTCGGCGTGCGCAGCGCGACGCCCCGATGGTGCATCGTCTTGCGTTCCCTCGGCTCCGCTCCGTCTTGATCGAGCACGGCTGCCCACGCTTGCGCGTGCATCTTCAACTGGTCTGCGCAGGCGGGAGGCGCGGCATCCGGCCCCTCGCCCCGCGCGTGCGCGGCAAGCGTCTCGTCGGCGAGCAGCACGCGTTCGCGGTCAACACGCGTGCCCATTGCCTGCAACGGCGCGGCAACAGCGAGGACGCCGTCGACGCCCACCCGCCCGTCGAGCATGGACTGCCGCAGCGAGGGCAGCATCGGCTCGAGAAGCTCGCCCGTGACGATGGATGCCTCGCGCCGCACCGGCTTGCTCGCGCGCTGGTACCGCGACGCCAACGAGGCGGAGACAAGCGTGGTGCGTTGCACGAGCTCGTTGACGTCGTGGCAGTCGAAGCGACTGGTCATGCGGTCCTCGCGCATCGCGGAGGCCGACCGGGCCGCCACCTCGCCCACGGTCTCGATGAGAAGCGCGTCCAGGCGCCGCTGGGCCTGCCCGGCGAGGGCGAGCGTTTCGACCAGTTGCGACTCGGTCGCCAGCGACAGCTGATCGAGCCGCGCACTCACCTCGGCAGCGTGAGCCTGCAGGCTCTTGAGGCTGTCGAGAAGTGCGTTCATACCCTCCATTCAAGCGAGGGGGTACGACATTCACGGCCTGCGTTTTCCCCGCTCAGGGATAAAAAAACTACTTCTCCTCGGAGGCTGCAAGCGACGCCACGGCTGCCCGGTCTGCGGTGTAGCCGAGTGCGTCGAGCGCCGCGTGGACGGTCCCGATCGCGAGCCTCGCATCGGCGGGCGGCAGGCCCGGCATCACGGCGTGCATCAGCAGGGGGCCGGTGAGCAGAGCGGCGATCCACCCGGCATCCACACCCCCGGCGATCTCGCCGCGACCGATGGCGCGCTCGAGGAAGACGTGCGTCTGCGCGCGCCGGGGAGCGAGGTATCCCGCGATGAACGGCTCGGCCCGCGCGGGGGAGGCATCCATCTCCGCTGCCCACCCGGCGAACCCCCGCGTGACGACAGGATCGGTGAACAACAGGTGCTGTCGACGTTGCGCCTCCACAAGGTCGCCGACGAGCGACCCGGTGTCGATGTCGTCGTCCAACCCGTGCCGCGCGGCGAGCAGGTGGGGCACAACGTCAGCGAGATCGCGGAAGCGGCGGTAGAACGCGGGCTTGTTCGTGCCCGCTCGCGCCACGACGTCGTCGATCGTCACCCGGGGGTACCCGCGCTCGACGACGAGCTCGGCCACGGCCGCCATGATCGCCTCATCGATCGCGGTCTTGCGTGGTCGTCCCGCCTGAGCCATAGTGTTACTAATAGTAACGTAATGGTCATGGACGACGGGGAACGAGGTCGGCGTGTACACAGCGATCGTGCGCGCGAAGGTGCGCAAGACGTTCGAGCGGATCAACGCGGGCGACTACCTCCAGATGGTCGACAGCCTCGCGCCGGAGTTCGAGTACCGCTTCCACGGCGAGCACGCGCTGGGCGGCCGTCGCACGACGCGGGAGGCGATGGTGCGGTGGTGGGAGCGCACGCTGCGGCTGCTGCCCGGCGCAAGCTTCGACGTGCAGGACGTGCTGGTCGGCGGCGGGCCGTGGCACACCCGCGTGGCTGTGCGATCGCTCGTACGTGGCGACCTGCCGGACGGCGGCCGCTACGAGAACACCGTCTTCCAGTTCATGACGCTCGCGTGGGGCCGGGTCACGTCGGTGGAGACAGTCGAAGACCTCCAGGTGCTCGAGCGCGCGCTGGCCGCAGTCGCCGACGCGGGCAATGCCGAGGCGCGCGCCGCCCCTATCGCCGACTGAGCGATCGACGCGTCGCCGCCCCCCGCGGAAACCGGGTGTAGTCTGTCTCCATGCGCGTCGGCACGCTTCTCCTTAGCCGCCGCGGCGAGGCTTCGATCTAGGGCCACTCTCGCCGCGGAGCTCGTCGTCGGCCCGCCACCCGAGCGAGAGAAGAAGCGACACATGGAGAACACGCAGAAGCCGTCCGGCATGCCGGCGCACAGATACCGTCCGTTCCACGAGCAGATCCGCGTGGACCTGCCCGACCGCACGTGGCCGGACAAGCGGATCACGAAGGCGCCGCGCTGGTGCGCGGTCGACCTGCGCGACGGCAACCAGGCGCTCATCGACCCGATGAGCCCCGAGCGCAAGCGCATCATGTTCGACCTGCTGGTGGGCATGGGCTACAAGGAGATCGAGGTCGGCTTCCCGTCGGCGAGCCAGACCGACTTTGACTTCGTGCGTCAGCTCATCGAAGAGGACCTCATCCCGGACGACGTCACCATCCAGGTGCTGACGCAGGCCCGCGACCACCTCATCGAGCGGACGTACGAGTCGATCGCCGGCGCCAAGCAGGCGATCGTGCACCTGTACAACTCCACGAGCGTGCTACAGCGCGAGGTGGTGTTCCGCACCGACAAGCAGGGCATCATCGACATCGCGCTGCACGGCGCGCGGCTGTGCCGCGAGTTCGAGAAGCGCATCCCCGAGACCGCGGTGTACTACGAGTACTCGCCGGAGAGCTACACGGGCACCGAGCTCGAGTTCGCCGTCGACGTGTGCAACCAGGTGCTCGACATCCTCGAGCCGACGCCTGACCGCAAGGTGATCATCAACCTGCCGGCGACCGTGGAGATGACCACGCCGAACGTCTACGCCGACTCGATCGAGTGGATGAACCGGCATCTGAACCACCGCGAGAACGTGATCGTGTCGCTGCATCCGCACAACGACCGTGGCACGGCGATCGCGGCCGCGGAGCTCGGCTACCTGGCCGGCGCCGATCGGATCGAGGGATGCCTGTTCGGCAACGGCGAGCGCACCGGCAACGTCGATCTCGTGGCCCTCGGCATCAACCTGCTGACGCAGGGGATCGACCCCGAGATCGACTTCAGCGACGTCGACCACGTCAAGCGCACCGCCGAGTACTGCAACCAGCTGCCGGTGCACGAGCGCAGCCCGTGGGCGGGCGACCTGGTGTTCACCGCGTTCAGCGGCTCGCACCAGGACGCCATCAAGAAGGGCTTCGAGGCCATGGCCGCCACAGCGGCGGACGCCGGCAAGAGCGTCGACGACCTGGAGTGGGCAGTGCCGTATCTGCCGATCGACCCGAAGGACCTGGGCCGGTCGTACGAGGCGGTCATCCGCGTCAACTCGCAGTCCGGCAAGGGCGGCGTCGCCTACCTGTTGAAGGCCGACCACGCCATCGACCTGCCGCGCCGCCTCCAGATCGAGTTCTCCGGCGTCGTCCAGGCCAAGACCGACGCCGAGGGCGGCGAGGTCACGAGCGAGCAGATCTGGTCCATTTTCCGCGACGAGTACCTGCCGTCGAACGTCGACGACGAGAAGTGGGGGCGGTTCGAGCTGCTCTCCACGCGCACGCGGAGCGACATGTCGGGCGACGTCGCGCTCGAGGTCTCGCTGCGCGACGGTGATGCCGAGTTCGCGGCGACCGGCCACGGCAACGGCCCCGTCGCCGCGTTCGTCGAGATTCTCCGCGAGCAGGGCTTCGACGTGTCGGTGTACGACTACGTCGAGCACGCGCTCAGCTCGGGCGGCGACGCGCAGGCGGCCGCCTACGTCGAGCTGCAGGTCGAGGGCCAGCGCCTGTGGGGCGTCGGCATCGACGGCGACATCTCGACCGCGAGCCTCAAGGCGATCGTGTCGGGTGTGAACCGCGCTATCCGCACGCGCGAGGTTGCCGGCGCGCTCGTGTCGGCCTGACCCGCGCGCTTGGCGTTTCTCCAGATCAGGGTAATTGGCGTGGTCAGGACGTTTCACCACGAAGCGGCCTGACCACGCCAGATCAGGAGATTTGGGCAACGCGCGAGCACGGGCTTCGGCATCGCGAGATCAGGAGATTCCGGACGTCGCGACGGAGGGCGCGCCCCGCGGCCCGGGCGCAGCCCGCGCACGATAATGGTCGAGTGCCCACCTATCGCGACGACGTCGTGGTCTTGCGCACCCACAAGCTGGGTGAAGCCGACCGCATCGTCACACTGCTGAGCCGCCGGCACGGCAAAGTGCGCGCGGTCGCGAAAGGCGTGCGCCGGACGTCGTCGCGCTTCGGCGCGCGCCTTGAGCCGTTCATGGTCGCCGACGTGCAGTTGTATGCCGGGCGCAGCCTCGACATCGTGCAGCAGGCCGAGTCGCTCGGCTCGTACGGCGCCGACATCGCCGCGCACTACGACCGCTACACCGCCGCCAGCGCGATGGTGGAGACCGCCGACCGGCTCAGCGAGGCCGAGGCGAACCCGCAGCAGTACCTGCTGCTCGTGGGCGGCCTGCGTTCCCTGGCGCGCGGAGAGCACGGGGCGCGCAGCATCCTCGACTCCTATCTCCTCCGCGTCATGGCGCTCTCCGGATGGGCGCCGGCCCTGTCGGCGTGCGCCCGGTGCGGCACGCCGGGGCCGCACGACACCTTCGTGGCGCAGCTGGGCGGCGTGGTCTGCCGCGACTGCGCCCCGGCGGGGAGTCCCCGCATCGACTCCGCCACGGTGCAGCTGCTCGAGGCGCTGATGGCCGGTGATTGGGAGACGGTGGATGCCGCGGGCCCCCGCGCCGCGTCCGGCGCCTCGGGTGTGATCGCGGCGTACGCGCAGTGGCACCTGGAGCGCGGCATCCGATCACTCAGCCACGTCGCCGCTGCGGAGACCGCATCGTGACGCCCAAGCCGTACACCCACCGCGACGCGGTGCCGTACCGCCCCGTCGACTGGACGGGCGAGCAGCCGCCCGCGTTTCCCGCCGTGCCGCACCACATCGCGATCGTGATGGACGGCAACGGCCGCTGGGCGAACCAGCGCGGCCTCAGCCGCATCGAGGGCCACAAGGCGGGCGAGGAGGTGCTGCTCGACGTGGTGGCCGGAGCCATCCAGGCCGGCGTCAAGCACCTCAGCGTGTACGCCTTCTCCACGGAGAACTGGGCCCGCTCTCCCGACGAGGTCCGCTTCTTGATGGGCTACAACCGCGACGTGCTGCACCGCCGCCGCGACCAGCTCAATGAGTGGGGCGTGCGCGTGCGCTGGGCGGGCCGCAAACCGCGGCTGTGGGGCTCGGTGATCAAAGAGCTGCAGTTCGCCGAGCGGCTCACGCGCGACAACGACGTGCTCACCCTCACGATGTGCGTGAACTACGGCGGGCGCGTCGAGCTGGTCGACGCGATGCGCTCGATCGGCGACGACATCGCGGCGGGGCGCCTGAAGCCGAGCGCGATCACCGAGAAGCTCGTGCGCCGGCGCCTCTACATTCCCGACATGCCCGACGTCGACCTGTTCGTGCGCTCCAGCGGTGAGCAGCGCACGTCGAACTTCCTGCTGTGGGAGTCGGCGTACGCGGAGCTGGTGTTCCTCGACACGCTGTGGCCCGACTTCTCGCGCCGCGAGCTGTGGCGGGCGATCGAGCTCTATCTGAGCCGTGAGCGGCGGTTCGGCGGGGCGGTCGACGCGCCCGCTGAGTGAGGCGGGGCCAGGCCTATCGGAATAGAACTCGGGCGTGCCGCGGTTGTGCCTGGCATGACAGGCCCCATCACCATCGACGTCTGGAGCGATATCGCCTGCCCGTGGTGCTACATCGGAAAGCGCAACCTCGAGAACGGGCTCGCTGCCACGGCGGAAGACGACGACGCGCCCGACGTGCAGGTGGTCTACCACTCGTTCGAGCTGTCACCCGACACGCCGGTCGACTTCGAGGGCGACGAGATCGACTTCCTCGCCGGCCACAAGGGGGTGCCTCGCGAGCAGGTCCAGCAGATGCTCGACCGCGTCACGGGTGTGGCGGCCGAGGTCGGGCTGGAGTACCGGTTCGACACGCTGCAGCACACGAACACGGTGAAGGCGCACGAGCTGCTGCACTTCGCGAAGGAGCAAGGCCGCCAGCACGAGGTGGCCGAGCGGCTCATGGCCGCGTACTTCACCGAGGGCAGGCACGTCGGCCGCGTCGACGACCTCGTCGCGCTTGCGACCGAGGCGGGGCTCGACCCGGATGCCGCGCGAGACGCGTTGGAGAGCGGTCGTCACCTCGATGCCGTGCGCGCCGACCAGGCCCAGGCCGCCTCCTACGGCATCAACGGCGTGCCCTTCTTCGTCATCGACGGGAAGTACGGGGTGAGCGGCGCCCAGCCTGTCGAGGCGTTCACCCAGATCGCGCGCCAGGTGTGGGCCGAGCATCGCGACGCGGCCTCCCCTTCCAACAGCTAACCGGCTCTTCGCAGTTGACCGTGTAGCTGTGGGGTGCGGTCGGGCGCCGTGTGGAGGTCGAGGCCGATGGGTCCGGACACCCCGGGCGGTTCACTGCCCGGAACCTCACGACACGGAGTCTCCTCGAAACCGGCGGATTCGGTCCACACCTACACCCTTATAGATGCGAAGAGCCAGCTAACCCGCTGACGCCTTCCTACGAACAACAGTGGTGGCCAGGACGCCGCCGCCATATCCAGATCTGCAGACTGCACGCGTTCGGCGAGCCTGTCGTCACCGACCAGAGGCGCTATGGTGAGCGAGTTCCGTATACACTCATCGCGCCTTCGGCGTTGAGACGAGCGATGGCAGCATTCTCTGCTTTGAAATTTCGGCGAGAACGGATCCTCAACAGCTCGGCCCGGACCCAAAACGCAAAATAAGCACAGACCATGGCAGCGCCCGCTATGGTGGACCAGTCCACGCGCTCAAAGCCGAACGCATAGAGAAGGAGCGCACATCCCGCCATGACTAGGCTCGATACGACGTCCGTCCAAGTGTTTCGATGGGGCGTAGAGGAACATCCGCAATCCGAATCTGATTTACGTATAACCAATGTGGCTCGCAAAACGGCACCGGTAGCAAAAAAAATTGCGGCCACGCAAAGCGAGAGAGTTGGGTACGGCCAGCCAGCCAGCAGCCAAACTCCCAGAATTATATCAACTACTATAATTGCAGTCGCTATCAAAAGATTTTTGACTCGGAGTCGAAACTCCGGAAAAGCAGAGATCTTACCGAGCCCCGATACAAGCAATTGACCGCCAGCGACTATTGAGAAGACCAAGACAAGAATATCTTGAATCATCAGGTACTCAAATCATCTCGTCCCGCGTTGTGATCGACTTTCCCTCCAATGTCCTTGGATCGACGCCAGGGAACTCTGAGTTCGTTTGCTCAATGCAAACACGAAACGGCGTCTCGTCGGGGTAGGACGAATATTCGTCGAGAGAGATCGAAACTGGATCACCGAAAGCGACCGGGATTACTCCGCCCCACTCGGGCAACTTCTGTCGATACCAGCCCAACGTCTTCAGTCCGCGAATCTTTGCCGAGCTCTTGAGTTGAGTCTGCTCCACAACTCCGATTATTACCTTGGTGGTGATCATTCCCGAGCTCCTTTCAGGTTGCGGTTAGCAAGGGTAGGTGAAGGCATAGCAAAAGTAACCAAAACGAACGTCAAAGCAGTGCTCGATGCATACTGATTGTGCGGGGTTTGTAATAGCTTGGATGTGGCAATGAACCCTCGAACAAGGCTCATATGCCGCTCTGGCGCTCTTCGGGTTGACCAATTCAAGGCCCGCTCCGACAAAACCTAGGGAGGCTGCCAGTGTTCCTACCACGAAGCCGCGTCTCGAGAAGCGGTCTTTTGAAGTAGTGACCGAGTTGGAATCTTGCGACATATAATTCTCCAATCCAAACCGGAGTACTCAAGAGGAGGAGCGAAGATGAGAACTTCGTTGTATCCAATCTGGAGATGCTCAACTACCACGATCTTCGTATATCAGTCTGCCGAAATTGTCAACCCCCTTGTTGGCTCTTGGAGGGATGAGCGAGTGATCATCATCGACGGGTCGATCGTTCGATGGGTGTACGGTGCAGCGCGTCGAACGAGACGGCACGGCGACCTTGCGGGCGTTGGCGCGAGCGCTGACGGCGGAGTGATTGTGATGAGCTCGATGACTGTCGGCCGGTACCAGCCCACTGACGTGCGCACGTCCGGAGGCTCTGTACGACTCGCAAGAAAATGAGAGCAACAATGCCCACCTTGCTCGGGCAAGCGGACTCTTACCGCGAGTCTGTATGCACATGAGTCAGGTTGGCTCGTAGGCCTAGTAGTGAAATGCGGGGCCCACCTCGACGGGAAGCGCCAAGCGGTGACCACCCCCAGCCGATCAAGTCGGTCAGGTGAGGGCGCCCGGTGTTCCGGTCTCGGACTCGTGATCGATGTGAGCCGCCCGGGCGTCGTGACCATCGCCGCCGAGCACTGACGAGGGCGGTGATCCTTAGGCCGGCAGGTTCTCCTCGATCAGCTCGACGATCGCGGGGTCGTCGGGCTTGACCGGCGGGCGGAACCGGTGCACCGCGCCATCCGGCGTCAGCACGAACTTCTCGAAGTTCCACTGCACGCGGCCGCTTTTGCCGTCGGCGTCCTCTGCCTGCTTGAGCGCCTTGTAGAGGGGTGCGGCGTTCTTGCCGTTGACCTTGAGCTTGTCGAGCACAGGGAAGGTCACGCCCCACGTGGTGGCGCAGTAGTCGAGGATCTGCTCGATCGAGCCCGGCTCCTGGCCCATGAACTGGTTGCACGGGAACCCGAGCACCGTGAAGCCGCGATCGCCGTACGCGCGCTGCAGCTGCTCGAGCTGTTCATACTGCGGGGTCATTCCGCACTTGGAGGCGACGTTCACCACCAGCACGACCTGGGCGTCGTAGTCGGCGAGGGTTGCGGAGCCGCCGTCCGCAGTCTGGAAGGGGATGTCGCGAAGGTCGGGCGTGTCGCTCATTCCACAAGGCTACGGCCCCGCCGCCGGCGAGGGCTCGCGTTCTGGGAGAATAGGGCGGTGACTCTCGCCCTCGCTGCCGACCAGGCCGTGCGCCCGCTGCGCATCGGGCCGATCGAACTCGACGCGCCGGTCGTGCTCGCGCCGATGGCGGGGATCACCAACACGGCGTTTCGCCGCCTGTGCCGCGAGTACGGCGCGGGGCTCTACGTCAGCGAGATGATCACGTCGCGGGCGCTCGTGGAGCGCAACGCGACCACGATGCGGTTGATCACCCACCACGAGACCGAGACGCCGCGGTCCATCCAGCTGTACGGCGTCGACCCCGCGACGGTCGCCGAGGCTGTGCGAATCCTCGTCGCCGAGGACCGCGCCGACCACATCGACCTCAATTTCGGGTGCCCGGTGCCGAAGGTCACCCGCAAGGGCGGGGGAGCAGCGCTGCCGTGGAAGCTCGGCCTGTTCCAGAGCATTGTGAGCGGCGCCGTGCGCGCGGCCGGCGACGTGCCCGTGACCGTGAAGATGCGCAAGGGCATCGACGCCGACCACCTCACGTACCTCGACGCGGGCCGCATAGCGGAAGACGCGGGTGTGGCCGCCGTCGCCCTGCACGCGCGCACGGCCGCCGAGTTCTACTCCGGCGCCGCCGACTGGTCGGCGATCGCTCGCCTGAAAGAGACGGTCACGAGCGTTCCGGTGCTCGGCAACGGCGACATCTGGTCGGCCGACGACGCGGTGCGCATGATGGACGAGACCGGGTGCGACGGTGTCGTCGTGGGGCGAGGATGCCTCGGCCGCCCGTGGCTGTTCGGCGACCTCGCCCGCGCCCTGGCCCCTGCCGCTGTCCTGGTCCCTGAGCTTGTCGAAGGGCCAATGAGCGTGGTGCGGTGCCCTTCGACAGGCTCAGGGGCCGGGGTCGACGCCACGCTCGGATTCGTCGCCGCCGCCTTCCGCCGCCACGCCGAGCTGCTCGTCGAGTTCTTCGACGACGAGGGCAGGGGATGCCGCGACATCCGCAAGCACGTCGCCTGGTACTTCAAGGGCTACCCGGTGGGCGGAGACATCCGGGCACTCCTGGCGACCGTCTCCTCGCTGGCCGAGATCGACGACCTCCTCGCCACCCTCGACCACACCGCGCCGTACCCCGGCTCTGCGGCGGAGGGCCAGCGCGGCCGTGCGGGCAGTCCGAAGCGCCCGGCCCTTCCAGACCGGTGGCTGGACTCCCGCGACCTCGGCGCCGAATCGTCGTGCGAACTCGCGGGCGCGGAGCTCGATCACAGTGGCGGGTAGCGCGCCGCCGGCCCCGGCCGGCTACGGCGCCCACGACACCGAACGCGTCCTGCCTGAGCAGCATCGCTCGCGGCGCGACGACTTCGCCCGCGATCGGGCGCGCGTGCTGCACTCGGCGGCGCTCCGCCGCCTGGCGGCCAAGACGCAGGTGCTCAGCCCGGCATCCCCCGCCGACTTCGCCCGCAACCGGCTCACGCACTCGCTCGAGGTCGCCCAGGTCGGCCGCGAGCTGGCCACGGCGCTGGGGCTGTCGCCCGACGTCGTCGACACGGCGTGCCTCAGCCACGACCTCGGGCACCCGCCGTTCGGGCACAACGGCGAGCGCGCCCTCAACGAGTGGGCGGAAGACATCGGCGGTTTCGAGGGCAACGCGCAGAGCCTGCGGATCCTCACTCGGCTCGAGCCCAAGGCGCTCGACGACGCCGGCCGCAGCCACGGGCTCAATCTCACGCGGGCGAGCCTGGATGCGACGTGCAAGTACCCGTGGACGGCCGACCACCCGCTGCCCGACCCGGGCGGGCGCTTGAAGTTCGGCGTGTACCCCGACGACGAGCCCGTGTTCCGGTGGCTGCGCGACGGCGCCCCCGGGCGCGTGCGCTGCATCGAGGCAGAGGCGATGGACCTCTCCGACGACATCGCGTACTCGGTGCACGACTTCGAGGACGCGGTGGTCAACGGCTACCTCGACCCGGCACGGCTCGCCGACCCCGCCGAGCACGCCGCGCTCGTCGACGCGGTGCAGGCGTGGGTGGGTTTCGACTTCTCGCGCGACGAGCTCGACGACGCCCTGTTCCGGCTCATGCGCCTGGAGCAGTGGCTTCCCGCCTACGAGGCGTCGCGCGCCGACCTCGCGCGCCTGAAGAACCTCACGTCCGAGCTCATCGGCCGGTTCGCCCGGGCCGCGACGGTCGCCACGCGCGAGGCGTACTCTGGGCCCGTGCTCACCCGGTACCACGCCCACGTCGTCGTGCCGCGCGTCATCGAGGCGGAGATGGCGGTGCTGAAGGGCATCATCGGCGCATTCGTCGTGTCGATCGAGGGACGAAAGCAGCTCTATCGCGAGCAGCGGCAGGTGCTGAATCGGCTCGCGACGGCGCTGTGGGAGGCCGGGCCCGACGCACTGGACCCGGTGTTCGCCGCCGACCATGCGGCGGCCGAATCGGATGCGGAGCGACGCCGCGTCGTGGTCGACCAGGTCGCCAGCCTCACCGACCAACTGGCGATCGGATGGCACACGCGCCTGGTCGGCGAAGTCGACGCCGCGTCCATTGGCATCTGGGCCCCCGGCTCCCGCCCCCGGTCCCTGAGCTTGTCGAAGGGCCGCCGACACAAGGATGAGCGCTGATGGCGGGGCGCATCGCGCAAGCCGACGTCGACGAGGTCAAGGCGCGCACCAACATCGCCGACATCATCGGCGAGCGCGTCGCCCTCAAGCCCGCCGGAATCGGCTCGCTCAAGGGCCTGTGCCCCTTCCACGACGAGCGCAGCCCCAGCTTCAACGTTCGGCCCCAGTCGGGCTTCTACCACTGCTTCGGCTGCGGCGAGTCGGGTGACGTCTACTCGTTCCTGCGCAACATGGACCACCTCTCCTTCCAGGAGGCGGTGGAGCGCCTGGCCGGACGCATCGGCTACACGCTGCACTACGAAGACGGGGGAGCGGCCCCCGAGACGAGCGGGCGCACACGCCTGTTCGCGGCCAACGTCGCCGCGGCGGAGTTCTTCCGCGCCCAGCTCGCGAGCGCCGAAGCCGACATCGGCCGTCGCTTCCTCGGCGAGCGAGGCTTCGACGCGGGCGCGGCGGCCCACTTCGGCGTCGGCTACGCGCCGAAGGGGTGGGACAACCTCACCGGCGCGCTGGAGAAGCAGGGCTTCTCCCGCGACGAGCTCAGCGCCGCGGGCCTGGTCTCCCAGGGGCAGCGCGGTGTGTACGACCGCTTCCGCGGCCGCCTGGTCTGGCCGATCCGGGATGTCACCGGGCAGACCGTCGGGTTCGGGGCGCGGCGGCTGCACGACGACGACAACGGGCCGAAGTACCTGAACACCCCCGAGACGACGATCTACCACAAGGCGCACGTGCTCTACGGCCTCGACCTCGCCAAGCGCGACATCGCCCGGGGCGAGCCGAAGCGGGTGGTGGTCGTCGAGGGGTACACCGACGTGATGGCGTGCCATCTCGCCGGGGTCACGACAGCCGTCGCCACGTGCGGCACGGCGTTCGGCGCCGAGCACATCACGGTGCTGCGCCGCGTCATGGGCGACGAGAGCTCGGCGGGCGAGGTCGTGTTCACCTTCGACCCGGATGCCGCGGGCCAGAAGGCGGCGCTGCGCGCCTTCGCCGAGGCCAAGCGCTTCAACGCGCAGACCTACGTGGCCGTTGCGCCCGACGGGCTGGACCCGTGCGACCTGCGCATCCGCAAGGGCGACGGCGCAGTGCGCGCGCTGATGGACGCGAAGGCGCCGATGGTGGAGTTCGTGATCGACCAGCGGATCGCCGGCTTCGACCTCGCCACCGTCGAAGGCCGGGTCGCTGCCCTTCGCGCGGCGGCTCCCGTCGTCGCCGACCTGCGCGACCCCCTGCTGCAGCCCGAGTACGTGCGGGTTCTGGCGCGCCGTCTCGGACTCGACCCGAACGACGTGCGCCGCGAAGTCTCCCGCGCCGGCCGCTCGGGGCCAGATTCGCGCCAGCGGCAGGAGCCGCCACCAGACCAGGCGGCTGACGCCCCGCTCGCGCGTGTGACGCTCGCGTCGCTGCCGCGCCACAAAGACGTGGCGCTCGAGCGCGACGCGCTCATGGGCTTCCTGCAGTACGGCCACCGCATCGATCCCGGCCTGCTGCGCCGGGCGACGGCGCTGGGCTTCCGGCATCCCGCCCTCGACGCCGTCCGCGCAGCGGTGGCCGAGCACGTCGGCGACGCAGCACGGTCGGGCTGGGCGATGCACGCGGTGGAGGCCGTGCGCGAGCCCTACCGAGGACTCGGCGAGGAGCTGCTGGCCGCCGACTTCCCGGCGCGCGACGAGGAGGGCGCCGTGGCGTCGGCGGCGAGCCTCGCGCGGGCCCTCGTGGCCCGCGAGCTGGACGCGCAGAAGGCGGAGCTGCTGGGCGCTGTGCAGCGTGTCCCCGCCGACTCGGAGGACGGCCGCGCCCTGCGGGTGCGGCTGCGAGACCTCGACCTCGAGCGCCGGCGCGTGCTCGCCGACCCCTGAGCCGCCTTGGCGATCGGGCACGAGAACAGGCAGGATGAAGCCATGCCGACAGAGCGAGACACGCACGCCGCGATCGCCTGCGCCGACTTGAGCCTCGCGTGGACCGGGTCGGGCCGGCCGGCCGGCGCGCGGGTGGTGGAGGGAGTCACCTTCACCCTGGCGCGCGGGGGTGCGCTGTCGGTGAGCGGGCCGACGGGGTCGGGCAAGTCGAGCCTGCTCGCGATGCTGAGCGGACGCGCCGACTACGCGCTGCACGTCGACGGGGGCGACGCGATCGTCGAGGGCATCAGCGTCCGCCGCCCGGGCAAGGCCAAGCGCATGCTGGTGGCGTACACGGGCTACCTCGCGCAGGGCGCGGGCGCCCACTTGGATGCGCGGATGACGGTGGGCGACATCATCGCGGAGCCCATCACCAGCCGCGACCGCAAGGTCAACGCCCGCGCGCTCGCCGTGCGCACCGCGGCCTTGCTCGACGAGGTGGAGCTGCCGCTCGGAGCGGCGGGCAAGTTCCCGTACGAGCTGTCCGCGGGGATGCTACAGCGGGTCGCGCTGGCGCGCTCGCTCGTGCTCGAGCCCCGCATCCTGCTCGCCGACGACCCGCTCGCCAACCTCGACATCGAAGTGCGCCACGTCGTGCGCGACGCCATCCTGCGCCGCCGCTTAGAGCACGGGATGGCAGCCGTCATCGCCACGAACGACACCGAGCTGCCGACCGAGCTCGACGCGGCCCGCATCGTGCTGCGGCAGGGCCACGTGGTCGCTCAGGACGGGCCGGACGGCGAGCTGATCTGGACGCCAGGCTCGGGGCCCGACCACCGCGTCGTCGCCTCCTGAGCGCGCGGTCCCGGCCGTCGTCTGGCGGCCCGGGCCTTTGCTAAGCTTGTCGAGTTGTCCGCACGGCGGGCACGATCCTCGGTAGCTCAATTGGCAGAGCAGCCGGCTGTTAACCGGCAGGTTCTTGGTTCGAGTCCAAGCCGGGGAGCGAACGGCCCCGGGCTCCACCCCGGGGCCGTTCTTCGTTCGCGGGCCGGCGTGTCAGGCGTCGATGTCGTCGACTCCCGGCGTCCACTGCTGGCCGGGGCGCCCCCAGCCGCGTTTGCGGGCGATCTTCTGCACGGTCTTCCACGCGCCGTCGTCGAGGCGGTCGATGTAGAGCACGCCGTCGAGGTGGTCGAACTCGTGCTGCAGGATGCGGGCGCGCCACCCGTCGACGGCGAGCCGCACCGGCTCGCCGTCCAGGTCGGTGCCGGTGAGCAGCGCGCGCTCCGAGCGTCGCAGCGGGAATCGCTCGCCGGGGAACGACAGGCATCCCTCCGCCTCCGTCTCCTCGTCCGGCGCGCCCGGCTCGAGCGGAGCAATCCACAGCTCGGGGTTTATCGCCACCCCGCGCCACGGGTTCCCGTCGTCGTCGGCGTAGGCGTACGTGAAGATCCGCAACGGCACTCCGACCTGGGGCGCCGCCAGGCCCACGCCGGGCGCGGCATCCATCGTCTCGAGCATGTCGGCGACGAGAGCGCGGATGTCGTCGGTGATCTCTTCCACCGGATGGGCGGGGGCGTGCAGGACGGGATCACCCATGATGCGAATCGGCAGAACGGCCACGTCCTGAGCCTAGCCGCCACCTTCGGCAGGTAGTGTCGAGGCGTGTTGAGCCAGGAGGCCGATCTCGGGGAGGTCACCGATGTGCTGATCGGCGTCTTCGCCGATCCGGGCATCCTGCTCGGCATCCCGCTCGCGCTGCTCGGCGCCGTCTTCATGTCGTTCGGGGCGCAGTACCAGCACCGCGGCGTGCTCAAGGTCGAGCGTTTGAGCGGCCAGTCCGGCACGACGGGTTTGAAGGCGGCCCAGCTCGGCAGGCTGCTCACGCGGCCGTCGTGGGTCATCGGCACCGCCATGCTCGGGCTGGCGATCGTGTGCCAGCTAGCGGCGCTGTCGTTCGCCCCGCTCATCGTGGTGCAACCGCTCGGCGCGATCGCGCTCGTCATCACGACGCTTCTGAACGCGCGCATCAGCGGGCACCAGCCCACCAAGCGCTCCGTTCGAGCGATCTTCGAGTGCGTCGGCGGCATCTTCCTGTTCGTCATCGTGGCCGCGCTGTTCGCCAAGGAGGAGCCGGTCGCCGACCGCCGGCTCATCACGATCCTCATCATCCTGGCGGTGGTCTCGATCGCGTGCACGGCGCTGTGGCTCTGGTTGCGCCACCGCATGACGGCACTGTTCTACATCGTCGGGGCGGGCGTCATGTACGGGTTCGTGGCAACCCTGGCGAAGGTGGTGATCAGCCGCATCAAAGCCTCCGACTTCGAATGGCTCACGTTGCTCTGTCTCGTCTTCCTCGTGGTCGCGGCAGCCGTCGGCGCGTATTTCGTGCAGACCGCCTACTCGTCAGGCCCTCCCGACCTCGTGATCGCCGGGCTCACGGTCATCGACCCGATCGTCGCGATCCTCATTGGCCTGCTCGTCCTTGGCGAGGCCTCGCACGCGCCGCCGTGGGTTTTCGTGCTGTTCGCGATCGCGGGCGCCATCGCGGTGTTCGGCGTCTTCGAGCTCGCGCGACACCACCCGCAGGTGGTCAGTGAGAGCCAGGAGCTGCCGATTCCTCGGGGCAGCGGTGGCGGCGTCGAGCCGCACCCGAAGACCGGCTCGATCCGCGTCACCGAGGCCGTCGCGAAGGTGTGGCCGGATCCGCCGATCCACGACCGGGACGACAAGGCGGACAAGCACAGGCGCTAGCTACATCGCGGCGCCGATGTACGAGTACTTGACGAACACCTCGGGCGCGATGCCCGCCTCGTCGAGCACTCCCTGCACCGCGGTCAGCATGTAGCGGGAGTCCCATCCCATGTAGAGGAAGCTCTCGTCGTCGAGGCGGTCCCAGTGGCCGTTCCACGACTGGGCGGGGAAGATCGGTCCGCCGCGGCGCGCGCTGAAGGCCACCACCTCGTCGTGGGCGTCGGCCCACAGCCGCCGGAAGACCCGGTTGAACAGGTGCTTGACGTCGTGCACCTCCCAGTGCTCGCCGCGGTACTCCACGTACGCGAACTCGCGGTCCCAGCCGCGCGGCCAGCCGCGGCGGCGTTTGGCGTCGAGGATCGGCGTGAGCCCGTCGTCGTCGATGAGCGTCGCGAGCGGGCGCCGCCACACCCGCACGAACCGGTCGGTGAGCGCGGCCGTGCGCGCCGAGATGGCGGCGGTTCCCCACGACGGCGCCTCGGCGAGCTCGCGCGTGGGGGCGATCGCGCTGCGGGCGTACGCGGCATCCCGCTTGTCCGGGAACGACGCGTCGAACGCGCGCTCGGCGAGCGGCTGCTCGAGCAGCGTGATGTTGCCCAACGACTGCGCGAGGGCGCGATGGCTGTTCTGCTCGTCGTCGGTGTAGTCCGCCCACGCGCGCACGCCGTCGCCGGTCCACTCGTCAGACGGCGCGAGCGGGAACACGTGCTCGACCTCGAGGCCGGCGAGGCTGTCGACCCCGGCGATGCGCCCGAGCACGTACGCGGCGTGGGGGAGGTCGTTGTACTTCAGCGCCACGCGCACCCGCTCGTCGGAGGGCGTGATGCGGGAGATGGCGTGCACGAACGCGTCGCGGCCCTCCTCGCGCGCGCGGCACAGCCTGGCGACGAGCCGCTCGTTCGGGATGCCGACGACCGAGCGGCGCAGCAGCAGCGCCTGCACGAACTCGAGGGTCTCGATCAGCGCGTCGCGCTCGAGCTGGCCGGAGAGGTGGTCGCGGTACGCGCGCATCACGAGCGGGTACATGCCGCGCCCGAACGTGTTGACATAGGCGAGCTGCCGGGCGATCTCCTCATCGGGCGCCTCGCCGGGGTTCAGCAGAGTGCGGTACACCTCGGAATAGGCGCGCCACTGGTCGGCCAGGGCGGGCAGCGTCTCGGCGTCGAGCCGGGGAAAGCGCTGGCGGAACGCGTCGTACACGCCGCGCTCCCCGGCGACAGTGACCTCCCGGCCGGTGACCATCACGAGGTAGTGCCGCCAGAACGCGCCGATGGCGTCGGTGGTGTTCTGCTCGATCGGCACCCAGAAGGCGTCCTCGATCGCGGTCTGCTCGTCGTGCGAGAGGCCCATCAGCACATAGTTGTGGATCAGCTCGTGGTCGCGCAGTGGCGCTCCGGTCGAGTTGAGGCTTTCGAAGATCTGCTGCGCGTGGGCGCCGGCGCCGAGGGTGATCGCGACGTGCTCGAGCTTCTGCAGGCCGCTCCACACGGCGGGCGCCTCGTCGGCCGACACCTGGCTGCGGAAGAACGCGTAGTTGTCGTCGAACCGCGACTCGCGCGGCATCCCGTCGGTGCGGTCGAGAACGACGTCCTCGAAGACGCGCGCCCACGCCCGGTGCGGGCGCAGTTTGGTGCGCCCGGCATCCGTCGCCCGCACGAGCACCCGCTCAAGCTCCGCGGCCAGGCCCGGGTCGGATTCGAGCAGGGTGTGCCGCAGGGCGGCGACGAGCAGCATGATCGTCGTGATGCGCTGCTGGCCGTCGATCAGCACGAGCTCGGGCTCTGACCCCGACGGGCCCCGCGACGACAGGATCGAGCCGATGAAGTGCATGTGGCGGCCGTCGGTGTCGGCGACGGCGCGGATGTCGGCGAGCAGCTGCTCGCACCCGCCGATGTCCCAGCGGTACTGGCGTTGGTACACGGGCACCACGATGTTCGTCTCGGGCGCCGACAGCCACGCGATGGTGTTCACCGCGGTCGCATCGATGTTCGTCGCCCTGCTCATGTGTTCGCGCTCCCGTCGTGCGTTGCCCCCAATACCCTACGACCAGTCAGACGCGGTCCTGGGCATTCCCGGCGGCGTCGCCAGGGACTGCTCAGGGCCCCGGGGTAGGCTTGCCTAAGTTGGGCCTGTAAAAACGTGCTGGCCCTCCTACGAAAGGTCAATTCCCACATGGGCTACATCAAGAGCGCTGCTCTCGAGGAGACGGGCTACGTCGTCCTCGACCCCTACAACCAAGAGCTGGACCCGAAGGAGTGGCTCGACATCGAGTACGTCGACTGGAAGTCGTCGGGCGACACCCGCTTCGCCCCGCTCGCGTCGGCGCACGGCGAGATCGAGTGCAACGGCTTCTGGAACTCCGTGCCGCCGCGCACCGACAAAGACGGCGTGTGGATCCCCTCGCAGGTCGAGAAGGCCCCGAACCTCACGCGCCGCGCCCTGGAGCCGGGCGCCAACGTCGGCCGCTGCCGCGTCATCGAGCTGCAGCCGAACACGTACGGCGACTGCCTGTACAACCTGCACCAGGACGACAACAACCGCCTGAACCCCGACGGCACCGGCTGGGTCGTGCGCGGGTTCTTCAACCTGTCCGACGACAAGGACAGCTTCTTCGTGCTGCGCGAGAACCGCACCGACCCGCAGGGCGAGACGCGTCTCGCCCTTCCTGCCGGCGCGCAGCTGATCATCGACACGCAGCGCCTGTGGCACGCCGCGACGCACGTCGGCAGCGAGCCGCGCTACTGCCTGATCACGTCGTGGACCTCGGGCCCCGAGCTCGACGCCTACATCGCGCAGCACAACGGCCGCAACAAGGTCGAGAGCGTGCCTGTCGCGCAGGACATCCTCGACGCCGGCTACGCCGAGCAGGCGCGGAAGGATGCCGCGCGCGCGGCGTACTACGCCGCCCGCGGCCAGGCCGAGGTCGCGCAGGTCATGAGCGAGGCCTGATCCGCCTCAGCTCGCGAGAGGAGCCCCGGTCTTCGGACCGGGGCTCCTTGCTGTGCCTCGTGCCCCGAGCGGGGCTTGAACCCGCGACCGACGGATTATGAGTCCGCTGCTCTGACCGGCTGAGCTATCGGGGCTCGAACCGAGTCCATCCTACGGGCGGGTGTCTTCGGCATCCGCGCTCATAGCCGAGGAGACGCGCCGAATCACACGCTTGTCATTCGACGCCCGCATGGGTGATAATGGGGCCACAACGCAAGAGCCATGCTCGCGTGACGCAGGTCGTAGGGGAAGACGCACCTGAGGAACGGAGAGACGGATGGCGACACCACAGGCGCGGGGAGTGATCTTCATTCACTCCGCGCCACGAGCGTTGTGCCCCCACCTGGAGTGGGCGGTCGGCCGCGCGCTTGGGCGGCCGGTCAGCTTCGACTGGGCCGACCAGCCCGTGCTCGCCGGCTCGCGCCGCGCCGAGTTCTACTGGGAGGGCCCCGCCGGCACCGGCGCGCAGTTGACCACGGCCATCCGCGGCTGGGAGCACCTGCGCTTCGAGGTGACCGAAGACCCGACGCCGCGCAGCGACGGCGGTCGCTGGCTGCACACGCCGGGCCTGGGCATCCACTACGCACAGACCGACGCGGCCGGCAACGTCGTGATCGGCGAAGACCGCATCCGCTACGCGATGGAGGTCGCTGCCGGCGACGCGTTCGAACTGCAGCGCGAGCTTGCCGTGGCGCTGGGCACCGCGTGGGACGACGAGCTGGAGACATTCCGGCACGCGAGCGACGACGCGCCGGTGGTATGGCTGCACAAGGTGGGATGAGACACGGGTGGGATGAGACACGCCGCGACGTGAGACGAACAGCGGCGACACGACACAACTCAAGAGAAGGTTTCAGGCGCGGCGAGGCGCGACTACCGGATGCCGGTGACCACTTCCCGGCGCTGGAAAAGCGAATCGCCGCCGCCTGACTCGACACACAGGGGACGCCCCTCGGTATGGCTTCACCGAGGGGCGTCCGTTCGTCTGGGGCGCGTCAGGCCGACGTGAAGGCGGCGACGGCGTTGTGGCCGCCGAAGCCGAACGAGTTGCTGATCGCGAGGTGCGGGCCAGACCCGATTGGCTGCGGCTCGGTCGAAACGCGGAACGGCACGTCGGGGTCCTGCTCGGTGATGTTGATCGTCGGCGGCGCGACGCCGTCGCGCAGCGCGAGGATCGTGAACACGGCCTCGAGCGCGCCAGTGCCGCCGAGCAAGTGGCCTGTCGACGACTTCGTGCCCGACACCGGGATCTCGTCCACGCGCGAGCCGAAGATCGTCTTCAGCGCCTGGTACTCGTTGGGGTCGCCCACCGGCGTGGAGGTCAAGTGCGCGTTGATGTGCGTGACGTCGTCGGGCGAGGCATCCGCCATCTCCAGCGCCATGCGCACAGCGCGGGCCGCCCCGACGCCCTCCGGGTCGTTCGCGGTGATGTGGTACGAGTCGGCCGTCACACCGCCGCCGACCACGGCGCCGTAGATCTTGGCGCCACGGGCCCTCGCGTGGTCCTCGCGCTCGAGGATGAGCACCGCGGCGCCCTCGCCCATGACGAAGCCGTCGCGGTCGACGCTCGTCGGGCGCGACGCGGTCGCGGGGGAGTCGTTGCGCTTGGACAATGCCTGCATCGAGGCGAACGAGGCGATCGTGATGGGGTGGATGGCGGCCTCCGTGCCGCCGGCGATGACGACGTCCGCGAGGCCGTCGCGCAGGTGCTCGACAGCGGCGATGATCGACTCGGTGCTCGACGCGCACGCGCTCGCGACCGTGCGCGCGTAGGCGCGCGCGCCGAAGTGGAGGGAGAGATTGCCCGCGGCCGAGTTCGGCATGAGCATCGGCACCGTCATGGGCATGACGCGGCGCGGGCCCTTCTCGCGCAGGGTGTCCCACGCGTCGAGCAGGGTCCACACGCCCCCGATGCCGGTGGCGAAGTCGACCCCGAGCCGGTCGGGCTCGACGTCGGGGCTCCCCGCGTCCTCCCACGCCTCCATCGCGGCCACGAGCGCGAACTGCGACGACGGGTCGAGTCGCTTGGCGACAGGACGCGCCAGCACCGTGTCGGGCCGAACGAGCGCCTCGGCGGCGAACGTCACGGGCAGCTGCAGCTCTTCCACCCAGTCGTGCTCGAGGGGGCGCGCGCCGGACGCGCCGCCCAGCAGGGCGGACCAGCTGTCCGGGGCCGTGCCGCCGATCGGCGACGTGGCTCCGATGCCGGTGATGACGATGCGCGGATTGCTCATTCGTGGGGATCCTCGTTCGGGGGGCAGGGAGGCGGGCGGACGCGCGCAGCGTCCGCCCGCGGATGTCACGCCTGGTTCGACGCGATGTAGGTGACGGCGTCACCCACGGTCTTGAGGTTCTTCACCTCGTCATCGGGGATCGTCACGCCGAACTTCTCCTCGGCGTTGACGACGATCGTCATCATTGAGATCGAGTCGATGTCGAGGTCGTCGGTGAAGGACTTCTCCAGCGCGACCTCGTCTGCTGAGATTCCGGTCTCGTCCGTGATCAGCTCTGCGAGTCCGGCGAGGACCTCGTCGTTGGTGAATGCCATGGGGTGTCTCCTTGGGTCGGTGGATCTGATGAGGGCGCGAGGCCGCTGTTCAGTCTAGGGTCGGTCGATCACGGCAGCACGACGACCTGCGCGGCAAACACGAGACCGGCCCCGAACCCGATCTGCAGCGCGAGCCCGCCGCTGAGCTCTGGGTGCTCTTCGAGCAGACGGTGCGTGGCGAGGGGGATCGACGCGGCGGACGTGTTGCCGGTGGTCTCGATGTCGCGCCCGATCACGACCGTGTCGGGCAGCTTCAGCTGCTTCGCGAACTCGTCGATGATGCGCATGTTGGCCTGGTGCGGCACGAAAGCGGCGAGATCGGATGCCTCCACGCCCGCCGCCTCGAGGGCCTGGCGGGCGACCTTCACCATCTCCCACACGGCCCAGCGGAAGACCGTCGGGCCTTCCTGGCGCAGCGTCGGCCACGGCGACTGGCCGTCGCGGAACTCGGTCAGCGTGTGGTTCATCGTGACGGCGTCGGACTTCGAGCCATCCGACCCCCACACCGTCGGGCCGATGCCGGGGGTGTCGCTGGGGCCGACGACGACCGCGCCGGCGCCGTCGCCGAGCAGGAACGAGATGCTGCGGTCGGTCGGGTCGACGATGTCGCTGAGCTTTTCGGCGCCGACCACGACCGCGTAGTGCGCGGCGCCGGCGCGGATGAGAGCGTCGGCCTGCGCCACGCCGTACGCGAAGCCCGCGCACGCCGCGTTGAGGTCGTACGCGGCCGCCGGGTTCGCGCCGATGCGGTCGGCCACGATGGCCGACACCGACGGGGTCTGGCGCGGATTGCTGATCGTGGCGACGATGACCGCGTCCACGCTCGACGGCTCCACGCCCGAGCGGCGCACCGCCTCGGCGGCGGCCGCCGAGGCCAAATCGATCGCGTTCGTGCCGTGGTGGGCACGCGCCCGCGTCACGATGCCGGTGCGCTGGCGGATCCACTCGTCGCTGGAGTCGATCGGGCCCACGAGGTCGTCGTTGGGCACCGCGTTCTCGCCGCGGGCGGCGCCGTACGCGTAGATCCGCGTGCACGCGGGCCCTGCGGCCTGCTTCAACGCGGTCACGAGTGGTCCCCGGCGATGAGAGCGACGGCCTCGTCGAGGTCGTCGGGGGTGCGCACCGCGACCGCCGGAACGCCCTTGAGCGCGCGCTTGGCCAGCCCCACGAGCGTGCCGGCGGGGGCGAGCTCGATGATGCCGGTGACACCGTGGTCGGCGAACGAGGCCATGCACTGGTCCCAGCGCACAGGAGAGGCGACCTGGCCGACGAGCAGGTCGAGGGCCTGGCGGCCGGATGCCACGACCGAGCCGTCATGGTTGGTCCACAGCGTGATCGTGGGGTCGGAGACGGGGACCTCGGCGGCCGCGTCGCGTAGGCGGTCGACGGCGGAGGCCATGAACACCGTGTGGAACGCGCCCGCGACCTGCAGGGGCACGATGCGGGACCCGCGCGGCGGCTCTTGGCGCAGCTCGTCGAGCTGCCCGATCCCGCCCGCGGCGACGATCTGGCCGGAGCCGTTGTGGTTGGCCGCGGTGAGCCCCAGATCGTCGAGCCGAGCGAGCACCTCGTCTTCGACTCCGCCGAGCACCGCGCTCATTCCGGTGATCTCGAAGGCGGCCGCGTGGGCCATCGCCCGTCCGCGGATGCCGACCAGGCGCATGGCGTCGAGATCGGAGAGCACGTTCGCGCCCGCGAGCGCGGCCAGCTCGCCGACCGAGTGCCCGGCGATGCCGCCCACTTCGCCCTTCGTGACGCGCTCGCTCAGCGCGTGCCACGCGAGCAGGCTGGCCGCCACGATCAGCGGCTGCGCGATGCTCGTGTCGCGGATGACGCTGGCCTCGGAGTGCACGCCGTGCTCGACGACATCCACCTCCGCCGCGTCCGCGTACTGCTCCAAGCGTTCGCGCGCGCCGTCGAGCGCGAGCCAGGGTTCCAGGAAGCCGGGGGTCTGCGAGCCCTGACCAGGGCATACGACGACGATCACCGTCTTAGTCTGCCAAACTCTGATACCCGCTACCGGTCGTGCTCTGACAAGAATGCCGGATTCGGTTGTGCGCGCCGGACAATCGGGCCCGAGCGTCAGGTCTGGGCCCGCCGCGCCGCGCCCGGGCGGCGTCGGACATCCGCGTGCCCGACGGAGCCGAGAATCAGCGCGGTCTGCAATATCAGCGCCTCGCGCGGGCCTGTGGCATCCCAGCCGATCACGTCCGAGACGCGCTTCAAGCGGTACCGCACGGTGTTCGGGTGCACGAACAGCTCGCGGGCGGTCGCCTCCAGCGACCGGCCGTTGTCGAGATAGCTCCACAGCGTCGCGACGAGGTCGCTCGAGTGCGCCTGCAACGGGCGGTAGATGCGCTCCACGAGGGTGTGCTTGGCCAGCGGATCGCCTGCGAGCGCGCGCTCCGGCAGCAGGTCGTCGGCCTCGACCGGGCGCGGCGCGTTGCGCCAGCCGCGGGCGACCGCGAAGCCGGCAAGGGCGGCACGGGCGCTCTGGCTCGCGTCGACGAGGGCTGCGACGGCCGGGCCGAGCACGAGATAGCCCGGTCCGAATCCCGGTTCGAGCTGCTTTGCGATCTCGGTGAAGGGCAGGTCGGGCGCGCGCTCGTCTCCCGCCCGGGCGGGAAGCTGTGCGCGCCCGATGACCAGCACGAGCCGCGACCCCTGCACGCCGATCAGCACATCGACGCCGAGCTTGCGCGCCGTGCGCCGCAGCTGGTCGACGTCGAACTGCGGGGGAGTCGTGCCGACCAGCACGCACACCGCGCCGTGGCCGTGCCAGCCGAGGGCCGCGATGCGGCTCGGGAGCTCCTCGTCGGTCTCGCCGGTGAGGATCGAGTCGACCACGAGCGCCTCGAGCCTGGCGTCCCACAGCCCGCGGGCTTCGGCGGCCCGGGCGTACACGTCGGCGGCGGCGAAGGCCACCTCGCGGGAGTACAGCAGGATCGCCTCGCGCAAGTGCGCGCCCTTGCCCGCGACGCGCTCCTCGGTCACCTCCACCGTGACCCGGATCAGCTGCAGTGTCTGCTGCAGGCTGACGCTGCGCAGCAGCTCGCGCGGCGCAGCGGCGAAGATGTCGGCAGCGATCCACGGCGTGGAGGCGGGCTCGTCGTACCACTGGATGAACGAGGTGATGCCCGCCTGCGCGACGAGCCCGACCGCGGATCGCCGCGCCGGCGGCATCTCCGCGTACCACGGCAGCGACTCCTCCAGGCGCCGCAGAGTGGCTGTCGCGAGGTCGCCGGAGATCCGGCGCAGCCACGCGAGGGTGTCGGTCTTGTCCATCGGCGATGTCGGCGACGACATCCTGCGGGTCAGCTCTCGCCGCCCGCGCTGCCGCTCGTGCCGGCGTTGACGTCGAAGAGCCGGTACTTCTCGATGGCGTGGCCTGCGAGGCCTCGATCGACCGCGCCGTCCTCGGCGAGGGCCTGCAGGGTGCGCACCACGACCGAGGGGCCGTCGATCTTGAAGAACCGACGCGCCGCGGCGCGTGTGTCCGAGAACCCGAACCCGTCGGCGCCGAGCGTGGCGAAGCGCTGGGGCACCCACGGGCGGATCTGGTCTTGCACGGCGTGCATGAAATCGCTGACCGCGATCACGGGGCCTGCGGCGTCGCGCAGCTTCTCGGTCACGTAGGCCGTGCGGGGCTCCTCGTGCGGGTGGAGGAAGTTGTGCTCGTCGGCGGCGAGGCCGTCGCGGCGAAGCTCCGACCACGAGGTGACCGACCAGACATCCGCCTGCACGCCCCAGTCGTCGCGCAGCAGCCGCTGGGCCTCCAGTGCCCACGGCACGCCGACCCCCGACGCGAGCAGCTGCGCGCGCGGACCGTCGCCTTCGCCGACGGAGATGCGGTGGATGCCGCGGACGATGCCCTCGACATCCACTCCCTCGGGCTCGGCGGGCTGGACGATGGGCTCGTTGTACACGGTCAGGTAGTACATGACGTTCGGGTCGGGGTGGTTGCCGCCGTACATGCGATCGAGCCCGGACTGCACGATGTGCGAGATCTCGTAGCCGTACGCGGGGTCGTACGACACCGTCGCCGGGTTTGTCGACGCGAGCAGCAGCGAGTGCCCGTCGGCGTGCTGCAGGCCTTCGCCGGTGAGTGTGGTCCGGCCAGCCGTGGCGCCGATCACGAACCCGCGCGCCATCTGGTCGGCGGCAGCCCACTGGGCGTCGCCGGTGCGCTGGAATCCGAACATCGAGTAGAAGACGTACACCGGGATGAGCGGCTCGCCGTGCGTGGCGTACGACGTGCCCAGCCCCGTGAACGCCGCGACGGCGCCGGCCTCGTTGATGCCGACGTGCACGATCTGGCCCTGCGGGCTCTCCTTGTAGGCGAGGAGCAGCTCGCGGTCGACCGCCGTGTAGTTCTGGCCGTTCGGGTTGTAGATCTTGGCGCTCGGGAAGAACGCGTCGATGCCGAACGTGCGCGCCTCGTCGGGGATGACCGGCACGATGCGGTGTCCGAAGCCCTTGACCCGCAGTAGGTCTTTAAGGAGCCGCACGAACGCCATCGTCGTGGCAATCTCCTGTGTGCCCGACCCCTTCTTCATCTGAGCGTACGTGTTGTCGTCGGGGAGCGTGATCGGCACGTGGGTGGCGCGCCGCTCCGGCAGGAACCCGCCGAGGGCGCGCCGGCGCTCGCGCATGTACTGGATCGTCTCGTCTTCGGCGCCCGGGTTGAAGTACGGCGGGAGGTACGGGTTCTCTTCCAGTTGCCCGTCGGAGATCGGGATGCGCAGCGTGTCGCGGAAGTCCTTGAGGTCTTGCAGCGTCATCTTCTTCATCTGGTGGGTCGCGTTGCGCCCCTCGAAGTGCGAGCCGAGGCTGTACCCCTTGATCGTCTTGGCGAGGATGACCGTCGGCTGGCCCTTGTGCGCGACGGCGGTCTTGTAGGCCGCGTAGACCTTCTGGTAGTCCAGGCCGCCGCGGCTGAGCTTGCCCCAGATGTCTTCGTCCGACCAGTCCTTCACGAGCGCGGCCGCGCGCTCGTCGCGCCCGAAGAAGTGGTCGCGGATGAACTTGCCGTCTTCGGCACGGTACGTCTGGTAGTCGCCGTCGGGGGTCGCGTTCATCAGCTGGACAAGCGCGCCGTCGCGGTCGGCGGCCAGCAGCGGGTCCCAGCCACGGCCCCACACGACCTTGATGACATTCCACCCCGCGCCGCGGAAGAACGCCTCGAGCTCCTGGATGATCTTGCCGTTGCCGCGCACGGGCCCGTCGAGGCGCTGCAGGTTGCAGTTGACGACGAAGGTCAGGTTGTCCAGGCCTTCGTTCGCGGCGACCTGGAGCTGCCCGCGGCTTTCCACCTCGTCCATCTCGCCATCGCCGAGGAATGCCCACACGCGGCTGTTGGACAGGTCTTTGACGCCGCGGTTGGTGAGGTACTTGTTGGTCATCGCCTGGTAGATCGCGTTGATCGGGCCGATGCCCATCGACACGGTGGGGAACTGCCAGTACTCCGGCATGAGCCGGGGGTGCGGATAGGAGGGGATGCCGTTGGGCGCCTGCGACTTCTCCTGCCGGAAGCCGTCGAGCTGGGCTTCGCTCAGCCGGCCCTCGAGGAACGAGCGCGCGTAGATTCCGGGGGAGGCGTGCCCCTGGATGAAGACCTGGTCGCCGCCGGACGGGTCGTCAAGGCCGCGGAAGAAGTGGTTGAAGCCGACCTCGTAGAGCGACGCCGACGAGGCGTAGGTGGAGATGTGCCCGCCCACGCCGATGCCCGGGCGTTGCGCTCGGTGGACGGTGATGGCGGCGTTCCACCGGATCCAGCGGCGGTAGCGTCGCTCGACCGACTCGTCGCCGGGGAACTCGGGCTCGTTCTCGGGAGCGATGGTGTTGATGTAGTCGGTTGTCGGCACCTGCGGCACGTTGAGGTGCAGCTCGTGCGACTTCTGCAGCAGGCTGAGCATGACCTCGCGACCGCGGCCGGAGCCCTTCGCGTCGACGAGCTGCTGGAGCGACTCCTGCCATTCCGCGGTCTCGTCGGGATCGCTGTCGGTGTGGCCCTGGGAGTACGGATCCTGATTGTGGACGGTCACGTGCGGCCTTTCGTCGACTGGCGGGTTGTGCCAAGTGAGTAACAGCAGGCGCCCGTCACTTGTCGCCATTTGACAAACGGCAGGCGCTCCTCAGCCTAGCCACTTTCGCACGGCTGACGCCTCGCGATCCTGCGGTTCGCAGCCTCGAGTGCGCCACGACGCGGCGATGTGGGTAGCCTTGCGCCGTGACTTCCCGTTATGTCGTGGCCACCGACGGCGCGTGCAAGGGCAACCCGGGCCCCACCGGCTGGGCGTGGGTCGGCGAGGACGGACACTGGGCGGCCGGGGCCTTGACGGAGGGCACGAACAACATCGGCGAGCTGCTCGGCCTTCTGCACGCGCTCGAGGACCACCCAGAGGTGGACGAGCTCGTGGTGCAGGCAGACTCCAGATACGCGATCGACACCTACGTGTCGTGGATGGACGGCCACCGCCGCCGGGGGTGGAAGACCTCCACGGGCGCGCCGACGAAGAACCGCGCCATCCTCGAGCAGCTCATCGCCGTCCGCGACGCGCGGCGCGCGGCCGGCTTGCCTGACGCCGTGCTCGAGCACGTCCGCGGCCACCGCGGGCATGTCCTCAACGAGTGGGCGGACGAGCGGGCCGTGCGGGCCGCGGAGCACGCTGCGGCGGGCACGGCGAGCGCGTGGTCGTCGCTGGGCGGACGCCATCCTCAACTCGACGTCTCGGCCGCTCCGTCACGAACGCGACGCTAGGCGCCGCGTGCCCGGCGCGTGGGGAAGCGCCGGCCCGGCACAGGGGACTCAGGCTCGACGAGAGCGGCGCGCGTACAGCACGCCGCCGGCCGCAGTGAGCAGCAGCGCGAACAGGACTGCAGCAGAGGTCAGCTGCGCCCCCGTCGCTGCCAGCTCGTCGTCGCTCGCCTCGTCGTCGGTCGTGTCGTCGTCGCTCGTGTTGTCGTTCGCCGACAGCACGACGCCGTTGACCGTGCACGGGGTCGTGGCGTCCACCTCGCAGGAGGTGCTGGGCGTTGCCGCATCCGGATCCAGCACCCAGTTCGCGATCACGCCGTCGCCGAGGTCGGCCTCGTCGTGCACCGTGAGCGTGTAGCCGACCTGGTCGCTCTCGCCGGCCGGGAGCGTGCCCGTCAGCGGCAGGCGTTGATCGGCGGTCACGGCGCCGGGCAGGACGTGCCCTGACAGCGACGCCGGCTCATCAGTGAGATCGGCGTCGTCGAGCGCGTTCGAAAGGTCGTCGACGAGGTCGACGTCGTAGGCGCCGGTCCCGACGTTCTCGAAGCTCAGCGTGTAGCGCAGCGTGTCTCCCGGAGCGACGTCCGATCCCGATGCCGGGTCGACGCTCTTGGCAACCGACAACTCACCCACCGCGTGCGTCGTGCATGCGGTGTCATCGGACTCGCAGGTCGTCGGCGGGGTCGCGTCGGCCGCGAACACGTAGTTCGACAAGACGTTGTCGCCATGGGAGCCGTCCGGGTTCACTGTCACCCGGTACGTGACGGTCTCGGTCGTGCCGGCCGCGACCGCGCCCGCGATCACCACCGTCTCTCCGTCGACGACGGGCGTGAGGGTGTCGCCGGGAGTCGATGGGTCGGCCGTCAGCGTCGCGTCGTCCAGCACGCCGGAAAGGTCGTCGACGTGATCGACCGTGGCCGCGCCGGTGCCCTCGTTCGCGAACTGCAGCGTGTAGGTCAGCACGTCGCCGCTCTGCACCGCAGTGCCGGAGGCCGGGTCGGCCGTCTTGGTCACGATCAGGTGCGGCACGAAGTGGATCGTGCAGTCATCGGAGCCGGGAACGCACGAGTCGAGTCCGACAGAGGCCGGCGGCTCGGCTCCGGTGGGCAGCAGGAAGTTCGCCAGGATGCTGTCGCCCTGGTCGGCGAAGGGCAGGACTGTGGCGGTGTAGGTGACGGTGTACGACGCGCCGGCCGGCACCGTGCCGGTGACGACGATTTGTTCGAGCGGATCTCCCGAAGCGACCGCGGTCAGGTCCTCGGAGACGATGTCCGCGATCGTGGCGTCGTCCGACAGGCCTGTCGTCGTGTCGGTGTAGTCCACCGTCGCGTCGGCCTCGCCGTCGTTGGCGAACGTCAGCGTGTAGGTCAGCACGTCGCCAGGCTCCACGTTCGTGCCGGACGCAGCGCTCGCGCTCTTGGTCACGGTCAGATCCGATCCGGGCAGCGAGGTGGCGTCGCACGGCACACCCGTCGCCTCGTCAAGGCCGTCGTCCGTGCGCGGATCACACGTCGGCGTGTCTTCATCGACGTCGGTGGGGCCAAAAGCGACGTTGACGAGCGTCGCGTCGCCCGCCCCCTCTTCGTAGGTCACGGTGTACGTGATCGCGACCGACTGGCCCGACACGAGGGCGCCCGTCCAGACGATACGCTCGCCGTCGAGCGTCGGGTCATCGCCGACACTGGCCGTGAGCGAGTCCTCGTCGAGTGTCGCGTCGTCGAGGACGTCGCTGAGATCGTCGACGACGATCGCGGGGGAGGCGGTCGTGTACGCGCCGGGGCCGGTGTTGGTGGCCGTCACGGTGTACGTCACGGTCGCGCCGTCGGCGGGCAGGCTCGTCACGTCGGACTGCTTCTCGATGCGCAGGCTCGGCACCGAGAACGACGTCGAGGCGCAATACAGATTGGTGTCGCTGTCGTAGCCGTCCTCGTCGCACGCCGGCGTGTCGACATCGTCGGCATCCTCTCCCGACGGGATCCCGAAGGCGACGTTGCGGCCCGCGCCGTCGCCTCCGGCATCCGTGACCGTCACGGAGTAGGTCAGCTCGACCGAATCGCCCGCCGCCAGGGGGCCCGTCCACGTGAGTCGCGGTTGCGAATACGTGATCGCGCCATCGGTGGGATCGGATTGGGCGTCGTCGTTGTAGTCGGCGACGTCCAGCACGCCTGACAGGTCGTCCACCAGCACCGCGGGGTCGTCCGCCGTGAAGTCGGCGTCGCCGATGTTCGTCGCGGTCACGGTGTACTCGACGGTGTCCCCGACCGAGGCGGAGGCGTCGTTGTCGTCGGCTGACGAGGTCTTCGCGACCTGCAGGCACGTGCCGGGGGTGACGAGGGTGGCCGCGTCGCGGTCGGCCTCCACGTACGTCCAGTCGTCGATGTACTTGTTGTTGCCCCAGGAGTTGGTCCCGTACGTCCACCCGTGCACGCCGCCCGTGCTGGCCACGCCCGAGGTGCCATCCGTGACGGATGTGGTGTTGCCGCGAGAGGAGGTGTTGGTGTCGTCCCAGTAGATGACGTCGGTGCCGGTGGACGGGCCGTTCTGCCGGATCAGCTCGATCGTGCGGGCCTCCACGTCGGTCTGCACCACGTGCACTTCGCCGATCCGGTCGACGTAGACGCGGGCGCTCAGCTGCGTGCACGGGGCGATCGTGTTGCCTTCGCCGTCGAGGCCGTCGAACTCGTACTCGATCGGTTCCCCCGCGGCGCCGAGCTCGATGACACGGTCGACGGCATCGTCGTAGTCGCCGTCGTTGTTGACGTCGATCTGCAGGCTGTACCCTCCGAAGAAGTTGTCTCCCAGGTCGTAGGAGAACACACCCGCCGCGGATTCCGACGAAGTCGGCGTGTACGTGAAATCCGTCGCCGACAGCGTCTCCGGGTCGACCGGCTCAGGTTTGATCACCTGGGTGACGGTGGCCGCCGCGGTCGAATCCCACGCTGAGGCGCTCACCGGGAGGTCGGTGTTCGGCTCCTCGAAGAAGACGCGGTAGGGCACGGAACAGGGCACCGTCGGCGGGCCGGTCGGGTTGGTGTTCGCATCCAACGACTGGTAGGAGGGCGTGCACTGGTCCTCGGTGGCCACGCCGGCACTCGTCAGTCCGACCGGCAAGCCGAGGGAGGTCGCGGTGACCGTCGAGTTGACCCCGTTGTAGTTGCGCAGGGTCAGCGCGTACTGGTAGCCGCTGTCATTGAGCAGCCAGAAGGTGAGCTCCTTCAGGTAGCTGGTTCCGCCGCTCTGGCTGATGTTGTATGCCTCCGTCCACACTCGCCCCGTGATCTCGCTGACGCCGGTCGCCACGGTCTGGCTACGAGGATTGGTGCCGCCCGTGAATCCCGGATTCCCGTCGTAGACGGCGAACGACCAGTTCTGGGCGGTGCTGCTTTCGCTGTTGAGGCTGCCCCCGGTCTGCACGACCCACACGCCTTCCGTCGCCACCGTCACCTGGATCGGCGTGGAGATCGTGGCGCTGTTCGCCGTAGCGGGCCCGATGACGGTGCCGTCGGGAGCGGTGATCGTCGTGGAGCCGGTACTGCCCCAGAAGTGGATCCACTCCCCCTCGGCCGCGTAGGCGTGGTAGGCATTGCTGCCCTGCATGTCGTAATTGGTCGTGTTCGGCGAGACATTGTCCTCGACACGCACGGCGTGGGCGGAGCCCGCCCCGGCGGCAACGAGCACGAGAGAGGCGATCAGGGTGGTCACGAGAAGGCGCGGGCGCGGAGGGATGCGGCGATCGGACACAGGCTTCCTCGGTCGTCGGTGGGGACGGTCGCGGGCTTCCACCGCCAACCTGAGAAGTGATCCTAGCCTGGATATCAATGTGATATGTGCCGGCGGTGAGGGCTGGCAGGGGAGTGTGCGGCACGCTGTGTGCTCGGAGCGTCCTCGTCGCTGAGACGCTGCTCTCGTCAGCCGATGACTCCGAACAAGGCTCCCAGCACGCACGTGCCCGTCGCCAGTGAGATACCGACCGTGGGTATTCGGAACCAGTATCGCGCGCTGGCGACCAGCATCAGCACGCGGCCGTCACGGTCAGGTTGCCTTCTCGCAAGTGCTTTGCGAGCTGCTCGGCGCTCTCGCAGCAGTTGCGCGACCTGGCGCACCACGGGACTGTCAGAACAACGGTGGATCTGGGACTGCCTGGCCCTGGCCGGCAACGCCCACGCGATCTACATGAGCCTGGACGACTCCCTGCGGCGCATCTGCAACCAAGCGTTCTTCGACCGGATCAGCGTCTACGAGCACGACGGCACCGACATCGTGACCGCCGACCACGGCAAACCCTTCGATGCCCTGTTCGCCACCGCGCTCCATGCCGATGCGCTCGCCTACGACGAGCTGGTACAGGCAGGGGCAGACGCCAAAACTGCTCTTGTCGGAAGCTTGAACATCCAACATTGGGTGGGCGCAATGGAACGCTGCGGGAACAGACGACCACGGGTTGAGAGACTGGTTTACGCATGGAATCAGGAGCTTGGGGTCGCCGTCGAGCCCGTGGGCGAGCCCGACGATCCACTCATCGCGGCGGCGGAGCCAAGGAGACGCGCTCGAACACGGCTCACTGAGGCGGAAGTGGACGCTATGCGAACATCCCGCGCGCAGGGCGTGAGCGTGAACGCGCTGGCGCGCCGGTTCGGGGTTCACCGGGGCACGGTGTGGGCGAAGACGCGGGAGTTGCGGTGAGAACGGCACGCGACTTCATGGGCGCACTGTGAGTGCAAGGGGGACGCCCGTGTTTGTCTCGATCCAGGTGCGCAACACGGGGTCGATCCACCCGGCCAGGGTCAGCAAGTCATCCCACCGAGCATCGAGGTCGAGCGACCAGATGCGGTGATGGTGCCCGATGCGGTTGCGTAGATCACGCATCCTGGCGAGTCGATTCCGCACCGGGACCGGGGAACGGTTCGGGGCATGGGCGAACGCGGCGGCGAGGTCCGGCCAGAGGAACATCTGCCTCCGGGCAACAAGCTGATGCCAGAACCCGAAAGGCAGTTCCGAGATGATCTGCGCAGGGTCGAGCGGCTTCCCGTTGGCCTGTACCCGGCGGATCGCGGTTGCGATGTCTAGGTATGGATAAGAGTGACGACCAACCCCACGGGCGTCACGGCCCAACAGTCGAGCGTCGTCGAACACCCAGTGCCGAGCCTGCCCCTGATTGCGCTGACGTAGCATCAGGCGTGCGTCGAGAGCGTTGCGGAGGGAGACTTCCAGGTAGCCGAGGGCTTCCCAGAACGCTGCCGAGCAGCGGCTGTTCCACTGGTACACAGCGGCTGTTCCACTGGTACAAGCGTGCCGCGGCCTCTTCATCACCGTCGGTCGCGGTCAGGTAGAGGCGGAGGCGTTCGTCGGAGAAGTGCCGACGCATCAACTCCCACTCCGACGTCTCGCCAGAGTGGTGCGTCATCGCTGCTCCTGAGGTAGTCTGGCGTGTGAACACCCCGGAACCGTCCCTGTAGCTCCTCGGAGCCGATCACACGGCCGGGGTTTCAACATTCTCCCACTCGGAAGCGCGACGAGTCGGCGAGTCCACACCGGCCCTGTTGCCGATCAGGCTCCGTCAAAGAGGTCGTGCAGGTGCGGCTGGTTGCCATTGCACACTTCGATCATGAAGCGGTGGATGAGTTCGGCCCGGCGGTCGAGGTAGACCAACCCGCGCGGCACCACCTACGCCTACTTCGTCTGCTCCAGCCGCGCCGCGAAGAAGACCACCTGCACCCGACGCGCCGTGCCCGTCCAGGTTGCTGAGCGTCCGGTCGAGGACTCCTACAGAGACATTACGATCAGCGAGGAAGACTACCGACATCTCGCCGCCGAAGTCGATGCCGCGTTCGATGAGCAGAGCGCCGGATGGGACCAGGACTTCACCGACCTCACCGCCAACCGCGCCAGGCTCGAAGCCGAGAGCGACAAGCTGCTGGCGGCGCACTTCGCCGACGCCATCGACCTACCCACGTTGAAGCGGCACCAAGACCGCATCCGCGCGGGCCTTGCCGACATCGAACAACGTCTCGCCCAGGACGATGAACACCACGCACGGGCGCGGGCGTTCCTCCACGACTCCCTGCGCCTGCTGACCGACCCACACCGCGCCTACGAGCGCTCGGACGACGGGAATCGGAGGTTGGCGAACCAGGCGTACTACACGCGGCTGGAGATCACCGACGACGAGCAGCTACGCCCGCGCCTCGCGGAGCCGTTCAAGACGATCGTCAGCGAAGCGCGCGGAGGCAAGGAAGCGAAACGGGAACACCCAACATCTACTGATGTCGCGTGTTCCCGTAAGACACTCTGGGTGGGCCCTGCCGGGATCGAACCGACGACCTACTGGGTGTAAACCAGTTGCTCTACCCGCTGAGCTAAAGGCCCTCGGGTTCAGTCTAGGCAGGCCGGTGTCGTAGGTTGGACGCGTGAACGCGTCACCCGCCGATCAGCGGCGACTCCTCGATCTCGCCGCCCTCGACGCGCGGATCCGCCACGCCGACCAGACCCGCCGCCAGCCCCCGCAGGCCGTGCGTGTGCAGGCTCTGATCGCGCAACGCCAAGAACTGTCGCAAGAGCTCGCCACCAGGTTGGGCGCGCGCGACGACCTGCAGGCGGAGCTCACCCGGATCGAATCGGATGTCTCGATCGTCGACGCCCGCGCTGAGCGCGACGCGCAGCGGCTCCAGGCCGTCACCAACGCCAAGGACGCGCAGGGGCTCGAGCACGAGATCGCCTCCCTCGCCAAACGCAAGAGCGACCTCGAGGATGCCGAGCTCGAGGTGATGGAGCGGCTCGAAGAGGCAGAGGCGGCAGTGGCCGCGCAAGAGGCGCTCATCGCGGTCACCAACGACGAAGGAGCGCGGCTCAGCACGGAGGCGCAGGCGGTCGTCGCGGACGCGACGGCGGCTCTCGATGCGGCGACGCGCGATCGCAGCGCGGTCGCGGGAGGCCTCGCCGGCGAGTTGCTTGCACTCTACGAGCGCCTGGCGACCCGCAGCGCGGGCGCGGCCCTTTTGCGTCGCCAGACCTGCGAGGGATGCCACATGGTGCTGTCCGGCACCGACCTGCAGACGATTCGCCAGGCCGACGAGAACGCGGTCGTGACGTGTCCAGAGTGCGAGTGCATTCTGGTGCGGACCGAGGAGTCCGGCCTGTGAGGCGCCGCGTCCGCCACCGGTGACCGATACGATGCCAGCGGCGTCGTGGGTCGTCCTCGGTCGCGCGGACAGCACGGTCGTAGCTGTGTCGCTGGACCGGTCGGGCGCAGAACTGGCACGCGTGCACGTCGCGGATCTGCCCGCGTGGGTGTCGTCGCAGGAGGGGGCGACCGCGCCCCGCTGGGTGTGGAACGACACGCCGGCCTGGTACGCGCCCTTGCTTGCGGCGGGAGTGCGCGTCTCCCGCTGCCACGACCTGCGGCTGAGCCACGCCATCTTGCGCGACAGCGAGCTGGCGCCCCACGCCGCCTCGTTGCGGGCAGCGACAGCGTGGGATGCGGCGTCGGCGGAGGAGATCGCGCCGAAGCCGACGTTGTTCGAGCTGGATGGCGCGGCCCCGACCGGCGTGCCCCACGACGTCGACGAGGTGATCGCCGAGTTCGCTCGGCAGCAGCAGGCGCTCGACGC
The DNA here is from genome assembly GCF_047606685.1 of Microbacterium sp. Classification (GTDB taxonomy): domain Bacteria; phylum Actinomycetota; class Actinomycetes; order Actinomycetales; family Microbacteriaceae; genus Microbacterium. The sequence continues at coordinate 68,591 of NZ_JASGEC010000061.1, forward strand.
GGCCGACGAGGGCCGACTGCGCCTGCTGCTCGCAGCCGAGTCGGCGGGCGCGATCATCGCCGTCGAACTGCGGGCGGCGGGGTTGCCGTGGGACGCCGCCGCGCACGACGAGCTGCTCGTCGCACTCTTGGGCCGCCGGCCGTCCGGAGGCGGCCTTCCGGCGAAGGTGCAGGACGCAGCCGAACGCGTCCGCGCCGCGCTCGGCGACACGAGCGCGAGTCTGGACTCCCCGCCGAAGCTGCTGCGCGCGCTGCACCGGGTGGGCGTGCTCGTCGAGTCCACGAGCCAGTGGGAGCTGCAGGGGCAGGCTCACCCCGTGATCGCGCCCCTGCTGGAGTACAAGAAGCTCGCGCGGCTGCTCAGCGCGAACGGGTGGGCGTGGCTCGACACTTGGGTGCACGAAGGCCGGTTCCGGCCGGTGTATGTGCCGGCCGGCGTCGTCACCGGCCGGTGGGCGTCGTCCGGCGGGGGCGCGCTGCAGCTGCCCCGCCAGCTGCGGCCCGTGGTGCGCGCGGACCCGGGGTGGCGGCTCGTGGTGGCGGATGTCGCCCAGCTCGAGCCCCGCGTGCTCGCCGCGATGTCGCGCGACGAGCGCCTCGCCGGCGCCGCGCGCGGCCGTGACCTGTACGAGGGCGTCGTGTCCAGCGGAGCCGTCGCCACGCGAGCAGAAGCCAAGATCGCTCTGCTGGGCGCCATGTACGGAGCGACGACCGGAGACAGCGGCCGGCTCGTGCCCCGGTTGCGCAACGGCTACCCGAAGGCGATGCGGCTCGTCGACGAGGCTGCGCGGGTGGGCGAGGAGGGCGGCCACGTCTCGACGTGGCTCGGCCGCACCTCTCCTTCGCCTTCCGAGGCCTGGGTCGGCGCGCAACGCCGCGCCGCCGAGCCCGACGCCCGCGAGGCGGACGAGACGCGAGCGCGCCGGTGGGCGCGTGATCGCGGCCGCTTCACCCGCAACTTCGTGGTGCAGGGAACGGCCGCAGAATGGGCCCTGGCGTGGCTGGCCGACGTGCGGATCAGACTCGCGCAGTTCCCGCCGGTAGGAGAGGAGGATGCCGCGCCGGCATCCGGCCCGGCCTTCGCCACCCGCCCGCACCTCGCGTTCTTCCTGCACGACGAGATCATCGTGCACACCCCGGCGGTGCACGCGGAAGCGGTCGCTGACGCAGTGCGAGACGCCGCCGCGGCGGCAGGACGGCTGCTGTTCGGCGACTTCCCGGTCGACTTCCCCCTCGACCTCAGAATCGCGGACACAGCCGACAAGCCGTGAGTGTCAGCCGCAGGCGAGCTCGCCCTCCGCGAGCTTCGGCTCCGAGATGAGCGGCGTGTGCAGGATCGTGGGGGAGCGCGGCTCGGTCGCCACGGTGGCGAAGCGGAACGCGACGGTGGTCGACTCGCCCGGCGCCACGGTGACCTGCGTCGCGCTGACCATGAATCCGTTGTCGTTGCGCTGCACCGGACCCACGGCCTTGCCGTCCACGGTCACGGCGCCGAAGAACGCGCTGCTTGGCCCCGACACCGCCACCGAGGTCGCGATGTCGCCGGGCTTGGTCCCGAACTGGCCTCCGCCGGTCACGCTCGTCGGGAACAGCTTGCCCGCCTGCGCCGGCGCCGTGTTCTTCAGCGTGACGGACACCTCGACCAGCTCGGAGCCGCCCGCCTCGCATCGACCAGAGCTCCCGGCGATCGAGACATCCAGGAACGTGTCCATCTTGCCGCCGGTCGCGTCGTTGAAGTAAACGGCGTACGCGTCTCGCCCGGCCGCGCGTTGCCGGGCGGCGGGGCCCGCCAGCGGCGTCTGCGCCAGGACATCCTGCTCTGCCTCGTGCGAGCTCCACACCGAGACGCGCCCCTGGTCCAACGGCTCGGCGAGAGCCTTCGTCAGACTCATCGGGTCGGTTCCGCGCGTGAGCTTTGTGAAGACGGCGGATGCAGCGTGCTCGAAGACCTTGGTCTGCTGGCTCTGCGACAGCTTCTGGTACGGCTCCACCAGAAGGCGTTCGACGAGGTTGTCGGCGGTCAGCTTGCCGTCGGGCGTCTTGACCGGACCCAGTGCGCGCAGCACCGCCTGCAGCACCACCGGGTCGACCGACACGACGGTGTCGGGAGCACGGTGGAAGCGTTCCTTCCACCACGCCGACGCCAACTGTCCGGTGAGCACGAAGTCCGCCGTGATCGACACGTTCTGCACGTACTCGCCGATCGTGGCGCCGTAGAGGGCAGTGGTGGACCGGGGGAGCGGAACCGGGGGGTTGTCGGCGCGCGGGAAATCGGACGAGTCGGCCTGACGCACGATGGAGAGCGCGCCGTTGTCGGCCGCGAGCTCGATGAACGTGCCCGTGATGCCGCCGCCGGTGCGCAGCTCGGCGTTGTTCTGCACCATCAGCAGGATGCGGCGGCGCTCATCCGCGCCGAGGATGGTGGGCACGACCGAGCTCGCCTGAGCGAGGGTGTGCACCGCCGGACCCGCCTGCTCCACGGCGCCGCGCAACCGGGTGACGCCGTCGGCGACAGTCGGCAGCAGCGCGCTGGCATCCAGCTGCGCCAGCGCGTCGGCGGCCGTGTCGACGGTGTCGTCGGCGCGCGCCAATGCGGGCTCGGCATCGCGCAAGGCGGCCACGTTCAGCAGGGCGTCGCTCGCGTCGTCTTCGGCGAGCAGAGTCTGCGCCGCGTCCAGGACAGGCTCGGCTGCGCCGGTGGCCAGGGCGTGCGCCTGCTCGGCTGCCACGCGCACGGCTGTCAGATTGGGCCCGACAAGCGGAACGCTCTCGGCGACTCGCCAGACCGGGTCGCCCGTCGCACCGGCCGCGTCCCCGCTGTGTTGCGCCAGGTGGCTTGTCGCTTTGTCGGCCGCGGCGAAGTCGCCGGCGCCGACTGCCGCCGTCAGCTGCTTGGCGTCGCTGACGGATGCCTCAAGGCCGTCCTTGGCCTGAAGGCCGCGGAACACGAGCCAGCCAATGGCGCCGACCAGCACGAGCCCCACGGTCACCAACACGACGACGAGCGGACGCGGCCGACGGGCGACACGCCCGTCGGGACGCATCGCCCGCCTTTCGGCCATAGAGCGAGCCTATCGTTCGGCGCGGCGGCGGCGGAGCGTCAGGCCCGCGCCCACGGCCAGAGCGGCGACGCCTGCACCGGCGGCGACCAGCGACACGGTGCCACCCGTTGTCGCGAGCACGTCGGGGTCGTCGGCCAGCACGGCCGTGTCGCCACACGACGCGCCGGACAGCGGAATCGACGTCGAGGCGGCGTCGGCCGGGTCGACGTACAGCGTCGCCGTCACGTCGCCCGCGGCCCAGCCGCTCGGGCGCTCCACCGAACCGGACAGCTGGCCGTCGACGAGCGCGCCGAGCGTGATGGTGCTCGTGTTGCCGCCTTTGCTGAGCTCCAGGTACGCCGTGTGGCCCGAGCCGGACGAGCCGGTGAGGTCGACGTTGTAGTCGATGTACGGGTTCTCGCCGTTGCAGGTGGCGGTCACGCCGGAGCCGGCGAGAGTCGTCTCCCCGGACGTCGTCGGCGTGTAGTCGTCAGCCGCGAGCGCGGCCCCGGACGACAAGCCGACCGCGGCGATCGAAAGTGCGGTCGCAGCAATGATCCTGCGCATGAAATCAGCCTCCCCAAAAGCTGTGTTGCCGAGATGACCTGAGTACTCTGTCGAGCGCTCACGCGACCTCCCACAGGCGCGTGTCGGGGCATCTCGTGTTTCCCTGCTCCCACCGTAGCCCATGGCGGCGAGAATCCTCACCATCAGGGCGCGAGTCTTTGGCAGAACCTGAGCAAGCGGCAGCGTGGGTGGGTATACTGCGTGGCGCGAATGGGTCGGCTGGACGGTCGCGTTGCGGGAGGCCGCACCGAGGAACGTCCGGGCTCCGCAGGGCAGGGCGGTGGGCAACACCCACCCGGAGCGATCCGCGAGACAGTGCCACAGAGAGCAGACCGCCATTCGGTCCCGACGGGACCGGATGGCAAGGGTGAAAGGGCGGTGTAAGAGACCACCGGGGCCGTGGTGACACGGCTCGCATGGCAAACCTCGCCCGGAGCAAGGCCAGACAGGGGATGACGACGCGGCCCGCCGAGTCCCCGGGTAGGCCGCTAGAGCGGCGCGGCAACGCGTCGCCGAGAGAGATGACCGTCCACGGGGCTTCGGCCCCCGGACAGAACCCGGCGTACAGGCCGGCCCATTCGCGCTTGTGCCGGCGGCCAGCGCCGCGGCGCCGCGCTCAGTCGGCGGCCAACGCCGCCGCCCCGATGATCCCCGCGTTGTTGCGGTGCACAGCGGGAACGATCGGCGCGCGCAACGACAGCAGCGGCAGGAAGCGCTCCGAGTGCTTCGACACGCCGCCGCCGACGACGAACAGGTCGGGGGAGAGCAAGAACTCGACGTAGTTGTAGTACCACTGCAGACGCCGCGCCCATTTCTCGTAAGAGAGCCCGTGGCGCTCCTTGGCGGAGAAGGCCGCGTACGTCTCCGCATCCCCGCCGTGGTTCGCGCGCTGGATGTGGCCGAGCTCGGTGTTCGGCACCAGGATGCCGTTGTAGACGAGGGCGGTGCCGATACCGGTGCCGAGCGTGGTGAGCACAACCATGCCGTCCACGCCCTTGGCGGCGCCGTAGCGCTGCTCGGCGACGCCGGCGACATCCGCGTCGTTGGCGAACGTGATGTCGCGCCCTAGGCCTTGCTCGAAGAACTTCTCCGCGGCAAATCCCACCCATCGATCGGAGACGTTCGCAGCCGACATCGTGCGGCCGCCCTTCACGATGGCCGGGAAGGCGACGCCGAGAGGCAGGTCGCTGTCGGCGACCTCAAGCGTCTCGAGCACCTGCGTCACCGCCGCAAGCACGTCTTTCGGTTCCGCGCCGGGGGGCGTTGCTACCTTGATGCGGTCAGTGATCAAGCGGCCTTCGACGAGATCGACGACGCCCGCCTTGATACCCGTCCCGCCGATGTCGACCCCGATTGCCTGACGATTCGCTGCAGCCATGGCTCATACCCTAGCGACAGTCGCCGCGCGGCATCGAGTTCGGATGTCTGTCGCTGGATAGGATCGAGGAAGCGGGCAGAGGAGGGCGCCATGTCGGTCGACGAAGCGAGGTACTGGTACAACCTCAAAAGCGGCGAAGTCGAACATGGTCCGCAGTCGCTCGGCATCGACAGGGCGGGGCCCTTCGATTCCGCCGAAGAGGCAGCCCGCGCGCCGGAGATCATCCAGGAGCGCGCCCGCGCCTGGGCAGAAGAGGAAGCCCGCGACGGCGACTGACCATCTGCCCCGCGGGCAGTAGTCTGGCATTCGGAAACCGCCCGATGAGGGGATGCGATGGACAAACAGCGTGACTTCGTACTGCGCACGATCGAGGAGCGCGGTGTCAAGTTCGTCCGCCTCTGGTTCACCGATGTCATCGGCACCCTGAAGTCGGTCGCGATCGCGCCCGCGGAGGTCGAGGGCGCGTTCACCGAGGGGCTCGGGTTCGATGGCTCGGCGATCGAGGGGCTGACCCGGACCTTCGAGTCCGACCTGCTCGCCCACCCCGACCCCACGACGTTCCAGATCCTGCCGTGGCGCGGCGAGATCGACCCCACGGCTCGGATGTTCTGCGACATCACGACCCCCGACGGCGCGCCCGCGGTCGCCGACCCGCGAAACGTGCTCAAGCGCGCGCTGCAGCGCGCGGGCGATCTGGGCTTCACGTTCTACACGCACCCCGAGATCGAGTTCTACCTGTTGAAGTCGTCGCGGTACGGTCCCGACGGCCCCGAGCCCGTCGACTCGGCCGGCTATTTCGACAACGTGCCGGGCGGCACGGCGAACGACTTCCGCCGGCGCTCCGTGCGCATGCTCGAGGACCTCGGCATATCGGTCGAGTTCAGCCATCACGAGGGCGGTCCCGGCCAGAACGAGATCGACCTTCGCTACGCCGACGCGCTGGCCACCGCCGACAACATCATGACGTTCCGCACCGTGGTCAAGGAAGTGGCGATCGAGCAGGGCGTGTACGCGACGTTCATGCCGAAGCCGCTCGAGGGGCGGCCCGGCAGCGGCATGCACACCCACATGTCGCTGTTCGAGGGCGATGTCAACGCGTTCTACGACGAGGGGGCCAAGTACGAGCTCTCGCACGTCGGCCGCCAGTTCATTGCCGGGCTGCTTCGCCACGCGGGCGAGATCTCGGCCGTGACCAACCAGTTCGTCAACAGCTACAAGCGGCTGTGGGGCGGCGACGAGGCGCCGAGCTTCATCACGTGGGGCCACAACAACAGCTCCGCGCTCGTGCGGGTGCCCCGCTACAAGCCGAACAAGGGGCAGTCCTCGCGCGTCGAGTACCGCGGCCTCGACTCCGCGGCCAACCCGTACCTCGCCTTCGCGCTGCTGCTTGCGGCGGGGCTCAAGGGCATTGAAGAGGGCTACGACCTTCCCGCCGAGGCAGAGGGCAGCGTGTGGTCGTTGACCGACGTGGAGCGCCGCGCGCTCGGCTACGCTCCGCTGCCGGCAAGCCTCGACCACGCGCTCGGGCAGATGGAGGATTCCGAGCTGGTGGCCGAGACACTGGGCGAGCAGGTCTTCAACTACGTGCTGCGCAACAAGCGCAGAGAGTGGCAGGAGTACCGCACCCAGGTGACGCCCTTCGAGTTGAAGAGCAACCTGGAGATGCTCTGAGCGGAGCGCGTCGCGTGAGCACCACCGAACGGACGTCGCCCCTGGCGGGGCTGGCTCGAGCGGGCTTTAGCAGTCTCGGCCACGCCGCAGAGCTTCTCGCCGAGCTCGCCTCCTCGACAGGCGCGGGCCGTGACGAGCTTGTGGAGGCCGCTGCGGCATCGGCCGACCCGGACGCGGCGCTCGAAGGCCTGTCGCGCATCGCCCGGCGCGACCCGCACGCCGTGCGCGGCGCAATGTGGGACCCGCACACGCGCCGCGCGACGTGGGCACTGCTCGGCGCGTCATCCGGGTTCGCCGACTTCTACCTGCGCCACCCCCACGAGCTCGCGCACCTCGCCGAGGCAGGACGCGCGCTCCCCTCCGCGCACGCGCTGCGGGCAGAGCTGCTCGACGCGGTCGGCGCCGCCGACGGGTTCGCCTCCTGTGGGGACGAGTCGGCGTGGGTGGCGCTGCGCGTGCGGTACCGGCGCATGCTCGCCCTCATCGCCGCTTACGACCTGCTCAGCGATGACCCCGTCGCGGTCGTCGCGGAGGTGTCGACGGCATTGGCGGATGCCGCGGCGGCGGCCTTGGAGGCATCCCTCGCCGTCGCTCGCGCGCGTGTGTCCGCGGGCGCCGTCGGCGTCGCTCGCATCCCCCCGGAGCACGTGGCACGCACTCGCCTCGCGATCATCGGCATGGGCAAGGCGGGCGCGCGCGAGCTCAACTACGTGAGCGACGTGGACGTCATCTTCGTCGGCGGCGCCGGGGACGACGCTCTCGCCGAGCTCGGCGAGAGCCGAGTGATCGACATCGCGACGCGCCTGGCGGTGCAGACGATGCGCGGAATCTCGGGCGCCGAGGTGGAGCCGCCGCTGTGGGAGGTCGACGCGAACCTGCGGCCGGAGGGCAAGCAGGGGGCCCTGGTGCGCACGCTCGACTCGCACTTGTCGTACTACGACCGGTGGGCGAAGGGGTGGGAGTTCCAAGCGCTGCTCAAAGCACGGTGGATGGCGGGGGACGAGTCGCTCGGACGCGCGTACGTGGAGGCTGTGCAGCCGAAGGTGTGGACGAGCGCGGCGCGGGAGAGCTTTGTGGAGAACGTGCAGCGCATGCGCGAGCGGGTCACCGAGCACATCCGCCCCGAGGACGTCTCCTACCAGATCAAGCTCGGCCCGGGCGGACTGCGCGACATCGAGTTCACCGTGCAGCTGCTGCAGCTCGTGCACGGCCTGAGCGACGAGCGGCTTCGCCAGCGCGGCACGCTGGAGTCGCTGGACGCCCTCGTCTCCGAGGGCTACATCGGCCGTCCGGAGGCGGCGGCGTTCGCGCGGGACTACCGCGTGCTGCGTGTGCTGGAGCACCGCATGCAGCTCAAAGCCCTGCGGCGCACCCACCTGATGCCCGCCGACGACGAGGGCCTGCGCGTGCTGGCGCGCGCCAGCCGCCTGGCGGAGACCGGCGACGGCGTGTGGGAGCTCTGGGAGGGGGTGAAGCGGGAAGTTCGCGACATCCATGTCCGTCTCTTCTACCGTCCGCTGCTGAGCGCCGTTGCCGCGCTCCCGCAGGACGAGTGGGCGCTGTCGCCGGAGCAGGCGCGCGACCGGCTCGCGGCCATCGGGTTTCGCGACCCCGCCGGCGCGCTGCGCCACATTGGCGCGCTCACCGGCGGCCTGAGCCGCACCGCGACCATCCGCCGCCACCTCATGCCGGTGCTCATCCGCTGGTTTGCCGACGGCGTCGACCCCGACTACGGGCTGCTCGCCTTTCGCCGCGTCAGCGAGCGGCTCGGCGACACGCCCTGGTACCTGCGCATGATGCGCGACTCGGCCGGCGCCGCCGAGAGCCTGACCCGCGTGCTGTCGGGCTCGCACTATATCGGCGAGCTGATGGAGTGGATCCCGGAGGCTGTGGCGTGGCTCGACTCGAACGAGCAGCTGCGGCCGCGCCCCGGCCCTGTGCTGCAGGAGGAGGCACTGGCGATCCAGAGCCGGGCCTCGACCGTGGAGGACGCGATGCGCGCCGTGCGCGCGCTGCGCCGCCGCGAAATGCTCCGGACGGCGATGGGAGCCGTCTTGGAGGTGCTCACGATCGACGAGGTCGCTCAGGCGCTGACGACCATCACGGAAGTGACGATCCAAGCCGCCCTGCGCGCCGTGCGCCGCGAGGTCGTCTCTCCCGACGACGACGCGCTCGAGTTCGCCGTGATCGCGATGGGGCGCTTCGGCGGGTCCGAGCTCGGGTTCGGGTCGGACGCGGACGTCATGTACGTCTACGAGGCCAACGGGGTCGACCCGCAGCGGGCCAACGAGCTCGCGCTCAAGCTCGTCGCCGAGCTGCGCCGGCACTCGGAGGACCATCGCCTGCCGCTGGAGCTGGATGCCGGGCTGCGCCCGGAAGGCCGCAATGGCCCGATGGCCCGCTCGCTGGACGCGTACGCCGAGTACTACCGCCGGTGGTCGCTCTCGTGGGAAGCACAGGCGCTGCTGCGCGCTCGCGGCGTGGCCGGCAGCGTCGGGCTGATCGAGCGCTTCACCGCCTTGGCCGACGAGATCCGCTACCCGGTCGCCGCCGACCCCCAAGGCATCAGGGAGATCAAGCGGATCAAGGCGCGGGTCGAGAACGAGCGGCTCCCGCAGGGCGCCGACCCCTCGCGGCACCTGAAGCTCGGGCCGGGATCGCTCAGCGACGTCGAATGGCTCGTGCAGCTCGTCCAGCTGCAGCACGCGCACCGCGTGCCCGGCTTGCGCACGACATCCACCCTGGACGCGCTGGAGGCCGCGAGAGCCGAGGGGCTGGTGCCGGATGCCGCGGCCGCCCGCCTGCGCGAGGCCTGGCGCCTCGCCAGCCGCCTGCGCTCGGCGAACACCCTCTACACCGGCCAGACCAGCGACGTGCTGCCGGTGGACCGCCGCCAGCTCGACGGGCTCGGCCGCATCCTGGTCTATCCGCCGCGCTCGGCCAATGCCGTCGAGGAGGAGTACCTGCGGGCGACGCGCAGGTCGCGTCGGGCGTTCGAGAAGCTCTTCTATGGGTGAGCCTGCCGAAGCCTGAGCCTGCCGAAGCCTGGCGCGCCGCTTGAGCGCCGAGACCCGCTTTCGACGCCGAGACCCGCCTGCGCGAGACGTGTCTCGGTGCGACAGGCGGGTCTCGGCGCTCACGCGCCGTGTGGGCGTGTGGCGTCAGACCCCGAAGTACAGCTCGTACTCGAACGGGTGCGGGCGCTGCGCGAGGGGCTGGATCTCGTTCTCGATCTTGTAGTCGATCCAGGTCTCAATGAGCTCGGGGGTGAACACGTTGCCGCGGGTGAGGAACTCGTGGTCCTCGCGCAGGGCCTCGAGCGAGTCCAATAGCGAGTTCGGCACCTGCGGGATGCCCTTGGCCTCCTCGGGCGGCAGCTCGTACAGGTCCTTGTCGACCGGCTCGTGCGGCTCGATGCGGTTGATGATGCCGTCGATGCCGGCCATCATCTGCGCCGCGAACGCGAGGTACGGGTTGCCCGAGGCATCCGGCGCACGGAACTCGATGCGCTTCGCCTTCGGGTTCGACCCCGTGATCGGGATGCGGATCGCGGCCGAGCGGTTGCCCGCCGAGTAGACGAGGTTGACCGGGGCCTCGAAGCCCTTGACCAGCCGGTGGTAGCTGTTGAGCGTCGGGTTCGTGAACGCGAGCACCGCCGGGGCGTGCGCGAGCAGGCCGCCGATGTACCAGCGGGCGATGTCGCTCAGGCCGCCGTAGCCCTTCTCGTCGTAGAACAGCGGCTTGCCCTCGAGCCACAGCGACTGGTGCGTGTGCATTCCCGAGCCGTTGTCGCCGAACAGCGGCTTGGGCATGAAGGTCGCGACCTTGCCCCACTCCAGCGCGGTGTTCTTGACGATGTACTTGAACTTCAGGATGTCGTCGGCCGCGTGCACCATCGTGTCGAAGCGGTAGTTGATCTCGGCCTGGCCGCCAGTGCCCACCTCGTGGTGCGCGCGCTCGAGGATCAGACCCGACTCGATGAGCTTGAGGCTGATGTCGTCGCGCAGGTCGGCCTGCTTGTCGACCGGCGAGACGGGGAAGTAGCCGCCCTTGTACGGGGTCTTGTTGGCGAGGTTGCCGCCCTCTTCGACGCGGCCGGTGTTCCAGGCGCCCTCCTCGGAGTCCACCTTGTAGAAGCTCTCGTTCTGCTTCACTTCGTAGCGGACGTCGTCGAAGATGTAGAACTCCGCCTCCGGAGCGAAGAACGCGGTGTCGGCGATGCCGGTCGAGGCGAGGTACTTCTCCGCCTTCTTGGCGACCTGGCGCGGGTCCTTCGCGTAGATCTCGCCGTTGCGCGGGTTGTAGATGTCGAACACCATGACCAGGGTCTTCGCCTCGCGGAACGGGTCGACATACGCGGTGGAGACATCCGGGATCAGCTGCATGTCCGACTCGTGGATGTTCGCGAAGCCGCGAATCGACGAGCCGTCGAACAACTGGCCGACCGTGAAGAATTCCTCGTCGACGGTCGAGGCAGGGATGTTGAAGTGCTGCTGCACACCAGGGAGGTCCGTGAACCGGATGTCGAGGAACTTGATGTCCTCGTCCTTGATGAACTTCAGCACCTCGGAAGAGTCTTTGAACATGGAGTCTCCAGTGTCGGGTGCGGAACGCGCCTGCTCCAGGCAGGCTGGATCGAACTTATCGAGCGGGCATTGCTCGCCAGTATCTCGCATGTTTCGGGGAGGTTACGCGCGACTGGTTACGCTGGACCGGTGTCCGGATCCCTCGAGCCCAGCGCTTACCCGGGCGAGCGGCTCGGACTCCCCGAAACCGGCCCGGGCAGCGTGGGCCGCATCGGCCGCCGCATCGGCGCGTACCTCATCGACGCGATGTGCGCGTCCGTGGTCTCGTCGGCGTTCTTCGGCGCGGAGGCGTGGGCGACGCTCGCGGTGTTCGCGGCCGTGCAGATCGTGTTTGTTCCCACCATCGGGGGCAGTCCCGGGCACCGGCTCGTCGGCATGCGGGTGGTGCTGCTCGGCGGCGGCTGGGTGGGGCTGTGGCGGCCGATCGTGCGCACGGCCCTGATCGTGCTGTTGATCCCTGCTGTCATCTGGGACTCAGATCAGCGCGGCTTGCACGACAAGGCCATCGGCACGGTGTTGGTCCGCGTGTGAGGCGAGTTGCTGCTTCGCTCACCGACGGAGGATGCGGCGGGCCAGCCAGTTGCCGAAGAACTGCACGCCCTGGACGATGACAATGATGACGATGACCGCCGCCCACGTCACCCACGGGTTGAACTGGCGGAACCCGAACACCTGGGCGAACTCGCCGAGGCCGCCGGCGCCGACGACGCCCGCCATCGCGCTCATGTCGACCAGCGCCACGACGATGAACGTGTAGCCGAGCACGAGCGGACCGAGGGCCTCGCGTGGGACGAGCCGGAACAGGATGCGCGACCGGCTGGCGCCGGCCGCTCGGGCCGCTTCGATCACGCCGGGCTGCACGGTGAGCAGGTTCTGCTCGACGATGCGGCTGATGGCGAACAGCGACGCCATCACGATTGCGAAGATGCCGAAGTCGATCCCGATGCCGCTGATGCCGACCGCTCGTGCGAGCGGCTGCACCGCGCCGATCAGGATGATGAACGGAATCGGCCGGAAGGTGTTGACGATGACGTTGAGCACCCCGAACACGGCCTTGTTGGGAAAGAGGCTCCCCGCCCGCGTCGCGTAGAGGGCCAGGCCCAGCACGAGCCCGGCCAGGCCGCCGAAGACCAGGCTGAAGGCCACCATGTACAGAGTCTCCGCGGCCGACAGCCACAGGTCGGGAAGGAGGTCGACAAGCCTATCCACGAGCGTCCTCCTCGATGATCGGCGCGATGGCAGACGCCGCCTCGATCGCTTGCTGCACCGCTTGCGGCTCGCCGTCGACGGCCAAGGTGAGGTGGCCGAAGACGCGCCCTCTGATGTCATTGATGCCGCCGTGGATGAGTTCGAAGCGCACCCCGTGGCGGCCCAGCGCGCTGAACACGTCCGACTGGGCGCGTTCGCCGTCGCGCACGGTGAAGGTGACGATGCGGCCCGGATGGCGCCGCCGCAGCGCCGCCAGTTGCGGCCCCGACGGGACGTCTTCGATCGTGCTGGCGACGAACCGCTTCGTGGCGGGATGCTGTGGAGAGGCGAGAATCTCGAACACCTCGCCCTGCTCGATGACCTGGCCGTTCTCCATCACGACGACCCGGTCCGCGATCTCGCGGACGACATCCATCTCGTGGGTGATCACCACGATCGTGATTCCGAGCTCCACGTTCACGCGCTTCAGCAGCGCGAGCACTTCCTGCGTGGTGTCGGGGTCGAGTGCGCTCGTGGCCTCGTCGGCCAAGAGGATGCGGGGGTTGCTGGCCAGGGCGCGCGCGATGCCCACGCGCTGCTTCTGCCCGCCGGAGAGCTGTTCGGGGTAGTTTCGGGCGCGATCAGAGAGACCGACGAAGCTGAGCAGCTCGTCCACCCGCGCCGCGATCTCGGCCTTCGGCCGGCGGGCCACTTCGAGCGGATACGCGACGTTCTTGGCGACGGTGCGCGATCCGAACAGGTTGAACTGCTGGAAGATCATGCCGATGTCGCCGCGCAGCGCGCGCAGTTCGCGTTCGGACAGACGGGTGATGTCGCGTCCGTCTATCTCGACCGACCCCGCCGTCGCCGTTTCGAGCGCGTTGAGCAGGCGCAGCACGGTGCTTTTCCCTGCGCCCGAATAGCCGATGATGCAGCACACCTCGCCCTCTGCGATCGACAGGCTCACGTCGTCGACGGCGACAATGGGCGGCCCGCCCTTCGCGGCCGGTTCGAACGACTTGGTCACCCCGGTGAGGCTGATGAGGGTCATTGCGGCTCCTTGAGCGCTAGTGGACGATGCGCGGCCCGCTCGCCGAGCGGGCCGCGCAAGCGCCGGTCGGTCACTGTTTGGCGCGGATGTCGTCCTCGACCTCGTGGAGTGACGAGACGAGGTCCTCAACGGGTGTCTTCACGAAGACCGCGGTGTCGCCCGACGACTCGAACACACCGTCGAGCACGTCCTGGCTGTTTTGGTAGATCTCGACAAGCTTCAGATACGTCGGGTTGTCCGCGTCCTCCGCACGCGCCGCGAAGATGTTCACGTACGGGAGCGCGTTCGGGTCGGACGGGTCGTCCTGCGCGATCGCGTCGGATGCTTTGAGGCCGGCGTCCTCGAGGAAGTCGTTGTTGACGATCGCGGCAGCGACGTCGGGGAGCGAGGTGGCGGTCACGGCGGCGTCCAGCGCGACGACCTCGACCTTCGAGTTGGCCTTGTCGATCTCATCGAGCGTGGAGAAGATCGTGCCGCCGCCGGTCAGCGTGATGAGGCCGGCGGACTGCAGGATGAGCAGGCCGCGGGCTTGGTTGCTCTCGTCGTTCGGGACGGCGACCTTGGCGCCTTCCGGGATGTCGGCGACCGACTCGTACTGCGTGGAGTACAGCCCCAGCGGGTAGATCGCGGTGGCGCCGATCGGCTGCAGGTCGCTTTCCGTGCCCACGTTGTAGGTGGCGAGGTAGACGATGTGCTGGAACTGGTTGAGATCCAACTCCCCCGCGGTGAGGGCCGGGTTGGGCTGCGTGTACTCGGTGAAGTTGACGAGCTCGATCTCGATGCCCTCGGCGGCCGCCGCCTCCTTGTACGTCGTCCAGTACGGATCGCCCGCGCCAACGACGCCGATGCGCACCGGCTCGCTGTCCTCGCTCTCGGCGGGGTCCGCGCCGCCGGAGCAACCGGCGAGCAGCAATGCGAGCGGTAGGGCTACGGCGGCAGCCTTGGCGAACTTGGTGACCATGTGACACTCCTCGGATCGGTGCCGAGGAGGGAACCCGCCCCGGCATGACTCGACGCTAGGGCTCACCGGGCGAGTATTCCGCGTCGGCCGTAACACGCCGACACGTGGGGGTTCGTTGCGTCCGGCGGCTACCGGGGCCGCGACGCGCGCACCTTCAGCGGGTCGATGCCCTTCGGGATCGGCAGCGAGGCGGAGGTCTGCGACACCGACTCGAGCCGCTTGATCACCGCCGCCATGGTCGCCTTGTCGATTTTCGAGGGCAGCGCCTTGATCCGGGTCGTCAGCATCTTGATGGGCACTTCGTCTTGGCCGTGACCGAGGTAGAAGACAGTCACGGGCACGCCGTGGGCGACCCGCTGTGCCTTCGAGCGCTCCTCGTTGACCAGGCGCGTCAGCCGGCCGCGAGAGCCCTCGCCGACGATCACGATTCCGGCTCGGCCGACCGCGCGGTACACGGCTTCCTGTGTGCGCGGGTTGACGCCCACCGGCGTGTCGCTGGCGCTCCACGAGCGAGGGAGGCTGGTGGACAGCACGTGGCCCGCTGCGCCGGGCATGCCGTCGATCTTCTTGTACATGGCGGAGGTGGACAGGCGCGTGAGCGTGAACATCGCGATCATCAAGCCGGTCGCCAGGCCCATGAAGCCCCACATGACCGCGCTCCAGACCGAGGATGCCGGGAAGACCAGGCCCAGCACCACTCCGAGGCCGATGCACGCGAGCAGAATGCCGATCAGCACCCAGGGCAGCCACGGGTACTCCGCTCTCGTGAAGTTGTAGAGCGTCGTGATCTGCCGGAAGAACCCGGGCTTCTTGTTCGGGTCGCGGGGTCGTCTCGCCATGGGTCCAGCCTACCGCCGCAGCGTGGCGCGGCTCATGCTCCTCCCCAGGCGGTCCGCGCGGCACGCTGTCCACAATTGCGGCCTTCCGCGCCCTCCACGCTCGCGCAGGGGGCGAGACTCGAGGCGTGATGCCATCCGCTTCCGAGGCCGGCGCCGGCGACGACGCGCCGCTCACCGACGCCTACCGGCTGTTGCGTCGGGTCTCGCCGCCGGAGTCGCCGCTGCCGGGCTGGCTAGCCAGCGTCGGAGACGGCGCCACGGTGGTGCTGGTCGCGCCCGACGACGTGCCGGCGGCGCTCGTGTCGCCGGCTGAGCCCGGCGGGCACGTCTTGGCGCCGCGCGACCTGGTGCGCTGCGGCGCCGGGCTGCGCGTGGAGTTCGAGTGGTGCACCGAGCGCGTCGACCGCCTGCTCGCTCGGCGTGAGGCGGCTCGGTCGGCCCTGGCCGCGGGGGAGTGCGTGACCCTCGCGGTGAGCCTCAGCCGCGGTCTGGCGGAGTTGGCGGCGACCAGGCCCCGCCGGGAGCGCGGGTGGCCGGCGGGGGAGTGGTGGATGACGGACCGCGCCAGGCCCGTGTTCGTGCACACGCCCGACGGCGTGAGCGCCGACGACGGCGCCCGCGCGCTGTGGCGGCGCTGCGCCGAGCTCACCGAGCACGCCGGCCTGCGCTCCACGGTGTCTCGGCACGCCGAGGACGGCGACCTGTCGGCGGGCGCGGCGTTCGAGGAGGAGCTGTTCGAGCTCGCCGCGGCGGCGGCCGTCTCCACCGCTCCGACGCGGGCCAGGGATCTGGATGCCGCGGCCGGCCTGGGCGCGCGGCCGGACGAGGCGATGCGCGCGCCCCGCGCCGCTCCCCGTCGGAGGCGGGCCTTTGTGGAGCGCCATGTCGACGCCGACATCGCCGGCCTGGTGTCGGACGCCTTGCACGCGGTCGTGCGCAGGCTGCGTGCCAGAGGCCGGCCGAGGCCGTGGCTGCTCGCTGCCGGCGCCGCGGCGGCCGTGATCGTGGTCGGCGCGATGTGGCCGACGGGCGACTCCGCGCCCGCCGTGGCGAAGCCGCCCGCGTCCGCGGCATCCAGCCCTCCTGCTGCCTCGCCAACGCCGACCCGCTCTCCGAGTGCGCCGGCGGAGGCAGCCGGACCGGAGCGGATCGCCGCCGCGCTGCTCGACGCGCGCATCGCCTGCCGCGACGACCTCGAGTGCCTCGCCGACGTCGTCGAGCGACCGCGCGCGCCGTGGCCCGCCGGCGCCTCCAGCGCCGCTGCGCACGAAATCACACTCCTCGACGAATTCGGGAGCGTCGCCGTCCTGCGCGTCGACGACGACCAGGGCGGTGCCCAGCTCGTCGTGATCGCGCACAGCGACGGCCGATGGCTCATCCGCGACGTGCACGACGCCGAGCGCCGCGACGGATGAGCCAGCGGGCGTCAGATTCCCAGGCTCGCCTCGAAATCGGCAGCCTCGAGGCGCTTCTTGATGGCGCCGAGGAAGCCAGCCGCGTCGGCGCCATCGACGATGCGGTGATCGTACGAGAGCGCGAGGAACACGTAGGAGCGGACCGAGATCGCGTCCCTGCCGTCCACCGTCACGACGCCCGGGCGCTTGACCACCGTCCCTGTGCCGAGGATCGCGCTCTGCGGCAGGAAGACGACGGGAGTGTCGAACAGCGCGCCGCGAGAACCGGTGTTGGTGACCGTGAAGGTGCCGCCGCCCAGCTCGTCCGGCTTCAGCTTGTTGTTGCGCGAGCGGCTCGCCAGATCGGCGATGTCGTGCGCGATCTGCGCGATGTTCTTCGTGCCGACGTCGCGCACCACGGGGGTGAGCAGGCCCTTCTCGGTCTCCACAGCGATCGAGATGTTCTCGGTGGCGGGGTAGACGATGTTGTCGCCGTCGACGGTCGCGTTGATCACGGCGTGCGACTGCAACGCCTCCGCAGCCGCGAGGACGAAGAAGGGCAGGAAGGACAGCTTGTCGCCGGTCTTCTCCAGGAAGGTGTTCTTCGTCTGGTCGCGGAACGCCGCCAGCTTCGTGACATCCACCTCGACGACCGTCGTCAGCTGCGCGGTCTGCTGCATGGAGGCGACCGCGCGCTCGGCGAGGATCTTGCGCAGACGCGACATCGGCTGGGTCGTGCCACGCAGCGGCGAGACCTCGACCGCCGGCGCAGCCGCCGCAACAGCGGGCGGCGCCGCGGCGGGCGCTGCCGCTGCCTCCGCCGCCTTCAGCACGTCCTCCTTGCGGATGCGGCCACCGACTCCGGTTCCCGTGACCGCCGACAGGTCGACGCCCTGCTGCTGGGCCAGTCGCCGAACCAGCGGGGTCACATAGGTGGGCACGTCGTCGCTGGCTGCCGCCGCCGGCGCGGCTGCGGGGGCAGGAGCCGCGTGCTCCGCCGGGGTCGGCTCTGGGGCAGCGGGCGCTTCTGCGGCAGCGGGCTCTTCTGCGGGAGCGGGCGCCGTCGCCGGCTGTGCGGGAGCGTCGCCGATGCGCGCGAGCGCCGAGCCGACGGCAACCGTCTCGTCCTCGTGCACCAGGATCTCCTGGAGGGTGCCGCTGAACGGCGACGGGATCTCGGTGTCGACCTTGTCCGTCGAGATCTCCAGCAGCGGCTCGTCGGTGTCGACCTGGTCGCCGACCTGCTTCAGCCAGCGCGTGACCGTGCCCTCGGTGACGCTCTCGCCGAGCTCGGGGAGCACGACGTCCTTGCCGCCGGCCGCCGGGGCCGACGAGGCGGCCGGCGCGGGCTCCGCGACGGGCACATCCGCAGCCGGCTCGGGCTCGGGCGCCTCCTGAGCACTCTCGTGCGTCGACTCGGGCGCGACAGGCGCGCTGGAGCCGTCGCCGATCTTCGCCAGCACGGCGCCGACCTCGACCGTCTCGTCCTCGTGGACGAGGATCTCCTCGATCACACCGCCCACCGGCGACGGGATCTCGGTGTCGACCTTGTCCGTCGAGATCTCCAACAGGCCCTCATCGGCCTCGACCGTGTCACCGACCTGCTTGAGCCAGCGGGTGACCGTTCCCTCCGTGACGCTCTCGCCGAGCGCGGGGAGGACCACGGAAGTGCTCATGACGTGTCTCCTTCGATGCCGATGTCGTGTCTAGCTTAGTGAGCGGAGCGCCCTCGGATGCGGGACGCCATCACAGCGTGTGCAGCGGTTTGCCCGCCAGGGCGAGAAAAGCCTCGCCGAGGGCCTCGCTCTGGGTCGGGTGGGCGTGGATGAACGGCGCGATGTCTTCCGGGTGCGCCTCCCACGCGACCGCGAGCTGCCCCTCGGTGATGAGCTCGCCGACGCGGTCGCCGAGCAGGTGCACACCGACCACGGGGCCGTCCTTGCGCCGAATGACTTTGACGAGCCCGCCGGTGCCGATGATCTCGCTCTTGCCGTTGCCGGCCAGGTTGTACTCGTGGGCCACGATCGCGTCGGCGCCGTGCTCGGCGGCCGCCTGCGCGTGGGTCAGACCGACCGATGCCAGCTCGGGGCTGGAGTAGGTGACGCGCGGCACCAGCGACTCGGGAACGACGACGGGGTCGAGCCCGGCGATCTCCTCCGCCACGAAGATGCCGTGCTGGAATCCACGGTGCGCCAGCTGCAGGCCCGGGACGATGTCGCCGACGGCCCACACTCCGGGAGCGCTCGTGCGCAGCCGGTCGTCGGTCACGACGAAGCCGCGGTCCAGCGTCACCCCCGCCTCCTCGAACCCGAGGCCGTCGGTGGCCGGTCCGCGCCCGACCGCGACCAGGAGGTAGTCGGCCTCCAGCACGGCGCCGTCTTCCAGGCTGACCGACACACCGGCATCCGTCTGCTCGACGCCCTGGAAGCGCACGCCGAGCCGGTACGCGATGCCGCGCTTGCGGAACGCGCGCTCCAGCCCCTTGCTGAGCGCCTCGTCCTCGTTCGGCGCGAGGTGGGCAAGCGCTTCGACGATCGTGACCTCCGCGCCGAACGAGCTCCACACGCTCGCGAACTCGACGCCGATGACGCCGCCGCCCAGGATCACGACGCGGTCGGGCACTTCCGCCAGCGCAAGCGCCTGCTCGCTGGTAATCACCCGCCCGCCGATGTCGAGGCCCGGCAACGAACGGCTGTGCGATCCGGTCGCGAGCACGACAGCCGTCCCCGTGTACGCGTCGTCGCCCACGTGCACCGTGCGATCGGCGCCGAGCCGGCCGCTGCCTGCGACGACCGTGACGCCGCGCGCCTTGATGAGGCCCTCGAGCCCCTTGAGCTTTTTCGCCACGATGCCCTCGCGGTAGGCCGTGACGGCGGACATGTCGATGCCCTCGAAAACTGCCCGCACGCCCACGGATGCCGCGTGCCTGGCGTGTTCTGCGACCTCGGCGGTGTGCAGCAGCGCCTTCGTTGGAATGCACCCGCGGTGCAGACACGTGCCGCCGAGCTTGTCCTTCTCGACGAGGGCGACCGACCTGCCGAGCTCGGCGGCGCGCAGCGCGGCCGCGTAGCCGCCGCTTCCGCCGCCGAGGACGACGAGGTCGAAGTCGTGGGCGCTCACTGGACTGCCTTCCCGTCGCCGGCCTTCGCGGCGACGAACTCGACGAGCGACCGCAGCGTTGCGGCCGTGGGGCCCTTGTCGGTGTAGCCGTGCGGGCCCGACTTGTTCATGCCGACGCCCGCGATGTCGAGGTGCACCCACGGGATGCGGGGGGCGTCGGCGTCGTCCGAGACGCGGCCGACGAAATGGCGCAGGAACAGACCGGCGAACAGCGATCCGCCGGCGGGGTCTCCGATCTTGGCGTTCTGGAGGTCGGCGATCGGCGACTCGAGCTCTTCGACCATGTGCTCGGGCAGTGGCAGATGCCAGGCCGGCTCGCCGGCCCGCGCGGCGGCGGCGAGGAAGTCGGCCACCGCCTCGTCCTCGCCCATGACACCGGCGTGGCGTGTGCCGAGCGCGACCGTGATCGCCCCCGTGAGGGTTGCCACGTCGACGATGACGTCTGGCCGCTCTCGGCTGGCGGCTGCGATTCCGTCGCCGAGCACGAGCCGGCCCTCGGCGTCGGTGTTGAGCACCTCCACGGTGGTCCCGTCGACGAGGCGCAGCACGTCTCCTGGGCGGGTCGCGCGGCCGGACGGCATGTTGTCGGCGATGCACAGCCACACTGTCAGGCGCACGGGCAGTTCTTGAGCGGCCACCGCGCACAGAGCGCCGAGCACGGTCGCGGCGCCCGCCATGTCGTATTTCATGCCGACCATCGATGCGGCTGGCTTCAGCGAGAGCCCGCCGGTGTCGAACGTGATGCCCTTGCCGACGAGCGCGACGTGTGCCCGCGCGTCGGCGGGCGCGTAGGAGAGCCGCACGAGCCGTGGCGGGCGCTCCGATCCGGCGCCCACGCCGAGGATGCCGCCGAACCCGCCCTCCTCGAGCGCGCTCTCGTCGAGCACCTCCACCTCGACGGGAAGGCCCTCGACCGCCGCCGCGGCGTGCGCGGCGAGGTCGGCCGGCCCGAGGTCTCGCGCGGGCGTGGACACGAGGTCTTTCACGAGCGCGACCGCGTCGACGATCGACTGCGCGGCGCGGAGCTCGTCGTCGCGCCCGTCGGCGTCGGCGTGCACGGTGACGCGCGTGGCGCGCTTCTTGCCGCCGTCCGACTTGTAGCCGGCGAACGTGTGACCGCCCAGGCCCGCGCCCTCCGCGGCTGCGCGCCACAGCGCCGGGTCGGCGTCCGGGGCGGAGACGGCGACTTCGTTGAAACCCGTGAGCGAGCGGATGCCGGCCCCGACCGCGTTGCGCAGGGCCGCGGCGTCCGGGCTCGCTCCCGTCCCCACCACGGCGGTCGGCTTCGCGGTCGCGTCCGGCACGTGCACGCGGCAGTACGAGCCGAGCGCGCCGGTGAAGCCGACCGAGGCGAGTGCGGCGACGAGTCCCGGCCAGCCCGGAATGTCGTCGGCCTCCGCCTCGAGCGGAGGGAGCGCCAAGAGGATCGCGTCGGCTACGGAGTCGTGGATCGGTTCGCGGCTATGCGCGAGCTCGGGCTTCGGCATTCCTCCATCCTAGGTTCGGGGCGACCCTCCAGCACGGAACGTAGAGTGGATCCATGCCCTATCCCGGACCTCTCTTCGAGCGGGTCGCGAGCTCGCCGCCCGTGCCGCCTGGGCTGCCTCTCGTGATCGCGCTCACGGGGTTCACCGATGCCGGCTCGGCTGTCGCCGGGCTCATCGAGTACGTGCGGGAAGAGCTCGACACCTCGCCGCTCCTCGTCTTCTCGAACGATGTGCTGCTTGACTACCGCGCGCGTCGGCCGATCGTGTCTTTCGACGAGGACCACCTGACCGAATACCGCCCGGCGCGGCTCGAGCTGGCCCTCGCGCACGACGCGCTGGGGCATCCGTTCCTCACGCTGACCGGCTACGAGCCGGATTTCGCGTGGGACGCGTTCACGCGCACCATCCTCGATTTCGCCACCGGCGCGAGCGTGTCCACGATCACGTGGGTGCACGCCATCCCGATGCCGGTGCCGCACACCCGGCCGCTGGGCACGACCGTCAGCGGCACGCGTGCCGAGCTGATCGCCGGGCACTCGGTGTGGAAGCCGCGCACGCAGGTTCCCGCGACCGTCGGCCACCTTCTCGAGTACCGGTTCGCCGAGGCCGGAGCGGATGTCGCGGGCTTCGTGCTGTTGGTGCCGCACTACCTCGGCGACACGGAATTCCCGGGCGCGACGGTCCTTGCGCTCGACAAGCTCAGTGACGCGACGGGACTCGTGTTCACGGCGGAAGAGCTGCGCGCCGACGATCGCGACTACCGCGAGCGCGTCGACGAGCAGGTCGCCGGCAACGAGGATCTCAGCCGCATGGTGCGCGGCCTCGAGGAGCGCTACGACGCCTACATGGCAGGGCTCGGCGACACCACTTCGTCGACGACGGCGATTGACGAGGCCGAGCTGCCCAGTGCCGACGAGCTCGCCGCAGAGCTGGAGCGCTACCTGGCCACGCGTCCGCGCGCCGACGACGACAAGCGCGGTTGAGCGGCGCTTCGGGGAATGGGCGGAGGCGGCGCGCGGTTGCAGCCACAGCGACCGCGTGCGGGAGCACTCTGCGCGTGTGCGACAATAGATGATCCGACCCGTTGTCGACCGGTCCCGAAAGCGTGAGCTTTGCGGGAGCAGGGCTTGACAAGGGTCTTACTAGTGTCCGAACCCGATCGGCCGGCCGAAGCTCGCGACGGCGCCGGTGAAAGGCGAAACGTGACCACCGCGACGACCCAGAAAAAGCGGACCACCAAGAAGGATGCCGAGAAGGCGTCGACTGACGAGAAGGCGACGAAGACGGCCTCGGCAAAGAAGCCGGCAGCGGCCAAGGCGCCGACAACCAAGGCTGCGGCGACGAAGGCCGCGGCCAAGCCTGCCGTGAAGACCGCGGCCAAGGCCCCCGCGAAGGGCAAGGCCGCGCCCGCGACATCGCGCACGGCCAAGGGCGCCGACGACACGGAACTCGAGGCGGACGAGCCGGAAGAGCTCGACGAGGCCGAGCTCGACATCGACGACGAGGCTGACGAGGCCCCCGCCAAGCCGGCGTCGCGCACACGGAAGAAGGCCGCCGAGCCCGACGCCGCCGCTGAGGAGGACGAGGAAGAGGAGGGGGAGGCAAAGCCTGCCGTTGAGCCTCTGCCCACAGGCGCCATCGTCATCTCCTCCAGCGACGAGGACGACGTCCCCGTCTACTCGACCCAGATCACCGGAGCCACCGCCGATCCTGTCAAGGACTACCTGAAGCAGATCGGCAAAGTGCCCCTGCTGAACGCGGCAGAAGAGGTCGAGCTGGCGATGCGCATCGAGGCGGGCCTGTTCGCCGAGGAGAAGCTGTCGCACATGTCGGCGGCCGAGAAGTCCAGCCAGCTGGGCCTCGACCTGCAGTGGGTGGCCCGCGACGGCCAGCGCGCGAAGTCTCATCTGCTCGGCGCCAACCTGCGCCTGGTGGTGTCGCTGGCCAAGCGCTACACCGGTCGTGGCATGCAGTTCCTCGACCTCATCCAGGAGGGCAACCTCGGGCTCATCCGCGCCGTCGAGAAGTTCGACTACACGAAGGGCTTCAAGTTCTCGACCTACGCGACCTGGTGGATCCGCCAGGCGATCACGCGGGCCATGGCCGACCAGGCGCGCACCATCCGCATCCCGGTGCACATGGTCGAGGTCATCAACAAGCTCGCCCGCGTGCAGCGGCAGATGCTGCAGGACCTCGGCCGCGAGCCCACCCCGGAAGAGCTCAGCCGCGAGCTCGATATGACCCCCGAGAAGGTCATCGAAGTGCAGAAGTACGGCCGCGAGCCGATTTCGCTGCACACGCCGCTGGGCGAGGACGGCGACAGCGAGTTCGGCGACCTCATCGAGGACACCGAGGCCGTCGTTCCGGCCGACGCGGTGGGCTTCACGATGCTGCAGCGGCAGCTCGAGTCGCTCCTTGACTCGCTGTCCGAGCGCGAGGCCGGCGTGATCCGCATGCGGTTCGGCCTCGGCGACGGCCAGCCGAAGACGCTCGACCAGATCGGCGACACCTTCGGCGTGACGCGCGAGCGCATCCGCCAGATCGAGTCGAAGACAATGGCCAAGCTCCGCCATCCCTCTCGCTCGCAGTCGCTGCGGGACTACCTTGAGTAAGCGGCCCGCCTCCGGGCCCGGGCCGCGCTACATCCTGCCGATCCTGACGGGCAAGCTCGCGCGCGCCATCCTGCGCCTGCGCAAGCGCGGCACGTCCTTCCCCGGCGTGCTCGCGAACCGGATGTCGCCGACACTGCTGACAACCCTGTTCGGCCAGTTCGAGCACGGCCTCGTCTTCGTGCTCGGCTCGAACGGCAAGACGACGACGACCCACATGATCTCCGAGGTCGTGCGGGCGCACGGGGTGCGGGTGTTCACGAACCCCAGCGGCGCGAACATGCCGCAGGGGCTGACCTCCAGCCTGCTGGCACTGTCGAGCCCGACGGGAAAGGTCGACGCCGACATTGCGATCCTCGAGGTCGACGAGGGCTACTCCGCCAAGCTTGCGGAGCGGCTCTCGCCCAGCGTCGTGGTGGCGCTGAACATCGTCGTCGACCAGCTCTACCGGCTCTTCGAGACCGAGCGCGTCGCCGACATGCTGTTGGACACCGCGAAGTTCGCGACCGACTCGGTCGTCATCAGCCGCGACGACAGCTACCTGAGCAAGATCGACGTGGCGGCCCAGCGCGCGCCCGTCTCGTTCTTCGGCGTCGCCGGCGACGTGCTGGCGGCGCAGCCGCACGGGGTCATGACCGCGCCCGACCTGCGCGACGACGAGCGCGGCGCCGTGCCGCACGCCGCCGCCGCCGAGGTCGTGAGCCTGAAGGGCCGCGAGGCAGTCGTCCGCGTCGACGGCCACGACATCGCCATCACGCTGCCCGTGCAGGGCGTGCACTTCGCCACCGACGCCGCAGCGGCGCTGCTGGCGGCGGCCCGCATCCTCGGCGATCGCTTCGATCCCGCCGCTGCCCGGCGGGGATTCGCCGCGCTCAAGCCGACGTGGGGGCGCGGGGAGGTCGTTGCGCTCAGCGACGACCCCGCGGGCGAGAAAGCGCAGTTCCTGATGTTCAAGAACGCGCCGAGCATTCAGCTCAATCTGGACTCGCTCGACGCGGCGCCCGAGCACGTGCTGTTCGCGATCGACGATGGACTGCCGGATGTCTCGTTCCTGTACGACGCGGATGTCACCAAGCTCGACCACGTCGACGTCGTGACCGGCAACAAGGCGCATCTGGCGGCGCTGCGCTTTGCCCACGCGGGCGTGCCCGTGCACGCCGTGGAGCCGGACATGGACCGCGCGATCGAGATCATGCGCGGCAAGAAGACCACCCGCGACCAGACGCAGGTGTGGATCGTGAACTACGAGCAGATGATGTTCCTGCGCCACGGCCTCGGCCACGGCGACCAGGAGGAGGACCTGCGATGACCGTCCGTGTGACACGGCTCTACCCGGCCGACCTCGACTTCGGCGGCGACCGAGGCAATATCGAAGCGCTGTCGCTGCGCCTGAAGCGCGCGGGAGTCGAGGCCGACTTCCAGACGCGCGGCAGAGGCGACGGCCCGATCGGGGAGACCGACCTCGTCGTGTGGGGCACGGGTCCCGCGTCGGTCATCGACCGCGTGCTCGACGACGCCCGTCGGCGCCGCGCGGAGCTGGCCGAGCTCGTGGCCGGCGGCACGCCGGTGCTTGCGATCGGCACCGGCGCGGAGATCCTGTCCGAGGCCATCACCACACTCGACGGCGTGTCCCGCGAGGGCTTGGGGATCGTGCCGATGACGGCTGCGCGCACGCGCGGGCGGCGCATCGGCTACGTGATCGCCGACAGCCCGGCCGGCGAGCTCGTCGGCTTCGAGGACCACGCGTCGCGGTGGAGCGCCGGTCCCGCGGCCAGCGCGTTCGGCACAGTGCGGGTGGGCCAGGGCATCGTCGAGTTCGACGGCGCCTCGAGCGTCGGTCTGCGCGCGGGCGACGTGTTCGCGCTGCAGCTGCAGGGCCCACTGCTGCCGTTGAACCCGGCGATGACCGATCTGCTGTTGTCGCTGGCGGCGGCGCACGCGGGTGTGGACTACTCGGGGCCGCGTGAACACGAGCCCGTGGACGACTACGCGGCCGGTGTGCGCGCGCAATTCCATGAGTACGCCAAGGGCAAGCAACTGCACTACATCAAGGTGTAGCGCCTCGACGTTCGCTGCGTTTCGTGTCGCGCCGCTCGCTCAACGACCGGCGGGCTCGGCCAGGCGCGCGGTCTCGTCGTGCCAGCTCGTGGCGACCTCGCGCAGCTTCGCCTCGTACTTGCGGCCGTGGTGGGCGCAGAACAAGAGCTCGCTGCCGTTCACTTCGGCGGCGATGTACGCCTGCGCTCCGCACGAGTCGCACCGGTCGACCGCCGTGAGGCGGTAGTCGATGACGGCCGGTTCGGCGGTTGTCGAAAGAGAGCTCATCTCAGTGCCTCCTCATGGTGGTAGATCTCGGGGACGGGCTACAAATACAACCACGTGCGCGTTTCGAGAATGCCGCGAACGGACGCGGTTTCGCTCTGCGCGTACGGCGATTTCCGACATCCATTCTCTCGCGCGCCGCCGAAGGAGCCCGGCCCGAGTGTCACGGCTCGAGTGTCGGTGTCCGCCGATATTCTTAAGGATTGTGACCGCCGAGTACTCCGCCCACCACCTCCAGGTGCTCGAGGGCCTCGAGGCGGTGCGCAAGCGTCCTGGCATGTACATCGGCTCGACCGACTCGCGGGGCCTCATGCACTGCCTGTGGGAGATCATCGACAACTCCGTCGACGAAGCCCTCGCCGGCCACGGCAACCGCATCGAGATCCTCCTGCACGCCGACGGCAGTGTCGAAGTCCGCGACCACGCCAGGGGTATCCCGGTGGATGTCGAGCCGCGCACCGGGCTGACCGGCGTCGAGGTCGTGTTCACAAAGCTGCACGCGGGGGGCAAGTTCGGCACGGGCTCGTACGCCGCGTCGGGCGGCCTGCACGGGGTCGGCGCGTCGGTCGTCAACGCGCTCTCCGAGCGACTGGATGTCGAAGTCGACCGCGGTGGGAAGACGTGGGCGATGTCGTTCCACCGCGGCGAACCCGGTGTGTTCGCCAGCGGCAGCCCCGACTCCGCGTTCACTCCGTTCGAGCGCAGCAGCGAGCTGCGGGTGGCCGGCCGGGTCGGCAAAGGCGTGACCGGCACGCGGATCCGCTACTGGGCAGACCGGCAGATCTTCACGAAGGACGCGTCCTTCCAGCTGGCCGAGCTGGAGCAGCGCGCGCGTCAGACCGCGTTCCTGGTTCCGGGCCTTGAGCTCGTGATTCGAGACGAGCGCCCTTCGACGGGCTCAGGGACCGGTTCGACAAGCTCAGGGACCGGGTCGACGGGCGCGGAGGACGAGCCCGTCGAGGCCTCGTACCGCTATGACGGCGGCATCTCCGAGTTCGTCGACTTCCTCGCCCCCGACCCCGCGGTCACCGACACGTGGCGGCTCACCGGCGAAGGGGCGTTCACCGAGACGGTGCCGGTGCTCCAGCCCAACGGCCACATGGTCGCCACCGAGGTGGAGCGCGAGTGCGCGGTCGACATCGCCCTGCGGTGGGGCACGGGGTACGAGACGGTCACCCGCAGTTTCGTGAACATCATCGCCACCCCCAAGGGGGGCACCCACCAGCAGGGTTTCGAGCAGGCTCTGCTCAAGGTCGTGCGCGACCAGATCTCCCAGAACGCGCGACGCCTGAAGGTCGGTGCGGGCGACAAGCTGGAGAAGGACGACATCCTCGCCGGCCTCACTGCCGTGCTCACCGTGCGGCTTCCCGAACCGCAGTTCGAGGGGCAGACGAAAGAGGTGCTCGGCACGCCCGCGGCGCGCCAGATCGTGTCCTCCGTCGTCGCCCGGGAGCTCAAGGCCCGATTCGACTCCACGAAGCGCGACGACAAGGCGCAGGCGGCTCTGCTGCTGGACAAGGTCGTCTCCGAGATGAAGGCGCGCATTTCGGCGCGCGCCCACAAAGAGACCCAGCGCCGCAAGAACGCGCTGGAGTCATCGTCGCTGCCGGTCAAGCTCGCCGACTGCCGCACGAACGACGTCCGCGACTCCGAGCTGTTCATCGTCGAGGGCGACTCGGCGCTCGGCACGGCGAAACTCGCACGCAACAGCGAGTTCCAGGCGCTGCTGCCGATCAGGGGAAAGATCCTCAACGTGCAGAAGGCGTCGATCAGCGACATGCTTTCCAACGCGGAGTGCGCGGCGATCATCCAGACGATCGGGGCTGGCTCGGGCCGCTCGTTCGATCTGGACGCTGCCCGGTACGGGAAGATCATCCTGATGAGCGACGCGGATGTCGACGGCGCCCACATCCGCACGCTGCTGCTGACGCTCTTTTTCCGCTACATGCGCCCTCTCATCGAGGAGGGCCGCGTCTATGCCGCTGTGCCGCCGCTGCACCGTGTCATCGTCGTGAACCCCGGCTCGAAGCCGAACGAGACGATCTACACCTACAGCGAGAAGGAGCTGCACGCGCTGCTGGCGAAGCTGCAGCGCGCGGGCAAGCGCTGGCAAGAGCCCGTCCAGCGGTACAAGGGGCTGGGCGAGATGGATGCCGACCAGCTCGCGGAGACCACCATGGATCGCGCCGGGCGGCTGCTGCGGCGCGTGCAAGTGACCGACGCGGAGGCTGCGGCCGCGGTGTTCGAGCTGCTCATGGGCAGCGACGTCGCGCCGCGCCGCGACTTCATCGTGTCATCCAGCGGCATGCTTGACCGCGAGGCCATCGACGCGTAGCGGTCGATCCTTCGCGCCCGCGCTCCGCAGTCGCGTTCCGCGGGTGCGACGGGGCCCGAGCCGCAGAAGGTGACTGCTGAGGTGGGGCCGAGCTCCGAGCGCTGAGCGGAACGCTCAACAGTCGGGTTCTGCGGGTGCGACGGGGCCCGAGCCGCAGAAGGTGACTGCCGAGCGTCGAGCCGAACGCTCAGCAGTCGCGTTCCGCGGGTGCCACGAGGCCCGAACCGCACAAGGTTACTGCTGAGCGGACGCGGATGCGGGCGCCTGGGGCACCTCGCGCGGTCAGCGGATCGCGGCGCCGATCGCGCCGACGACAGCGGCGAGCGGGGAGCCCGAGGCGTCGCGCTTCGCGCCGGGTTCGGGCAGGGCGCGCACCGCTCCGTCCGTGCCGAGCGCGCGAGGGTCCGCGCCGACCCACGCGAGCCGCAACGTGTCTTCGCCCTTGAGGAACCGGTGCGCGCGCACGCCGCCGGTGGCCCGTCCCTTGGGCGGGAACTCGGCGAACGCCGACACCTTGGCGCTGCCCGCATCCGCCCCGGCGAGCGCGCCCGCCGCCCCCGCGACCGTCACCACAACGGCATCCTCCGACGGCGGCACCACTCCGAACGCGACGACGTGCTCGCCTGCGGAGACGCGGATGCCGGCCATGCCGCCCGCGGCGCGGCCCTGCGGCCGAACTGCGTCGGCGGCAAAGCGCAGTAGTTGCGCGTCGCTCGTCACGAACACCAGCTCGCTGTCGTCGGGCGCCGGTGCGGCGCCGACGACACGGTCGCCGGGCTTGAGCGAGACGATCTCGACGTCGGACTTGCCCGCGGGCAGCTCGGTCGCCGCCACCCGCTTGACGACGCCGTGGGCGGTGCCCAGCGCGATCGGCGGCCCTTCTCCCAGCGGCACGACGGCGACCACGCGCTCAGAGCCGCTGAGGCCGAGGTAATGGTCGGCGCGGCTGCCGGCGGCCAACTGCACGGAATTGCCCGGCACCGAGGGCAAGTCGACGGGGGAGAAGCGCACGAGCCGCCCCGACGAGGTGACGGCGCCGACATCACCCCGTGTCGTGGTGTCCACCGCCGAGCGGACCGCGTCGTGCTTCGAGCGTCGGGTGGGCGGCACGACGGCGCCGGCGTCGTCGAGTTCTGCCCGCACCATGCGGCCCGTCGCCGACAGCAGGACGCGGCACGGCGCGTCGGCGATCTGCAGGTCTGTGGGCGTGGCGCTGCGCGACCTCGGCTGCGGCGCCCCGCCGTTGAGCAACAGTGTGCGCCGCGGCGTCCCATGCGCCTCTGCCGCGAGGTCGAGCTCGCGCGCGACCTGTGCCCGCAGCAGGCTGTCGTCTGCCAGCAGCTCCTCCAGCTCGGCAATCTCGTTCTTCAGCGCGTCACGCTCGGACTCCAGTTCGATGCGCGAAAACTTCGTGAGTCGCCGCAAGCGCAGCTCGAGGATGTAGTCCGCCTGCAGTTGGCTGAGGTCGAACACGCCCATGAGCCGCGCGCGCGCCTGCTCGGTGTCGTCGGAGCCGCGGATGACCTGGATCACCTCGTCGATGTCGAGGATGGCGATGAGCAGCCCCTCCACGAGGTGCAGCCGCTCCTGACGGCGGGCCAGTCGATAGCGGCTGCGGCGCGTGACCACCTGCAGTCGGTGGTCGACGTAGACGCGCAGCAGCTGCAGCAGCCCGAGCGTTTGCGGCTGCCCGTCGACGAGTGCGACGTTGTTAATGCCGAATGAGTCCTCCAACGGCGTCAGCCGGTAAAGCTGATCCAACACCGCCTGAGGGTCGAACCCCGTCTTGATGCCGATCACGAGCCGCATCCCGTTGTTGCGGTCGGTGAGGTCCACGACATCCGCGATGCCTTGCAGCTTCTTGGAGCCCACGGCGTCTTTGACCTTCTCGATCACCCGCTCGGCGCCCACCATGTACGGCAGTTCGGTCACCACCAGCCCGGTGCGCCGGGGACCGAGCTGCTCGACCGACACCTTGGCACGGGTGCGGAACGTGCCCCGGCCGGTCGCGTACGCGTCTTTGATACCGTCCAGGCCCACGATGATGCCGCCGCCGGGAAGGTCGGGGCCGGGCACGAACTCCATGATGTCGTCGAGCGTCGCGTCGGGATGCTCGAGCAGGTGCACGGCCGCCGACACCACTTCGATCAGATTGTGCGGCGGCATGTTGGTCGCCATGCCCACGGCGATGCCGGTGGCTCCGTTGACGAGCAGGTTCGGGAACGCCGCCGGCAGCACCGCTGGCTGCTGGAACTGCCCGTCGTAGTTCGGCACGAAGTCGACGACGTCCTCGTCGAGGTGCTCGGTGAGGGCCAGGGCGGGGGGTGCGAGCCTCGCCTCGGTGTAGCGGGCGGCGGCCGGGCCGTCGTCGAGCGACCCGAAGTTGCCGTGCCCGTCGACGAGCGGCACCCGAAGCGCGAACGGCTGGGCGAGCCGCACGAGGGCGTCGTAGATCGCGGAGTCGCCGTGCGGGTGCAGCTTGCCCATGACCTCGCCGACGACTCGCGCGCTCTTGACGTGCCCGCGATCGGGCCGCAAGCCCATGTCGGCCATCTGGAAGAGGATGCGGCGCTGCACGGGCTTGAGCCCGTCGCGCGCGTCCGGGAGCGCGCGCGAGTAGATCACCGAGTACGCGTACTCCAGGAATGAGCCCTGCATCTCGACCGACACGTCGATGTCTTCGATGCGCTCTTCGATCGGCTGCTGGGGAGGTCGTGCGGGCATGGGCCTCGGGTCTCGGGAGGGTCGGATCGGCCGGCCGCGCACCGCTCGGGGACCGTGTGCGAGACTGGCCCGGATGCCCCTCAGCCTACCCGCGGCGCCCGCGCGCGCCCGGAGCCTCACCGACGTGTGGCCCAACGTGCGCGCAGCCGTCGACGGCGCGGACGACACGTGGTTCCCGCCCGCGCGCAGCGGCATCGTGATGCTCGTGGACGGGCTCGGCGCCCGCAACCTCGCCGCCCGCGCCGGGCACGCGCGCTTCCTGTCCGCGCGGTGCGGGAAGCGGGATGCCGCGCGCACCACGTTCCCCTCGACCACCGCCACCGCCCTCACCTCGCTCATGACCGCGGCGCCCGCCGGCCGCCACGGCATCGTCGGCTACCGCGTGCGCGTGCCCGGAACGGATGTGCTCGCCAACCAGCTCTCCGGTTGGGAGCACGACGGCCTCGACCCGCTCACGTGGCAGCGCGTCGAGCCGCTCTTCGCGCGCGAGGCCGCGCGGGGTCGGCCTTGCTTCGTCGTCACGCGCGCAGAGTTCCGCGGGTCGGGCTTCACGCGGGCGGTCTTCCGCGGCGCCGAGTTCGTGTCATCCGACGACCTCGACGAGCGGATCGGTCTGTCCGTGGACGTCGCGGCGCGGCATCCCGGCGCGTTTGTCTACCTGTACGAGCCGGCTCTGGACCGCGTCGGCCACAAGCGCGGGTGGGAGTCCGAGGAGTGGACGGCGGCGTTGGAGCACACGGATGCCGCGGCAGCGGCGCTGCACTCGGCCGCGGCGGCCGCGGGGGTCGGCGCCGTCGTGACCGCCGACCACGGCATGGTGGACGTGCCGCGCCACCGGCACGTGCTGCTCGCCGCCGGCGACGGCCTGCTCGACGGTGTGCGGCTCGTTGCGGGGGAGCCTCGGCTGCTGCACCTCTACGTCGAGCCGGATGCCGACCCGGTCGCGGTGCGCGAGCGGTGGCGGGCGTCGGAAGCCGCCCGCTCGTGGGTGATGTCTCGCGAGGAGGCCGTGGCCGCCGAGCTGTTCGGCCCGACCGACCCCGACGTGGCGCCGCGCATCGGCGATGTCCTGGTCGCCGCCCGCGCGGGAATCGCGTACTACGACGACCGGCTAGCCGACAAGCGCCCGCAACGGATGGTGGGCCAGCACGGCTCGCTCACCGACGACGAGCGCGCCGTCCCGCTCATCCCGCTCGGCGCTTTCGCGCCGGTGTGAGCGTCAGCTCTCCTCGGTGCGCGCTCCGAAAACGATCTCGTCCCACGACGGCATCGACGACCGGCCTTTGCGGCGAGCCTCTCCCGCCCGCGCGGGCTCGCGGACGTCTTCGCCGAGATCCAGCTCATCGACGGGCAATTCGTCGTAACCGGGCTCCAACGCGTCGAACAGCGCGATAGGCGCGTGCGCGTGGTCGTCGGAGCTGGGCAGCGGCTCGCGCTGGCCACGGCGGCGGCGCAGCGCCTCGAGCAGGTCCGCGGTCTCCGGGGTGGTCGCCGGCGTCTCGGGCGCACGCTTGATCGCCGCGTCCTGGACGGCGGCAGCAACCGGCTCCGTCACGGCCGGGGCCTCGAGGTCGGCGGTCGGGTCCGCCAGGCGCCGGGGGCCGAACGCACCGCTGTCGAACCGGGTCTCGTCCTTCAGCACAGCGGGAGTGTCGAGCGCGCGCAGGCGCGGGATGAGCCCCTCCGGCAGGGCGCCCTGTTTCGACAGCTGCACGGCCTCGGCGTTCTGAGGCGCCAGGGTGCTGCGCTTCGGGTCGAAGGCCCAGCGCGCATCGCGGTCGACGTCTCCGGCGCAGAACTCGAGCTTGACGACCCAGCCGGCCTCCTCCTTCCAGCTCGTCCACCGCTCGCCCACGGCGCCGGCCTCGGCGAGCTTGGCGCGGATGGCCGCGCCGAATGTCGGCGTGCCCTCGTGCCCGAGGTCGCCCGCGACCAGCACGGGCACCGCGAGCGCCTGGCCGACCACGTGCTCGCGCTCGGCGAGCACCGGCCCTTCGTAGCGCGCGATGTCCTCGACGCGCGCGCCCAGCAGCTCGGCGACATCGGCGGCGGACATGCCCGCGCGAATGTGCGCCTGCACTTCTCGCGGGCTCGGCTTCGCCGTGCTGCCGTCCGCATCGCGCTCGCGCCGCGCGCGCCGCAACTCGGCTCGAAGCGCGTCGTCGAGGGCGAGCGAGAATCGCTCGCCCGCTTCGGTTGCCAGCACGAGCGACTCGTCCTCGGTTCCGATCACTGTGAGCTGTTCCATGCCGAACGCCTCTCCTGGTGGTTCGCGTGTGCCGCAATGGTGTCACGCAACCGGGCGCGACTCGGGGAATAACGCGGGCGTGCCGCGAGTTTCACCCGCGACGACCTGCAGCCGCGCATTTGCGGAATGCATCAGCGTCGTGCAGACTATCGCCGCCTGCTGACCCGCGGCGGCACCCGCAGACAGAAGAGACACCACCCGAAATGGCAACGGATTACGACGCCCCCCGCAAGACCGAGGACGACAGCGAGTCGATCGAGGCCCTCAAAGAGCGCGTTCCGGACAAGCTGTCGGGATCGGTCGACGTCGAAGACGCCGACAACCCGTCGGGGTTTGAGCTGCCCGGCGCTGACCTGTCCGACCTCGAGCTCGACGTCGTGGTGCTGCCTCCGCAGGAGGACGAGTTCACGTGCGCGAACTGCTTCCTCGTGAAGCACCGCTCGCAGCTCGACCACGACGGCCCGGACGGGCCGATCTGCACGGAGTGCGAGGGCTAAGCCTTTCCGTCTCCGGCCCCCGCCCAGCGCAGCGCCGCGGACAAGCGGTCGGGCGTGCGCGTGGAGATCACCCAGAACGGCGTCGCATCGGCGGGATCGGTGATCGGGATGACGACGAGCCCGTCGATGCCGCCCCGGATGAGGTGCCACGACCGCGCGTTGAGCCCGGGCCCGCGCTGAAGCCGGGCCGCCTCGCCCGAGTGCGGAGCCGGCTCGCCCAGGAAACGCGCGTCGATGCGCGCGCGGCCGGCGAACAGCCATCCGTCCTTCACCTCCACGACCGGCGACAGCCAGGCCATGAGGCCGATCACCGCGACCGCCACCCCGATGCCGACCACGAGGGCGACGACGGCGTCCATCCGGACGAAAACGAGCGAGGCCATCGGCGCCACCAGGGCGGCGGCGGCGAAGGTCCACAGCGACGGGGTGAGCCGCTCGCGGTAGAGCTTGCCGCTGAGCGATTGCCCTGAGTGGCCGGAGGCTTGTGCGAAGTTCTGCATGAGCGGTGGCGATCTGGTTTACCCTCGTTGAGTGCCCGAATCCGTCGACGTCCTCATTGTCGCACCCGAGCCGCCCGTCTACGCGCACCCCGGCGATGCCGGCGCCGACCTTGTGTCGGCGGAGTCGCTGCGGATCGAGCCCGGCCAGCGCGCACTCGTCGGCACGGGTGTGCGCATCGCCCTGCCCGACGGCCACGTCGCCTTCGTGGTGCCGCGCAGCGGGCTGGCTGCCAAGCACGGCATCACGATCGTCAACGCGCCCGGCACCGTGGACGCCGGGTACCGTGGCGAGATCAAAGTTGCGCTGCTCAACACGGACGCGGCGCAGCCCTACGACGTCGCGGTGGGCGACCGGATCGCGCAGCTGATCGTGATGCCCGTGCCGCGCGCCAACTTCATTCCGGTGGACGAGCTTCCCGACAGCGCCCGCGGCGCGGGCGGTTTCGGCTCCACCGGTTACCAGAACGGAACGACCTCATGAGCGACGACCAGACCGCCCCCGCAGACAAGTCCGCCCCCGCCGACCGCGCGGCGGAGGGGCCGTTCGACGAGGCCGAGGCGAACCCGGTGCGCCCCTACATCGACCTCGGCGGCGTGAAGATCCTTCCCCGCGAGGGCCTGAACCTCCGCCTCGAGGTCGAGGAGCAGACCAAGCGCATCGTCGCCGTCGGACTCGACTACGCCGACTCGACCCTGCAAGTCCAGCCGTTCGCCGCGCCGCGCACGACGGGGCTGTGGGACGAGACGCGCGAGCAGATCCGCGACCAGGTGCGCCAGCAGGGCGGCCGCGTGGAGGAGCGCGAAGGCCCGTTCGGGCCGGAGCTGCTGGCCGAGGTGCCGGTGGTGTCCAACAGCGACGGCAAGGTCGGCCGGCGGCTCGCGCGCTTCGTCGGCGTCGACGGCCCCCGCTGGTTCCTGCGGGGCGTCATCGGCGGCGCGGCGACCTCGGACGTCGCCGCCGCCGAGCAGGTCGAGGACCTCTTCCGCTCGATCGTCGTGGTGCGCGGCGGCTCGCCGATGCCGCCACGGGATCTGATCCCGCTGCGGATGCCCACCACCCCGGGCGCGGCGTGACCGACCCGAACCGAGGCGACGAGCAGGCGCAGCCCTCCGCGTCCGAGCTCGTGGGCGCGGCGCTCGGCGCGGCGGCGCGCCGGGCGGGCGTGGATCCTGCCGCCGAGGCGTCCACCGGGCATGTCGTGTGGGGCGCGATGGGCGGATGGCGCGGCATCCTCGAATCCGTCCTGCCGAGCCTCGCGTTCGTCGTCGTCTACACCGCGTGGCAAGACCTCGTTTTGGCGCTGCTGGTCTCGGTCGGGCTGGCAGTGGTGTTCACCGCCGCCCGGCTCATCGGCCGGTCCACGCCCAGCGCCGCGCTCGGCGGCCTCGTCGCGACCGCGGCCGCCGCCGGCCTCGCGCTGTGGACCGGCCGCGCGCAGGACAACTTCGTGTGGGGCTTTGTCACCAACGGCGTCTACGGGTCGGCGCTTCTCGTCTCCGCGCTCATCGGCTGGCCGCTCATCGGGCTGGCTGCGGGCTTCCTGCTCGGCGAAGGCACGGCGTGGCGGACAGACCGGCGCAAGCGCCGCGCCTACTTCTGGCTGACGATCGCGTGGGCGGGGTTGTTCGCGGCGCGGCTGGCCGTGCAGCTGCCGCTCTACTTCGCGGCGGACATCACGGCTCTCGGCACGCTGAAGATCGCCATGGGCCTACCGCTGTTCGCTCCCATGCTGGCCGTCACGTGGCTCACCGTGCGCGCGCTCCACGCGCGCCCTTCGGCGGCAGCGACGGCCCCCGCCGAGTGATAGTATTTATCTTGATATCAAGATAAATACTCGAGCCACGCCGGTAAGGCGAACCTCACTAGCCAGAGCGTGCGCGCGGGGGAAAGATGGGGATGCCGGGCGTTCCCGCCTCGCTGGCCGACAAAGGAGGCAGACGTGTCCACGGTTGACAGCTTCGGTGCGAAG
Organism: Microbacterium sp.; assembly: GCF_047606685.1. Classification (GTDB taxonomy): domain Bacteria; phylum Actinomycetota; class Actinomycetes; order Actinomycetales; family Microbacteriaceae; genus Microbacterium. The sequence goes on from NZ_JASGEC010000061.1 coordinate 105,078, forward strand.
AGCACCTTGACGGTCGGGGGAACCGACTACGAGATCTACCGCCTCGACACGGTGGACGGCTATCAGCGATTGCCGTTCAGCCTCAAGGTGCTGCTGGAGAACTTGCTGCGCACCGAGGACGGCGCGAACGTCACCAAGGCGCAGATCGAGGCGCTAGGCACCTGGGACGCGGATGCCGAGCCCGACACCGAGATCCAGTTCACGCCGGCGCGCGTGGTCATGCAGGACTTCACGGGCGTGCCGTGCATCGTCGACCTCGCCACCATGCGCGAGGCCGTGACGGCGCTCGGCGGAGACCCGAAACGGATCAACCCGCTCTCGCCCGCCGAGATGGTCATCGACCACTCCGTGATCGCCGACCTGTTCGGCACGCCGAACGCGCTGGAGCGCAACGTCGAGATCGAGTACGAGCGCAACGGCGAGCGGTACCAGTTCCTCCGCTGGGGGCAGACGGCGTTCGACGACTTCAAGGTTGTGCCTCCCGGCACCGGCATCGTCCACCAGGTCAACATCGAGCACCTCGCGAAGGTCGTCTACGACCGCCCTTCGACAAGCTCAGGGGGCGAGACGGTCCTGCGCGCGTACCCCGACACCTGTGTGGGCACCGACTCGCACACGACCATGGTCAACGGCCTCGGCGTGCTGGGCTGGGGCGTCGGCGGCATCGAGGCGGAGGCCGCGATGCTCGGCCAGCCCGTGTCGATGCTCATTCCCCGCGTGGTCGGGTTCAAGCTGACCGGGTCGATCCCGGCCGGCGTCACCGCCACCGACGTGGTCCTCACGATCACCGACATGCTGCGCAAGCACGGGGTCGTGGGCAAGTTCGTCGAGTTCTACGGCGCGGGCGTGGCATCCGTCCCGCTCGCCAACCGCGCGACGATCGGCAACATGAGCCCCGAGTTCGGCTCCACTGCCGCGATGTTTCCGATCGACGACGTGACTCTCGACTACCTGCGCCTCACCGGGCGCGACGAGCAGGCGGTCTCCCTCGTGGAGGCGTACGCGAAGGAGCAGTCGCTGTGGCACGACCCGGCCCACGAGCCGGTCTACAGCGAGTACATGGAACTCGACCTCGGCACCGTCGTGCCGTCGATCGCCGGCCCCAAGCGCCCGCAAGACCGCATCCTGCTCTCCGAGGCGAAGGAGCAGTTCGGCAAAGACATCCTGAACTACGCCGCCGCCTCCACGACCGACGACATCGTCGACCTGGAGGGGAAGCACTCGTTCCCGGCATCCGATCCCGGCCAGGGCCCCGGGGAGGAGCAGCCGACCACGCGCCCCGTGCACATCAACAGCGGCACCCGCGCCGCGTGGTCGACGCCGGTGCCGGTGACCACGCCCGCCGGCGAGCAGTACACCCTCGACAACGGCGCCGTGACCCTCGCGGCGATCACGTCGTGCACCAACACGTCCAACCCGTCGGTCATGATCGCGGCGGGCCTGCTCGCCAAGAAGGCGCTGGAGCGGGGGCTCAAGCGCAAGCCGTGGGTGAAGACCACGCTCGGGCCGGGCTCCAAGGTGGTCACCGACTACTACGAGAAGTCAGGACTGGACAAGGCGCTGGAGGGACTCGACTTCTACACCGTCGGGTACGGCTGCACGATCTGCATCGGCAACTCCGGGCCTCTCATCGAGGAGGTCTCTTCCGCCGTCAACACGCACGACCTGGCTGTGACCGCCGTGTTGTCGGGCAACCGCAACTTCGAGGGCCGGATCAGCCCCGACGTGAAGATGAACTACCTCGCCTCGCCGCCGCTCGTGGTCGCCTACGCGCTGGCGGGCTCGATGAACTTCGACTTCGACACCGACCCGCTCGGCAAGGACAGCGACGGCAATGACGTGTTCTTGAAGGACATCTGGCCCGCGCCCGACGAGGTGCAGGAGATCATCGACTCGTCCATCTCGCGCGAGCAGTTCATCAAGCAGTACGCCACCGTCTTCGACGGCGACGATCGCTGGCGGAACCTCCCGACCCCGACCGGGCCGGTCTTCGAGTGGGACGCCGATTCGACCTACGTGCGCAAAGCGCCGTACTTCGACGGGATGACGATGGAGCTCACGCCCGTCTCCGACATCCACGGCGCGCGCGTCATGGCGACGCTCGGCGACTCGGTGACCACCGACCACATCAGCCCGGCCGGCAACATCAAGGCCGGCACGCCCGCCGCGCAGTACCTGACCGAGCACGGCGTCGCGCAGAAGGACTTCAACTCGTACGGCTCGCGGCGCGGCAACCACGAGGTCATGATCCGCGGCACGTTCGCGAACATCCGTCTGAAGAACCTGCTGGTGAGCGCGGTCAACGACGGCGCGGTCGTCGAGGGCGGCTACACACGCGACTTCACACAGCCGGGCGGCCCGCAGTCCTACATCTACGACGCCTGCATGAACTACCAGGCGCAGGGCACCCCGCTCGTCGTGTTCGGCGGCAAGGAGTATGGCTCCGGCTCGTCGCGCGACTGGGCAGCGAAGGGCACGTCGCTGCTCGGTGTGAAGGCCGTCATCACCGAGAGCTTCGAGCGCATCCACCGCTCGAACCTCATCGGCATGGGCGTCGTGCCCCTGCAGTTCCCGGCCGGGCAGTCGTGGGAGTCGCTCGGCCTGGACGGCACCGAGATCGTGTCGATCACCGGGATCGAGCAGCTCAACGAGGGGGTCACCCCTAAGACGGTGCACGTCGTCGCCGAGCCGAGCGAGTTTTCGCCCGAGGGCAAGCAGACGGTCGAGTTCGACGCGGTGGTGCGCATCGACACGCCCGGCGAGGCGGACTACTACCGCAACGGCGGCATCCTCCAGTACGTGCTGCGCTCGCTGGTCTGACCGCGTAGGGTGCCCTGGTCACAGCTCGGGCGCCGCATGCAGTCGCGATGCGTGCACGACGGCGGGGAACGGAGCGCCGGCCGGCGTCGGCGCGCAGAAGACGGCGCCGCCGGGCAGCGCCATCGACGTGGTCTGTGCGGCGTGCTGCGCCAGCGCCGCGTAGCGGCCGAGCGGATACCGCGCGGTGGGGTCGTCCGGATCCCACACCGCGCCCACCGCGGTGTACGTGCCGAGCGCACCACGTGCCAGCCGCTTGCCCAGAGATGCCGGACGAGCCGGATCGAGGTGCTCGGTCTGCGCGAACACCAGCAGCCGCTCACCCGGGTGGCGGCGCGCGACCTCTCGCAGCACGGCGTACTGTGCGGCGCCCCGTACAGTCAGGTCGCGATGGTCGCCGCCGGCGGCGCGGTGACGGCTGAGGCGCCGGGCCAGCGCCGCGACGGCAGCACGGTCCGCTTCGTCGGAGACCGGCGGGTTCGGATGGTGCTGGTCGCCGAACATGTCGAGACCGTAGAACCGGATGCGGGCCCCATCCTCCCTCCGCCGGTTGCGAGCCCGGAGCCACCGCAGCAGCTTCGCGTTATCTCGAAGCGGTGCGGGATGCCACGACCACGCGGCCGCCACGATCTCGCGGGACGGCTCATCCGCGCCGGCGCCGCCGAGATAGGCGTCCACTGCGCGGGACGCGGCGAAGTTCGTTTCGGCAGTGAGGATCCGGAACCAGCCGGCATCGACGCCGTGCGCGACGACGGCGTTGCGCGCGACGAGGTACTCCGAGCGATTGTGCAGCCCCTCCGCCCAGCCGAACACGCGCGTCGGCATGACGAGCCCAGTCAGTGACGTCGCGACGCGGCTCGGCAAGCGCGTCATAGAGTCCTCCCGCTTTCGCGGATCGGCAGTCAGATGAGGCGGGCACTGCATACGGTGACCAGTCCCACCGGGATGGAGGCGTACCACGCCGAGAGAGTCAATGTGCGGCAGAATCAGCTCTCGGCAACTCTCGGCGTGCACCCCTGCGTGGCGACGACGCCCCGTCGGCGCCTCACGTCATGCGGGTGGCGAGGCGCCTTCAGCCGCTGCCTGCAACAGCGGCAGGTAGGCATCGAGCATCCAGGGCAGGCTCAGCACCGACACCGCGCTGGTCGCATAGACCAGGGGCGGATCGGTGATAGCCACGTACCCGTCCCTGGCCACGGCCGGGATCGATGAGAACAGCGGAGACGATTCCAGCGATTCCTGGATGTCGGTGCTCAGATACCACGAGACGAGTACGTCGGAGTCGATCGAGGCGAGGTTCTCCAGGCTGACCGGCACCGCGAAGGAGTCCGCTTCGGTCGGGACGCTGGAGGAGATGGTGAAGCCCAGTTGCTGCAGCAGCGTCACACGGGCATCGGTGGCGAGGTAGACATTCAGGGCGTCGGCTGTCGTCCCCGAGGCGAACGCGATGGTCTTGCCCGTGAACTCCGGATGATCTGCCTTCGCCTGGGCAATGAGATCGTTGGTCTGGTCGACGAGGTCTTCGGCCTCCTGGCTCAGACCCAGCGCCTGACCGACGATGGTCGTCTGATCCTCCCAGCTGGTCAGCCACGCCTCGCCGGGGTACGCCACGGTCGGGGCGATGTCGCTCAGCCGCGCGTACTGCTCGGCGGTCAGTCCGGAGTTCACGGCAAGGATCACGTCGGGTTCCAGCGCCAGGATCTGTTCGTAGGGAACTTCGTCCGTGGTGTAGGAGAGCAGCTCGGGCTCGGTGTCGCCCAGCAGTTCCGCATCCCAGGGCAGGATGCCGGTGTCGTCGCCGGTGTCACCGGTCATGTCCTGCATACCGACCGGGACGACGCCCAGCGCGAGTGCCACGTCTTGGCTTCCCCACCCGATCGTGACCACGCGTTCCGGCTCCTGCTCGATGGTGACCGATCCCAGCGCGGAGTCGATCGTGACGGGGAAGGCGCTCGCGGCGGAGCCCTCCGACGCGGCCGTCGATCCGGCGTCCGAACTGCAGGCGACGGCGGAGGTCGTCACCGCCGCGAGAATCGCGCACCCGGCGAGCATGCGCCGTACTCCCGTGGTCGTCTTCATGGATGGTCGTCCTTTCATCGCTGACAGTCAAGGGATGGGCCGGAACATCAATCCGGTAAGGAATAGCTTACCTAACTAATGCTGGCCGGGTCGGCCGTCGAATCCGGCGGTGAAGTGGACGCACGGCGCGCTCGCCGCTCTCACGGGCGCCGTGGATAGACTCGGGACTGCCCGCCGCGCATCCGCCGCGAGCCCAGAGCGATCCGCGGAGGAGGGAGGAGCCCGGATGGCGATTCTGCAGGAGATCGGCGGTCCGCGTGATCTCGACGCCCTGACGACTGAGCAGCTGGAACAGCTGGCGCAGGAGATTCGCGACTTCCTCATCGAGAATGTGGCCCGCACCGGCGGCCACCTCGGCCCGAACCTCGGGGTGGTCGAGCTCACCATCGCGCTGCACCGCGTGTTCGACTCGCCGAACGACCCGTTCATCTTCGACACCGGCCACCAGTCGTACGTGCACAAGCTGCTGACCGGCCGCCAGGACTTCTCGCGCCTGCGCGCACGCGACGGCATCGCGGGGTACCCGCAGCGCGCGGAGAGCCCGCACGACGTCGTCGAGTCGTCGCACGCGTCGAGCTCGCTGAGCTGGGCGGACGGCGTGTCCCGCGCGCTCACGCGCACCGGCCGCCGCGACCGGCACGTGGTCGCGGTCGTCGGCGACGGCGCCCTCACTGGCGGTATGACGTGGGAGGCGCTCAACAACATCTCCGACGACAACGACCGCAACCTCGTCATCGTCGTCAACGACAACGGCCGCTCGTACGCCCCGACGATCGGCGGCATGGCCCGCTACCTCAACCGTGTGCGCACGGCGGACAGCTACCAGAACCTGTACCGCGGCTCGTCGACGGTGGCCCGAAAGCTGGGGCCGGCGGCGCGCGCCCTGTATCGCGGGGTGCGCGGCGGAACGCACGGCTTCCTCGCCCGCTTCGTCAACAACGAGGCGCTCTACTCGAACCTCGACATCAAGTACTTGGGTCCGGTCGACGGCCACGACCTCAACGCGCTCATCGAAACGCTCGAGCTCGCCAAGGAGTATGGCGCGCCGGTCATCGTTCACGCCATCACCGAGAAGGGCCGGGGATACGCGCCGGCCGTGCTCGACGAGGCCGACCAGTTCCACTCGGTCGGGCGCATCGAGCCGCTGACAGGCGAGGCCATCGGCGGGGGCGGCACCGCGTGGACGGATGTCTTCGCCGACGAGTTGGCCGACATCGGCACCGAGCGCGACGACATCATCGCGATCACCGCCGCCATGCTGCGGCCCGCGGGCCTGCTGCCGTTCGCGCAGCGCTTCCCCGACCGGGTCTACGACGTCGGCATCGCCGAGCAGCACGCCGTCGCCTCCGCCGCAGGACTCGCCTTCGGCGGGCTGCATCCCGTGGTCGCAATCTACGCCACCTTCATGAACCGCGCGTTCGACCAGGTGCTGATGGATGTCGCGCTCCACCGCGCGGGGGTCACGTTCGTGCTCGACCGGGCCGGAGTGACCGGGCCCGACGGCCCGAGCCATCACGGCGTGTGGGATCTGGCGATGCTGCAGCTCGTGCCCAACATCCGCATCGCCGCGCCCCGCGACCAGGCGCGGCTTCGCGAAGAACTGCGCGAAGCGGTCGCGGTCGACGACGCGCCGACCGTGATCCGCTTCCCCAAGGGGGCGGTGAACGCCGAGCTGCCCGCGGCGGAGCGTCTCGCCGACGGCGTCGAGGTGCTCGTTCGCGGCGACTCGCCGGATGTGCTGCTCGTGGGCATCGGCCCGATGGCGCACGTGGCGGTGGATGTCGCGGGGCGCCTGCGGGCGCAGGGCATCGGGGCGACGGTGGTCGATCCGCGCTGGGTCGTTCCCGTGCAGCAGTCGCTCGTCGAGCTCGCGGCGGCGCACCGGCTGGTCATCACGATCGAGGACGGCATCCGCGTCGGCGGCATCGGCACGCGCGTGCGCCAAGTGCTGCGCGAGTCGGGTGTGGACACCGCCGTCGACGAGCTGGGCGTGCCCGACGAGTTCATTGCCCACGCGACCCGCGAGCAGATCCTCGAGGACGCGGGACTGACCGCCGCGCAGATCGCGCACAACGTCGTCGCCCAGGTGCTCGGCACCCGCCTGCCCGTCGCCCGCCCCGCGGAGGACGCTGGGGCGATCTGGCTCGCGAACGACACCGCCTGACGCGCCGACCCCACCCTCTGCTGCCGACCCCACCCCGAAAAACCGGTTTGCACGCGGTGGGGTGGGCAGCAAGGGGTGGGGTCGGCGGCGAGGTCAGCCCCTCGCGTCGGCGATCAGGGCGAGGAGATCCTGCAGGGGGCGGCGCAGCAGTGGAATCCGGGCTAGCGGCAGGGCGGTGCGCAGCAGGCGCAGACCATGGTCGAGGAGCAGCCGCGTCTTGCGCTGCTGCGGGGAGCGGTCGTAGACCCAGAACAGCGCGAGAAGCAGATGGCCGACGACAAGGGCCCGCGGCAGCGCTGCCGTGAGCTCGTCGGGCAGCGTCGTGTCGGCCCCGTCGACCGCCTCGCGAAACAACGACTCCACGATCGCCAGCGCCGGAGCGGAGTCCTCCGCGAACGGATTGACGGGCGAGCGCGGCGACACCGCCGCGGCGAGGAACTCCGGCGCGTGCGCGTGGTACGGCGAGAGCCCGTCGAGCCCCGTCGCGAACACGGCGCGCAGCCGGTCGATCAGATCATCGGATGCCGCGAGGGCCGGCGCTGCCGCCTGCCGGTGCGCCTCCTGCACCTGGACGTAGAGCTCTTGGACGAGATGGTTCTTCGACGGGAAGTGGTAGTTGAGCACCCCGACCGACACCCCAGCTTCGGCGGCGATGGCGCGCACCGTGGTGGCGTCGTAGCCGCGCTCGCGGAACGAGCGCAATGCGGTGTCGCGGATGCGTGCGCTGGTGCGCTCGCTCTTGGCCGTCTTGGGCGCGCTAGAACTGAACATGTTCGGAAATTAGCACAGTGCTACTCTCCGACGCCCCGGATCACCGGATGGTGGAACGTGTCGCCGAAGACCCGCTCGGACGCTCCCTCGCGGTCGAGGTACGGCGTCGCGCCGCCGTCGATGAACGGCCAGCCAGCGCCGAGGATGAGGCACAGGTCGATGTCCTCCACCTCGGGCACGACTCCGTCGTCCAGCATGATCCGGATCTCCTGCGCGAGTCCGTCCTGCACGCGGCGCAGGATCTCGTCCTCCGCCGCCGGCGCCTGGCCGACGGCATCCTTCAACACCCTCTCTGCCGCCCGGGTCCACCCGGTGACCCGGCCCGTCTTGTCCTTCTCCACGACACCGGGCAGCTCGGCGAGCCGGTGGAAGCTCTCGTTCGCGTAGAAGCGGTCGGGGAAGGCGTGCGCCATCGTGTCCTGCACGTGCGCGGCGACCTTCCAGCCGACGAGGTCGATGAGTTGGAACGGCGTCATCGGCAGGCCGAGCGGCGCGAACGCGCGCTCCACGCTCAGCAGCGGCGTGCCCTCGTAGACCGCGCGCGCCGCCTCGCCCATGACCTTGGCAAGCAGGCGGTTGACCACGAATCCGGGCGCGTCGGCGGTGAGTACAGCGTTCTTGCCAAGTCCCTTGGCGACCACGAACGCCGTCGCAAGCGCGCCGTCGGCGGTGTGCGGCGTGCGCACGATCTCGACCAGGGGCATCACCGCCACCGGGTTGAAGAAGTGGAAGCCGACCAGGCGCTCGGGGTGCGCCAGCTTCGCGCCGATCTCCTCCACCGACAGGGACGACGTGTTCGTGGCGAGGATCGCGTCTTCCGCGACGATGCCCTCGATCTCGGCGAACACCTGCTGCTTGACGCCGAGCTCCTCGAAGACCGCCTCGATCACGAAGTCGCAGTCGGCGTACTCGCTCTTGTCGGTCGTGCCGCGCACGAGAGAGCGCAGGCGGTTGGCGGCGTCGGCGTCGAGCCGGCCCTTGGCCTCCAGCGTGCCGATCTCGTCGCGGATGTGCGCGACACCCCGGTCGACGCGCTCTTGGTCGAGGTCGGTGATGAGCACGGGGACCTGCAGCTTGCGCGCGAACAGCAGCGCGAACTGGCTCGCCATGAGCCCCGCCCCGATCACCCCGACCTTCGCGACCGGCCGGGAGAGCGCCTTGTCCGGCGCGCCCACCGGGCGCTTGGCGCGCTTTTGCACGAGGTCGAAGGCGTACATGGATGCCGCGAATTGGTCGCCGGCGACGAGTTCGGCGAGCGCGTCGTCCTCGCGGGCGAAGCCCTCGGCCTTGGTGCCGCTTCTGGCCTTGTCGAGAAGATCGAGCGCGACGTAGGGCGAGCGCGGGATCGTTCCGATGCGCGATTCGAGCATTCCGCGCGCCATCTTGACGGCGATCGGCCACTTCGTGAGCCGCTCGAGCTTGCCCGGCTCGTTCTTGCGGTCGGCCTTGACGGCGCCGCCGAGCACCCCGTCGGCCCAGCGCAGTGAGTCCTCGAGGAAGTTGGCCGGGGGGAAGAGCGCATCGACAATGCCGAGCTCGAGCGCCTGCGCGGGCCGCAGCATCCGGTTCTGCTTCAGCGGGTTGGAGATCACGATCTCGAGAGCGTTCTCGATTCCGATCAGGTTCGGCAGCAGGTACGCGCCGCCCCAGCCCGGGATGAGGCCGAGGAAAACCTCAGGGAGCGCGAGCGCCGCCGCCGAGGCGTCCACCGTGCGATAGGTCGCGTTCAGGGCGATCTCGAGCCCGCCGCCGAGCGCGAGCCCGTTGACGAAGGCGAACGATGGCACGCCGAGCTCGCCGAGCGACCCCAGCACTTTGTGGCCGAGCTGCGCGATGAGCTTCGCGTTCGCCTTCGAGCCGAGCTTGGTGATGTCGCTGAGGTCGGCCCCGGCGGCGAGGATGTACTGCTTGCCGGTGATGCCGACCGCCTGGATCTTGCCCGCGGCCGCACGCTCGCGTAGCCCGTCGAGCGTGGCGCCGAGCTCGGCCAGCGTCGCCGGCCCGAGCGTGCTCGGCCGCGTGTGGTCGCGTCCATTGTCGAGCGTCACGAGGGCGAGCACGCGCCCGGAGGGGAGCGGGATGTCGCGCACGACGGAGTGCGTGACCACCTCGTCGGCGGCCAGGCCCGCCAACGGGGAGAAGTCGATCTCGTCGTCGTCGGTCATCGCTTCCGCCTCCTGCCGTCGAAGTGCGGGTTCTCCCACACGACCGAGCCGCCCTGGCCGAGCCCGACGCACATCGCGGTGAGCCCGTAGCGCACGTCCGGTCGCTCGGCGAACTGCGCGGCGAGCTGGATCATGAGGCGCACGCCCGAGGCCGCCAGCGGGTGGCCCACGGCGATCGCGCCGCCCCACGGGTTGACGCGCGGGTCGTCGTCGGCGATGCCGAAGTGGTCGAGCAGCGAGATCACCTGGATCGCGAAGGCCTCGTTCAGCTCGAACAGCCCGATATCCGAGATGTCGAGGCCGGCCTTGCGCAGCGCCTTCTCGGTGGAGGGGATCGGCCCGATGCCCATGATCTCCGGCTGCACGCCGGCGAACGCGAACGAGACGAGCCGCATCTTCGGGGCGAGGTCGAGCTCCTTCACGGCGGCGCCGCCGGCCAGCAGAGACATCGTGGCGCCGTCGGTGAGCGGCGACGACGTGCCTGCGGTCACCCGGCCGTGCGGTCGGAACGGCGTTTTCAGCCCCGCGAGATCGTCCATCGTGGTCTGCGGGCGGCGCCCCTCGTCCTCGGTGGCGAGACCCCACGCGCCGTCCGCCCCCCTGATTGCGACCGGCACGAGGTCGGGCTGGATCTTGCCTGCGTCGTAGGCGGCCTGCGCCTTGTGCTGGCTGAGCATCCCGAATCGGTCCGAGCGCTCTTTCGTGAGGTGCGGATGGCGGTCGAAGATGCGCTCCGCCGTCACGCCCATGTTCAGCGCCGCGGGGTCGACCATCTTCTCGGCGACGAAACGGGGGTTGGGGTCGGCGTTGGAGCCGATGGGGTGGCGCCCCATGTGCTCGACGCCGCCCGCGAGGGCGATGTCGTACATTCCGACGCCGATCGAGCCGGCCATCGTCGTGACCGCCGTCATCGCGCCGGCGCACATGCGGTCGATCGCGAACCCGGGCACGGTCTGCGGCAGCCCGGCGAGGATGGCGACCGACCGCCCCAGCGTGAGCCCCTGGTCGCCGGTCTGCGAGGTCGCGGCGATGGCGACGTCGTCGACGCGGTCGCGCGGGACGCCCGGATTGCGCTCCAGCACGCCGATCGTCGCCTTGACCGCCAGGTCGTCGGAACGCGTGTGCGCGTACATGCCCTTCTCGCCGGCGCGCCCGAAAGGTGTGCGCATGCCGTCCACGAAGAAGACGTGCGAAAGCTCGGCCACTCAAAGCCTCCAAAGGTTGGGATCGACGTCAGCCTAGGCACGCCCTGGATCGCCCCGGAATCGGGTGTGGCGAACCTACGAATCGGTTTCGGATGCCTCGTCGGCAGGTTGAACGGAAGCCACAAAGGCATCCGCGATCCGCTGTGCGGTCTCGTCAACCTGCCACGGACGGGCGCCGAGCGACGCCAGCGCGGCGCCCAGCGCGGCCGCGCTGGGCTCGGCCGGGGGAGACCACGCGACCCGGCGCAGCAGCTCGGGAGTGAGCAGGTTCTCGGTCGGCATCCCGAGCTCTTCCGCGCGCGCCTCGACCACCGGCCGCGCCGCTTTCAGCCGTGCGTCCGCCTCCGGGTTGCGGTCCGCCCACGCGCGCGGCGGCGGCAGCGTGTCGCTCGGCACCCGCTCGGGCGGGAGGTTCTCATCGGCGCGGCCGGCCTGCATGGCGTGCCACCAGCGGTCGAGCTGAGTGCGGCTCGCGCGGCCGTGGAACTCCTTGTTCGCCGCCAGCTCCTGCTTGCTGGCCGGGTCGGCGCGCACCGCCGCGACGATCGACCGGTCGGGAAGCAGCCGCCCAGGCGCGACATCCTGCTCCCGCGCGTAATCCTCGCGCGCCGTCCACAGGGCGCGCGCGACGGCCAGCGCGCGACGGCCGCGCACCGTGTGCAGGCCGCTGAGCCGTCGCCACGGGTCGTCGCGCGGCGGCTTGGGCTGGCGCGCGAGCACCGCGTGGAACTCCTGCCGGGCCAGTTCGACCTTGCCCTGCTCGTCGAGCTCGGCCGCCAGCGCGTCGCGCACGTCGACGAGATGCACGACGTCGAGCGCCGCGTACTCGAGCCACGACTGGGGGAGCGGCCGGGTCGACCAGTCGGAGGCGGAGTGCGCCTTGGCCAGCGTGATGCCGAGCGTGTCCTCGACGACCGCGCCGAGCCCCACGCGCGCATGCCCGAGAAGGCGCGCGGCCAGTTCGGTGTCGAACAGCGACGGCGGCTCCAGGCGCAGCTCGCGCAGCGAGGGCAGGTCTTGGCTGGCGGCGTGCAGCACCCACTCGACATCGTCGAGCGCGCGCTGCAGCTCGGAGAAGTCGCCGATCGGCGGCGGGTCGAACAAGAACACCCCGGCGCCGCGCCGGTAGACCTGCACGAGGTAGGCCCGCTGCGAGTAGCGGAACCCGGACGCGCGCTCGACGTCGACCGCGACAGGGCCGGCGCCGGCGCGCAAGAGGGCGGACGCCTCGGCGAGGCCGTCCGCGGAATCGATCACCGTGTAGTCAGTCACGGGCGGCCTTGCGAGCGCCGAGCACAGCGACCCCTTCGGAGCCGGGCGGGAGGCCGGCGAGCATGCACACGAACTCTGCCCACGCGTCGACGTGCGGGCCGATCGGCCCCTCGGGCGACCACGATGCGCGCAACTCGATCTGCGCGCCCTCGCCCTCCGGCTCGAGCGAGCCGAACCCCTTCGACACCGTCTTGGTCGCGGTGCCCGCGGCGGCAGAGAACAGCGCGCCGCGCGAGCGGAGCGCGTCGACGAGCCACGACCACGCGACATCGGCGAGCAGCGGATCGGTGCCGATCTCGGGCTCGAGCGGCGCCTGGGCGAACGTGACGACGCGGAACGGCCCGCCCCACGGATCCGGGGCCGCCGCGTCGTGCAGCAGGATGAACCGGCCGGTGCCGTAGGCGGACTCGCCCGTGGCGCGGTCGGGGCGCACGTCGCCGGCGAGGGCGAGGGCTTCAGGGGCCAGTCCCTGGGGCGCGGGAATCTCGTCGACGACGAGGTCGTCGCGGAAAGCGAGCGCGCGCACGTCCTCTGCAGCGCGAAGGAAGGCGGGCGCAGGCGTCGGGGGCGGTTCGGCTGCCACGCAGACAGACTAGAGTGATGCACCGATGAACCGCCCCAGGCACGCCGCACCGAGCTCCGCCGCCGGCCTCAAGGCCGCGATCGGCACGCTGTCCGGCGCGCTCGCGGTCGTCCTGGCGATGTGGGGCTTTGTCGCGGTGAAGGTCGCGCGGCGCGTGGTCACCCCCGCCGAGCGGGCGCCGGACACTCGGATCCTCGACCTCGACACATCCGCCCAGACCATCACGCTGTCCCGGACCCCCGACACCACCCTCCCCGGCCGCTATGGGCTGGTCACCAGCGGCACCGAGACCTACGTGAAGCTGGGCTCCGTGCTCGCCCAGGACGAGACGAGCGTCAAGCGGAAGCTGCTCACCCACATCGGCCGCGACTCCCGGCTCGGCCGCGATGCGTCGTTCAGCGGGTGGTACTACAACAGCCCGCAACAGCTGCAACTGCCGTTCACCTCCGAGACCATCGCATCACCGCTCGGCTCGTGCCCGGCGTGGCTGTTCCGCGCACCGGACCCCGCCGACACGTGGGTCGTGCAGATCCACGGGCGGGCCACCACGCGCGCCGAGTGCCTGCGCGCGGTTCCGGTGTTCCGCGACCTCGGCATCACCTCGTTGCTCGTGTCGTACCGCAACGACCGCGTCGCCCCGCGCAGCCGACGGGGCACGTACGGCCTCGGCGCGACGGAATGGCGCGATGTCGACGCGGCAATCGGCTTCGCGCGCCGCCGCGGCGCGAAGCGCGTGATCTTGATGGGGTGGTCGATGGGCGGCGCGATCGCGCTGCAGACTTCGCTGTCCTCGGCGCACCGAGACGCGATCGCGGGCGTCATCCTCGAGTCCCCGGTCGTGGAGTGGGGGGTGGTCCTCGACTTCCAGGCGCGGGCAACGCACGTGCCGTCCGCCGTGGCCGGGCTCGCCGTGAACGCGCTGAAGTCGTCGTGGGCGAGCGGATTCGCGCGGGTGGACACCGCCATCCCGTTCGACCGGCTCGACGTGGTCGCGCGGGCGAGGGAGCTGTGCCATCCGATCCTGATCCTGCACAGCGACGACGACGGATTCGTGCCGTCCGACGCGTCGCACGCGCTGGTCAGCGCGCGACCCGACCTCGTGACGTTCCAGGCGTTCGACACCGCGCGGCACACGAAGCTGTGGAACTACGACCAGGAGCGCTGGACCGCGGCGATCGCGGGATGGCTCGACAAGCACGGCCTGGCCACGGGAGCCGCCGCCGTTTCGGAGTGAGCACGCGGCCCGGAGCCAGAGCGCGTGCTACCGCACGGGCCGCTTCTGGCGCACTTGGCGCTTCACGCGCCACAGCATGCCGGTCATCCCGCTGATCCGCAGCGGCGACACGGCGCGCGTGAGCCCGATGCTCTGCGGGTAGTCGTCAGGCACGGCGAGCACCTCGTCGGCGGTGAGGCCGGTGAGCCCGTGGGCGAGGATGCTGGCAAAGCCGCGCGTCGTGGGCGCCTCGCGCGGCGCGGTGGCGTGCATCGCGACGCGCTCGTCGGCGTCGACGTCGACCACGATGTACACGGGCGACTGGCACTCGACCACACGCTCGCACAGCTCGGGGCGCCCCTCGTACTCCGGCGGGACCGCGGGCAGCTCCTCCGAGAACTCGAGCAGCAACTGCAGGCGGTCGGGCTCTGGCAGCTCGAGGAACTCGTCTCGGATCTCGGCGAGCGATTCAGGAAGGGCGGTCTCAGTCATCCCCTCCATTGTCTACCGGGCAAGCTCGCCCGGCTCGTCGCCCGCCACGATCGGCACTCGCACCGCGCTGCCCCACTCGGTCCACGAGCCGTCGTAGTTGCGCACGTCCTCGAACCCGAGCAGGTGCTTCAGCACGAACCACGTGTGGCTCGACCGCTCGCCGATGCGGCAGTACGCGACGATCGAGTCGCCATCGCCCAAGCCCGCCTCGCCGCGGTAGATCGCCTCCAGCTCGGCGCGGGGCTTGAAGCCGCCGTCGTCGGCGACCGCGCGCGCCCACGGCACGCTCTGCGCGGTCGGGATGTGCCCGGCGCGCAGCGCGCCCTCCTCCGGGTACGCGGGCGCCGACGTGCGCGACCCGTTGTACTCCTCGGGCGAGCGCACGTCGATGAGCGGGCCGGAGCCGAGGTGCGCGAGCACGTCCTCCTTGTACGCGCGCAGCACGCTGTCGTCGCGGGCGACCACGGGGTACGCGGTGCGCGGGCGCTCCGTGGCATCCGTCGTGATCGGCCGGCCTTCCGCGATCCACCTGTCGCGGCCGCCGTCGAGCAGCCGCACGTCCTCGTGGCCGAACAGCGAGAAGACCCACAGCGCGTACGCGGCCCACCAGTTGTTCTTGTCTCCGTAGACGACCACGGTGTCGTCGCGCGAGATGCCCTTGCGACTGAGCAGCTCGGCGAAGCCGGCGCCGTCGACGTAGTCGCGCACGACGGGGTCGTTCAGCTCGGTGTGCCAGTCGACCTTGACGGCGCCCGGGATGTGGCCGGTCTCGTACAGCAGCACGTCTTCGTCGGACTCGACGACGACGAGCCCGGGCTGCCCGAGGCGTTGCTCCAGCCAGTCGCCGGTGACCAGTCGGCCAGGATCGGCGTACTCAGCGAACTTCGTGGATGTGGTGTCGAACTCGACGGTCACGGATGGCTCCTCGGATCGGCCGGGCGGCCGGATTGGGGGTGGGGCTGGACGGTAGGGTTGATCCGTCTCTTCGAGACTAGTTCGGCGCGCTCCCGCGCGCCGCCCTTTCGTAAGACTCCGACACAGGACGCGCATGACACAGGCCACGGGCATCGTGCACCTCGCCGATCGCACCCCTCAGGTCTCCGGCGACGAGATGGTGGCGGCCCTCGTGCCTCCGCCGCAGTTCGACCACGCGACGTTCGACACGTACCGCGCCGATCCGGCGCACCCCTCGCAGCAGGAGGCGAAAGACCTGCTCACGCGCTTCGCCGGCGTCGCCGCCGCGCCGAAGCGAGGCGGCTTTTTCGGCCGCGCCAAGCGGGCGCCGGAGATGAAGCCGGGGGTTTACCTGGACGGCGGCTTCGGCGTCGGCAAGACGCACCTGCTGGCCGCCGTGTTCCACGCGATGCCGGCCCGTCGCAAGTACTTCGGCTCGTTCATCGAGTACACGGCCCTCGTCGGCGCGCTCGGCTACAAAGCCACCGTCGAGCTGTTCCGCGGGTCCGACCTGCTGTGCATCGACGAGTTCGAACTCGACGACCCCGGCGACACGATGGTGATGACCCGGCTGCTCGGTGAGCTCGTGGCATCCGGCACGCGCCTGGCGGCCACGTCGAACACGCCTCCCAACGCGCTCGGCGAGGGCCGCTTCGCCGCGCAGGACTTCCTGCGCGAGATCCACGCGATGGCGGCGAGTTTCGAGACGATCCGCATCGACGGCGTCGACTACCGGCAGCGCGCGATCGACGGCCACGCGACAACGCTGTCCACGCGGGATTACGAGGCAGCGATCCACGACGCCGCGGCGCGCGGCGTCGCCTCGGACGACGCGTTCACGGAGCTCGTGGACCACCTCGCCCGCGTGCACCCCAGCCGCTACATCCGTCTCGTCGACGGGGTGGAGGCGATCGGGCTGCGGGATGTCTCCGAGCTCTCCGACCAGTCCAGCGCACTGCGCCTGGTCGCGTTCATCGACCGCGCGTACGACGCGCAGATCCCGGTGCGGGCCACCGGCATCCCGCTCGACCAGGTCTTCGGGGCGGAGATGCTCGCCGGCGGCTACCGCAAGAAGTATTTGCGCGCCGTGTCCCGACTGGTGGCGCTCACACACGAGGGGTCGCGCTGAGCCTGCGGCTCGCTGCATCCCGAAACCTGATGTTTACCGCAGAGCCGTTCGTGTAACACCTGCGAAACACAGTGTGCACCGTGCGGGACACCGCGCGTATGAGACTTGCACCCAGCATCGTCCGACCCGAAGCGGACTCCGATTCCCGAAGCGGACGCTGCACCCTGCCACTCGAGCTAATGAGGTAACACCCAATGGACACTGGAGCATTCGCCTGGGCGATCACGGCAACCGCCTTGGTGCTGTTCATGACCCCCGGCCTGGCCTTCTTCTATGGAGGGCTGGTGAAGGCCAAGAGCGTCGTCAGCATGATGATGATGAGTTTCGGCGCGCTCGGTCTCATCGCCGTGCTGTGGATTCTGTACGGCGCGAACATGGCCGCGCCCGCGACGCTGTGGGCGTTCTCGGGCAATCCGTTCTCCGACTTCGGACTCTCCGGCATCGCCGCCGACAGCGAGGCGCTGGTCAGCACCGCCTTCGGCGCCACGTTCGCCATCATCACCACCGCGCTCATCTCCGGCGCCATCGCCGACCGGGCGAAGTTCGGCTCGTGGATGATCTTCGCCGGCATCTGGGCGACGCTCGTCTACTTCCCGGTCGCCGGCTGGGTGTGGGGCGCCGACGGCGGCTGGATTTTCAACCTCGGCACGACCTGGGGCTTTTCCACCGAGGTCATCGACTACGCCGGCGGCACCGCCGTGCACATCAACGCCGGCGCCGCCGGGCTCGCGCTGGCGATCGTGCTCGGCAAGCGCATCGGGTTCCAGAAGGGCATTCAGAAGCCGCACAATGTGCCGCTGGTGATGCTCGGCGCCGCGATCCTGTGGTTCGGCTGGTTCGGCTTCAACGCGGGCGCGGAGTTCCTCGGCGACTTCAGCAACGCCGGGCTCATCGTCATCAACACGCTCGGCGCCACCGCCGCCGCGGTGATCGGGTGGATCATCGTCGAGAAGCTGAAGGACGGCAAGGCCACCTCGGTGGGCGCCGCGTCTGGCGCCGTCGCTGGCCTGGTCGCGATCACGCCTTCGTGTGCCAACCTGACTCCCGGCTGGGCGCTGCTGCTGGGCGTGCTCGCCGGCGCGGTCTGCGCGCTCGCGATCGAGCTGAAGTGGAAGCTCGGCTTCGACGACTCGCTCGACGTCGTCGGCATCCACCTCGTCGGCGGCGTCATGGGCACGCTCTACCTTGGCTTCTTCGCGACGGGCACGGGCCTGTTCGTGGGCGGCAACTGGGAGCAGCTCGCGCTGCAGACCGTGGCGGCGTTCGCGGTGCTCGTGTACTCCTTCGTGGTCGCGCTTGTGCTCGGCTTCGCCATCGAGAAGACGATCGGCTTCCGCATCAAGAACGAGGACGAGATCGCCGGGGTCGACACCGTCGTGCACGGAGAAGAAGGCTACGTGCTGGCCGACCAGATCGCCTGACCGGCACACATGGCCAGTCTCGCCTGACGGGACATCGCCTTTCGGAGGGCGCCGCGAATGCTCGCGGCGCCCTCCTTCTGCGCGGAGTGGCGGAGGGCGTGCGAGTAGGGTGGGGGCGTGGCATCCCGAAGTCTCATTGGCACGCTCGCAAGCCTCTTCCGGCCGGCGCAGCGCCGCGTCACGGCGGGGGAGCGGGATGGCAGTGAGCCCGACGACACCCGCACCGTGCGGGTTCCGCCGCCGGCTCCCGGCGCATTGCGCATCGCGTACGCGCCACAGCCAGACGGCGACCCGGACGCCGGCGAGATCGTGTGGACCTGGGTGCCGTACGAGGAGAACGACGGCCGAGGCAAGGACCGGCCGGTGCTCGTCATCGCGACAGCGGGCGCCGACCGGGTCTACGCGGTGCGGTTGACCAGCAAAGCGCACGACGGCGACCGCGACTACCTGTCGATCGGGTCTGGCGCATGGGACTCGGAAGGCCGCCCGTCGTGGGTCGACATCGAGCAGCTCTACAGCGTCCACGCGCGAGGCATGCGGCGCGAGGCATGCGCTCTCGACGTCGACCGTTTCGTGCGTGTCGCCGCCGCGCTGCGCGCGCGCTACGGATGGAATGCCGGCAACTGAGCCCGCGACACCGCGGCCCTGACATCAGCCGGGCGCCCGCCCCGCGTGCCACGCTGTCCACAGTCGCGCGTACGCCCCGCCGGCGGCCACCAGCTGCGCGTGGGTGCCGTGCTCGATGACACGGCCGCTGTCGATGACCAGGATGCGGTCGCACGCGGCGGCCTGGGAGAGACGGTGCGCGACCACCAGCGCGGCGCGCCCGGCGATGGCCGCTTGCGCGGCGCGATCGAGCAGCCCGGCGTCGGCGCTGTCGGCCTCTGCGGTGGCTTCGTCCAGGATGGCGAGCTCCGGCTCAGCCAGCAGCAGCCGCGCGAGCGCGACCAGTTGCGCCTGCGCGGCGGTGAGCGGGTGTCCGGCGTGCCCGACGCGGGTGGCGAGCCCGTCTGGCAGAGAGCGCAGCAGCCCGCTCGCGTGCACGCGCGCGAGCGCATCGGCCAGCTCGGCCTCTGGCGCCTGTGGACAGGCGAGGCGCAGGTTGTCCGCGAGGGTTCCGTCGAACACGTGCGTCTCCTGCGACACCAGCAGGGTCCGCTCAGGACGGATGACCGTGCCGACGGCTGGCTCGTGGATGCCGGCCAGGAGTGCGGCGATGGTGGTCTTGCCGGCGCCCGAGGCGCCGACGAGGGCGACCTTCTCCCCGGGGCACACGTGCAGGTCGAGCTCGTGCAGCACGGGCCGAGCGTCGTGGTACGCAAAGGTGACGCCTCGCGCCGACGCGAGTGGGCCGCCGGTTGCGGGCGGCGACGGGCTCGCGGGCGACGAGGCGTCCGCGGGCCGACCCATGCTCACGCCAACGATCCGGCCGAGGGATGCCGCGGCCGCCTGGGCGTCGTCCATGACGAACATGAGTTCCCCAATGGGGGCGAACACCTGCAGCAGCAACAGCACGGCAGTCGTCGCCTGGCCGATCGTGGCGAGGTCGGCGTCCACGAGCCAGAACCCGGTCGCAAGGAGGGCAGCCAGGCCCAGGTACTCGGCGACGGCCAGTCGGCCGGCGAGCATGTTCTGCACCACGCGCGCTCGCAGCGCCCACCTTACGACATCCCAGGACGCAGCGGCGATCCGCGCCGAGAACGCGCCGGAGAGCCGATAGGCGAGCACGGTGTCCAGGCCGCGCAACGCGGCGAGCACATGGTGCGCCCGCGTCGCGGCCGCGACGCGCTCGGCGGCGTAGACAGACGGGGCCGTGGCCAAGTACCAGCGCACCGTCAGCGCGTACACCGGGATCGTCACCAGCAGGGCGACCGCGAAGCGTCCATCGAGCACCGCCATCCCCCCGATCGTGACGGCGAGGGTGAACAGCGCCGAGGTCAGTGCGGGAACGAGCTGCGGGATCGCGTCGGAGATCTGGGCGACGTCGTCGCTGGCGCGGGAGACCAGATCACCCGTTCCGGCCCGCTCCACGGAACCCTGGCGCAGCGAGAGCGCGCGATCAATGAACTCCTCCCGCACGTGCGCGAGCATCGTCTCGAACAGGCGGGCAGCGAGCACGACCCCCGCCCCGGTCGCGCCCGCGGCGACGATCGTGGCGGCGAGGATCACCGCGGCCAGCTCCCACACCGCGGCGCCGGTCGCGCTGCCGCCGCCGACGAGGTCGACGAGCAGCCCGAGCGCCCACGGAGTCGCCAGCCCCGCGACGGCGCCGGCCAGCAGCACGAGCACCACGAGGACGAGCTGCCAGGGTCGACGGGCGAGCAGCCGCCCGACGACGGCCAAGGTCTGCCGGCCGCTCGCGATCGGCAGACCGCCGCGAGCCGTGGCACTCACGCGGCCCCCGCCGCGTCCGCGCGGAGCGTCACGACCCGCTCGCACACGCCCAGCAGCGCCGGCGAGCTGGTCACGAGGATCGTCGTGCGCCCGCCCCGCACTCCCCGTATCCGGGCGGCGATGGCGTGCTCGGTGGCGGCGTCGACGGAGGTGGTCGGCTCGTGCAGCACCAGCACGGGCGGGTGCGCCGCGTACGCGCGGGCCAGCGCGATGCGCTGGCGCTGGCCGCCCGACAGGCGCATTCCGCCCTCGCCGACCGGAGTGTCCAGGCCGTGCGGGAGCACGTCCACGATGTCCGCGCACGCGGCCGCGTCCAGCGCCCCCGGGATGCGGGCGGGGTCGGCGCCGGGAGTGGCGAGGTTCCACGCGACGGTCCCGTCGAACAGCTCCGCCCGGTGCGGGGCGACGAGCACTCGGGACCGCCATCGCTCAACCCCGAGCGCGATCACCGGGGCGCCGTCGAGCAGCGCGTGCCCCGCCTCGTCGAGCCCGCACCGACCCGAAAGCAGCCGCACCAGCCGCTCCGCCGTGGCCTGGTCTGCCACAACGCCCACGAGCTCGCCCGGCTCGACCCGGAGCGCCAGCGGCGGCAGCACCGCTTCGACCACCGGCGGCACGCCATCGCTGCCGCCCCGGTCGGCGGGGTCCGCGGTCTCCTGCGCGACCGCCGCGTTGAGCACGCTCAACACTCGCCGAGAGGAGGCGACCCCGATGGCCCAGATCGCTCCGACGTTCGTCGGCATCATCGTGAGCGGGCCGACCAGGAACTGGATCAGCCCCACCGACGCGATCAGCCCGCCGATGCCGAGCTGCCCGCTCAGCGCGAGGAACCCCGCGAGCACCGTCAACGCGGCGGTGAACAGCCCGGTCAGCGCGTCGGTGCCGGCGAGGAAGACGCCGTGCGCGGTCTTGGCCCGCAGCGTTCCTCGCAGCGCGGCGCGGCTGGCCTCACGGTACCGGCGTGCGGCCTCCCGCTCGGCGCGCAGCCCCTTGATCACGCGGTACCCGGCGAGCAGGTCGGCGGCCTGTCCCACGGCGTCGCCGGCGAGCTCTTGCTGCGCAAGCGACCGACGCTGCAAAGGGCCGCCGGCGGCGAACAGCACCACCAGCAGAGTCGCCGACCCCGCCAACACCGCGACACCCAGCCAGGGCGAGAGCGCGTGCAGCCACACCGCGCAGAACACGATCGCAGCCAGCTCGCCGACCGGGTAGACGCCGAGCTGCATGCTCGCCGCGAGCCGTGACACATCGCTCGTCGCAATAGACAGCGCCGCGCCGTCCGGCTGGCCGTGCGCCGATCCTGCCGGATGCAGTAGGCGGTCGGTGACGGTGGTGCGGAGGCGATGCTGCACCTGCTGCATCCCGTAGATCCCGAGCCGAGAGCCGAATCGGAATGCGAGGGAGAACACCGCGAAGTCGACCGCGAGCACGCCCAGCCACCACAGCAGCCGGCCGAGGTCGCCGGTGGCGATCGCCTGGTCGATCGCGGCGCCGACAATGACCGGCACGAGCGCCTCGCCGGTCATGCTCACCGCGAGCAGCAGTCCGGCCGGCAGCGTGAACCGGCGGGCGGCGAAGACCACCCGCACGGCGAGTCTCGCCGCCGACGCTCCCTCGTGCCGGATCGGGGCTGACGAGCGCGGCTCTGCCGGTGCCTGCAGGAGCATCGGCAGGCGGATGCCGAACCACGTCCGGCCCAGCGCCTCGTGCGTCACCGTCACCTGCCTGTGAGCGTGGGAAGGCATGCTGTGCGAGCCAGCGAATAGAGGGTGAGCCCCCAGCCGATCGTCGTGCGCTCCCGCGTGTCCAGGCCTGCGGCGGCGAACAGCGCCGCGTGCTCCGCGTCGCTGCGGGCCCCGCCGCCGGTCAGCGCGAAGTCGATGATGTCGTCCTCGTAGTTGTGCTCGTCGGCCAGTTCCTCCTCGAGAACCGTGCCGAAGACGAGCACGCGCCCGCCTGGGTTGAGGCTCGCCGCTGCCTCGCGCAGCACGTGCACAGCGTCGAGGTCGGGGAGCGCCTGCAGCCCGCCGGTGAACAGCACGGCATCCGCCGGGTCGCTCAACCGGGCAAGCGGGCTCCCGGGCGTGTAGACGACGCGCTCTGGCTCGCCGGACAGCGCCCGCAGCGCGGACAGTTCCGATGGCGGCGCGAGCACCGTCGCGCGCAGCGCGGTGTGCGCGTCGGCCAGCGCGACAGCGTAGGTCGACGCGCCCGGGCCGATCACGGTCACCGCGCCGAGTCCGTCGAAGACGGGTGCGGATGCCAGGGCGCCCGCCACGTCGTCGGCAACCTCGGCTTCGTCTTCGACGCGCGCCGCGAGCAGCGGCAGGTCGCTCTGACTGCGCTCGCGCCAGTCTGCCCCGAACCAGCGCGCGTGGTCGCCGCGCCCGGTGCGCACGGCGGCGAGCAGGGCGAGCAGGCCGCCCAGCTCGCGCTGCGCGTGGATGCCGCCGAGGTCGAGAGCCGCGGCGAGGTCGTCGTCTTCCAGCTCGCTGCCGAGAGCCGTCAACCGGAACCCTCTGTCGGTGGACTGTGTGACGCCGAGGGCCGCGAGGTAGCGCAACAGCTTGCCGAGGCCCACGGGATCCGTCGCCGTGGCGGCCGCCAGGTCCGCCACGGAGCGAGTGTCGGCGCCGAGCGCGGCGCCGAGCCCGATCGTGGCGGCCACGCGCAGCGCGAACCCGGGGGCCAGTTCGCTGAGCTCGTGGAACGCGCCGCTCTCGTCTTCGGTGGCGTCCAGATCGAGTGCGCCTGACTCGTCGACGACGACCTCCTGGCGCCGCCAATAGCCCGTGACCTCGACCTGCTCTTTCGGCAGGCCCTTCTCGCCCCGCAGCCAGCGTCGGATGGGAGTCAGAGTGGCGCTCTCCCCGGCGACCCAGGCGAACACCGTCCCGTCCCACCACTGCGCGCCGCGGATCGCGTCGAACAGCAGCGTCGTCGTGCCCGGCTCAGCGCCGTCACGGGTGAGCCAGGTCAACTCGACCCCGTCCGGCGCCGGCAGGCCGAGCTGCCGGTGCGAGGCTTCGGCGACCTCGACGAACACCTGCCCGCGCGCGCCGTCGGGCCACTCCTCCAGCCATCGCCCGATGGCCGGCAACGCGGTCTCGTCGCCGGCGACGAGGGTCCAGTCCACCCCGACCGGATGCGGTGCCGACATCTTCGGGCCGGCCCATTGCACGCGCTCGCCCGGCTGCACGCGGTAGGCCCACGTCGTGGCGGGGCCCACGCCGTGTCTCACGAAGTCGAGGTCGACCTCGCCCGCAACGGGATCCCACCGGCGCACGGTGTAGGTGCGCACCAGCGGGCGCTCGTCGCCGCGCGGCCAGTTCAGCACGCCGTCGGCTTGCGTAGGCCCTGCGGCGTCGGGGAAGTCGGGATGCGGGAGGATCAGCTTTCCCTCGTCGTCGAACCCGTCGGAGCGGAAGGCCGCGACGGGGTAGCCATTGGCGGCGACGTGCGCGGCCAGTCCCGCGCCGCCGAGGGTCACTCGACGCATTCCGGGGGTGACGTCGGCGACGCGGAGCACGTCGAGCGTGCGGGTCGTGATCGGGTAGACGCTGAGGGGGCGAAGGCTGCGGGCCATGCGGGGCTCACTCCTTGTCGGTGGTGCTCGGGGACGGATCGACAGGACCCGGTGCGCGCGGGTCGAGGGGGACGACGATGGGGGTTCCAGTGACCGGGTCGGGCACGACGAGCGCGCCGAGTCCGAAGACCTCCTCGATCAGCCCGGCAGTGATGACCTCCTGCGGACGTCCCGTCGTGACGATGTCGCCGTCCTTCATGACGATGAGGTGGTCGGCATAGCGGGCGGCCTGATTGAGGTCGTGCAGGACGGCGACGATGGTCTTTCCCGCCTCGTGGAAGGTGCGGAACAGCTCCATCAGCTCATACTGGTGGGCGATGTCCAGGAACGTCGTCGGCTCGTCCAGCAGCATGATCGGGGTGTCTTGCGCCAGCAGCATGGCCACCCACACCCGCTGACGCTGACCGCCGGACAGCTCGTCCACGACCTGGCCGGAGAGGTCGGTCAGGCGGGTCGTCTCCAACGCCCGCGCGACGGCGTTCTCGTCGGAGGCGCGCCACTGCTGGAACAGCCCCTGGTACGGGGCGCGGCCGCGGGAAACGAGATCGGCGACGCGGATGCCGTCGGGAGCGAGCGAGCTCTGCGGCAGCAGCCCGAGCCGGCGAGCGACCTCCTTCGAGCGATAGGAGCCAATCGCCTTGCCGTCGAGCAGCACCTGTCCCTCGGTGGGGGAGAGCACGCGGGCGAGCGCGCGCAGCAGCGTGGACTTGCCGCATCCGTTCGGTCCGATGATCGCGGTGAACGACCCGTCGGGAATCGCGGTGGAAAGGCCGCGCGAGACGATGCGCTTCTCGTAGCCGATGGTGGCGTCCTCCGCGGCGACGCGGGATGCCGGTGTGGTCACGGTCTTCTCCGGTGGGGTGACGGTCATCGGGTGGCTCCGTATGGTGTGCGGGCTTCGCGGATCAGCAGCCACATCAGGTACAGGCCGCCCAGGCACACGGTGACCAGGCCGACCGGGATCGAACGGAAGACCTGCGCGATGAGCAGCGACAGCAGGTGCGCCAGCGCGAGGAGCGCTGCGCCCATCGCAGCGGAGGCGAGCAGGCTCACTCCGGGAGAGCGGGTGAGTCGCCGCGCGAGCTGCGGGGCGGCGAGGGCGATGAAGCCGATCGGGCCAGCGGCCGCCGTGACCAGCGCGGTCGTCGCGACGCCGACGATCATGAGGCCGAGGCGGGCCTGTGTTGTCCTCGTGCCGAGGTTCGTCGCGGCGTCGTCGCCGAGCTCGAGTCTTCGCAGAGCGGGCGCGAGCGCCGTTGCGGCCAGGATGACCAGGGCTCCGATGAGCAGGGACGAGCCCATCGAGCTCCACGTGACGCGGCCGATGGATCCGGCGCCCCAGAAACCCACGGTCATGGCGTCGTCGATGTCGGCGCGGGTGATGAGGTACGAGTCGATCGAGCCGAGCATGGCGGAGACGCCGATGCCGATGATGACGAGCCGGAACCCCTGTACGCCGCGCCGATACGCGAGCACGTACACGACGAAGGCGGTCGCGAGCCCCCCGATCAGCGCCGCGGTGGCGAGAAACCAGTAGCTGCTCGAGTGGAACATGAGGATGGCGATGACGACGGCCGTGTAGGAGCCGGCGTCGAACCCGATCACGTCGGGCGAGCCCAGGGGGTTGCGCGTCAGCGACTGGAAGATCGCTCCGCCGAGGCCAAGCAGCGCGCCGAAGAAGACGGCGGACACAGCGACCGGCATGCGCCACTCGAGGACGATCATCCGGTGGAAGGACTCTCCGCCCCCGGCGAGCACCGTGATCACCTGATCGAGGGCCAGCGGATAGTCTCCCAGGGTGATCGCGACGACCGCCGCGACGACCGCGCTGGCGAAGCAGGCCGCGGAGACCCACAGCAGGCGTGTCGCGAGGTGTGCGGAGAGCCAGCGCGTCCGCAGCGTGCAGCTCGCATAGCCGAAATCGATGCGACGCCGGCTCGACGTCAACGACCCCCCGGTCACAGACTGCTCGCCTTGTGGGTGCGCACCAGGGCGATGAGCACCGGTGCACCGATCACCGCGGTCACGATCCCCACTTCGATCTCCCCTGGCCGGGCGATCACTCGTCCGATCACGTCGGCGACGAGCACGAGCACCGGCGCCGCCAGCGTGGAGTAGGCGATGATCCAGCGCTGATCGGGCCCGGTGAACCAGCGCACGATGTGGGGGACCATGAGCCCGACGAATGCGATCCCGCCCGTGAGGGCGGTCGCTCCGCCGGCGAGAAGGGTGACGGCGATGATCCCGAGCACGCGAGTGCGCATCACGTTCGTCCCGAGCGAGGCCGCCAGCTCGTCGCCCAGGGCGATCGCGTTCAGCGGTCCGGACAGCGCCGCTGCGATAGCCAGGCCGATCAGCAGGAACGGCAGCACCGACGCGGCATCGTCGAGCGAGGTGCGGGCGATCGTGCCGACGCCCCAGTCGCGCACCGACTCGAAGGTGTACTTGTCGATGAGCGTGAGGAAGGTGCTGAACCCGTTCAGCACAGCACCGAGCGCGACGCCCGCCAGAACGAGAGTGACGGGGCTGACCGTGCCGCGGCCCACCGTCCCGATGACGTAGACGAGGATCGTGGCTGCTGCGGCGCCCAGGAACGCGAACCAGATGTAGCCGGTGATGCCGGACAGCCCGAACAGACCGACCCCGAGGGTGATCGCGAACCCCGCGCCCGCATTCACGCCGAGGATGCCGGGGTCGGCCAGCGGGTTGCGCGTCAGCGCCTGGATCAGCGCGCCCGCGACGCCGAACGCCGCCCCCACCACGACGCCGACGATCGTGCGCGGGAGCCGCAGCGTCCACACGATGATGGAGGCATCCGAGTCGTCCGGGTGCCAGAGCCCCTCCCACACCGCCTCGACGCTGAGCGGGTTCGCGCCGAAGGCGAGGCTGGCGAGCATCGCGAGGACGAGCGAGGCAAGGATGGCGACCAGCGCGAGCGCACGCCGACCGCGCGGGGCCGCGCTCTGGCGGCCCCGCGTGGTCTCCGGCGCCGATGGCGCGAGCCCTGTCTCGGTCAGTCGAAGAGCCCTTCGAACGCTGTCGTCAGCTCGGTGACCGTCCAGCGGTTGGAGAGGACATTCGGGTAGCTGAAGGCCCAGGCGAGATCGAGCACGCCGGTTTCCTCACTCGGGTCGAGGTAGGCGACCTTGCCGTTTTGGACCGCGGAGAGCTTCTGGTAGAGGGCGTTCCCCTCCAGCCACTCGGTGGCGTCCTCGATCGTGCCGTCGCCGCCGTGCCGGGCGACCAGGAGTGCGTCGGCGTCGACAAGTCCGATGTTCTCCAGGCTCACTTCGCCATATTCGAAGCTGCTGAGCTTGTCCACATTCGGGTGCTCGGCAAAGCCCAGTTCGCTCAACAGGTCCTCGGCGGGGGAGCCGGCGACGTTGACGAACTCGATGCCGGACTCCTGGCCGCGGTTGATGATGATCGACACCGTGTGGCCGGCGTACTCGGGGTGCGCGGCGGCGGCGTCGGTGGTGGCGCTCTCGGTCGCCGCGATCTCCTCGTCGGCCAGGGCGGACAGGTCCGTCGCGTCACCGACCGCGCTGACCAGCTCCCGCCAGTCCCAGGAGTAGTCGCCGGTCGCCTCGACGGCGAGCACCGGCGCGATCTCGGAGAGCTTCTCGAAGTCGTCCTCGAGGTTGCCGTAGGTGCTCGCCACGATCAGGTCGGGCTCTGCGGCGGCCACCGCCTCGATGTCGAAGGCGTCGGCCCACGGGTCGACGAACGTCTCGATCTCAGCGAGACCGGTGCCGGCCGTCCACGGGTAGGCGACGTTATCGGAGCCCACGACGGGGGTGATGCCCAGCGCGAGCACCGACTCCTGGTCGCCGAGGCCGCCGATCACGGCGATGCGCTCGGGCCGCTCCTCGAGCACCGTCTTGCCGTAGGAGGTCTCCAGCGTCAACGGATACGACGTCGATCCCTCGGCTGCCGGCAGCAGGCTGTCGGCAGCCGAGGCCGTCGGCGCCGGTGCGGCATCCGTCGAGCAGCCGGTGAGGGCGAGGCCCGCGGCGAGCAGGGCGGCGACAACGCTCGTCGATCGGGACGGGCGAACGGATCGGGGCATGCTGATCTTCTCTCTGAGACGGAGGCTGCGTGGTGGCTGCGGCACGTGACTCGCGAGCGTGCGGCTGCGCCTCGCGAGTCCAGTATTCCCCAAGGTTAGGCCAGGCTAAGCTTGTCTGGCGCACCGTTTGCGCCAACGTGTGCGCAGAAAGCGACAGTGCGAGCGCCGAAGCACGGCGAGGAGGGGAATCGGTCGATGAACACCCTCGGCGATCCGGTCCTGGCAAGCCCCCCGGCAGAGGTGGCTGACGACTTCGAGGCGTTGCGACTGAGCCTGCCGCCTGTGGAGATCCCCGAGCGGGTGCACGACGACCACCACGTGCTGCTCTGGCAGGTGCGCGGTGGCGGCACGGATCTCCTGCTCGACGGCGTCGCCGTGTTCCTTCCGGTCGCCCACGCGCTGTGGGTGCCGGCGGAAGTGCGGCACGCCCTGACGGTGCGCGCGAACTCGGTGCTGATCCCGTTGTTCTTCGACTGCGACGCCACAGCCACGACCCTGCGCGGGCCGACACTCATCTCCGTGGACCGCGCTCTGCGCACGCTCCTGCTGGCCTATCTGCAGTCGAGCACCAGCATCATCCAGCCCCAGGCGAACATCACGCGGCAGCTGTTCGCTCTGATCGAAGGTAGGCCCGCCGCAGTGACGGCGCTTCCGCTGCCCGTCTCGAGGGCGGCACGGCTGGTCGCCGAGGCCCTCCGCTCCAATCCCGGAGACGAACGGTCCATCGACGAGTTGGCGCGTGCGGCGCACACCTCGCGGCGCACCCTTGAGCGGGTCTTCCTCGCCGAGACGGGTCTGTGTCTGCGCGACTGGCGCATCCGAAACCGCATGGATGCCGCCGCCCTGCTGCTGCGCTCGAGCGCATCGTTGCCGGCGGTGGCGAGACGCGTCGGGTACTCGAACGTCAATGCCTTTCGGCGCGTGTTCAAGAGCCGATTCGGCATCACGCCGACGGAGTACTCTGCCCTCTACTCAACGCAACGATAGCGATTCGGCGGCTGTCCGCGGCCGTCATCCGTCGGGTTGCGAGCGGGGGATGCTGGCTCCGTTGCACCATGTTAGGGTAGGCTGGCCTTATTTAAGCCAATGGTGCGGGATGCGTGTGTCTCCGTTCCGCACGAAGCCTGTTCGGCGCGAGCTCAAGGAGTCCCATGCCCAGAACCATCTCCTCGCATCGGGGCGCCCTCGGCGCCTTCGCACTCGCCGGCGTGCTCATGCTGACGGCGTGCACCGGGAGCGACGGGCCGTCGGAGAGCACCCCTGCCGCCTCGGAGTCCGCTCTGCTGCCCGCCGCGGAAGGCAAGACGACCTACCCGCTGACACTGGCGACGCCATGGGGCACGTCCGAGCTGACCGAGCGGCCGGAGCGCATCGCGACGATCACCGGTTCGCAGGACGACGTCGAGATCGTCGTCGCACTCGGCGGCACTCCGGTGATCGCGAGCGAGTGGACGACGGACGCCTTCATCGAGGAGAACCTGACGCAGGAGATCCCGCTGCGGTTCACCACCGGTGACGAGGAGTTCCCGCTCGAGTCGATCGCCGCCGCCGAGCCCGATCTGATCATCGTGCTGGGCACCGACCTGACGGACGTCTACGACAAGCTCACTGCGATCGCCCCGGTCCTCGGCGCCACCGAGGCGGGTGTGAGCGAGGGGAGCGTCGCCGCGGACTGGGAGGAGAACATCCTTCGCGTCGGCGAGGCGCTCGACCTCCAGGACGCTGCCCAGGCGGCGCTCGCCACCGAGGAGCAATTCTTCACTGACTTCCGCGAAGAGCACCCCGAGCTGGACGGTCTGACCGCGACGTATGTCGTGTACTACGGGCAGGAGGACGGTCTCGAGTATCACTCTTCAGCGGACGGACCGGCGAGCTGGGTGTTCGAGCGGATGGGCTTTGCGCCGAACCCGCTCGCCGAGAAGTTCGACTATCGGCAGACGGTGAGCGACGAGTTGCTGTCGAAGATCGATGCGGACATCCTCGTGGTGTCCGACAACTCCGACGGCGACTCCGCATCCCTCACAGACCAGCCGCTGTTCCAGAACCTCAGCGCGGTGCAGGACGGTCACCTGATCCTCATCGAGAACCTCGGCACCTCCTTCATCATCGACGGAGTCGAGAGCGACGGGAACGTTTCCTGGGCGCTGGCTCGCAGCGGCCCGCTGTCGGCGACGTGGGCCGCGTCGCATATCGCTCCCGCGCTGGATGCCGTGCTGGCTGACTGATCGCGCGGCGCGGCGCCCACGACGTCACCATCGGCGGCAATCCCTTGTTCGGGGTCGTGACCACACCCTGTTCGCGGTGATCCTGCTCGTCACCGCCGCCGCGCTGCGGCGGTGGTTCCGCGCCGCCCAGGAGCAGAGACGTCGGCCGTGGCAGGGATAGCCAGCAACCGCGCGAGGGCGTCCGTTCAGGTGCGGGCGTCCAGCCATTCCGCGTAGCGGGGTCCGACTACTTCTATGCCGGCTGCGGGCAGGAGCGTTCCGTCGCGGAAGGCTTGTCCGTAGCGGCTGGGGATTCGTAGCGGGATCGGGGTGACGCGCTTGTCGGGGAGTTGCGCGGTCATGTCCCACAGCGTCGTGGCCTCGGGGCCGGCGACCTCGTGGAGCGCGCCGCCGCGGGTGCCGGTCGCGGCCTCGGCGATCACGTCGGCCACGGCGTCGAGCGCGACGGGCTGGATCGTCATGGCGGGGACGAGCGCGACCGGCCCGAGCTTCATCCGGTCGAGGTTCTGCGCGGCGAACTCGAACCATTGCGTCGAGCGCACGATCGTCAGCTCCGGGCTTTCCTGTCGGGCGACCCGCTCCTGCGCGGTCTTCCCGGCGAGGTAGCCGTAGCCCTGCACCTGGGGCAGGTCGGCGTTCACGATCGACAGCAGGACGTGGCGCGCGCCCGAGGTGCGGGCGGCTCTGGCGACGGCGCGGGTCGAGCGGGTGAAGAAGTCGGTCGCGGCTCTGCGGCTGATGGCGAATCGGCCGGTGGCCTCCACAATCACCTCCGCGTCGCCCAGCCGCGCCGCCGCGTCGTCGGTGAGCACGTCGAACCCGGTGGTGCGGGAGAACAGCTCGGCCGTCGCGCCGCGCTCGGTGAGCGCCCGTTGGATCGCCCTGCCCGACGCTCCGCCGCCCAGGACCGCTACCCGCATCGCACTCTCCACTCTCCACTCACCACTCACCATCCAATAAGCTCTACGATCATAGAGGCTCTCAGATCGTAGAGGGCAAGTAGTCGAGAGGACGACGTGGGACGACGCGACCTCATCGCCGACGCGGGCGTGCGGCTGATCGCGCGCAGCGGCGTCCACGCGCTCACCCACCTCGCAGTCGATGCGGAGGCCGGCCTTCCCCGTGGCTCCACCTCCTACTACGCGCGCACCCGCCGCGACCTGATCGCCCTGGTCGCAGGCCGGCTGTCCGAGGGCTCCCAGGCCGACCTCGACGGCGTGAGCATCCCGGCCGCGCTCACTCGCGCCGAGGCCGTGCGCGCGGTTGTGGGCGTCCTCGACCACATGGCCGCGCGCGAGGACGCGCAGGCGGCGCGCTTCGCCCTGATGTTCGAGCTACGCGACGACGACGAGCTGCGCGATGCGCTCACCGCCCGCGCCGCGGTGCGGGCGCCGTTGACCGCCGAGGCCGAACGGCTGCTGCGCGCGATCGACGTGGCCGACCCTGGCACGCATGCGCCCGACCTCGTGGGCCTCATCGACGCGCTGTTGATGTACCGAACAGCCAGAGCCGCGCCGGTCAATGCCGTCCGCGTTGTGAGCGCCTACCTCGGCGGACTCCCCACGAACGCGCCGCGCTGAGGCCGACTGCCGCCTCCTCCGGTGCCGTCCACCGCTGGATTCGCTGCGTGGTGTGCCCGATGAGCGGGGCCGGTGTCGCCCGCAGCAACGCGTCGCGGATACCCGCGCCGACCGGGCGCGGCGTCGGCTTGTAGCGCAAGGATCGCGCCGCGGCCTGGCAGGCTAACGCTATGGGTGGTCGGCGCGTGACGGTGGTGGAACGCCCCGTGTCCGCGCACGGGGATGAGCTGATCGTCAGCGTCTCCGACTCGGCTGGACTGTGGTCGTTTGAGTTGCATGGGTCACCTCACGCGGATGTCGTGCTCGTGCTCCTTCCTGCGATGGGTGTGCCTGCTCGCTACTACGACACGCTCGCCTGCCCGCCGTCTTCACCGCGCTCCGCGAGCACCTGCCGCACGCGAACGCGGCGATCGTCGGACACAGCCTCGGCGGTCAACTCGGTCTCATCGCCGCAGGGAGGTTCTCCCCAGAATTACCCGTCGTGCTGGCAGCGAGCGGGTCGGCCTGGCATCGGGCGTTCCCTGGCGTCCGGCGTTGGAGCTATCTTCTCGGTTCGCAGGCGATCGGCGGGGCAGCGCGGGCGCTGGGGCACTGGCCGGGTGATCGACTCGGTTTCGGCGGGCGGCAGCCGGAGGCTGTGGTCCGCGACTGGTCTCGTGTCGTGAGGACCGGACAATACGCCGCCGGGAGCGGCACGTTCGACTACGAAGTCGCCATCGCGGACTACCGCGGCGAACTGCTTGCGATCGACGTGGCTGGAGACGTGCTCGCGCCCCGCACGGCGACAGACGCGCTGCTGGCGAAGGTGCCTCGCGCCCGCATCACGCGTACGAGTTACACTCCGTCACGAGCGACGGCCAAGCCCGGCCCACACTTCACCTGGGTACGCGATCGAGACGGACTCGCAACCGCGATCATCGAGTGGGTGCGATCCCTTCGCGACTGAACGCAGCTCCGCGCAGAGCGACGTTCGGCTGCTCAGCTTTTCCTACCGCCCCGGTCGTGCCCGTGGAGGTGACTCCGGGGTGGTTCTCCGCCTCGGCAAGCAATGACCAAAAGCGGTGAAAACGAAGAACCCCCGGCCTGACCGGAGGTTCTTCTTGGTGGGCGATACCAGACTCGAACTGATGACCTCTTCCGTGTGAAGGAAGCGCGCTACCAACTGCGCCAATCGCCCGTCGGCCCCCGAGGGCGCCGGGTACCGATGCTACCCGATGCCGCCGGATGCCACGAACCGTCGCGTGCGCGACACACGTTGCCGCGCGTTTGGCGCGGCGGCGACGATCGGCTAAAGTCAATGAGGTTCCCGGTGGGAGCACGCGGATGTAGCGCAGTTGGTAGCGCATCACCTTGCCAAGGTGAGGGTCGCGAGTTCGAGTCTCGTCATCCGCTCGAGTGCGGGGTTCATTCTTCGGAGTGATCACGACACGTGGTTCGAACCACACACGGTGGCGTGGCCGAGAGGCTAGGCACCGGCCTGCAAAGCCGTTTACACGGGTTCGAATCCCGTCGCCACCTCCACTCCCGGTCCCGACCGGAAGCAGCACTCGGGCGTTTGGCGCAGCGGTAGCGCGCTTCCCTGACACGGAAGAGGTCACTGGTTCGATCCCAGTAACGCCCACACCAGAGAACCCCGGATTAGCCGGGGTTTTCGCGTTCCAGGCAGAGACATTGACCTGTGACTTCCCGAACCGCGTTTCGTCGTGTGCCGCCTGGGGCGATCCGCGTAGCGATCCCACACTCTCGCGTCGGCGCTGCGCCCGCGCTACAGATACGCGCACGCGCGCCTGCGACTCGCGTGCGCGAGTGCGGGTTTGTGCAGCGCGAAGCGCGCAGCAGTCGCGAACACTGGCGCGAGTGCGGGTTTGTGTCGCGCGAGGCCCGGGCGCGGCGCGCGGACTAGGCTCGCTCGTATGGCGAAGCTCGTGCTCACCGTGGTCGGCGCCGACCGCGCCGGTCTCGTCCAGGCGCTCGCCGACACCGTGGCCGCACACGGCGGCAACTGGGAGCGCAGCGAGCTCGCCGAGCTCGCCGGCGCGTTCGCGGGCATCGTGCTCGTCTCCGTTCCGGACGACCGGCTCGAAGCGCTCCACGACGACCTGCACCACCTCGACGGGCTCCTCACGGTGACCCCGCATGAAGGCGCCAGCGATGCCGAGCCGGCGACAGGTGACGCGTTCGTGTTCACGGTGCTGGGCAATGACCATCCGGGCATCGTCCGAGACATCACGACGGCGTTGTCGCGGGGCAGCCTGAGCATCGGCAGCTTCACCAGCCGCACGCTCGACGCCCCGATGTCTGGCGGCACGCTGTTCGAGGCGACGGTCAGCGTGCGCGTCGCGGACGGCGCCGACCTCGCCGCCGCGACCGCGGAGCTGGAGCGGCTTGCCGGCGAGATCCAGGTGGATCTGACCGTCGTGTGAGCAGCGCGGCCCATCCGCGTGGATCGCGCACGCGGGGCCGGGCGATAGCCTTGACGGGTGTCATCTCCCGTCGACGGCTTCACTCTGTTCCCCGATCGCTCCGTGGTTGCCATGCGCGTCAACGGCGACCTCAAAGACCTCGCCACGACGGTGGAGGAGACGGATGCCGTGGAGCCCGTCGCCATCGACAGCCCGGACGGCCTCAGCATCCTGCGGCACTCCGCCGCCCACGTGCTGGCGCAAGCGGTCCAGCGGCTCCACCCGCAGGCGAACCTCGGCATCGGCCCGCCGATCACCGATGGCTTCTACTACGACTTCGGGGTCGCACAGCCTTTCACGCCCGACGACCTGAAGGCCATCGACAAGGAGATGCAGCGCATCGTCCGCGAGGGGCAGCGCTTCGTGCGCCGTGTCGTGACCGAGGACGAGGCGCGCGCCGAGCTCGCCGCGGAGCCCTTCAAGCTCGAGCTCATCGGCCTCGCCGGCGGGCCGGGATCGGGCGCCGACGTCGCCGAAGGCGCGAGCGCCGAGATCGGCGCCGGCGAGCTGACCGTCTACGACAACGTGCGCCGCGACGGCGAGGTGGTCTGGCGCGACCTGTGCCGCGGACCGCACCTGCCGAACACGCGCATGATCGGCAACGGCTGGGCGCTGCAGCGCGTCGCCGGGGCGTACTGGCGGGGGAGCGAGAAGAACCCGCAGCTGCAGCGCATCTACGGCACGGCCTGGCCGACCAAAGACGAGCTGCGCGCCCATCAGCACCGCATCGAGGAAGCCGCCAAGCGCGACCATCGCAAGCTCGGCAAGGAACTCGACCTGTTCTCGTTCCCCGACGAGATCGGCTCGGGCCTGTCGGTGTGGCACCCCAAAGGCGGGATCATCCGCCAGGAGATGGAGCAGCACGCGCTGAAGCGGCACCGCGAGGGCGGCTACACCTACGTGTACACGCCGCACATCACCAAGCGCGACCTGTTCGTCGAGTCGAACCACCTGGTCACGTACAAGGAGGGCATGTTCCCGCCCATCCACCTCGACGAGGAGCGCGACGAGCACGGCGCCGTCACGAAACAGGGCATCGACTACTACCTCAAGCCGATGAACTGCCCGATGCACATCCTCATCTACCGCGAGCGCGCGCGGTCGTACCGCGACCTGCCCATGCGGCTGTACGAGAACGGCACCGTGTACCGCTACGAGCTGTCCGGCGCGCTGCACGGCCTCACGCGCGTGCGCGGGTTCACCCAAGACGACTCCCACCTGTTCGTCACGCCCGAGCAGCTCGAGGATGAAGCGGGCCGCGTGCTCGATTTCGTGCTGTCGATGCTGCGCGACTTCGGCCTCACCGAGTTCGAGCTCGAGCTGTCGATGCGCGACGACGAGAAGGAGAAGTGGATCGGCGACGAGGAGCACTGGGAGGCGGCGACGGACGCGCTGCGGCGGGTGGCCCAGGCATCCGGTCTCAAACTCACCGAGGTCGCCGGCGAGGCCGCCTTCTACGGCCCCAAGATCGACCTCAAGACCAAGGACGCGCTCGGCCGCACGTGGCAGCTGTCGACCGTGCAGCTGGACTTCAACCTGCCGGAGCGGTTCGAGCTGGAGTACACGGGGCCCGACGGCGAGAAGCACCGCCCGGTGATGATCCACCGCGCGCTGTTCGGCTCCGCCGAGCGGTTCTTCGCCATCCTGCTGGAGCACTACGCGGGCGCGTTCCCGGTGTGGCTGTCGCCCGTGCAGGTCGTCGGGATCCCGGTCGCGGAGGAGTACGCCGACTACCTCGACGACGTGATCGCACAGTTGCGCGCGCTCGGAGTGCGGGCCGAGGTCGACCACAGCGACGACCGGATGCAGAAGAAGATCCGCACCCACACGACGCAGAAGACGCCGCTGCTGCTGATCGCGGGGGAGCAGGACCGCGCGGCCGGCGCCGTGTCGTTCCGCTTCCGCGACGGGTCGCAAGAAAACGGAGTGCCGGTGGATGTCGCGGTGCGCCGCATCGCCGAAGCCATCGCGTCGCACGCCCTCGTCAACTCCGCCGCGGACTTCGCGTGAAGGATCTCGGTCGTTGAGCGAGCGCAGCGAGACGAAACCCGGCGACCCGGTCCCTGAGCCTGTCGAAGCGGTCCCTGAGCCTGCCGACCCGGTCCCTGAGCCTGCCGACCCGGTCCCTGAGCCTGCCGACCCGGTCCCTGAGCCTGCCGACCCGGTCCCTGAGCCTGTCGAAGGGCTGGCGGGCGTCCCCGACGAGTTCCAACGGCTGTGGACGCCGCACCGCTTGGCCTACATCCAGGCCGGCCCCGAGCCCCTGCGCGAGGAGTGCCCGTTCTGCGCCGCACCGCAGCGGACGGATGCCGACGGGCTCATCGTCGCGCGCGGAACGACCGCGTACGTGCTGCTGAACCTGTACCCGTACAACTCCGGACACCTGCTGGTGTGCCCGTACCGGCACATCCCGCTGTACGACGACGCGACGGCGGAAGAGGTCGCCGAGATCGGCGCCCTCACCCAACAAGCCATGCGCGTGCTGCGGGCGGTCTCGGGGTGCGACGGCTTCAACCTCGGCATGAACCAGGGCCGCGTGGCCGGCGCCGGAGTGGACGGGCACCTGCACCAGCATGTCGTCCCGCGCTGGGCGACCGACGCCAATTTCTTCCCGATCATCGCCAAGACCAAGGCGCTGCCCCAGCTGCTCGGCGAGGTGCGCGAGACGATCGCCGCCGCCTGGCCGCTCTGACCCGCGGCCCGGCATTACGGTTCCGGCCCGGTGCATGAAAGAATATGCCGGGCTCAGTTGAGTCGTCCCCACACAGAAACGGAATCGCACATGCGCAAGACCCTGTCCGCCCTCGTCCTTGTCACCGCGGTCGGATTCGCCGCGCTGACCGGCTGTGCCAGCAGCGCGTCCACGGAGGCTTCGACCACTCCGACCGAGAGCACGTCGGCCGCGACGGCCGAAGAGACGCCCGCGGAGACCACTGCCTCCGACGAGTCGGCGCTCGAGGCGTGCGCCCAGCTCGCCGACTTGCAAACCGAGAGCTCCGACCTGATGGATGTCGTCAGCTCCGGCGACATGAGCAAGGCGACCGAGGCGCTCGCGAGCATGGAGGAGAAGCTGCGCGAGCTGGCGGGGGAGATCACCAACCCCGAGGTCAAGGCCGCTGTCACCCAGATGGCCGACGCCTACACGAGCTTGAGCGAGGCCCTCGAGAAGGCGCAGAGCGGCGACGCGTCGGGGCTCACCGACGTCACGACCGAGCTGCAGGATGCCGCCAGCGCGCTCACCACGGCCTGCACTTCCTGACACCGCGACAACGTGTGGCCCGCCTCCGACGGAGGCGGGCCACACCCGTCACCGCACCTGCCGCACGTCGAACTGCATGCGGGGGTGCGCGTACGACTCCTGCGACTCGACCAGCCGCAGCTCGCGCTCGCCCGACCGATGCGTGTTCTCGAGCAGGTCAAACACGCTCGACGCTGTGCGGGCGAGGGCCACTGAGGCATCCTTCGCCTCCAGATAGTGCGCCGTGAACAGCGCGGCCGTGACATCCCCCGACCCGTTCGCCTTCAGCGGCAGCAGCGGCGTCTGCACAATCCACGCGCCCGCGTCGTCGACGGCGAGCATCTCGATCGTGTCGGGCTCGCGGTCCGGCCGCTCGACGCTGGTCACCAGCACGGCGCGCGGCCCCATGGCCCGGGCGGCGTCGACCGACGCGAGGGTCGAGGCGAGCGAGTCCGGCTCGGTGTCGGTGAGAAAGCCCAGCTCGAACTGGTTCGGCGTGATGATGTCCGCAACCGGCACCACGCGCTCGCGCAGCAGGATCGGGATGGCGGGGGCCACGAAGCATCCACTCTTCGCGTTGCCCATGACCGGATCGCACGAGTAGACCGCGGCAGGGTTGGCGGCCTTCACGCGCGCCACGGCGTCGATGATGACGTCGCCGATGCCCTCGCTGCCCTGGTAGCCCGACAGCACGGCGTCGATCTGCCCGAACACGCCGCGCTCCTCGACGCCCGTGATGACGTCGGCGACGTCGGCGGGGGGAATGAGCGGCCCGCGCCACGCGCCGTATCCGGTGTGGTTCGAGAAGTTGACGGTGTACACCGGGAGCACCTCGACCCCGATGCGCTGCAGCGGGAACACGGCGGCGGAGTTGCCGACGTGCCCGTGGGCGACGGCGGACTGGATGGAGAGGATCTTCACGACTCGATCCTGCCACCGGCACGCGGCATCACACACCCGTCCGCCCGTCGCGCCGCGAAATAGACTGGGGAGATGCCCGATTCCCCCCAGACCGGCTCGCCTTCGCAGACCGGGTCACGCAGAGTCAAGCGCGGACTTGCCGAGATGCTGAAGGGCGGCGTCATCATGGACGTCGTCACGGCAGAGCAGGCGAAGATCGCGGAGGATGCCGGCGCGGTCGCCGTCATGGCGCTCGAGCGCGTGCCCGCCGACATCCGCGCGCAGGGCGGCGTGTCGCGAATGAGCGATCCCGACATGATCGACGGCATTATCGAGGCCGTCTCGATTCCGGTGATGGCCAAGGCCCGCATCGGCCACTTCGTCGAGGCGCAAGTGCTGCAGCAGCTCGGCGTCGACTACATCGACGAGTCGGAAGTGCTCTCGCCCGCCGACTACGTCAACCACATCGACAAGTGGCCCTTCACCGTGCCGTTCGTGTGTGGCGCGACGAACCTCGGCGAGGCGCTGCGGCGCATCAACGAGGGCGCGGCGATGATCCGCTCGAAGGGCGAGGCGGGCACCGGCGACGTGTCGGAGGCGACCAAGCACATCCGCAAGATCAACGGCGAGATCGCGGCGCTGAGCTCACTGTCGAAGGACGAGCTGTACGTCGCCGCCAAGGAGCTGCAGGCGCCGTACGAGCTGGTCGCCGAGGTCGCCGCGAGCGGGAAGCTGCCGGTGGTGCTGTTTGTCGCCGGCGGTGTCGCGACTCCCGCCGACGCGGCGATGATGATGCAGCTCGGCGCCGACGGCGTCTTCGTCGGCTCCGGCATCTTCAAGTCGGGAAACCCCGCCGAGCGCGCGGCGGCGATCGTGAAGGCGACGACGTTCTACGACGACGCCGCGGTGATCGCCGAGGTGTCGCGCGGGCTCGGCGAGGCGATGGTCGGGATCAACGTCGCCGACCTGCCCGCGCCGCACCGCCTCGCCGAGCGCGGCTGGTAGCGCGAGCCCGCATGATCCTGAACGGCATGCCCGCCTTCTCCGCCCCATTGTCGCGCCACGAACGTGGCCGCTAGCCCCCGCGTCGGAGTCCTCGCGCTCCAGGGCGACGTGCGCGAGCACGCGCGCGTGCTGACCGGGCTGGGCGCGGAGGTCGTGTTGGTGCGGCGGCCGGACGAGCTGGCGGGCATCGACGGGCTCGTGCTTCCCGGCGGGGAGTCGAGCGTGATCGACAAGCTCGCCCGCGCGTTCGGGATGCGCGAGCCCCTGCGCGACGCGATCGCGGGCGGGATGCCCGTGTACGGCACGTGCGCGGGCATGATCCTGCTCGCCGACCGCATCACCGACGGCATCGCCGGCCAAGAGAGCTTCGGCGGACTGGATGCCACGGTGCGCCGCAACGCGTTCGGCAGCCAGGTCGAGTCCTTCGAGACCGATCTCGAGGTCGGCGCGCTGGGAGCGCCGCCGGTGCACGCGGTGTTCATTCGCGCTCCGTTGGTCGAGAGCGTCGGGCCGGCCGTCGACGTGCTGGCGCGTCTCGCCGACGGCCGCATCGTGGCGGTCGAGCAGGGCGCGTTGCTCGCGACATCCTTCCACCCGGAGGTCTCCGGCGAGACGCGCTTCCACGAGCGCTTCCTCGCGCGCGTCAGGGCTGCAGGCTGACCTGGGCCGCCAGGCCCGCGATTGCGGAGACCGTCTCGTCGACGTTGTCGGGGTCGTCGCCACGACGACATCGAGCAGCGCAGCGTCGCCTGCCTCCGCCTTTGCGCGCCCGTGAGCGCCGTGGTGCCGTCGATGTGCACCCACGCGCCGGTGTGCCGTCGGTGACACAACCACCGTGTCGTCCTGCGAGACTGCATGGTCACGACGAGACCGCGGCCTTCGCCGCAGTCTCGTCCCGCCGTTGCCGTCTCGCGGTGATCGTAGACTGGTGCGCATGTCCGGCCACTCCAAGTGGGCGACGACCAAGCACAAGAAGGCCGTCATCGACGCGCGCCGTGCCAAGTCGTTCGCCAAGCTCATCAAAAACATCGAGGTGGCCGCCAAGATCGGCGGCGCAGACCTCGCAGGCAACCCGACGCTGTACGACGCCGTGCAGAAGGCGAAGAAGACGTCGGTTCCCAACGACAACATCGACCGCGCCATCAAGCGCGGCGCCGGGATCTCCGGCGAGGCGGTGGAGTACCAGACGATCATGTACGAGGGCTACGGGCCGAACGGCGTCGCGCTGCTCATCGAGTGCCTCACCGACAACCGCAACCGCGCGGCCGCGGAGGTGCGCACGGCGCTCACGCGCAACGGCGGCACGCTCGCCGACCCCGGCTCGGTGTCGTACAACTTCCACCGCAAGGGCGTCATCGTCGTCTCCGACGAGGGCACGACGGAGGACGACGTGATGATGGCCGCGCTCGAGGCGGGCGCCGAGGAGGTCGAGCCGCACGCGCAGGGGTTCGAGGTCATCACCGACGCGCATGATCTGGTCGCGGTGCGCTCGGCGATCCAAGAGGCGGGCCTGGACTACGAGTCCGCCGACGTGGAGTTCGTGCCGTCGTTGAAGGTCGAGGTCGACGCCGACACGGCGCGCAAGGTGTTCCGCCTCATCGACGCGCTCGAAGACAGCGACGACGTGCAGAACGTGTTCAGCAACTTCGACCTGACCGCCGAGGTGCAGGCCGAGCTCGAGGCCGACGACTGACTCCCGCCGCGGAGTGTCTGGGGCAGGCGGGGGCCGGCCGCGCATAGCGTGAGGATGTGGCATCCCGTCGTCTGCGCGTGCTGGGCATCGACCCCGGCCTGACCCGTTGCGGCGTGGGCGTCGTGGACGTCGCCCCCGACCGCTCGGCGCAGCTCGTGCATGTCGGCGTGGTGCGCTCCGACGCGACCGCCGCGATCGAGACGCGGCTGGCCGCGATCGCGCGCGGCATCCGCTCAGTGCTCGAAGAGCACCGTCCCGACGTGCTGGCCGTCGAGCGCGTCTTCGCCCAGCAGAACCGCCACTCGGTGATGGGCACAGCGCAGGCCAGCGGCGTCGCGCTGCTGCTGGCGGCAGAGCACGGCATCCCCGCCTCGACGCACACCCCGACCGAGGTGAAGGCGGCGATCACCGGCTATGGCTCGGCCGACAAGCGCCAGGTGCAGACGATGGTGGCGCGCGTCCTGCGCCTCGACGAGCTGCCGAAGCCGGCGGATGCCGCCGACGCCCTCGCGCTGGCGCTGTGCCACGCGTGGCGCGGGGGAGCGCCGCAGGCCTCCGCGACCGGCGCGCTCACCCCCGCTCAGCGGGCGTGGGCGGACGCTGAGCGGCTCGCCCGCAGATGAGATCACGCGTGTCGCTCGAACAAAGCTGCGAAGTGTCGGCCTAGGCTCGAGCACATGATCTCGTCGTTGCGCGGAACCGTTCTGCACGCCGATCCCGACTCGGTCGTGGTCGAGGTCGGGGGAGTCGGGCTCTCGGTCGCGGTGCCACCGGCGATTGCGCGCGCGGCGCGCGCCGGCGACGACCTGCGGCTGCACACGCACCTCGTCGTGCGGGAAGACGCGCTGTCGCTGTTCGGATTCGAGACCCGCGACGAGCTCGGTGTGTTCACCCAGCTTCTGGGCGTGCCCGGAGTGGGCCCGAAGTCGGCGCTCGGCGTGCTGTCGTCACTGACCGTCACTGCGATCGCCGAGGCCGTGGCAGCCGACGACGACGCGCCGTTTCGCCGCGTGTCGGGCATCGGTCCGAAGACCGCGAAGCTCATCGTCGTCCACTTGACCGGAAAGCTCGTCGCGTCCGCCGCGGCGCCGCGGCCGGGACGGGATGCCGCGCCCGACGTGCTCGCGCAGGTCGCCCAGGCGCTCGTCAGCCTCGGCTGGAACGAGCGCACGGCGGCCGAAGTGCTCGAGACCGTCGCGGCCGAGGCGTCCGAAGCAGACCGCGCAACCGTGAGCGGACTGCTGCGCCTCGCTTTGGCCGCCCTCGGCCCGGCACGCCCCGCGGGGGCCGCTCGTGGATGACCTGCGCGACGACGAGCCGATCGACGAGGCCGAGCTCGCGATCGAGGGCGCGCTGCGCCCGCACTCCCTTGGCGAGTTCATCGGCCAGCCCAAAGTGCGCGGCCAACTGCACCTGCTGCTGGAGGCGGCTCGCCTCCAGCAGCGGCCCGCCGACCACATCCTGCTGTCGGGGCCGCCCGGCCTGGGCAAGACGACTCTTGCGATGATCGTGGCGCATGAGAGCGGGCGGCCGCTGCGCCTGTCCAGTGGCCCCGCCATCCAGCACGCCGGCGACCTCGCGGCCCTGCTGTCGAGCCTGACGCCGGGCGAAGTGCTGTTCATCGACGAGGTGCACCGCATGGCGCGCTCTGCGGAGGAAATGCTCTACCTCGCGATGGAGGACTTCCGCATCG
Organism: Microbacterium sp.; assembly: GCF_047606685.1. Lineage (GTDB taxonomy): Bacteria > Actinomycetota > Actinomycetes > Actinomycetales > Microbacteriaceae > Microbacterium. The sequence goes on from NZ_JASGEC010000061.1 coordinate 148,188, forward strand.
ACATCATGGTGGGCAAGGGCGCGGGCGCGACCAGCATCCCCCTCGACCTCGCGCCGTTCACCCTCGTGGGCGCGACCACCCGCTCCGGGCTGCTGCCCAACCCGCTGCGCGACCGCTTCGGGTTCACCGCGCACCTGGAGTACTACGAGCCCGACGACCTGGAGAAGGTCATCGCGCGCTCGGCGACGATGCTCGGCGTCGAGCTGGCCGCCGACGCCCGGCACGAGATCGCCCGCCGCTCGCGCGGCACCCCGCGCATCGCGAACCGGCTGCTGCGGCGGGTGCGCGACTACGTGCTCGTGCACGGCGGCCCTTCGACAGGCTCAGGGGTCGGGGGAGCAGGCTCAGGGGTCGGGGGAGCAGGCTCAGGGGTCCCGGGCGGGGCCGACATCGCGGCCGTGGCCGCCGCGCTCGAGCTGTACGACGTCGATTCCATCGGCCTAGACCGACTCGACCGGGCCGTGCTCGACGCGCTCGTGCACCGCTTCAACGGCGGGCCGGTGGGGCTGTCCACCCTCGCGGTGGCGGTGGGCGAGGAGGCCGAGACGGTCGAGAGCGTGGTCGAGCCGTATCTCGTCCGGATCGGCTTCATCGCGCGCACGTCGCGCGGGCGCACGGCCACACCGGCGGCGTACGCGCATCTCGGCGCGCCCCGGGCGGAGAACGCCCTGAGATTCGATGACCTATAATCCGTAGAGGCATCTCGCCGCCATCCCTTCCCGGTTCCGCCCGTTCGAGGCGTGCCATTCTCGAAAGGTGTCCACTCCCGCATGGGTGAATTCTTCGGCCAGTACGGCCTGCTCCTCGTTCTCGGCGTCTTGCTCGTGTTCATGTTCGTGAGCTCGCGGCGACGCACGCAGCGAATGAAGGCCGAGCAGGAGCAGAAAGCCCGCCAGACCGTCCCGGGCGCTGAGGTGCTCATGCAGGGCGGCCTGTACGGCACCATCGTGTCGTACGACCCCGACAACCTCGACCAGCCCGCGGTTGTCGAGATCGCGCCCGGGGTCGAGATCAAGGTGCACAGCCAGGCGATCCTGCGCATCGTGTCGCCCACCGACGAGCCCGAGGAAGAGGCGGTGCCGATGGACGACGCGATGCCGCTGGATGACGCCCCGCTCATCGAGACCGCCGAAGAGACCGCCGCGCGACTTCAGGTCGACGACGTGCCAAAGGACAAGAAAGAAGACTGACGCGCGCGCTCGCGCGAACGCAGAAAGCGACCCTCCGTGGCCACATCGACCCCTGTTCGGCATGCCTGGCGTGCTCTGCTCGGACTGCTGATCATTGCCGCAGTCCTCGCCGGCATCAACGCGCTCGGCGTCTACGTGTTCAAGAAGAGCTCGTGGACCCCGGAGCTCGCGCTCGACCTGCAGGGCGGAACGCAGATCATCCTGCAGGCCTCGACGCCGGACGGCGCCGAGCCCACGACCGACCAGATGAACCAGGCCGCGACCATCATCCGCCAGAGAGTGGATGCCTCCGGCGTCGGCGAGGCCGACATCGCCACCCAGGCCGGCAACCAGATCGTGGTGCAGATCCCCGGCCAGGCCGACGACGAGACGCGCAAGCGCATCGAGTCGGCGGCGCAGCTGCAGCTGCGGGCCGTGATCTTCGCCGACGCGCCCTCGACGACGTTCGTCGGCGAGGACGGCAACGAGACCCCCTATCCCACGCCGGACCCGGCCCTCGAGGCGACGCCGACGGTGTCGCCGACCGACGGCAGCGACCTGAACTGGATCACTCCGAAGCTCCAGGCCGAGTTCCAGGCGTACGACTGCGCCGACACCGCCAACGACCCGGCGAACGCGCCCAAGGACGAGCCGCTCATCACGTGCGAGGCCGACGGCAGCGTCAAGTACATCCTCGGCCCCGTCGAGCTCGACGGCTCGGCGATCGAGAACGCGACCTTCGGCCAGGACTCGCAGAACGGCCAGTGGAACGTGCAGCTCGACTTCGACGCCGAGGGCACCGAGGCCTTCACGAAGGTGAGCACACGGCTGTACGGGGCGGACTCGCCGCGCGACCAGTTCGCGTTCGTGCTCGACGGCTCGGTTATCTCGGCGCCGCGCATGCAGGCGGTGATCACCGACGGTCGGCCGTCGATCTCCGGCTCGTTCACGCAGGAGACGGCGAAGACCCTCGCCGACCAGCTCAAGTACGGCGCACTGCCGCTGAGCTTCGCGGTGGTCAGCTCCGACACGATCTCGGCCACGCTCGGCTCGCAGCAGCTGCAGATCGGCCTCATCGCCGGCCTCATCGGCCTGGCGCTGGTCGCGCTGTACTCGCTGATCTCGTACCGCGCCCTGGGCTTCGTCATCATCGCGTCGTTGGGCGTGATGGCGGTGCTCACCTACTTGTGCATCTGCATCCTCGCGTGGCGCATGGGCTTCCGCCTGTCGCTGGCCGGCGTCGCGGGCCTGATCGTCTCGATCGGGTTCACCGCCGACTCGTTCATCGTCTACTTCGAGCGCATCCGCGACGAGCTGCGCGACGGCAAGAGCATCACCGGCGCCGTCGAGGACGGCTGGAGCCGCGCGAAGCGCACGATCTACATCTCCAAGTCGATCAACGTGCTCGCCGCCGTCGTGCTCTACATCCTCGCCGACGCGACCGTGAAGGGCTTCGCGTTCACCCTCGGGCTCACCACCGTCATCGACGTGTTGATCTTCATCGTGTTCACGCATCCGGTGATGCAGCTGCTGGCCCGCACGAGCTTCTTCGGCAACGGGCATCCGCTCTCCGGCATGAACCCCGACGCGCTGGGCGCCGTCTACCGCGGCCGCGCGCAGTTCCGGGCTCCCGCGGTCGCTGGCGGCAAGGGCCAGGCAGCCCGCAAGGCCGCCAAATCGCGCGGCGAGGCCGAGCGGCGGCAGACCATCGCCGAGCGCAAGCGCGCGGAGCTCGCCGAAAAACCCGGTTCGACGAGGGAGGGTGACAACTGATGGGCGCCATGAGCCGCTTCGGCAACAACCTCTACACCGGCAAGGTCTCCTTCCCGTTCGTTGGCCGACGCCGACTGTGGTTCCTCATCGCGATCCTGCTCGTCGTGGGCTCGGCGCTCGTGCCGCTGCTGCGCCCGATCCAGTTCTCGATCGAGTTCACCGGCGGGTCGCAGTTCACGGTGTCGGGTCTCAGCGCCCCCAACCAGTCGCTTGCCGCACCCGCAGTGGAGAAGATCGTCGCCGACGCGCACACCAAGGTCACGACGGTCGGCAACACGGCGGTGCGCGTGCAGACCGACCAGATGACCTCCGACCAGACGCAGGAAGTGCGCCAATCGCTCGCCGACGCCTACAAGGTCGAGATCGACGAGGTGACGTCGTCGTTCATCGGCCCGAGCTGGGGAGCGGATGTCACGCGCCAGTCGCTGTGGGGCCTGGCCATCTTCCTCGCGCTCACCTTCCTGATCCTGGCGCTGTACTTCCGCACCTGGAAGATGTCGGTCGCCGCGATCCTCGGCCTCGTCGACGTGCTCGTCATCACCATCGGCATCTACGCCCTCGCCGGGTTCGAGATCTCGCCCGCCGCGGTGATCGGATTCCTGACGATCCTCGCCTACTCGCTGTACGACACCACGGTCGTCTTCGACAAGATCCGCGAGAACACGCGAGAAGACGGCGAAGCGTCGGGCCGCACCTTCGGCGAGTCGGTGAACCTCGCCGTCAACCAGACGCTCGTCCGCTCGATCAACACGACGGTCGTCGCCGCGCTGCCGGTGGGCGCCATCCTGTTCATCGGCGCGTTCTGGCTCGGCGCCGAGACGCTCAGCGACATCTCGCTGTCGATCTTCGTCGGCATCATCGTCGCGGCGTACTCGACGCTGTTCGTGGCTGCGCCGTTGTACTCGCTGCTCCGCGAGAACGAGAAGAGCGTCCTCTCCCGCGACAAGAAGGTGCTGATCGCACGCGAGCGCGCCGCCGCCGCCGCGTGATCCGAGAGCACGCTCGCGCGGCGTAGGATTGTCGGGCGATCGGAGGTGCACGGATGACGGAGACGGTTCCTCCCACGAGCACGAGCCCGCCGTCGCTTCGCCGCCTCGTTCCGAGGATCTTCTCCCGGTCGTCGCGCAGCGACGACGTCGAGCGCCTGCTGCGCACGGTGCGCGCCAACCACCCCCGCGGCGACCTCAGCGTCATCGAACGCGCCTACGCCGTCGCCGAGCGCGCGCACGAGGGGCAAAAGCGCCAGAGCGGCGAGCCGTACATCACGCACCCGGTCGCGGTCGCGCAGATCCTCGCCGACCTGGGGCTCGGGCCGCGCGCCATCGCCGCGGCCCTTTTGCACGACACCGTCGAAGACACCAGCTACGGCCTCGACGAGCTGACGGCGGAGTTCGGCGACGAGGTCGCGATGCTGGTGGATGGCGTCACCAAGCTCGACAAGGTCAAGTACGGCGAGAGCGCGCAAGCCGAGACGGTGCGCAAGATGATCGTGGCGATGTCCAAAGACATCCGCGTCCTCATCATCAAGCTGGCCGACCGGCTGCACAACGCGCGCACGTGGGGCTTCGTGCCGCCCGAGAAGGCCGCCAAGAAGGCGACCGAGACGCTGGAGATCTACGCCCCGCTGGCGCACCGGCTGGGCATCCAGGCGATCAAGTCCGAGCTCGAAGACCTCTCGTTCGCGGTGCTGCACCCGAAGATCTACGCCGAAATCGACTCGCTCGTGAAACAGCGCACCCCGCAGCGCGAGGAGTACGTGCACCAGGTCATCGACGCGGTCGACGAGGATCTGCGCGAGCTGCGGATCCGCGGCCGCGTCATGGGCCGGCCCAAGCAGCTGTACTCCGTGTACCAGAAGATGGTCGTGCGCGGCCGCGAGTTCGACGACATCTACGACCTCATCGGCATCCGGGTGCTCGTGAACAGCGTGCGCGACTGCTACGCCGTGCTCGGCGCCATCCACGCCCGCTGGACGCCGCTTCCGGGCCGCTTCAAGGATTACATCGCGACCCCGAAGTTCAATCTCTACCGCTCGCTGCACACGACCGTGATCGGCCCTGGCGGCCGCACCGTCGAGATCCAGATCCGCACGCACGAGATGCACCAGCAGGCCGAGTTCGGCGTCGCCGCGCACTGGAAGTACAAGGAGCAGGTCAACGGCGGCGGCAAGCCGTCGGGGCGGGCGATCGACGCCGACATGGCGTGGATCGCCCACATCTCCGACTGGCAGGCCGAGACCGCCGATCCGGGCGAGTTCCTCGACTCGCTGCGCTTCGAGATCGGCGCGAAAGAGGTGTACGTGTTCACGCCGAAGGGACGGGTGATCGGCCTGCCCGGCGGGGCGACGCCGGTCGACTTCGCGTACGCCGTGCACACCGAGGTCGGCCACCGCACGATGGGCGCGAAGGTGAACGGGCGCCTCGTGCCGCTGGAGTCCGAGCTCAAAAGCGGCGACGTCGTCGAGGTGTTCACGTCGAAGAACCCGGATGCCGGCCCCAGCCAGGACTGGCTGGGCTTCGTGAAAAGCCCGCGGGCGCGCAGCAAGATCCGCGGCTGGTTCACGAAAGAGCGACGCGAGGAGGCCATCGAGCAGGGCAAGGAGGCGATCGCCCGCGCGATGCGCCGGCAGAACCTGCCCCTGCAGCGTCTGATGAGCCAGGACTCGTTCGCCGAGGTCGCCCAGCAGTTGAAGTACGAGGATGTCTCCGCGCTCTACGCCGCTGTCGGCGAAGGGCACGTGTCGACGCAGTCGGTGATCGAGAAGGTGAGTGCGCTGGTGGGCGCGCTCGACACGAACACCGGCCCGATCGACCTGCCGCCGGTCGGCACGCGACACTCGGCGCGCACCGGCGACTCGGGCATCCTGGTGCGTGGGGCGCCCGACATCCTCGTCAAGCTCGCCAAGTGCTGCACGCCGGTTCCGGGCGACCGCATCATGGGCTTCATCACGCGCGGGCAGGGCGTCTCGGTGCACCGTGCCGACTGCACGAACGTGAAATCGCTCATGGCCGACCCGAACCGCGTCATCGACGTGGAGTGGGCGCCGACCAGCAAAAGCGTGTTCCTCGTGCAGATCCAGGTCGAGGCGCTCGACCGCGCGGGGCTGCTGTCGGATGTCACCCGCGTGCTCAGCGAGCACCACGTCAACATCCTGTCGGCGACCGTGTCGACGACGAATGACCGGCTCGCCATCAGCCGGTTCGTGTTCGAGATGGGCGACACCGTCCACCTCGACCGCGTGCTGAACGCCGTGCGCCGCATCGACGCTGTGTACGACGTGTACCGCGTCACCACCTCGTAGCCGACCGCTCCAGCCTGCGCAGCAGGTCGAGCGCGGCGGGCTTGCCGGGCGGGCCGTCCTGCACGGCGAGCCGCACGATGGCGCCGCGCACGACGCGCGTGCGCGAGCCCAGCCGGGCGATCGCGCGGTCGAGCTGGCGCTCGTCGTCAAGGTCCGCCCCGACGACCCGCTGCCGCGCCAGGTCGGCGAGCGTGCGTGACGGGGAGCTCACCGCCATCCCGCCGATCCGCACGATGTCGTGCTCGGGCAGGCGGCCGTCGCGGTACACGACGCCGCGGCCGACGACATGGCCGATGCGGTGGTCGACCGCCCGCTGCACCGTGTGCCGCCGCGGCGGCGCGTCAAGCGCCCCGTGCACCCACGCTGCGCTGGAGTGCGTGGCGGCGAGCAGGTCGCCGAGGATCGGCGTGAGCGAGGCGGCGCGCAGGGCCGGCGTCTCCACCGCGTCGGCGGGGATGTAGCCCTCGCCGAGCTCGACGAGGTGGCCGTCCAGGCGCGCGGCCGACAGCTCGGCCGGCGAAAGCCCGGCGTGCGCGAAGTACACGTAGCAGGCTGCGCGGGTGGGCGGCATCCTTCCAGCGTGCCCGACGGGCGGCCGCGCGTGCGGAGTGGTTGGGGCGCTGTGGATAACCCGTGCTCAGCCGCCGACGGCGGCGAGCCACGCCTTGCGCGCCTTGAGCGCCTCCTCGGCCTCGGCGACGGCCTTCTTGTCGCCGGCCTTCTTCGCGGCGGCGAGCTCGGCCTCGAGCTTCTCGATCGCGTCGGTCAGCTGCCGCGTCATGTCGTTGGCGCGAGCCTTCGTCTCCGGATTGTTGCGCTTCCAGTCGGCGTCCTCGCGCGAGCGGAGGGCCTGCTCGATCTTGCGCAGGCTGTCGTCGAGCGCGCGCTCCTTCTCGCGGGGGAAGATGCGGCCCACCTCGTCCCAGCGGCGCTGGATGCTGGTGAGCAGCGCGCGGGCCTTGGCGATGTCCTTCTCGTCGCCAACCGCCTTGGCCTCGTCGAGCAGCGCGCGGCGCTGGTCGATCTTCTCTTTGGACGCCTCGGCCTCGGCGGCCTCACGCGCGCCGCGGGCAGCGTACAGAGCATCGCCGGCGGCCTTGAAACGCGCCCACAGCGCGTCGTCGGCCTTCTTGCCCGCGCGGCCGGCGGACTTCCACTGGTCGAGGAGCTCGCGATACGCGCCGATGCCGTCCTCGCCCTTCGGCGCGAGCGCCTCCGCCTTCTCGACGAGGCGGGTCTTGCGATCGCGCGCGCCCTTGTGCACCTCGTCGAGCTCGGCGTAGAACTCGCGGCGGCGGCGGTCGAGCACCGACCGGGCGTCGCGGAATCGCTTCCACAGTTGCTGCGCCACCGACTTCGGCAGACGCGGCCCGTGCTGTTGCTGGGACTGCCACTGCTCGAACAACGCGCTGACCTCGGCGGTGGTCTGCTTCCACTGGATCGACTTGGGGTCGCGGGCGACGATTGCCTCCGCCTTCTCGACGACCTCGGTGCGCTGGCGAATCGCCTCCTCGACGGCCTCTCGCGCCGCGGCCGCCTCGGCGGCGCTGGCGGCGCCGAGCTCGTCGGTGAGCGCGGTGAGCCGATCGGAGAGCGCATTAAGGTCGCCGACGGCCGCGGCGCCCTCGACCTCGGTGGCAAGGTGCTGGGCGGCCGTTCGCAGCTCGGCGGCCGATGCCCCGCCGCCACGGTGGCGCTGCTCGAGCAGCGCCACCTTGTCGGCGAGGTCGGTGAACTTGCGCGCGAAGTACGCCAGGGCCTCGTCGGGGGTGCCGTCCGGGTACTGGCCGACCTCGCGCCATCCATCGCCTTCGCGCACCGAGACCGTGCCATCTTCGGCGACGCGGCCCCATTCCTTGGTGGGAACGATCGGGATCGACGACGTCGCCGGCGGGCGGGGCATCGGGCGCGGAACCGGGCGGGGTCCGGGGATCGGGGTCGGCGCGGCCGCTGCCGCAGGCTCGGGCTCTGTGTGCTCAGACTCAGCAGGATCGGGCTCGACATTCTCAGGCTCGTCCGCCGCATCCGCCTCCGCAGCCGAACCGGACTGATCCGTCGTGTCGGGCTCCGCGCCGGTGGGCGCTTCGATCGACGCGTCTTCGTCGACGGCGTCGGTCGCAGCCTGATCTAGGGGTGACTCTTCGGGCACAGTCATCGGGTTCACCTCGTCGCGGCGCATGCCGCCTGGTGTCGGAAAGGACGCGACCCAGCCTAGGGGATGAGCCCTCTCGGAGTGGAGGAGCGCGGAGTTGAGGATGCCTGCCGCGGCCTACTCCGACGGCGCCGGCGCCGGCGACTCGGAGGCGCCGGTGACCGGCGACTCGCTCACTCCCGGGTCGGGCGTCGCGGGAACGCTGGTGCTCGACGACGGATCTGGCGTCGGCTCCGGCGTGCCGGGGCCCACCGTGTAGTACGCGATCTGCCCGCCGACGACGCCGAGAAGGAGCAGCCCGCCGACCACGCCCGCGACGACGTTGTCGCGCTTGCGGCGCCGCTGCTGGCCCTCGTGGTACGCGGCTCGTGCCTGGTACAGCCGGGCCCGCTCGCGTTCCTCGCGCGCAGCGCGCCCCTTGTTTCCCGCCGCCACGCGACCCTCCCGACCGTCGAACTCGACCTCGCACGACTCTACGCATCGACGTCGGGGGCATCCAAACCGCGGTGTCATACGGCGCGGCTAGCCTGGAGCGGTGAGCTCTCCCACCGCCCTGTTCGCCGGCGACGCGCACCGGCAGACGCCGCTGGCGGTGCGGATGCGCCCGACATCCCTCGACGAGGTCGCCGGCCAAGGCCATCTCTTGAAGCCGGGGTCTCCGCTCGTGCAGCTCGCCAGCTCCGACGCCGCGTCGCAGCGCGCGGTGTCGGTGATCCTGTGGGGGCCGCCCGGCACCGGCAAGACCACGCTCGCGCAGGCGATCGCCCGCTCGTCCGGCCGCCGGTTCGTCGAGCTGTCGGCGGTGACGGCGGGCGTGCGCGATGTGCGCGAGGTCATGCAAGACGCCATGACCCAGCGGGATCTTTACGGCCAGTCGACGATCCTGTTCCTCGACGAGATCCACCGGTTCACGAAGGCGCAGCAAGACGCGCTGCTGCCCGGCGTCGAGAACGGCTGGGTGGTGCTCATTGCGGCGACCACCGAGAACCCGTCGTTCTCGGTGGTCTCGCCGCTGCTGTCCCGCTCGCTGCTGCTCACGCTGCAGCCGCTGTCCGACGACGACCTGGGCCTGCTCATCGACCGGGCCGTCGACGATCCGCGCGGACTCGCGGGCGAAGTGGCGTTGGAGCCCGACGCGCGCGCGGCGCTCATCCGCCTCGCCTCCGGCGACGCGCGGCGAGCGCTGACGGCGCTGGAGGCCGCGGCATCCCTTCCCGAGGCCACGGAAGGCACGCCGGCCATCACGGCGGAGCACGTCGCGCAGGCCGTCGACCGGGCGCTGCTGCGGTACGACCGGCAGGGCGACGAGCACTACGACGTCGTGAGCGCGTTCATCAAGTCGATCCGCGGGTCGGACGTCGATGCCGCGATGCACTACCTCGCGCGCATGATCGAGGCGGGGGAGGATCCGCGGTTCATCGCCCGCCGGCTCGTGATCTCCGCCGCCGAGGACATCGGGCTGGCGGATCCCGCCGGGTTGCAGATCGCGGTCGCCGCGGCCGACGCGGTGGCGTTCATCGGGATGCCGGAAGGCCGCATCCCGCTCGCCGAGGCGACCGCCTACCTCGCGACGGCCGCCAAGTCGAACGCCGCGTACCTCGCGATCGACCGCGCCATCGCCGACGTCAGAGCCGGCGGCATCGGGCGCGTGCCGAAGCACTTGCGCGACGCGCACTATCCGGGCGCGAAGCGGCTCGGGCACGGAAAGGGATACGAGTACCCGCACGACAGCGAGATCGGCGTGCTCGCGCAGCAGTACCTGCCCGACGAGCTGCTGGGCACGCGCTACTACGAGCCGAAGGCGCTCGGCGCCGAGCGCGAGGTGCAGGCGCGGCTCGAGAAGATCCGCCGCATCCTCGACGGCGCGTAGGCCTACGGTCGTTGAGCGGTCCCGGTCGTTGAGCGAGCGGAGCGAGACGAAACGCCGCGATCTCACCGCCCGAGACGACTCGAGCCGACGCGACACTGGCAGAGTGTGACCGTGACCTTCAGAGCCCTGGGCGCGGCGGCCGCCGCCGCGCTCGCCGTGACGTTGACGGCCTGCGCGACACCGACTCCCGGCGCGCCGAGCGGTGCTCCGACGGCGAGTGGCCCCGCGCGGGTGACCACGCAGCATCCGGTCACCGTCCTCGACGACGGAGACGGCGCCGAGCTGTGCGTTGGCGGGGTCGCCACCTCGCTTCCGCCCCAGTGCGGCGGGCCGTCGCTCGTCGGTTGGGACTGGGCGGATCACGAGGGCGACTACGACCAGGCGTCCGGCGTGCGATGGGGCGAGTTCGTCGTGACGGGGGAGTACGACCCCGCCGCCGACACGTTCACGCCCACCGAGGTGGTCAGCGGTCGCGACGGCGAGTGGCCGGCGGGCGACGGGGGCGTCGCCGCGTTCGACACGCCGTGCGAGGAGCCGGACGGCGGGTGGCAGGTCGTGGACGAGTCGAAGGCGACGCCGCAGGCGATGGATGCCGTGTTCCAGGCGGCGTCGAAGCTCGATGGCTTCGCGGCCTCGTGGATGGACCAGTCCCGCAATCCGGCCAGCGCCCCGGACGTGCAGGCGACGATGCCGCCCGAGGAGCTCGAGAGCGCGATGAACAGCCCCACGCTCAGCGTCGTGAACGTGAGGGTCGTCGGCGATCCGGCGGCGGCCGAGGCGGAGCTGCGCAAGGTGTGGGGAGGGATGCTGTGCGTCACCGCCGCGGAGCGGACCGAGGCCGAGCTGCTCTCGATCATGGACGAGGTCATGGATTCCGTGCCTGGTGTGCTGGGTGGCAGCCCCGACGGCCGCGCTGGGACGGTGGACATCAGCGTCGTGTGGGATGACGGCGCGCTGCAGCGAAAGCTCGACGCGCGGCACGGGACCGGTGTCGTGCGCGTGGAGTCGGCGCTCGTTCCGGTCAGTTGAGACGATGCGGGCATGAGCAAACAGGCAGGTGCGACAGTGAGCTTCCGATACGCGGGAGTGGCGGCGGCCGTAGCCGGCGCTCTGGTGCTCAGCGCGTGCGCGTCCGCTCCGGATGGCTCGCCTGGCAGGACAGAGGCGTCCAACCAGATGCCCCCGGTGTCCGGCGCGTCGCTTGTGACGACTCCGTACCCGGTGCTGGTGATCGGCGACGACGACGAGGGCGCCAAGGCCTGCCTCGGCGCGATCTTCGCGTCCGTCCCCGCTCAGTGCGACGGGACCCCGCTCGTCGGTTGGGACTGGTCCGAGCACGAGGGCGAGTACAGCGACGAGTTCCACCGCCCCGAAGGGGAGTTCTTCATTACGGGATGGTGGGACCCGGCGACCGAGACGCTGGCCCCGACCGAGGTCGGCAACGGTCGCGACTTCGACTGGTCGACCAAGCCCGAGCCGGACGACGACGTCGACTTCACGACGCGATGCCCCGAGCCCGCGGGCGGCTGGCACGTGCTCGACGAAGCCACGACCACCGACAAGGCGATGGACCGGGTGTTCCGCCGGGCCACGAAGCTCGACGGCTACACCTCGTCATGGATGGACTCCTCGCTCGAGCCCGACCCGACGCCGGAGGAGATCGCGGCAATGGAGCGAGGCGAGTCGACCACCTCGTGGAACAAGCCCGAGCTCATGATTGTGAACGTCATGGTCGCCGGCGATGTCGCCGCAGCCGAAGCAGAGCTGCGGAAAGTGTGGGGCGGGATGCTGTGCGTCACCGCCGCGGAGCGCTCGCGCCGGGAGATCCGCGCGATCACGAAGGAGATCATCGAGGTCGCCCCCGGCTTCATCACCACCAGCGGCGAGACGGCGGGCGAAGACATCGTGGTCACCGTGGTCTACGACGACGGGTCTCTCCAGCGCGAGGTCGACAGCAGGTACGGCACCGGCGTCGTGCGCATCCAGTCGACGCTCGTTGCGGCATCCTGACCGCGCTTGTGTCCTGCACTCTGCGAGACGATGGCAATCGGCTTCGCGCGGCTGTTTCCTTCAATCGCGCGCGTTTCTCGCAGGCGCGAATGCGGGCATTTGTAGCGCGAGGCGTCAGCGGGCGTTGTGCGCGTGGGGTGGACGCTCGTCGTCGCGGGAAGGTGGGGGGCTTTCCCGATCCACCCGCGGATGAACGGGCGAGGGCGGCTCTGTTAGACTTGAGCGGCTCGAAACCGAGTTTTTGGGCATCCCCTCTTCTCTTCACCGACCTTCAGGCGTGCCCCGGCGTGCAGTCCTGACAGGGCGAGGAGAGGGAGATACGTCCGCGAGCCGTGAGAGACACGGCCGCGTCATCGGAAGGAATACTTCGTGGTCACGAAGTCCCAGGACCGCCGCAAGGTCCGCCTGTCCCGCGCGCTCGGCGTCGCACTCACCCCGAAGGCCGCGCGCTACCTCGAGAAGCGCCCGTACGCTCCCGGCGAGCACGGCCGCACCAAGCGCAAGGCCGACAGCGACTACGCGGTCCGCCTGCGCGAGAAGCAGCGTCTGCGCGAGCAGTACGGCATCCGCGAGAAGCAGCTGCGCATCCAGTTCGAAGAGGCCCGCCGCAAAGACGGCCTGACGGGTGAGAACCTCGTCGAGCAGCTCGAGATGCGCCTGGACGCGCTCGTGCTGCGCTCGGGCTTCGCCCGCACCACGGCGCAGGCCCGCCAGCTGGTCGTGCACCGCCACATCCTCGTCGACGGCCAGCTCGTCGACCGCCCGTCGTTCCGTGTGAAGCCGGGTCAGCTCATCCACGTCAAGCCGAAGAGCGAGGGTCTCGACCCGTTCCAGGTCGCTGCCGCCGGTGGCCACGCCGACGTGCTGCCCCCGGTTCCGGGCTACCTGGAGGTCGAGCTCGACAAGCTCCAGGCGCGCCTGGTGCGCCGCCCGAAGCGCGCCGAGGTGCCCGTCACGTGTGACGTGCAGCTCGTCGTCGAGTACTACGCCGCGCGCTAAGCGTGTTGCCGAGAGGGTGTCGGGGGAAGACCCCGGCGCCCTCTCGCGCGTCTGCCCAATGCTCAGCAGGCACCTTCTGCTGATACGCCCGCCGCCAGACCCGCCGAAGGCGACTGCTGAGCGTTCAGCGCGCCGCTCGGCAGTCGCGATGTGCAGGTGCGAGGCGCGCGAACCCGCAGAAGATGACTGCTGAGCGCCGGTGCCGGCGCGACCGAGGCCGTGCGGGGACTCGCGCCGCGTGGGTGGCTCGCGCTACAGGAACCCGCAGTCGCGCGTGCGAGACGCACGCGCGACTGAAGGAAACTGCCGCGCGAAGCAGCGCGCGGGCGCGAGCGCCTCGCAAGACGCTCGATGCCCCGCGACAACGCTCGACACCCCGCCCGGGCGCGCTCAGCCGCGGGCGCGACGCGCCGAGACCACCCCCGTGTCGAAGCCGAGCAGATGCAGCCCGCCGTGGAAGCGCGCGTGCTCGACTTTGACGCAGCGGTCCATGACGACCTTCAGGCCGAGGCTCTCGCCGTGGCGGGCAGCGTCCTCGTTCCAGATCCCGAGCTGCACCCACACCACGGGCGCGCCGACGGCGGCCGCCTCGTTCATGACGGACGGGATGTCGGCGGGCCGGCGGAACACGTCGACGATGTCGGGGACCTCGGGCAGCGAGGCGAGGTCGGGGTAGGCCGGCTGGCCGAGGATCTCGGTCGCGTTCGGGTTCACGAAGTACACGCGGTAGTCGCTCGACGAAACCAGGTAAGTGCCGACGAAGAAGCTCGCCCGCGCGGGGTTCGCCGACGCCCCGACGATCGCGATCGAGCGCGCGGTGTTCAGGATGCGCTGCCGCTCCTGCGCGCTCGGACCGCTCCACGCGCGCTGCGACTTCAGCAGCCGCGCGAGGGGCGAGTCAGCGGGCAGTTCACATGTGAGGCCGTTGACCAGCTGCGTCGAGACCGTCCCGTCGCTCACCGCGCACCCCCCGCGACCGCGGCCGACAAGGCTCGGTCGAGGTCGTACAGGATGTCGGCGGCATCCTCGATTCCCACGCTGATGCGCACGAGCCCGGGCTCGACTCCCGCGTCCACGAGTTGCTGCTCGGTGAGCTGGGCGTGCGTGGTGGACGCGGGATGGATGACGAGGGTCTTCGCGTCGCCGATGTTCGCCAGGTGGCTCGCGAGCTCGACGTTCTCGATGAAGGCCTTGCCCGCCGCGCGCCCGCCCTTCACGACGAACCCGAAGACGCTGCCCGGCCCCGCCGGGAGGTACTTGGCCGCCCGCTCGTGGTGCGGATGCCCCGGCAAGCCGGCCCAGAAGACCTTCTCGACACGCGGGTCCGTGGCGAGCCACTCGGCGACCACGCGCGCGTTGTCGACGTGCGCCTGGATGCGGTAGGGCAGGGTCTCCACGCCCTGCGCCAACAGCCACGCCGAGTGCGGCGAGAGCGCGGGGCCGATGTCGCGCAGCTGCTCGGCGCGCAGGCGCACGAGGAAGCCGTACTCGCCGAAGTTGCCGACCCACGACAGGTTGCCGTACGACGGCACCGGCTCGTGCATGAGGGGGAAGCGCTCGGCCGGATAAGAAAAGCGGCCGCTCTCGACCACGACGCCGCCGAGCGTCGTGCCGTGGCCGCCGAGGAACTTCGTCGCGGAGTGCACGACGATGTCGGCGCCCCACTCGATCGGCCGGTTCAAATACGGGGTCGCGACCGTCGAGTCGATCACGAGGGGGACGCCCGCGTCGTGGGCGACCTCGGCGAGCCCTTCCAGGTCGGCGATCTCTCCCGACGGGTTGGCGATCGTCTCGGCGAAGACCAGCTTGGTGTGGGGCGTCACCACCGCCGCGAAGTCTGCCGGATCCGACCCCCGCACGAACGTGGTCTCGACTCCGAACCGGCGAAGCGTGACATCCAGCTGCGTCACCGACCCGCCGTACAGGCTGGACGACGCGACGATGTGGTCGCCCGCGCCGGCGAGCGCCGCGAACAGCAGGTACTGCGCCGACAGCCCGCTCGCCGTCGCCACGGCGCCGAGCCCGCCCTCGAGGCTCGCGACCCGCTCCTCGAAACTCGCCACGGTGGGGTTCGCAAGGCGGGAGTAGATGTTCCCGTACTTCTGCAGCGCGAACCGCGCGGCGGCGTCGTCGGTGTCGTCGAAGACGAACGCGCTGGACTGGTAGATCGGCAGGGCGCGCGCGCCCGATGCCGCGTCGGGGATGTTGCCGGCGTGGATGGCGCGCGTGCGGAACCCGTACTCGTGGTCTGACATTTAGGCCCACCTCCGAAGTGCCCACGTCTCGAAGACCCGCAGCAGCGAGTCTGACAGCTTGCCCAGCACCGCGAGCAGGATGATCGCGAGGAAGATGCGGTCGATGCGGCCGCTGTTGCCCGAGTCTACGAGCAGGAACCCGAGCCCCATCGACGACGCGATGAGCTCGGCGGCCACCAGGAACAGCCACGACTGAGCGAGCGCGAGCCGCAGACCCGAGACGACCGACGGCACGACGGCGGGCAGTTGCACGGCGCGAAACAGCGACAACCCGGTGAGCCCGTACGTGCGGCCGACCTCGAGCAGGTGCCGGTCGACGTGCCGCAGGGCGGCGGCAACCACCGTGTAGACGGGGAAGAACGCGCCGATGGCGATGAGGATGATCTTCGACTCCTCGCCGATCTTGAACCACAGGATCAACAGCGGCACCCAGGCCAGCGACGGCACCGCGCGCAGCGCGCCGAGAGTGGGCGCGAGCAGGATGTCGCCCGCACGCGAGAGCCCGACGACCGCGCCCAGCACGAGGCCCACACTCGCGCCGATCGCGAAGCCGATGAGCACACGCTGCGTCGAGATCGCCACGTACAGGCCGAGCAGCCCGCGCTCGGCGAGGTCGACCCCGGCGGAGACCACCATGCCGGGCGAGGGCAGCAGCGAGGTGTCGACGATGCCGTTCGCCGAGACGAGGTGCCACACGAGCAGCAGCGCGGCCGGCAACGCGGCGCCGCCGACCACGCGCCCCCACAGCGGGATGCCGCGCGGCCGGCCGAACCGCGCAGCGGCTGGGACCGCGTCGCCTTGAGCGATCGCCGCGGGCGGGGCGGGCACGTCGGGGCCAGCCCAGTCAGCGGTGCGCTCTGGCTCGTGCGCCACGGTCGTCACCTCAACCCCCGACGCGGCTCGGATCGGCGTTCTTCGCGAGCGTGTCGTTCACGATGCTCGCCAGCGCGTCGTCGACCTTCTGCTGCGACTCCACGTCGCCCAGCTCCACGAAGATCGGCCCGATGGTGGTGAGCACGTCGATCTGGGCTGAGCCGGGAACCTGGTCGACGTCGAGATTGCTGCGCTCGAGGATCACCTTCTGCGCGACCGCGGTGTCTAGCCCGGCGACGTCGGCGAGGATCTCGGCGGTCTCGTCGGGGTTGTCCGCGGCCCACTGCTGTGCCTTCGCGTACGCGTCGACGACGAGCTGCGCGAGCTCCGGCCGCGACTGGAGGAAGTCCTCGCGGGCGTTGAGGAATCCGTAGCTGTTGAAGTCGAGGTTGCGGTACAGCAGTTTCGCGCCCGCGGCCTCGGCCCCCGCCATGATCGGGTCAAGACCGGCCCACGCGTCGACAGACTCGTTCTGCAGCGCCGCCCAGCCATCGGCGTGCTGGAGGTTCTGCACCGTGACGTCGTCGGCGGACAGCCCGTGCGCGTCAAGCGCCTGCAGCAGGAAGAAGTACGGATCGGTGCCCTTGGTGGCCGCGACATCCTTGCCTTTGAGGTCTTCCACCGACGCGATGTCGGAGTCTCCGGGCACGACCAGCGCCGCCCACTCGGGCTGCGAGAACACCGCGACCGCCTGGATGGGCGACCCGTTGGCGCGGGCGAGCAGCGCCGCCGAGCCCGCGGTGGAGCCGACATCGATCGCGCCCGCGCGCAGCGCCTCGTTGGCTTTGTTCGAGCCGGCGGACTGCACCCAGTTCACGGTGACGCCCTCGGCCTCCAGCCAGCCCTGGTCCTTGATGATGAGGCTCAGCGGGTTGTAGGTGGCGAAGTCGATGTTCAGCGTCTGCCCGGCGATCGGGTCGGCGCCGCTCTCGGCCGGCGCCTGCTGGCCCTCGCCGGCGACGCAGCCGGTGAGCATCGCGCCGGCTGCGGCAACGGCGACAAGGGCGGTCAGGCGGAGCGCTCGGTTGGTCATGGTTCTCTCGTTCTTTGTGGGATGTCGGGCAAGGGTTCAGCGCGTGGCGTGGCGATCGATGCCGAGCCCGTCGAGAAGGCGACCGCGCAGTTCGGCGAGCTCGGCCGACCCGCGGTCGCGCGGGCGGTCGCCGGGCACCGCGATTTCGGCCTGGACGCGCGCGCCGGGCCCGTCGTCGTCGCTGCCCAGCAGGACGACACGGTCGGCCAGCTGCAGCGCCTCGTCGACATCGTGGGTCACGAGCAGGATCGTGGCGGGGGCTGCGGCGTGCACGTCCAGCAGCAGGTCCTGCATCCGCAGGCGTGTGAGCGCGTCGAGCGCGCCGAACGGCTCGTCGAGCAGGAGCACGCCGGGGTTGCGGGCGAGAGCGCGGGCCAGCGCCGCGCGCTGCGCCATCCCGCCGGAGACCTCTCTCGGCCGATGCGACGCGAACTCCGCGAGCCCGACGAGCTCCAGCAGCCGCGCCACAGACGAGCGGCCTTCCGCGGCCGGGGTGCGCGGCGGCAGTCCGAGCGCGACGTTGCCCACGATGGTGCGCCACGGCAGCAGCCGCGGCTCCTGGAAGGCGACCGCGCAGCGTTCGTCGTAGGGCGCCACCTCGCGGTCGTCGATCGTTGCGCGGCCCGCGGTCGGCTGGTCGAGGCCGCCGACGATGCGCAGCAAGGTGGACTTGCCGCATCCGCTCGCGCCGATGATCGCCACGATCTCACCGGCTGCCACGCTCAGCCGGATGTCTCGCAGCACGGGTCGAGGCGAGCCGCCGCGGGTGAACACGCGGCCGATCCCGTCCAGGCCCACCGCGAAGGCGCGACCGGACGCGCTGCGGGGGCCGCTGTGCGCGCGCTCGCTGAGCAGGGACATGTCGACTCCGTCGCGGGGGTGGGTGGATGACCAACCTATGCCGCGCGCGCCGCGCGAGCGCGCCCACGTGTTATCCCGCGTAACAATCCGGGAGAAGTACGATAGGTGCCATGAAGAGCCTGTTCTGGTTCCTGGTCGGCATCCTGGGCGGCATTGTCGCGGCGCACCTGCTCGACAAGTCTCCGCGCGGTCATGAGCTGCTCGCCGAGGTCGACGCCCGGCTCGGCGCGTTCACCGACCGCATCACCGACGCGTACCACGAGCAGGAGCAACGCTTCGCCGGCGACGCCGACGAGGCCGCCGAATGAAGACGGCCGAGATCGCGCAGAGGTTCCTGGCCTATTTCGACAAGCGCGACCATGTGATCATGCCGTCGGCGTCGCTGGTCAGCGACGACCCCACGCTGCTGTTCACGGTCGCCGGCATGGTGCCGTGGATCCCGTACCTCACCGGTGTCGTCCCGCCACCGCATCCGCGCATCGCCGATGTGCAGAAGTGCATTCGCACCAACGACATCGAGGAGGTCGGCAAGACCGCCCGCCACGGCACGTTCTTCCAGATGCTCGGCAACTGGTCGTTCGGCGACTACTTCAAGGAAGGCGCGATCCGCTACGCGTGGGAGCTGCTGACCGCCTCGGAGGCCGACGGCGGCCTCGGCTTCGACGAGAAGGACCTGTGGGTCACCGTCTACGAGACCGATGACGAGGCGGAGGCGATCTGGCGCGACGTGATCGGGATCAAGCCCGAGCGCGTCCAGCGCCTCGGCCGCGCCGACAACTACTGGAACACCGGACAGCCCGGACCGGGCGGCCCGGACTCGGAGATCTTCTTCGACCGCGGCCCGGCGTACGGCGCGGACGGCGGGCCCGCCGTCGACGACACCCGGTTCCTGGAGATCTGGAACCTCGTGTTCATGCAGGACTTCATCGAGAACGTCCGCGGCAAAACCGAGTTCGACATCGTCGGCGAGCTGCCGAACAAGAACATCGACACCGGCATGGGCCTGGAGCGGGTCGCCTTCCTCAAGCAGGGCGTCGAGAACATGTACGAGACCGACCAGGTGCGACCCGTGCTCGACCGCGCCGTCGAGCTGTCCGGTCGACCGTACGGTCGCGCGCACGACGATGACGTGCGCTACCGCGTCGTGGCCGACCACGTGCGCTCGTCGCTCATGCTGCTAAGCGACGGCGTGACCCCGTCCAACGAGGGCCGCGGCTACATCCTGCGCCGCCTGATGCGCCGCTCGATCCGCGCCATGCGCCTGCTCGGCGTGGACACGCCGACCTTTCCCGAGCTGTTCGCGGCCTCGCGCGACGCGATGAAGCCCGCCTACCCCGAGGTCGCGGCCGACTGGGCGCGCATCTCGCAGTACGCGTTCGCCGAGGAGGAGACCTTCCTGCGGACATTGGCGGCAGGGTCGACGATCCTCGACCTGTCGGTGCGGAAGACGAAGGATGCCGGCGGCTCGGCGCTGTCCGGATCGGAGGCGTTCCTGCTGCACGACACGTACGGCTTCCCGATCGACCTCACGCTCGAGATCGCCGAGGAGGCAGGGCTCAGCGTCGACCGCGCCGCGTTCGACGCGCTCATGCAGGAGCAGAAGGAGCGGGCCAAGGCCGACGCCCGCGCGCGCAAGCGAACGCTCGCCGACCTCAGCGTCTACAGCGAGTTCCGCGCGCGGGGCGAGACGGTGTTCACCGGCTACACCAACCTGGAGACCGAGTCCCGCGTGCTCGGCGTGCTTGTCGACGGCCGCTCCGCCGATCGCGCGGCCGAGGGCCAGGTCGCCGAGGTGATCCTCGCCGAGACCGCGCTCTACGCCGAGTCTGGCGGCCAGGTCGCCGACAAGGGCGCCATCGTCGGGCCCGGCTACGAGCTCGAGGTGCTCGACGTGCAGCGCCCGGTTCCCGGGCTCGTCAGCCACACGGTGCAGGTCGCCACCGGCGAAGTGTCGGTGGGCGCAGCGGCGACCTCCGTCGTGGACGCCGCCAACCGGCGCGCCGCGCGCGAGGCGCACTCGGCCACACACCTTGTGCACGCCGCACTGCGCGACACGCTCGGCAAGTCCGCGACCCAGGCCGGCTCGCTCAACCGCGCCGGATACTTGCGGTTCGACTTCTCGTGGGGCCAGGCGCTGTCGCCGGAGACGAAGACCGAGATCGAGGAGATCGCGAACCGGGCGATCCACGACAACCTGCCGGTGGAGACGCGGATCGTCAGCCTCGACGAGGCGAAAGCAGCCGGGGCGATGGCGCTGTTCGGCGAGAAGTACGGCGACGTGGTGCGCATGGTCGACATCGGCGGCCCGTGGTCGCGCGAGCTGTGCGCCGGCACCCACGTGGCAACCAGTGCCGAGGTCGGGATCGTCTCGATCATCGGCGAGTCGTCGGTGGGCGCCGGCGGCCGACGCATCGAGTCGCTCGTGGGGCTCGACGCGTTCCGTTCGCTGGCCGCCGAGCGCGCGATCGTCGCCGAGCTCAGCAGCGCCCTGAAGGCGCCGCGCGAGCAACTCGCGAGCCGCGTCGCCGAGCTGTCGGCGAACCTGAAGGCGGCCGAGAAGAAGATCGCCGCTCTCGAGGCGAGCGCGCTCGCCGAGCGCGCCCCCGCGCTCGCTGCCACCGCGAGCCAGGAGGGCGCGTTCGCGGTGGTTGCCGAGGCCGTCGGTTCGGTGGGGTCGGCCGACGACCTGCGCACGCTCGTGCTGGCCGTGCGCGATCGGCTCGGCTCCGCGGCGGCCGTGGTCGCCCTCGCCGCCGACGTGAGCGGCCGCCCGGTTGTGATCGCCGCGACCACCGACTCCGCTCGCGCGGCGGGAGCGAAGGCGGGTGTGCTGGCCAAGGCCGCCGCCTCGGCGCTCGGCGGAGGAGGCGGCGGCCGCGACGACATCGCGCAAGGCGGCGGGGCGGATGCCGCGGCGATCCCTGCGGCGCTGCGCGCCGTGCGCGAGGCACTGGCGGCCTGACGCGTGGCGCCGGTCGAGCCCGAAGCCTCCGGCTTCCGCCCGGGGCCGCGACTGGGGGTGGATGTCGGGCGCGCCCGGGTGGGCGTCGCCCGCAGCGACCGCGACGGCCTGCTGGCCACGCCCGTCGAGACCGTTCCGCGCCGCGTCGGCGACCCCGTGGCCCGCGTCGTCGCCCTCGCCGTCGAGCACGCCGCCGTCGAGATCGTCGTCGGGCTCCCCGTGAGCCTGCGCGGGGATGACACCGCCTCCACGGCGGACGCGCGGGCGTTCGCCGCCGCCGTGGCCGCGGCATCCACTGTTCCCGTGCGCCTGGTCGACGAGCGGCTCAGCACCGTGTCGGCCCACGCCGCGCTTCGCGACTCCGGCAGATCCCAACGTTCGTCGCGTAGGATCGTCGATCAAGTCGCCGCGGTTGTGCTCCTCCAGCAGGCTCTTGACGTCGAGAAGCGCACCGGACAGGCGCCTGGCGAGACCGTGTCCATGCCCCCCGAACCCGGAACGTGATGTCTGACCCCGAAGCCCCCCAGTCGCGTCGTGCCGCCCGTGAGGCGGCCAGCGCGGCTCCTCGGCCCTCCGCCGGACCCACGCTCGACGACCTGTTCGCCGAGCCCGCCCGCGGCGACTCCCGTCGCGAGCCGAAGCGCAAGCGGAGCGTGGGCGGGTGGATCGTGCTCGGCATCGTCCTCGCGCTCATCGGCGGCGTCGTGGGCGCCGGCTTCTGGGCGTGGAACACGTACGAGGACAAGATCCGCGAGGTGATGGGCTGGGAAGAGCCGAAGGACTACGAGCCCGGGCTCGCGCACGGCGAGGCGCTCGTCACGATCTCCGAGGGCGACGTGCCCTCCGCGATCTCGAAGACCCTCTACGAGGCGGGAGTCACCAAGACCGAGTCGGCCTTCTACGACATGCTCATCAAGACGTCGCAGAGCCCGACCTTCTACCCGGGCGTCTACAAGCTGCAGCAGCAGATGACCGCGGCAGACGCTTTGGCCGCGCTCGAGGACTCCGCCAACAAGCTGGAGAACACCGTCGTGGTGACCGAGGGGATGTCGTACACCGACGCGCTGCAGAGCATCGCCGATGCCACGGGCCTGCCGCACGACGACCTGGTCAAGGAGGCGAAGGACTTCACGCAATTCGGTGTGCCCTCCGACGCGCCGAGCATCGAGGGGTTCCTCTTCCCCGCCACCTACACGTTCGATCCGGACATCACCGCGCACGACGCGATCCAGCGGCTCGTCGACGAGATGTTCGACAGGCTCGACGCCCTCGGGGTCGAAGAAGACGACCGGCTGCGCATCCTGACCCTCGCCTCGGTCATCCAGAAGGAGGCGGGGCCCGACGTCGACGACATGCCGAAGATCGCCCGGGTCTTCCTCAACCGCATCGACGACGGGATGCTGCTGCAGTCCGACGCGACCGTCGCGTACGGCGCGGGTCTGGAGGGCACGGTGTGGACGACCGAGGAGCAGCGCGCCGACGAGGACAACATCTACAACACCTACGTGCACGAGGGCCTGCCGCCCGGGCCCATCAGCCTGCCCGGGGAGGACGCCATCTCGGCGGCGATGAACCCCGCCAAAGGCTCGTGGCTGTACTTCGTCGCAGTGAACCTGAAGACCGGAAAGACCGTGTTCTCGACGACCTACGACGAACACCTCGCCGCCGTCGAGAAGCTCCAGAAGTGGTGCGCCGCGAGCAAGGAAAATGCCGCCTACTGCGCGTGAGCGGCTCGAGGTGTGGGGCGACCCCATCGAGCACAGCCAGTCGCCGCGGCTGCACTCGGCCGCGTACGCCGCGCTCGGGTTGGCGTGGGCCTACGGCCGGCGCCGAGTGGGCGGGGAGGCGTTCGCCGCGGAGCTCGCCGGGCTCGACGCGTCGTTTCGCGGCCTGTCGCTCACGCACCCGCTCAAGCGGCACGCGTTCCAGGCCGCGGCCACGCGCGACCGCGCGGCCGAGCTGACCGGGGCCGCGAACACCCTGCTGCTCGACGCGGCGGGGCCGCACGGGTTCAACACCGACATCGGCGGGCTCGTGCGCGATCTGCGCGCGCACGGCGTCGGCCAGCTCGCCGACGCCCGCATCGTGGGAGCGGGCGCGACGGCGGCTTCCGCGCTCGTTGCGCTCGCGGAGCTCGGCGCGCAGCGCGTGGAGGTCGTCGCGCGCCGGCCCGACGCTGCGGAGCACCTGCGCGAGCTGGGCGCGCGGCTCGGGCTGGCCGTGCACGCGGCGCCGGTCCCGTCCGAGGGCGAGCTGCCGCTCACGGTCGCGACGCTGCCCGGCGGCGCGTCGGTGTCGCACCCGCTGGCAGACGCCCTCGCCGCGTCGGGGGGCCTGCTGTACGACGTGGTGTACGGGCACTGGCCGACATCCCTCGCCTCCGCGTGGGAGCGCACGGGCGGGCAGGCCGTCGACGGGCGGGGGATGCTGGTGCAGCAAGCGCTCCTGCAGGTGCGCGTGTTTCTGCACGGCGACGCCGAGCACGAGCTGTCGGACGAGAACCGCGTGCTAGCCGCCATGCGGTCGGCGCTCGCGTGACGCGCGCTGCGGCCGTGGGAGAATAGCCGGATGCTTCGCGTGCTCACCGCCGGGGAATCGCACGGCCCCGAGCTCATCGCCGTCATGGAGGGCCTGCCTGCCGGCGTGCCCGTCTCGCGCGCCGCCATCCAGGCCGACCTCGCCCGGCGCAAGCTCGGCTACGGCCGCGGATCGCGCATGAAGTTCGAGGAGGACGAGCTCACGATCTCCGCGGGCGTGCGGCATGGCTTCTCGCTCGGCAGCCCCATTGCCCTGCGCATCGGCAACACCGAGTGGCCCAAGTGGGTCGAAGTGATGAGCGCCGAGCCCGTCGAGCTCACCGACCGCTCGCGCGGCCGCGGCGCGGCGCTGACGAGGCCGCGCCCCGGCCACGCCGACCTCGTCGGCATGCAGAAGTACGGGTTCGACGAGTCGCGTCCGATCCTCGAGCGCGCGAGCGCGCGCGAGACGGCGGCGCGGGTCGCCCTCGGCGCGGTCGCGCGCGCCTTCCTCGGCGAGCTCGGCATCCGGCTGGTGAGCCACACGCTGTCGATCGGGCCCGTGTGCTGCCCCGACGACGCAGCCCTGCCGACGCCCGACGACGTCGACACGCTCGACGCCGACCCGCTGCGCTGCTTCGACCCCGGCACGTCGGCGGCGATGGTCGCAGAGGTGGACGCGGCCAAGAAGGACGGCGACACGCTCGGCGGCGTCGTCGAGGTGCTCGCATACGGCGTGCCGCCGGGGCTCGGGTCGCACGTGCACTGGGACCGGCGCCTCGACGGCAAGCTCGCGCAGGCTCTCATGAGCATCCAGGCCATCAAGGGCGTCGAGGTCGGCGACGGCTTCGAGACAACCCGCCGCCGCGGCTCCGCCGCGCACGACGAGCTGTTCGCGACCGCCGACGGCATCTCCCGCGGGTCCGACCGCGCCGGCGGCACGGAGGGCGGGATGTCGACGGGCACCGTGCTGCGCGTGCGCGCCGGCATGAAGCCCATCGCCACGGTGCCGCACTCGCTGCGCACGGTGGATGTCGCCACCGGCGACACCGCCTCGGCCCACCACCAGCGCTCCGACGTGTGCGCGGTGCCCGCCGCGGGCGTGGTCGCCGAGGCAATGGTCGCGATCGTGCTGGCCGAGACCGTGTTGGAGAAGTTCGGCGGCGACAGCGTCGGCGAGACGCGCCGCAACCTCGAGTCGTACCTCGCCGCCATCCCGCGCACGCTGCGCACGACCGACGCGAGCGACGCCGGCCTCGCATGACCGGATCCGACGGCCGCGCGCTCGTCTTCGTCGGGCCGATGGGCTCGGGCAAGACCAGCATCGGCCGACGCGTCGCCCGCCAGCTCGGCCTGCCCTTCGCCGACACCGACAAGCTGATCGCGGCCGAGCATGGGCCGATCCCCGGCATCTTCGCCGAGCACGGCGAGGACCGCTTCCGCGCCATCGAGCGCGACGTCGTGCGCGCGGCGCTGGCAAGCGGCGGCGTCGTCGCCCTCGGCGGTGGCGCGGTGCTGGATGCCGGCACGCGAGACGACCTCGGCGCGCATCGGGTCGTGCTGCTCACCGTCGATGCGCGCACCGTGAGCAGGCGCATCAGGGACGGCAATCGGCCGCTGGTCGCCGGCGCCAACCCGGTGGAGAGCTGGTCGCGCATCGCCCAGGAGCGCCGCCCGTTGTACGAGGAGGTCGCCGACGTCGTCTTCGACACCTCGCGCGGCCCGCTGCAGGGGGTCGTCGACGCGGTTGTCGCCTGGGCGATCGACAAAGACAAGGAGCGCCCATGACCGAGAGCACCACGATCTGTGTGACGGGCGCGGACCCGTACGACATCCGGGTCGGGCGCGGGGTGCTGCACGAGCTGCCGTCGCTGCTGCCGGAGTCGGCGCGCAAAGTGCTCGTCGTGCACCCGCCGACGCTGCGCACTGCGGCGGAGTCGTTGCGCGCGTCGCTACTGGACTCGCTCGGCGACGGCCGGCAGGTCCTGCTGGCCGAGGTGCCCGACGCGGAGGCGGGAAAGCGCGTCGAGGTCGCAGCCTTCTGCTGGCAGGTGATGGGCCAGGCCGACTTCACCCGCACCGACGCCGTCGTCGGGTTCGGCGGGGGAGCGGTCACCGACCTCGCCGGATTCGTTGCCGCCACGTGGCTGCGCGGGGTCGCCACCGTGCTCGTGCCGACCACGGTGCTCGGCATGGTCGACGCGGCCGTGGGCGGCAAGACCGGCATCAACACCGCCGAAGGCAAGAACCTCGTGGGCGCGTTCTGGGCACCGCATGCTGTGCTGTGCGACCTCGACCTGCTCGACACCCTCGGCCGCAACGAGCTCGTGGCCGGCTACGCCGAGGTCGTCAAGGCGGGGTTCATCTGGGCGCCCGAGATCCTCGAGCTCATCGAGGCCGGCCCCGAGCACGCCGTCGACCCGCGCTCTGACGCGTTCCGCCGCACGATGGAGCTCGCCATCGGCATGAAGGCCCGCGTCGTCAGCGAGGACTTCCGCGAGGCGGGGCTGCGCGAGATCCTCAACTACGGCCACACGCTCGGCCACGCGATCGAGCACGCCGAGCGCTACCAGTGGCGGCACGGCGCCGCGATCTCGATCGGCATGGTGTTCGCCGCCGAGCTCTCCCGGCTCGCGGGGCGGCTGCCTGACGACGCGGCGCAGCGGCACCGCGACATCCTCGGCTCGCTCGGCCTGCCGCTGTCCTACCGGGCCGGAGCATGGCCGCAACTGCTGGCGACGATGCAGCGCGACAAGAAGAGCCGGGGCGGGATGCTGCGCTTCATCGTGCTGGACGACATCGCCAAGCCGACGGTGCTGCAGGCGCCCGACGAGTCGCTGCTGTTCGCCGCCTACCAGGAGGTCGCGGAGAGCCGCTGAGCTCTCGCCCGCGCGTTACTCCAGATCAGGCTATGTCGTGGGCTCAGGACGATTCGCGCCACATCGTCCTGACTGCGCGAAATCAGGAGATTTCGGAAACGTGGATGCCTCGGGTGGATGCTTCGGGCGGATGTCACGGCGCCCCGCGGTGCGGTAGCGTGGCGCCGTGACATCCCGCCGCCTGCTGCTGGTCAACGGGCCGAACCTCAACCTGCTGGGCGTGCGCGAGCCGGCGGTGTACGGGCACGAGTCGCTCGCCGACGTCGAGCGCCTCGTGGCACGAGCTGCTGCGGCGCGCGGCTTCGAGGTGCGCGCGGTGCAGAGCAACCACGAGGGCGTGCTCATCGACGCCATCCACGCCGCGCGCGAGGACTGCGCGGGCATCGTGATCAACCCAGGCGGGCTCACGCACACCTCCGTCGTGCTGCGCGACGCGCTCTCCGCCGTCGCGCTGCCGGTCGCCGAAGTGCACATCTCCGACGTGAGCAAGCGCGAGCCGTTCCGCCACCACTCGTACGTCGCCGACGTCGCCGTCGTGCACGTCGTGGGCGAGGGCGTCGCCGGCTACGCGACCGCCGCCGGCCGCCTGATCGACGCGATCGAGGGGGCCGCCGGCGCCTGAATGTCGGAGCCTGCCCCCATTGTCGGAGGATTCGCGCTGAATCCTCCGACATCCGCCCGATCCTCCGACATTCGCGCAGCCCGTGCGCGCACCGCGCCGTCGCGCGCGGTGCGCGTCCCGTAGAATCGGATGTCGGCCGCGCACAGCGCGGGCCGGCATCCCTCTCACGAACGGACTTCCTCTCCTCATGGCATCGACCGCAGACATCCGCAACGGCGTGGTCCTCAACATCGACGGACAGCTCTGGAGCGTCGTCGAGTTCCAGCACGTCAAGCCCGGCAAGGGCGGCGCGTTCGTCCGCACGAAGCTCAAGAACGTGATGACCGGAAAGGTCGTCGACAAGACCTACAACGCCGGCGCGAAGATCGAGGTCGAGAACGTCGACCGCCGCGACTTCACCTACCTCTACAACGACGGCGACGGCTTCGTGTTCATGGACAGCACCGACTACGACCAGCTCACGGTGCCCGCCGCCACTGTCGGCGACGCGAAGAACTTCCTGCTCGAGAACCAGCAGGTCACGATCGCGCTGAACAACGGCAATCCGCTCTACATCGACCTGCCGGCCTCGGTCGTCCTCGAGATCACCTACACCGAGCCCGGCCTGCAGGGCGACCGCTCGTCGGCGGGCACGAAGGCGGCGACGGTCGAGACCGGCTACGAGATCCAGGTGCCGCTGTTCCTCGAGACGGGCACGAAGGTCAAGGTCGACACGCGCACGGGCGACTACCTCGGCCGCGAGAAGTAAGGCGTGAGCGCACGCACCAAGGCCCGCAAGCGCGCCCTCGACATCCTGTTCCAAGCCGATCTGCGCGACGAGGACGTCGCGTCGATCCTCGCCGCCGAGGCGAAGCGGGCCGCCAGCGAGCCGGCTCGCGAGCAGTCCTGGCTGTACGCGCGCGAGATCGTCGACGGCGTCATCGACAACCGCGACGAGATCGACGAGCAGATCACCACGTTCGCCCGCGACTGGTCGCTTGCGCGCATGCCGGCCGTCGACCGGGCGGTGCTGCGCATCGGCGCGTGGGAGATCCTCTACAACGACCAGGTGCCGACCGCCGTGGCGATCGACGAGGCCGTCGACCTCGCGAAAGAGCTGTCGACGGAGGACTCCGGCGCCTTCGTGCACGGAGTGCTCGCCCGCATCGCCCGCGCGAGCTGACGTCGGAGCGCTGCCTCCGGCACCGAGCCGAAGCCGCCTTCTGGGCGTGCCGAGCGGAGGGAATGCGCGGACGGGAGGATGAGGCGGCGGCGTGCGATCCTGCGCTCGTCACATCTCCTCCGCTCGGCACGCACCCAGGGCACCAACGGAGACGGCCGCGCCAGTGTCGGTCGCTCCTGCGAGGATGGATGCCGTGCCGGCCCCGTACCTCGCTCCCGCGGAGATCCGCCGCCAGGCGTGGGGAGCGGGCTACGAGCGCGGCGTCGCCTACTTCCGCGCCGGGCGGGTGGTGAGGCTGGAGTGGGACGAGCCCGCCGCCACGCTCCGCTCCGTCGTGCGCGGCAGCGGGGCCAAGAGCTACCGGTGCGCGATCGCCTTCCGCGTGGCGAGTGGTCGGCCCTCGATCCGGTCGGCCACGTGCACGTGCCCGATGGAGGTGGACTGCAAGCACACCGTCGCGACGATGCTCGCCGGCAACGCCGAGTTCGCCGACGGGGCTCCCACGGAGCCTGCCGCACGCGCGGCCGCGCTGCCCGCGCCCGTGGGCGCGCCGAAGCGCCCCGAGCCGGCCTCCTGGCGGGAGCTGCTGGCCGATTCGACGCCGACGGCGGCCACGCCGCTCGCGCTCGGGCTCGAGTTGCGGATGCGCGCGCCGTTCCACGAATCGCGGTGGGACGCGCGGCGGCCGCAGACCGCGACGACGCGCAGCGTCCTCCGCGGCGGGGTGGAGCTCTTGCTCGGCGCGCGACCGCTCATGCGCAGCCCGACGACGGGGAAGTGGATCCAGGGGCACGCGTCGTGGGACGCGGTGCGCCGGCCGGGGCAAGCCTTCCCGCCCGCCCAATCGCGGTGGTTCGCCGAGCTGCACGCCATCGCGCGCGACCCGCAGGTGCACTACACGCCGGGCGACTCCGCCGAATGGATCACGCTCGACTCCGTGGAGTCGGCACTGTTCTGGGAGCACCTGCGCGACGCGCAGCGACGCGGCATCCCGATCGTGCCGACCAAGAAGAACCAGTCGTTCGCGCTGGCCGCGGCGGCCGACGTGGGCGTCGCGGTGACCGCCGACCCCGATGGCGCGCTGCGGCTGCGACCGCACGCCGAGCTCGAGGGCGCCGAAGTCGACGCCTCCGTGCTGCGGCCGCTGGGCGGCGTCGGGGTGTACTCGGTCGCGGTCGACCGCGACCAGCTCGCGGTCACGATGGCGCCCGCGCCCCTCGACCACACCACGCGGCGGCTGCTGAGCACGCCCGACGGCTTCGTCGTGCCGGCCGGCGACGCGGACGAGTTCCTCCGCGTCGGCTACCCGCGGCTCGCGCGGCGCGCCCGCGTGACGACGGACGGCGGGCTCGACCTGCCCGCGGCGCAGCCCCCGCGGCTGGTCGCCACCGTCCGGTTCCGCCCCGCCGACACCCTCGAGTACACCCTCGAGTGGGACTACCCCGGCGAGCCGCGGTTCGCCTACCCGGCGCAAGAGAGCATCGACCGCGACAGCGCGTTCGAGAGCGCGCGGCGCGCGGAGGTCGAGGCGGCGTGGGCGGATGCCGCATCCGTGCCGTTCGCTCCGGCCGCCACCCTGCACGACGTCGACGCCGCCGAGTTCTGCGACCGGGTGCTGCCCGCGCTCGAGGGCCTCGACGGCGTGCGGGTGGACACGCGCGGCACGCGGCGCGCGTACCGCGAGCTGACCGGAGACCCTGAGATCACCGTCACGACGGTGGAGAGCACCGACCCCGACTGGTTCGACTTCGGCGTGATCGTGAAGATCGACGGGCGCAGCATCCCGTTCACCCCGCTGTTCACCGCGCTCGCGCAGCGGAAGAGAAAGATCCTGCTCGCCGACGGGCGGTACTTCTCCCTCGCCCACCCCGCTCTCGACCGCCTGCGCGAGCTGATCGACGAGGCCGCCGACCTGGCGGAGTGGGAGACCGGACCGCGCATCAGCCGGTACCAGACGGCACTGTGGGCCGACTTCGAAGACCTCGCGGACGTCTCCGAGCCGGCCGTGTCGTGGCGGGCGACCGCCGAAGGGTTGCGCGACGCGGAGCGCCTCGACCCGACGCCGGTGCCGGCGGGCCTGCGCGCCGAGCTGCGACCGTACCAGCGCGCCGGCTTCGACTGGCTCGCCTTCCTGTGGCGGCACCGACTAGGCGGCATCCTCGCCGACGACATGGGCCTCGGCAAGACGCTGCAGGCCCTCGCGCTGATCGCGCACGCCGCCGAGCCGGGCCCGTCACGGCCGTGGCTCGTCGTCGCGCCGACCTCTGTGCTGTCGACGTGGGAGAGCGAGGCCGCCCGGTTCGCGCCCGGCCTGCGCGTGCGCGTGGTCGACGCGACCGGCGCCCGGCGCGGGGAGACAGTGCAGGATGCCGCGGCGTCGGCCGACATCGTCGTCACCTCGTACACGCTCCTGCGGCTCGACGAGGCGGAGTTCGCCAAGAACCCGCAGACCAAGGTGCACCGCGCGGCCAAGGCGCTGCGCGCCGACGTCGTGTTCGCGATCACCGGCACACCGCTGGAGAACAGCCTGAGCGAGCTGTGGGCGCTGCTGTCGCTGACGGCGCCCGGCCTGTTCGCGTCGGCTCGGCGCTTTCGCGAGGAGTACATCAAGCCCATCGAGCAGGGCAAGGTGCCCGAGAACACCGAGGGCGGCCCGTTCCGCGCCGCCCGGCTGGAACGGCTGCGCCGCCGCATCCGCCCCCTCGTGCTGCGCCGCACGAAGGAGCTCGTCGCCCCCGACCTGCCGCCCAAGCAGGAGCAAGAGCTGCGCATCGAGCTCAGCCCCGCGCATCGCGCGGTGTACGACCTCGTGCTGCAGCGCGAGCGGCAGCAGGTGCTGGGCCTGCTCGAAGACCTCGACCGCAACCGCTTCATCGTGTTCCGCTCGCTCACGCTCTTGCGCTTGCTGAGCCTCGCCCCGGGCCTGGTCGACCCCGAGCACGCGCATATCGCCTCCAGCAAGCTCGACGTGCTGCTCGACCAGTTGTCAGAAGTCGTGGCCGAGGGCCACCGGGCGCTCGTGTTCAGCCAGTTCACGTCGTTCCTCGACCTCGCCCAACAGCGACTGGACGCGGCGGGCATCCCGCACGTGCGGCTCGACGGCACGACGCGTCGGCGCGCGGCGGTCGTCGAGCAGTTTCGCGCGGGCGGCGCACCGGTGTTCCTCATCAGCCTCAAAGCGGGCGGGTTCGGGCTCACCCTGACCGAGGCCGACTACGTGTTCCTCCTCGATCCGTGGTGGAACCCGGCCGCCGAGGCCCAGGCCGTCGACCGCACGCACCGGATCGGCCAGACCCGCAGCGTCATGGTGTACCGCATGATCGCGGCGGGCACGATCGAGGAGAAGGTGATGGCCCTGCAACGGCGCAAAGCGCGGCTCTTCCGCTCGGTCATGGACGACGACGCGCTGTTCGCGCAGGCGCTGACAGCCGACGACATCCGTCGCCTCTTCGACGACTGAGCGACCGGGTTTCCTGTACTCACGGTGGCACTCACGGCCTTCGCAGGAGCCGCGCCGTAAACTCGTGGGTGGTTTCCATCCAGGAGGATTTCATGCGGATCACCGGTCTCGGCCACGCCGGGATGTTCATCGAGACGGCGGGCGGCAGCATCCTTTGCGACCCGGTCATCGGCCCGAGCTTCTTCGGGTCGTGGTTCCCGTTCCCCGACAACCGGGCCCTGGACTGGGAGCGGTTCGGCAAGGCCGACTTCCTGTACGTCTCGCACCGCCACCGCGACCACTTCGACCGTGCGCTGCTGCGCCGCTACATCCGCACGGACATCCCGGTGCTGCTGCCGGAATACCCGACCGACGACCTCGAGACCGATCTGCGCGGGCTCGGCTACACCAACATCGTCTACACGCAGGCAGGCGTGCCGATGGAGTTCGGAGACCTCAAGCTCATGGTCACGCCGCTGCGCGCGCCCAGCGACGGCCCGATCGGCGACTCGTCGCTGTCGGTCGACGATGGCACCGCCAGCATCCTGAACCAGAACGACTCGCACCCCCTCGACCTCGACGCGCTGATGTCGTTCTCCAAGCCCGACGCGTACTTCACGCAGGTGTCGGGCGCGATCTGGTGGCCGATGGTGTACGACCTGCCGCTGGACGCGAAGCAGAAGTTCGCCGCGCTCAAGCGCGACGCGCAGAACAAGCGCGCGATGTACTACATCGAGAAGGTCGACGCCGAGCACGTGTTCCCGATGGCCGGGCCGCCGATGTTCTTGCGGGAAGAGCTGTTCAAATACAACGGATTCGGCGCCGACGGCGACTCGATCTTCACCGACCAGCGCCAGTTCCTCGCGCACATGGCCGAGCTGCGGCCGCAGCAGAAGGGATACGAGTTCTTGCCCGGCACGGTCGTCGAGCTGAACGGCGGCGAGATCTCGGTGACGCAGACGCTGTACACCGACGCCGAGATCGACCGCGTCTTCGACGACAAGTGGAACTACCTCGCCGAGCAGCGCGACACCCGCCAGGACGAGATCCGCGCCGAGGAAGCGTCGCGCGCCCCGGTGTTGCCGGCAGACGAAATGCTCGCCGCCATCAAGGCGTGGTGGGAGCCACTGCTGCGGAAGTCGCGCACCATCCGTCTCGGCGTGGGCGGCAACGTGCGGTTCCGCATCGGAGAGCTCGACATGGTCGTCGACTTCCCGCGGGCGAAGGTCCGCGAGTACGCGGGGGAGGAGTGCATCTATTGGTACACGATCCCCGCCGACCTCGTCTCGACCAACATCGCCGACCACGAGATCGACTGGTCGAACTCGATCTTCCTCTCCATGCAGTTCAGCGTCGGCCGCAGCGGGAAGTTCAACGAGTTCCTCACGACGTTCTTGAAGTGCCTCTCCGCCGACCGCATCGAGTACGTGGAGAACTGGTACCAGGAGCAGACCGACCAGACCGAGGACGCCGAGATCGGCGACTGGATCGTGCAGCGCCGCTGCCCGCACCTGCGCGCCGACCTGACCCGCACCGGGAAGGTCGACGAGGACGGCATCCTCACGTGCAGCATGCACGACTGGAAGTGGGACCTGAAGACCGGCAGGTGTCTGTCGACGTCGGGCCACCCCATCCGCGCCGAGCGCTGCCCGGTCACCGAGGCCGCCCTCGCGGAGGCGTCCTGACGCCTGCCTGCCTCTGAACCATCGAGGCGGCTGGGTAGGGTGGTGCCCATGACGTGGAAGGCGATGGACCCCGCGCGCGCGTGCGATCTGCTGGAGTTCTGGATCAATGCGGCCTGGCCGCTGACTCGTGCCGAAGTCGGCGCGCTGGCGGTGGCCGAACTGGGCTGGACGATCGGCGCCGAGGGCACCTTGTCCAATCCGGTCGACGCTCTGTCGCAACCGGCCGTGCTGACCAGCGTGATCCCCGACGGACAACTGGCCACCCTGAAGTTCTGGGTCAGCGACGTGGTCAAAGACCCCGGTGCCGAGGCCGTCGCGTTCCTCGACGACCAGTTCGCGCTCGTGGTGCGCGAGGGCCAACGCCGCTGGGGCAAGCCGAAACTGCTGCCCGGCCGCCACCGCAGCGCCCAGTGGGATCTGTCCGGCGGCGGGAGGGCGAGAGCTTCGCGGCTCAGCAGCTCGGTGAGTGTGGAGTTCACCACGCCGTCGTACGCGCAGGTGCTGCGCAAGCTGGGGGAGTGACCGGATGGGGAGCGTGTCAGGCGGGATCCACGGGCTAGACTCGATGCGGCACAGCAACCTTTAACCCCGTCCTGTGAGGCGGAGAAGGGAGCGGCGGATGACAACACGCACCGTGATGCAGGAAGCTGACATCGCGCGGGCGTTGACCCGCATCTCGCACGAGATCCTCGAGTCCAATCGGGGAGCGGACGATCTCGTCGTCCTCGGCATTCCCACGCGCGGCGTCGCCCTCGCCAACCGCATCGCCGGCCTGCTCGGCGAGTTCGCCGGCACGACCGTTCCCACAGGTGCCCTCGACGTCACGATGTACCGCGACGATCTGCACCGGCATCCTACTCGCGCGCCGCAGCCCACCCAGATCCCACCCGCCGGCATCGACGGCAAGACCGTGGTGCTCGTGGACGACGTGCTGTTCTCGGGCCGCAGCATCCGCGCCGCCCTCGACGCCCTGCAGGACATCGGGCGGCCCGACGCTGTGCGGCTCGCCATCCTCATCGACCGCGGCCACCGCGAACTGCCGATCCGGCCCGACTTCGTCGGCAAGAACCTGCCGAGCGCGCGCGACGAGCGCGTCAACGTGCGCCTCGCCGAAGTGGACGGCCTCGAGGAGGTGACGATCGAGTCATGAGACACTTGCTTGACACGCTCTCGCTGGGCCGCGACGAGGCCCTGCGCATCCTCGATGTCGCCGAGGACATGGCCGACACGCAGCAGCGCGAAGTGAAAAAGCTTCCCACGCTGCGCGGAAAGACCGTCGTCAACCTCTTCTTCGAGGACTCCACGCGCACGCGCATCTCGTTCGAGGCGGCGGCCAAGCGCCTCTCCGCCGATGTCATCAACTTCTCCGCGAAGGGCTCCAGCGTCTCCAAGGGCGAGTCGCTGCAAGACACCGCGCAGACCCTGCAGGCGATGGGGGCCGACGCGGTCGTCATCCGCCACGGCGCCTCCGGCGCCCCGCGCACCCTCGCCACGAGCGGATGGATCTCCGCCGGCGTCGTCAACGCCGGCGACGGCACGCACGAGCACCCCACGCAGGCGCTGCTGGACGCGTTCACGATCCGCAAGCGCACGTTCGGCGCCGACAGCCGCGGGCGCGACCTGGCCGGGCTCACTGTCGCGATCGTGGGCGATATCCTGCACTCGCGCGTCGCGCGCTCCAATGTCTGGCTGCTGCACACGCTGGGCGCGGAGGTCACCCTCGTCGCGCCGCCGACGCTCGTGCCGCAGGATGTCTCGGCGTGGCCGGCGCGCGTCGGATACGACCTGGATTCCGCGATCGCCGACGGGCCCGACGCGCTCATGATGCTGCGGATCCAGCTCGAGCGGATGAACGCCGCGTATTTCCCGACTGAACGGGAGTATTCGCGCCGGTGGGGGCTGGACGCGCGGCGATTGGCCGCTCTCGGCGCCGGTAGCATGGTGATGCACCCGGGGCCCATGAACCGGGGGCTGGAGATCTCCGCGGAGGCCGCCGACTCCGCCCGCTCGACCGTGCTCGAGCAGGTGGCGAACGGCGTGTCGGTGCGGATGGCGGTGCTCTACCTGCTGCTGGCAGGGGAGCGCCAGCAGAACAACAGAGAGGACGTGCGATGAGCGACGTTCTCGTGATTCGCGGAGCCCGCCTCGAAGGCGGCGACGCGGCAGACCTCGTCGTCGACGACGGCGTGATCGCGGAG
The DNA here is from genome assembly GCF_047606685.1 of Microbacterium sp. GTDB lineage: Bacteria > Actinomycetota > Actinomycetes > Actinomycetales > Microbacteriaceae > Microbacterium. The sequence continues at coordinate 183,947 of NZ_JASGEC010000061.1, forward strand.
GTCGGATCCGGCCTCAGCCGCGCCGGCGCGACGGTGGTGGATGCCGACGGGCTCGTCGCCCTGCCCGGCCTCGTCGACCTGCACGTGCACTTGCGCGAGCCCGGGTACGAGGCGTCGGAGACGATCCTCACCGGCTCGCGCGCGGCGGCCGCCGGCGGCTTCGCCGCGGTTTTCGCGATGCCCAACACGGCGCCCGTCGCCGACAACGCCGGGGTCGTGGAGCAAGAGCTCGCTCTCGGCGAGGCGGCCGGCTACGCGCACGTGCAGCCGATCGGCGCCGTGACCGTCGGCCAGAAGGGCGAGCGGCTCGCCGAGCTGGGCGCGATGGCCGACTCGCGCGCCCGCGTGCGCGTGTTCAGCGACGACGGCTCGTGCGTGTGGGATCCGCTGATCATGCGCCGGGCGCTGGAGTACGTGAAGGCGTTCGACGGTGTCATCGCCCAGCACGCGCAAGACCCCCGGCTCACCGAGGGTGCGCAGATGAACGAGGGCGTCGTCTCCGCCGAGCTGGGCCTGGCCGGCTGGCCGGCCGTCGCCGAGGAGTCGATCATCGCCCGCGACGTGCTCCTCGCCGAGCACGTCGGCTCCCGCCTGCACGTGTGCCACCTCTCCACGGCCGGCTCGGTCGACATCGTGCGGTGGGCGAAGAAGCGCGGCGTCAACGTCACCGCCGAGGCCACCCCGCACCACCTGCTGCTGACCGACGAGCTCGTGCGCGGCTACGACGCGCGCTTCAAGGTCAACCCGCCGCTGCGCCGCGACGAGGACGTGCACGCCGTGCGCGAGGGCCTCGCCGACGGCACGATCGACATCGTCGCCACCGACCACGCGCCGCACCCGGCCGAGACGAAGGCGTGCGAGTGGCACGCCGCCGCGCACGGCATGGTGGGCCTGGAGTCGGCGCTGCGCGTCGTGCACCAGGCGATGGTCGAGACGGGGCTCCTGGAATGGACGGATGTCGCGCGCGTCCTCTCGCGCACGCCCGCCCGCATCGGCCGCCTCGATGGCTACGGCACCCCGCTGGCAGCGGGCCAGCCGGCATCCCTCGTGCTCTACGACCCCGCCGCGTCGGGGGAGTTCACCACCGCCGACCTGCGCGGCCGCAGCGTCAACTCGCCGTACCTCGGCCGCCAGCTGCCGGGGCGCGTGCTGTGGACGGTGCACCGCGGCACGGCCACCGTGCGCGACGGCGAGCTCGTGGAGCTCGGCGCATGACTCGAGAAGCCGCCCTCGCCGTGACGGTGGGCATCGCCGCGCTGCTGCTGGCCGCGCTCGTGGTCGCGTGGCGCCGCCGGGCGCGCCGCGACCGCGAGCCGCTCGCTCCGAGCGGGGAGG
>NZ_JASGEC010000062.1:0-27070 GCF_047606685.1 Microbacterium sp.
ACCCACGAGGGCGATCCCGGCGCGGCGGCGGCGTCGCCGCCGAACGCCAACGGGCCGCCGGCGAGGGGGTCGTCCGCGGCGCCGGCGCGGAGCATCCCGATTCCCGTCGCGTTGCCGTCCATGTCGGCCGTGTAGCCGCCGAGCCAGAACCTCACGTCAGCCCCCTGACCGTCACACCAGATCGTGGCGCACGATGACGCCGTCGCGGGCCGGCCCCACGCCGATCACCGAGACGCGCGTGCCGCTCATCGCCTCGAGCGCGAGCACGTAGTCCTGCGCGGCCTGCGGCAGGTCTTCGAAAACACGCACGCCCGAGATGTCCTCCTGCCACCCGGGCAGCAGTTCGTAGACGGGCACCGAGTGGTGGAAGTCGGTTTGGTTCACGGGCACCTCGTCGAAGCGCTCGCCGTCGACGTCGTACGCGACGCACACCGGGATCTCGTCGAGCCCGGTGAGGATGTCGAGCTTGGTGAGCACGAGGTCGGTGATGCCGTTGATCCGCGTCGCGTACCGAGTGATGGGCGCGTCGTACCATCCCACCCGGCGCGCGCGACCGGTCGTGGTGCCGAACTCGAAGCCGCGCTTGCGCAGCCACTCGCCCTGCTCGTCGTGCAGCTCGGTGGGGAACGGCCCCGAGCCGACGCGCGTCGTGTAGGCCTTCACGATGCCCACGATGCGGTCGAGGCGGTTCGGGCCCACGCCCGAGCCGGTCGACGCGCCGCCGGCCGTCGCCGACGACGACGTCACGAAAGGATAGGTGCCGTGGTCGATGTCGAGCATCGTCGCCTGGCCGCCCTCGAACACGACGACGTCGCCCGCGTCGAGAGCGTCGTTGAGCAGCAGCGACGTGTCGGCGACGAGCGGGCGCAGCCGGTCGGTGTACGCGAGCAGCTCGTCGACGACCTCGTCGCACGTGATGGCGCGGCGATTGTACACCTTCAGCAGCAGGTGGTTCTTCTGCTCGAGCGCGCCCTCGACCTTCTGCCGCAGGATCTTCTCGTCGAAGAGGTCTTGCACGCGGATGCCGACGCGGTTGATCTTGTCGGCGTACGTCGGCCCGATGCCGCGCCCGGTGGTGCCGATCATGCGCTTTCCGAGGAAGCGCTCGGTCACCTTGTCGAGCGTGCGGTGGTAGTGCGTGATGATGTGCGCGTTGGCGCTGACCCGCAGCCGCGAGGTGTCGATGCCGCGCGAGTTCAACGCCTCGATCTCGGCGAACAGCACCTCGAGGTCGACGACCACGCCGTTGCCAATGACGGCGTTCACGCCCGGGGAGAGGATGCCGCTGGGCAACAGGTGCAGGGCGTACTTCTCGTCGCCGATGACGACGGTGTGGCCGGCGTTGTTGCCGCCGTTGAACTTCACGACCCAGTCGGTGCGGTCGCCGAGGAGGTCGGTGGCTTTGCCTTTGCCCTCATCCCCCCACTGCACGCCGACGATCACGATGCCTGGCATGGGCTGCTCCCTTTCGGTGGCGGAGGGGATTACACCCCATCCTATCGAGCCCTGCCCCGCGCCCCGCGCTGCGCGCTCGCCGCGCAGCGCGCCACCCGCGATCGCGTTTCCCGAAACATCCTGATCTCACGCAGTCAGGCCAATCCGCGACGAAGCATCCTGATCTGGCGAAATCACCTGATCTGGCGAAATCGGATGCGGCGGGCCGGGACGCGCCGGGTCAGGGCCGGAAGCGGATCGGATACCGGATCGGGCCGGTGTTGCCCGACACCGGCAGCCACTCGCCCGGGCCGTCGGGCTCGGCCAGCGGCATCCGCCGGGCCAGCAGCGGCAGCGCGACCGACATGTCGGTGCGGGCGACGAAGTGGCCGAGGCAGTGGTGGATGCCTCCGCCGAAACCGCTGTGCAGCGGCCGCTCGTCGTACGTGATGTCGAACGGCACGTGCTCGCCCATCGCGCGCGGGTCGGTGCCGACAGCGTGCGACATCACCTGCACGATGCCGCCGGCGGGCACTCGCAGCCCGTCGAGGTCGACATCCTCGATCGCCTCCCGCGTCACCCACGTGACGGTCGGGTTCACCCGCATGACCTCTTCCACGGCGCGGGCGCCGAGCTCGGGGCGCTCGCCGAGCAGCGCCCACTGGTCGGGGTGGGCGAGCAGCGTCTGCAGCGCGAGGCCGAGCTGGTTGCGCGTCGTCTCCATGCCCGCGAACGCGAGGAACACCAGCGCGACGCTGAGCTCGCGCCGCGACAGCGCAGGCTCGACCCCTGAGCCTGTCGACGGGTCGCCCTCCTCGTGCGCCTGGATCAGCGTCGTCACCAGGTCGTCGCGCGGGTGCGCCTGCCGGTCGGCGATGACCTCCTCGATGTAGCCGCTGAGTCCTTCCAGCGCCGCCTCGATGCGCGGCAGGTCGTCGCGCACCCGGATGCCGAACGACTTGCCGAGGTCGTCGGCCCAGTGCGCGACCTGCGGCCACTCGTCGTCGGGCAGGCCAAGCAGGAAGCACAGGATGCGGGATGCGTAGGGCTCGGCGAACTGCGAGACGAACTCGACGCGCCCCCAGCCGTCGGCTCCGGGAGCGGCGAACCCGTCGATGAGCTCGTTCGCGAGGGATTGGAAGCGCGGCCGCATGGCCTCGATCGTCTTGTTGCGAAACGCCGGCCCGAGCAGCCGCCGCAGGCGCAGGTGGTCTTGGCCCTCCAGGCTCAGCAGGGTCTCTTGCCACCACTGCCGCCACGGGCCGTCGTGGATGCCGTTCTGGTCGGGCCAGCGCGCATTGCCCTGGCGGAACCGCTTGTCCTTGAGCAGCGCCGTGCCCTGCTCGTACCGCAGAATCGCCCACCCGTAAGGGGTCTCGGCGTACCAGCTCTCGTCTTGCGCGGCATGCATCTCGTCGGAGGTCACGTCGAACGCGGTGTCGGCGAGATCGAGGAACGGGATGCTGCGCGCCATGCCGCGATCCTAAGGCCCGGCGCAGCGCAGGAGATGGGCCGAGCGCAGGATGCCTTGTGCCGCAGCCATCCTCCCCCCGGCCCATTCCCTGCGCTCGGCCCGGCGCAGCGCTCGGCGCCGGGCCGACCGGCATCCCCTCGTAGGATTGAACTCATGTCGAAGGTCCTCCAGTCCCTGCCTGTCGGCGAGCGCATCGGAATCGCGTTCTCAGGAGGGCTTGACACCTCCGTCGCGGTGGCGTGGATGCGCGACAAGGGCGCCGTGCCGTGCACGTACACCGGCGACCTCGGCCAGCCCGACGAGGACGACATCGCCGCGATCCCCGGCCGCGCCCTCGAGTACGGCGCCGAGCTGTCGCGCCTCGTGGACTGCAAGCGCGCCCTCGTCGAGGAGGGCTTCGGCGCGCTCGCGTGCGGCGCGTTCCACATCCGCTCCGCCGGCCGCACCTACTTCAACACGACGCCCATCGGCCGCGCCGTCACCGGCACGCTGCTCGTGCGCGCGATGAAGGAGGACGGCGTCGACATCTGGGGCGACGGGTCCACCTACAAGGGCAACGACATCGAGCGGTTCTACCGCTACGGCCTGCTCGCCAACCCTGCGCTGCGCATCTACAAGCCGTGGCTGGATGCCGAGTTCGTCACCGAGCTGGGCGGGCGCGCCGAGATGAGCGCGTGGCTCGTCGAGCACGGCTTCCCGTACCGCGACTCGGCCGAGAAGGCCTACTCGACAGACGCCAACATCTGGGGGGCGACGCACGAGGCCAAGACCCTCGAGCATCTGGATGTCTCGCTCGAGACCGTCGAGCCCATCATGGGCGTGCGCTTCTGGGATCCTGCGGTCCAGATCGAGACAGAGGATGTCTCGGTGTCGTTCGACCAGGGCCGGCCTGTCGCGCTGAACGGCGTCGAGTTCGCCGACCCGGTCGCCCTCGTGCTGGAGGCCAACGCGATCGGCGGCCGCCACGGCCTGGGCATGAGCGACCAGATCGAGAACCGCATCATCGAAGCCAAGTCGCGGGGCATCTACGAGGCCCCGGGGATGGCGCTGCTGTTCACCGCGTACGAGCGGCTGGCGAACGGCATCCTCAACGAGGACACCCTCGCCACCTACCACGAGCAGGGCCGCCGCCTCGGCCGACTCATGTACGAGGGCCGTTGGCTCGAGCCGCAGTCGCTCATGCTGCGCGAGTCGATCCAGAAGTGGGTGGGGTCGGCAATCACCGGCACGGTCACGCTGCGCCTGCGCCGCGGCGAGGACTACACGATCCTCGACACGGCCGGGCCCGGGCTGTCGTACGCGCCCGAGAAGCTGTCGATGGAGCGCGTCGGCGACGCCGCGTTCGGCCCGACCGACCGCATCGGCCAGCTCACGATGCGCAACCTCGACATCGCCGACTCGCGCGCGCGGCTCGAGCAGTACGCGGGGCTCGGGCTCATCGGCGGGGCGACCGGCGACCTGGTCGGGCGGCTGTCGCCGGGCGAGGCGGGCGAGATCACCGAGCACGCGTCGGGCTTCAGCGCCGAGCGCGAAGAGCTCGCCGAAGCAGTCGACGAGGCATCCGGCTCCGCCGCCTATGAGGACTTCGGCGCGGACTGAGCCTGTCGAAGTCTGAGCCTGTCGAAGTCTGAGCCTGTCGAAGTCTGAGCCTGTCGAAGTCTGAGCCTGTCGAAGTCCGAGCTCCTCGTGCGTCCTGCGAGCCGCCCGAATGTCGGAGAATCGCGCCAATGTCGGAGGATTCGCGCCGAATCCTCCGACATCCACCCGCCTCTCCGACGTTCGGGAGCCGAGGGCGCGGCTCAGGCCGCCCGGTCGACCTCCTCGCCCGCCTGGATGACGGTCTCCAGATTCTCGAGGAAGTGCGCGAAGTCCCACGCGTCGCCGCCGAGGACGAGCAGATCGGCGGCCTTGCCGGCCTCGATCGTGCCCACCTCGTCGTCGATGCGCAGCATTTCGGCCGCGCTCGAGGTCGCCGCGACGAGCGCCTCCTGCGCCGTCAGGCCGGTCTGCATCATCACGGAGAGCTCCCGGGGAGCCTGCCCGTGCGCGAACACCCCGCCGTCGGTGCCCATCGCGATCTTCACCCCCGCCCGATGCGCCTTGCCGATCGACTCGAGGTGCACGTCGACCACGGAGCGGGCCTTCGCCTCCATCTCGGGCCCCACCCGCATGCCGGCGTCGATGGCCTCGATGAGGGCGACCGGCGCCAGCAAAGTCGGCACGAGCCAGGCGCCCGTCTCGAGGAAGAGCTCGATGCACTCGTCGTCGATGAAGACGCCGTGCTCGATCGAGCGCACCCCGGCACGAAGCGCGTTCTTGATGCCGGCCGCGCCCTGGGCGTGCGCGAGCACGTCCTGGCCGGCGGCTGCGGCCTCCTCGACGCAGACCCGCAGCTCCTCGAGCGAGAACTGCGAGTGGCGCGGGTCGTCCCGGCTCGACATGACGCCGCCCGAGGAGCAGACCTTGATCGTGTCCGAGCCCGCGCGGATCACCTCGCGCACCCGCTTGCGCATGTTGTCCACGCCGTCGACGACCGTGTCGGGCCGTCCCGGGTGCGGCACCATGAGGCGCTGGTGGTCGCCGTGCACGTTCCACCCGTCGACATGCCCGCCGGTCTGGCTCAGCACCGTGACCGCGATCATCAGGCGAGGGCCTTCGACGAGACCCTGCTCCACTGCCGTCTTGACACCGAGGTCGATCCCGCCGGCGTCGCGCATCGTCGTCACCCCCGAGTCGAGAATCGTCTTCAGGTTGCGACCGGCCTCGAAGAACTGCAGTGAGAAGGGCTGCTGCTGGGTCTTCACAACGTCCATGCCGTTGAACAACGCGTGGGCGTGGCAGTCGATGAGGCCAGGGACGACCAGCTTGCCGCCGACATCCCGGATCTCGTCGCCATCGAGGGCGGCACCCACCTCGGCGATGCGGCCGTCTTCGATCGCGATGTCGGCGGTGAACGGAGCCCGGCCCGTGCCGTCGAAGACCTGCGCGCCGGCGAGCACGACGCGGGTCATCGCGCGAACTCCTCGACCGGCGTGAAGTCGGTGTCGTAGTTGAAGCGACGCGGCCCCGCCAGCTTCAGGCCGTCGGGCGTGCGCCAGCGGTCGTCGCAGGGCAGGCCGATCACCGCGACTCGGAAGCCGTAGCGGATCTCCTCGGCGGGGATGGGCTCGCCCGAGTCGAGCTCGAGCGTCATGATGAGATCGGGAGTGGTGGCGACGATCTCGCCGTCGCGCTCTGCGATCAAGTGCTCGTTCTGCGAGTGCAGGATCATGGCGCGGCCCTCGTCGGCGCCAACCCCGCTAATGGTCGACTGCCCGAAGGTCCAGCCGCCCTCGTTGCGCCGCTCAATATGCTCGATCTTGCCCTCGAAAAGCAGGATGCCGTTCTGGGTGTCGATCACCGCGCGCACCGCCGAGCGGTGCTCGGCGCGCGCTTGGCGGATTGCCTGGCCGAGCTTGACCGAGGCGCTCAGCACGCCGCGCACGAGCCAGGCCTTTGCCTGCGCGCCGGTCATGGGGTACAGCGCCATCGCGGTGTTCGCGCCACTCGCCACGGCAGCGGAGCGTGCGATGACCTCGGCCCATGAGTTCTCCTTGCAGACCATGAAGAGGTCGTTGCCGTGCTCGTCGACCATCATCATCGGCGTGCCCTTGCCGCCATAGAGGGTCGGCGTCACCATCTCGAGGTGCGGGAACGCACGGCCCATGCCGTCGGCGTCGATCACGGGGATGCGCGCGACCGCGGCGGTCGCGAACGGGGTGACGGCGTTCAGGCCTCCGGCCTCGGCCGGGCAGACGTAGTCGTACTTCACGCCCATGCGCTCCTCGAACAGCCGCAGCACACGGTCGTACTCCTCTGCCCGAGGGAGCTTCTCGACGAGCACACCGGGCGCGCCCATGCCGGCGATGAAGACGACATTCGCGTCGTCGGGCACCTCCTCGACGTCGACGAGGGGCACCGGGCCGAACCGGCGGATCGCGTCACGGGCCAACAGCGTGCCGATGTATGGGTCGCCACCGCCGCCGGAGCCGAACACGGTGGACCCGAAGGTGATGTCGTTGAGGGCCTCTTCGTCGATGAGTCGCATTGTTGTCAGCCTTTCGAGATCTGGGTGGGGTTGAACGGGCCGACGGCCTTGACGCGTGCGTGCACCGCGGTTCCGCCGGGAAGGTGGGTGAGGGGCACTTCCTCCGCCTCGATGATGCGCACGCGCTCGGGATCCGCGCCCGCCTCGACGGCACGCGCGACGGCGAGCTCCTTCGCCTCCTCGAGCACCTGCGCCCTGGTTTTCCCGTCGAGCGCGTAGACGCGGTCGACCTCGCCCCCCGCCTCAGCGAATGAGGCGCCGACGGCGTTCGCGACGCCGGCGTTCGCGGGGATCACAATCGAGTCGAGCCCCGGCACCGCCTTCAGCAGCGGCGCTCCGCCGCCCACCGCGATGACCGGCACGTCCGCCGAGCTGAGCTTCGCCTTCTCGATCGCCCGGGTCAGCATGTCGCGCACTCGATTCAGACCGGCCTCGACGAGGGCGGGGTCCAGGCCTTCGACCTGTGACGCGTCGCCGATGGGGTCGGCTCCTGCGGCCACCGCGAGGTCGGTGAAGGTCGTGACCGATCCTCCGAAGACGAGCGCCTCGGTGCCGATCCGGTAGCCGACGCTCTCGGGGCCGACGGCCACGCTCCCCTCCGGTCCGGCCCCTTCCTTCGATATGACGGTGCCGCCGCCCAGGGCGAGCGAGAGCACGTCGGGGATGCGGAAGTTGCTGCGCACGCCGGCGAGGCTCATCGCGATGGTCGACTCGCGAGGGAAGCCGTGCTGCAGCATGCCGATGTCGGACGTCGTGCCACCGACATCGACGACGACGCCGTCGTCGATGTCGGCGAGCAGCGCCGCACCGCGCATGGAGTTGGTGGGGCCCGAGGCGATCGTGAAGATCGGGAACAGTCGTGCGCGGTCGAGTGTCATCACGGTGCCGTCGTTCTGCGAGAGCAGGATCGGCGCAGCGATGCCGACACTCGACACGACTTGCTCGAGGCCATCGACGACCCGGGCTGCGAGATCGCGCAGCGCGGCGTTGAGGATCGTCGCGTTCTCGCGCTCGAGGATGCCGACGCGGCCAACCAGGGCCGAGCGGGTGACCGTCGCGCCCGGCAGCTCCTCCTCGAGGATCTGCGCGGCGCGGATCTCGGGGTCGGCGTTCACGGAAGAGAACACGGCGCTGAGTGCCACGTGCTTGATCCCCGCCGCGCGGATCTTGGCGGCCGTCTCGCGCACGCCGTCCTCGTCGAGTTCGCTCAGCAGGCGCCCGTCGAACTGCGAGCCGCCCCGCACGACGTGGAAGTCGTCGCCGATGATGTGCATCAGGTGCTGCGGCCAGTCGATCATCGGGAAGAGCGACTGCGGCGGAGTGGCCAGGCGCACCGCCGCCACTCGCGCCAGGCCCTTGCCCTGTGCGATCGCGTTGATGAAGTGCGTCGTGCCGATGAAGACGGATTCGACATCGGCCGGGTCGATTCCCACAAGCACTTCCGTGAGGGCTTTCAGGATGCCGGATGTCACGTCCTCGGTCGTGGTCGCCTTGGTGGCGGCGACGACATCGGCGCCCCTGAGGACGGCTGCGTCGGTATTGGTGCCCCCGACGTCGATGCCAATGCGCAGGCTCATTCAGTTTCTCCCTGTCTGGTTCTTGAGGTCCGGGTGGTTCTGGCTCTTCGTCAGTCTTTGCGGGTGCGATCGAGCGCGACCGCGAGGATCAACACGAGACCCGAGGCGGTGCCCTGCCAGAACGAGCTGACGCCCGCGGCGAAGAGCAGGCTGTTGAGCACGCCGAGAAACAGCACGCCGAAGAGCGTGCGGGTGGCGCTGCCGAAGCCGCCGGAGAACCTCGTGCCGCCTAGCAGCACGGCGGAAAGGGCGGTCATCTCCATGCCCGTGCCGGCGGTGGTCTGCGCAGAGCCCAGCGTGCCGACGGTGAGCAAGCCCGCGAGCGAGGCGGTGAAGGCGCTGATCACGAACGAGATGATGATGACACGCGCGACCGGGATGCCGGCGAGCCTCGCGGTCTCGGGACTCGCTCCCACGGCGTAGAGCGCGCGCCCGTAGGCGGTGCCGCGCAGCACGAGGGTCGCGACCACGAAGACGAGCACGGCGATGATCACCAGGTTCGGGATGATGCCGATGCGCCCGGTGGCGAGCGTCACGAGCCAGGGCACGTCGACGTTCTTGCTCTGCCCGTTCAGCAGCACCTGCACCTGGCTGCGCAGCAGCGCGAACAGGCCGAGGGTCACGATCAGGAACGAGATCTTGAGCTTGGTGATGATGACGCCCTGCGCGAGGCCGATCAGCGAGCCCGCGATCAGCGCCACCAGCAACGCCAGCAGCGGGGGAACGCCACCGGTCACGAACACGGCGAAGACCGCGCCCGACAGGCCGACCATCGAGCCGACCGTCAGGTCGGCGGCGCGGCCAATCACGACGAAGGTCTCGCCGATCGCCACGATCATCAGCAGCGAAGAGAAGGTGAGGATGTTGATGAAGCTCGTCACCGAGCGGAAGCTCGGGAAGAGGACGAGCCCGGCGATGATCAGCGCCAGCAGCGCGGCTGGCAGCATGATGTCGGTCGCGTGGCTGCGGAAGAACTGCCGGGGAGTGCGCGCCGTGGTGATGGTCTGGCTCACGAGGTGAAACCGTTTCGCTCGGTGTTGGTCTGGTGGTCGGTGTCGGAGTCCTCGACTCCGGAGGCGAGGGCGACGAGCCTCGGGTAGGGGGTGTCTGGGGGGATGTCGGCCACGACCCGGCCGTCGACCATGACGTAGAAGCGGTCGGCGATCTCCTGCAGCTCCTCGAACTCGGAGCTCACGGCGAGCACGCCGCCGCCACGGGCGGCGAAGTCGCGCATCAACTCGTGGATCGCCGCGCGGCCGGTGCGGTCGACGCCCTGGGTCGGCTCGTCGGCGACGAGCAGCGCAGGCTCGTTCATGAGCTCACGGGCGATGACGACCCGCTGCGCGTTGCCGCCGCTGAGCGCGGTGACCTCGACGCTGTGCGAAGGGGTCTTTATCCCGAAGCGGTCGATCGCCTGCTGGGTGGCCGACGGCCTCGGTGTGAACGGTGCGAGCGCGGCGAGGCTGCTGCGCACGACGTTGCCGATCTCGATGTTCTTCGCGACCGACAGGGGCGGGAACAGCCCCTCGTGCAGGCGGTCCTCGGGGATGTAGGCGATGTCGGCACGCCGCGCGGCGCGCGCGCTCCTCGGCAGCGGGCCGCCCCGATAGCGCACGCCCCTCGGGTCGCCGTCCACACCGGCGACGAGCTTGCACAGCCGCGAGCGGCCGCTTCCCGCCATGCCGACGATGCCGACGATCTCGCCGGAGCACACAGTGAGCCGGTCGATCTCCAACCCGGAGCGCGCGCGATCGGTCTCCACTGAGAGGATCTCCTCCTCGCCCTTCGAGACGTTCTCGGGGCGTTCTCGGGTCGAGACGGCGATGCCGCGGCCGGCCGCAAGCGAGTCCACGATCTCCTCGACGGAGACCTCGGTGACCGGGCTGTCGAGCTTCAGCTGCCCGTCGACCAGCACGGCCACGCGGTCGGCGAGGCGCACGATGTCGCGCAGCCGGTGGCTCACGATGACCACCGCACCGCCGCGCCCGGTCACCTCTCGGGTGATCTGCTCCACGAGCTCCACGCCGTGGTCGCCGAGCACGGCCGTGGGTTCGTCGAGCGCGAGCACCCTGGGGTTGGTGAGCATGCCGCGGGCGAGGCCGAGGATGGCGCGATCCGCCTTGCGCAGCTCTCCCGCGGGGGCGTCGGGGTCGATGTGCGGCAGCACCTCGCGCACTCGCTCTCGCGCGGCCTGCCGTTCCTCCCGCCCCGGCGCGAGGCCCGAGAGGCCACTGGCTCTGAGGATGAGGTTCTCCCACGCGGGGAGGGTGGGAGCCATGTGCGGCTCCTGCGGCACCAGGGTGACGCCGGCCGCGAGCGCGGCCGCCGGGCGGTCGAAGACGAGATCCTCTTCCGCCCCGACGACCGTGCCCTCCGTCGGCTTGCGCTGACCGGTCAACACGTTCAGGAGTGTCGTCTTGCCGGACCCGTTGGCTCCGACCACGGCGAGCACCTCGCCAGGGGCGATATCGACGGTGACGTCGTCGAGCGCCCGGTTGCCCGGGTACTCGACTGTCACTGCGCGAAGGCCGATCAAGCGCGCCATGGACTATCCCAGCGGGATCTCTGCGTACGTGATGAGATCCTCGGGCGCTTTCCAGTCGTCGACGTTGTCCTTTGTCACCATGCAGTCCTCCGCGGGGGGCGAGGGGATGCGCTCCGAGTCCTTGTACTCCTTCACGCCGTTGATCTGATCGGCGATAGCCTGACCGAGGCTCTTGCCGAGCTCCGCGGGCTGGATGTCGCAGGTTCCGAGGAGGTCGCCCGCCTTCACCGCGGCGATCGCGTCGGCGGTGCCGTTGCGGCTCGTGAAGAGCACGTCTGCTCCGGCCTGCTTCGCGGCGGCGATGGCGCCCATCGCCGAGTCGTCGTTGTAGACCCAGACGCCCTTGACGTCGGGGTTCTGCTGCAGGATGCCCTGCATGACCTCTTTGCCGCCGGCCGCGCCGTCGGTCAGGTTGCGTTGCTGCTCCACGTCGCCCACGATCGTCATGCCGGCCTCTTCGAGGGCCTTCGTGGCGCCAGCCTCCGCATTGAGCACGTTCTGGTTGGCGGGGCCGCCGAGGATGGCGACCTTGTCGCCCTTCTGCAGGTTCTCTGCGAGGTAGCTCGCCGAGACATAGCCCTGATCCTCGTCGTAGAGGGCGATGTAGGCGTTGACGTCGAAATCGGGCTTGCCGAAAGCGGCGAACACCGGGATACCCTGCCCCATGGCCTCCTCGACCTGCGGGCGGGACGCCGAGGCGTCGAGCAGGAAGTAGGCGATCGCATCGGGCTTCGCCGCGATGGCCCGGGTGAGTCCCTGCGCCTGCGCGCCAAGGTCGATGTTGCCGGTCGTGGTGTCGATCGCGAGAGAGCGGGTCATCTCGATGCCGTTCTCCGCGAGTGTCTGATTCATGCCCTGGGCGATAGCCGTGGCGGTCGGGTTCGCGTCCATCACGTCGGCGTACCAGACCGTCTTGGTGGCGTCGCCGCCGTCGTTGCTCGGGGCCTCTTCCGCTGTGCACGCACTGAGGGACAGCGCGGCGATCGCGCTCAGGGCGACCGCCGAGAGCCGTGTGGTTTTCTTCATCGGGGTTTCCTTCTGTTGTCGGGGTGATTCGGGGGTCAGAGAAGCGTCGAGCTGGGGGCCGAGCGATCGGCCCTCGAGATGATCAGCGGCCTGCCGGTCGCGCGAATCCGTAGCCGTCGGTTTGTCGCCTGGCTGATGTCGATCGCGTCGATGCTGGTGACCGCGGCTGTCACCGGATCCGCTCCCGCCGTGATCGCGAGCTCGACAACCTGCTGCTTGGCGCGGTGCAGTCGCTGCGCTTCGCGCTCGTCGCCTTCCGACACCATCCACGCCACGGCCCCTACGGGTGCGAGGGCGCAGCCGTATGCGGCGGCGACATCCGAGTGCCGCAGCGCATCCTCGCCGCGCGCCTGCGGGTCGAGGACGAGCCGCCGTGCCGATCCGGAGCCGAGGTCGTGCGGCACTCGGGACGAGCCGGCCCCGACGGGGAGCTCGACATTCAAGCGGACGCCGGCGACACGAGTCGGGGCCGAGGTCATGACGACGAAGCCCTCGCGCACGACGCCGGTGCGGTCGGGGCCGTTGCCCAGCACGACCGCGTCCGACGCATCCGCGAGCAGCGCCGCGCCGTAGACGTTCGAGGCGGCAACTCCCTCCAGCAGCAGGATCGGCGTCGACGCGGCAACCTCCGCGACGGCGAGCGTGCCGTCGTTTTGCACGAGGAAGACCTCGGCCTCGCTGCCGTGCCGCGCGATGGCCGCATCGATCTCGCTCAGCATCTTGGCGGCGAGCGGGGTGAGCGCGGCGTTCAGCGTGGCGGCGCTCTCGCGGTCGAGCAGCCCGAAGCCGGCGACCGAATGGCTCATGGTGATCGGCAGGTCGTCGCCGAGTACCCGCGCCGCGATCGCTGCGGCGCGGCGTTCGAACTCGGGGGCCAGCGGCGCGAACATGCTTGACACGGCGAGCGCATCGACCTCGCCTCGGCAGCGACCGAAGAAGCGCTCCGCCGCCTCCTCGTCGAACGGCACGAGCTCGCGGCCCCTGCCGTCGACCGCGCCCGCGACAGTCTCCGTCACGGGCGAGACGCGAGCGAGCAGCTGCTCGGGCCAGCTCGCGAGCACGGGCACGCCGTCGGTGACGGGGCCGCTGATCCGCAGCGTCGCGACCCTCGCGAGCGGGGCGCTCCCCTCGAGGGCGCCGCGCAGGCGATCCGTTGCGATCATGATCGCCCTGACGTTCGGCGGCGCGCCGCCGAGCGCAAGGTCGAGGTCGTCAGACAGCTCGCCCGAGCTCGCGACGACACGCGACTCGAGCACGTTGCCATCGGCCGTCACGAGGGCGAGCTGCAGCACCCCTCCACTGCAGGCGACGCCGAGGTGGAGTTCGGCGGAGGCGCCGCTCACAGCCGCGCCTGCATCGACTCGAACGGCACGAAATCGCTCGCATAGCCGAATGCCCGCGGGCCGACGATCTCGATCCCGCGCTCGGTGCGCCAGCGGGGGTGCGCGGGCAGCGCGATCACGGTGACCTGCTGGCCCAAGCCGAGCTGCTCAACGGTGAGCGGGATCCAGCTCTCGGCGTCGACCACCACGATGAGGTCGGGCACGGTCGCGAGGATCTCGCCGTCGCGGCTGACCAGGTGGAACTCGTTGCCGAAATCGATACGGGTGAGGTGCTCGGCACTGTCGAGCGTGACCGAGACGCGGGCGCCATCGGCATACGGCCGGGAAAGGCGCTCGATCACCGAGCCCGCGGCGATGCGCACCGCGCCGAGCTCGGCGAGCATCCGGTCGGCCTCGCCCGTCTCGCAGCCGGGCACCCGCAAGAACACGCGGCCGACTTCGAGGCAGCGAGTCAAGGTGCCGCCGAGGGCGCGCTCGCGGAGGTCTCCGCCATGCAACGGGAAGGCCGTGTATGCCGCGAGCGAGCCGAGCACGTCGACCAGGGGCCGCAGCAGGCGCTCGGCCGTGAACCCCGCTGAGGCCTGCACCTGGATGCTGCGGCCGAGCGTGTCGGCGAGCACCTGCACCTCGGGGTAGCTGCGGTCGAGCAGGAACGAGGTCATCTCGAGCGAGGGCACCCCGCGACCCGTGAAGTCGGCGTCGGCGCACGGCAGGCCGAGCTGTCCCGCGGCGATGAGCGGCACGAGGGCGTTCATCCCGCCCATCTCCACGGGCACCAGCGCAGCCGGAGCTCCCTGGCCCGCGGTTGACCGCTCGATCGCGGCATCCAGCATCGGCCGGCCGACGAGCGTCTCGCTGACGATGTGGGGCGCGCCCACGAGGGCGAGCAGGGCGACCGGGGCATCGCGTGCGATCTGGTCCACGGGGATGATCTCGACGGGTCCTCGCTCGCGGAGCACAGCGTCGAGCACACCCTCGGCGAGATAGGAGTCGCCACCTCCACCTGCGCCGAACACCGCGGCGCCCAGCGCCATGGGAGCGATGTCGTCGCGGGTGAACTGCACAGGCGTCCCTCGTCTCTTCGACTGCGGCATCCGCGGGTGCTGTCGGAAGGACCGCGCGTCGGGGGTACGACCAAGCCAAGAGGAACCACGGGATTTCTTCAGTGTGCACAGTGCCTATAGTTGCTCTCATCGAATAGTTATTGCGCACAATCGCCGAGGCTCCCATGCTCACCGTCACCACCATCGCTAGGGCGCTCTCCGAGGGGTCGGCGGAGCCGATGCTGCTCGGCGGCGCCGTCGCCCATGAGCGGGTGGTGTCCGGTGTCGGGATCGTCACGTCAACCTCGGCGGCCGGCCGTCAGCTCCCCAACGCGCTTGCCATCGTGCTGCCAGAAGTGGCCCGGCTCGGAGATGTCAGCCTCGACATCGTGCTGCGCCAGGCCGCCACGGCCAGGGTGAGCGGGGTCGTCGTCGAGGGCGGCAACGGCAGCAGGGCTCCCCTCTCAACGGCGCGGCTCTGCGAACGCTTCGGCATCGCGCTCTGGAGCTATCCGCTGCTCGACCCCGAGACTCTCCGCTCGCGCGTCGACGACCTTGTGCGCAACCCCGATCTCATCGGCGCCGGCGCGATCCGCGCGGTGTCGTCCGTGATGCGCCGCCCGGCGGCGGACCTCGCCGAGCTCGTGGCACGCGTGTCGCGCCATCTCGGCGCCGAGACCGCCCTCTTCGGGCCGGACGGGCGTGCCATCGCCGGGAAGCAGCTGGCCCCCGTGGCCGAGCTCGCCGATCAGATGGCGAGGCGCGCCACCGTGACGACCGACTTCGTGGTCCCGACCTCCGACGGCCAGCTGCTGCTCGCTGTGCCCGCGTTCCCGCTCGTCGTGGACGACCCGAAGTTCTGGCTCGGCGCCGTCGCCCCACGCCCGAGCGAGTTGAACACCAGCCACATCACGGTGGGGCTCAGGATCGGCGCACTCGCGCTGTCGGCCCATCTGAACCAGGCGTCACTCGACTACGAGCGCAGCCACGGAAGCTCGAGAGCGATGCTCGAGGAGATCCGGCACAGCGGCGCGCATCCGAGCTCGCTGCTCATCGAGCAGACGGCGGCCAACGGCTGGCAGCTGTTCGGATGGCATGTCGCGGTGCAGCTGCGTTTCGACAGCAAGATCTCAGACCTCCCGGAGCCTGCCGTCTCCTACTTCCTGGTGCAGGCACTCCGGCGCCAAGGCGTGCGCATGCCTCCGGTGATCGTCGGTCGCCGCGCCGAGCTCTGGCAGACGTGGAGCACGCGGCCGTCCGAGCCAGAGCTCGCCACGCTCGCCACCAGCATCGAGCGGGCGATGCGCGAGGTCGAACTGAGCTGCACAGGCGTGCGGCTCAAGGCCGGGATCGGCACCGCGCGGGACTCCCCGGCTGGCATCGGGGCGTCGCTCGCTGAGGCGCAGAGCGCACTGGCCTTCGCCGAAGGGGAGCAAGGCAGTGCCCTCGTCCGCCGCGCGGACCAGGTGACGGCCCACCGCCTGATCGAGCACTGGATACCGGAGAGCGCCACGAGGGAGGCGGTGCTCGAGAGCCTCGAGCCTGTGCGGCGGGCCGATGGCGGCGATGCGCTGATCCTCACGCTGCGCAGCTATCTCGACCTCGAGTCGAACGCCGCCGCGACGGCAGTGGCGCTCCGGGTGCATCGCAACACCGTGCTGCAGCGTCTGCACCGCATCCGCGAGCTGCTGCCGGTCGACCTCGACGACCCGAACTCGCGGCTCATGATCAGGCTCGCCCTTCGCCTGCACACGCACTGAGCGGCGGCAACGCCGGCCTGTCGAATCTGAATGCGCCCAGTTCACCCGTCACAAAGTGCGGGTGCGGGCCCAAGCACACCCACAACTTGTGACGGGCGAACTAAGGAGCGGGCACCGGGCGTGCGGAGGTGGCGCGTCGTGCCGCATCAGGAGATGGGATGCGGCGCAGCGCGCCACCTCCACGGCGTCGCCGCGGGCGCGGCCAGCCGGTCAGCCGGCGGGCGGGGTCTCGCGCGCCTCGCGCAGCTCGTCGACGTACAGTCCGCGCTCGTCGAGCGTGCCGTTGCGGTACGCGGCGCGGCCGATCATGTGCGCCGACAGCGGCGCGGTCGCGAGCTGGATCAGAACCACCGGCACGATCGCCGCGACGACCGGCCACGTGCGCAGCGACAGCGCGAGGGCGAGGCAGACAAGCAGCAGCCCGAGCACCTGCGGCTTGGTGGCCGCGTGCAGCCGGGCGGGCACGTCGCGGAAGCGCAGCAGGCCGATGGATGCCGTCAGGCACAGCGCCGCGCCGACGAGCACGAGCACGGCGGCCGCGCCGTCGGCGACGGCGGCCCAATCGATTGCCGACACGTTCATCGCGGAGTGTTGTCCTTCCTGGCCACAAAGCGCGCGATCGCGATCGAGCCGAACACGCCCACCGCCGCGACGACGAGCAGCACCGGCAGCGTGTGCGTGTGCTTGTTGACGACCATCTCCGCGCCCAAGACGCACATCACCTCGGTCAGCAGCACGTCGGCCGCGACCGCCCGGTCGAGGATCGACGGGCCGATCACGATGCGCACGAGCGCGAGCAGCGCGGCGGCCGCGAACACGACGAGGCCGACAGCCACCACCGGGGTCATCGCGCACCTCCCGCCGCCGGAGCCGCCGGGTCGGCGCGCAGCTTGTCGAGCTGGGCGCGCGAGCCCACGGCCCGCACGATCCGCTCCTCCCAGTGCAGCACACTGCGGCGTTGCCCCGCGAGGTCGGCGTCGGAGCGCACGCCGATGACGTGCAGGTACAGCACGCGGCGGCCGCGGTCGACGTCGACGATGAGCGAGCCGGGGATGAGGGATGCCGTCACCGCCGTGTGGGTCATGATCAGGTCGTCGTCGGTGCGCAGGCGCACCGCGATGACCGCTGCGCCCGGCTGCTGCCACCACGCGAGCGCTTGCCATGCCACCGTGAGCGAACCGACGACGAGAGCGACCAAGAACTCGAGCACGAACACGAGGCCCCACCACAGGTTGACGCGGCCCGACAGCTCGACCGGCGGCAGCCGGAACACCGCGGCCACGAACACCGCGGCGACGATGCCGGTCACCAGCGACAGCGGAGTGAACTGGCCCCACAGCAGCATCCAGAGCGCGACGAGCCACACAAAGAACGGCAGCTGCCGCCACAGGCGCTTCGGCGTCCACGCCGCTGCGGGCAACGCCGCCTCCTGGCGCGTGGCCGGCGCTGGCTCTGCGGCGCTCATCCGCTCTCCTCCTCGGCCGTCAGCTGCACGATCGTCACCGGCTGCGACAGGCCGTCGCCGATGCGCGCGCACAGCGCGTAGAGCGGCCCGGCGAACACGGTCAGCGCCACCGTCACGCCGACCATGCCGGCGGTCGCCGCCGTCATGATGCGCGGGATGACGCGACGCTCGGTCTGCACGGCGGCAGCCGGCGCGTTGACGAGGTACGACATGTAGGCGGTCGGGGCCTCGTGCTCGGCCTCGGCCTCCTCCTCGCGCCAGAACGACAGGTTCCACGCCCGCATGAGCGCGTACAGCGTGAGCAGCGACGTCACGATGCCGCCGACCATGAGCACGATCATCTCGGGCGTGCCGACCTGCGCGGCCGCGCTGAACAGCGAGAACTTGCCGATGAAACCCGAGAACGGCGGCAGCCCGCCCAGGTTGGCCGCCGGCAGGAAGTAGAGCACGGCGATCACCGGGGCCGCGCGCATGAGGCCCTTCACGCGCAGGATCGAGGTCGACCCGGCGCGGCGCTCGACGAGGCCGACCGCGAGGAACAGGGTGGTCTGCACCACGATGTGGTGGACCATGTAGTAGATCGTCGCGCCGAGCGCGACCGGGGTGGCCACGGCGAGCCCGAAGACCATGTAGCCGACGTGGCTGACGAGCGTGAACGACAGGATGCGTTTGAGCTCGGCCTGCGCGATGGCGCCGAGCACGCCGACGACCATGGTGGCCAGCGCGACGATGATCAGCAGCAGGTTGACGTCGTTGTCGGCGAACAGCAGCGTCTCGGTGCGGATCATCGCGTACACGCCGACCTTCGTCAGCAACCCGGCGAACACGGCGGTGACCGGCGCGGGCGCCGTCGGGTACGAGTCGGGCAGCCAGAACGACAGCGGGAACACGGCAGCCTTGATGGCGAAGCCGAGCAGCAGCATGAGGTGCAGCACGAGCTGCGTCTCATCGGGCAGCTCGTGGACGCGCTCGGCGATCTGCGCCATGTTCACGGTGCCGAGGGCGCCGTAGATCATCGCGATCGCGGAGAGGAAGATGATCGACGACACGAGCGAGACGACGATGTAGACAACGCCCGTGCGGATGCGCGACTCGGTGCTGCCGAGCGTGATGAGCACGTACGACGCGACGAGCAGGATCTCGAAGCCGACGTAGAGGTTGAACAGGTCGCCGGCGATGAACGCGTTGAAGATGCCCGCGCCCAGGATGAGGTACGACGGGTGGAAGATCGAGACCGGGGTGTCGTCGTCGCCGTCGGCGGCGCCCTGGCCGACCGAGAACAGCAGCACCGCGAGCAGCACGACGCTGGAGACGACGACGAGCAGCGCGGCGAGCCGGTCGACGTACAAGACGATGCCGAACGGCATCGGCCACCCCCCGACCGAAACAGCCAGCGGCTGGTCGCCGACGTCGACGCTGTACAGCAGCACGGCCGCGACCACCGACACGAGCGACAGCGTCGTGATCGACACGGCCACCTGCACGCGGCGGTGGCGGCCCGAGATCAGGGCGACGGCGGCGCCCAGCAGCGGCAGCGTGACCAGCAGCGGCACGAGCTGCGGGGCGAGCTGAGCGATGAACCCGTTCATCGGCGGTCGCCGCCCTTCGGCCGGTCGAGCGGGGCGTCGTCGACGAGGCCGGGCACGACCGTGACGGGCGTGGTGTCGACGCCGACGAAGTCGGTGGCGATCGACTCGTCCTCCTCCTCGTCGTCGTCCATCGTGTCTTCCGCGTCGATCCCGCGCTCGCGCACCGCGATGTCCTCGTCGTCGTCCTCGACGGTGTCGGCCTGCCCGAGCTGCCACGAGCGGTAGATGAGCGCGAGCAGGAACGCCGACACCGCGAATGTGATGACGATCGCCGTCAACGTGAGAGCCTGCGGCAGCGGGTCGGACATGTCGCCGCCCTCCCCCGCCAGGCCCGACCCCTCGCCGAAGAACGGCGCGACACCGGGCTGGCCCATCACAATCAGCAGCAGCAGGTTGACGGCGTTGCCCAGCAGCAGGAAGCCGATGAGCACGCGCGTGAGGCTGCGCTCGAGCATCGCGTACACACCGCACGCGAACAGCACGGCCATGACGACGATGAGGATGCCGGACGTGCTCACACCGCCACCCCCCGCGCTTCCGGCCCCTGAGCCGCATCCGGCCCCTGAGCTTGTCGAAGGGCCTGCGTCTGCCGGTCGACCTCGGCGCCGAGGCTGCGCAGCACGTCGAGCACGAGCCCGATGACGACGAGGTAGACGCCGATGTCGAAGATGGTGGATGTCACGAACTCGAGGTGCCCGAGCACCGGCGCCTCGATCTCGATCAACGCGCTCTTCAGCGGCGGCAGGCCGAACAACAGCGGCGCGATCGCGCAGCCGACGGCCAGTGCCATCCCCGCTCCCAGCAGCCGCCCCGCGTCTGTCGGCGCTGCCGCTCCCAGCTCGTACCGCCCGCCCGCGACGTAGCGCATGACCAGCGCCATTCCGGCCACGAGGCCGCCGGCGAATCCGCCGCCGGGCAGGTTGTGGCCGGCGAACAGCACGTACAGCGACACGACGATGATCGTGTGGAAGAGGATGCGCACGATCACTTCGAGCATGATCGACCGGTTCTCCGGCCGCATCCGCTGACCGCCCACGAGCCACGCGCGCCGGCCCGTGACGCCGCCCATCTGCGGACGGGGCCCGTCGGCGGTCTCCACGAGCGGCCGACGCGTGCGCATGTCGGGCAGCGGCGCGGTCAGCGTCGACAGCGTGTCGGCCCGGTGGGTGACGAAGACGAGGGATGCCACCCCGGTGGCGGCCAGGATGAGCACCGACAGCTCGCCCATCGTGTCCCAGCCGCGCAGGTCGACGAGCGCGACGTTGACGACGTTCTTGCCGTGGCCGAGCTCGTACGCGAGCTCGGGGAAGCGCACAGAGACAGGCTCCGCGACCCGCGCTCCCGTGGCGAGCACGGCCACCAGCGCCATCGTGAGGCCGACGGCGGCGCCGAGCACCGCGCGCAGGACCGGCTGGACGGACCGGTTGTGCTCGCCCATCCGCGCGGGGATGCGACGCAGCACGAGCGCGAACACGACGAGGGTGACCGTCTCGACGAGGATCTGGGTCAGTGCGAGGTCGGGCGCGCCGCTCGTGGCGAACAGCAGCACCATGCCGAGCCCCGTCACCGACACCAAGACGACGCCCGTGTAGCGCTTGCGGGCGTTGATGGCGATGAGCGCGGCGACGATCATGAGCGGCGTCACAAGCAGCTGCATGGGCGACTGCCACGCCTCGAGCTGCACGCGCCATGCCGGGTCGGCGAGCAGCACCGTGCCCTCGGCGACGACGAACACGACGAAGATCGTGCCGACGTAGATCGACAGCGAGCCGCGCTGCGTGAAGCTCGTGGTCGCCACCGACACGCGCGCGATGCCGCGCAGCGAGAGGTTGTAGAGGTCGGCGGCGCTGAACCGCAGGAGGCGGCGCGTGACATCCACCCTGCGCAGGCCGGCGAAAAGCAGCGCGCCGAGCCCGATCGTGGCGACCGAGATCCACAGCGCGGGCTCGAGCCCGTGCCACAGCGCGAGGTGCGCGGCGTGCTCGGGCGCGGCGACGCCGGGAGTGGATGCCGGCGCCGAATCGGCGTACGAAGCGAGGGCGGAGTCGAGCACCGGAGCGGCGGCGCCGGCCGCGACGGTGAGCGCCGACAGCAACAACGGCGCGAGCACGAAGCCCACGGGCGGGCGCGGCCACGGGGTCGCCGGCTGCGGCGTGCCCGAGGCATCCTTCTTGGTCCAGAACGCGCCCCACACGAAGCGGATGCCGTACGCCATCGTGAGCACCGACCCGGCCGCGACGCCGGCGAGCGCGACGACGCCCCACGCGGCGCCGCCGGCCGCCTCGTGCAGGAGGGCGGCAAGCGCCCCCTCTTTCGCGACGAAGCCGATCGTGGGGATGATGCCCGTCATCGACGCCACGGCCGCCATCGAGAACGCGGCGAGCACCGGGGCCTGGCGGCCGAGTCCGGACAGGTCGCCGATGACGCGGGTCGCAAGCTGGCGGTCGATGATGCCGACCACGAGGAACAGGCACGACTTGAACAGCGCGTGCCCGAGCAACAGCGCGAGTCCGGCGAGCGCGGCATCGCGCGTGCCGTAGCCGAGCACGACGGTGAGCAGCCCGAGCTGGCTCACGGTGCCGAACGCGAGGATGCGCTTGAGGTCGGTCTCGCGCAGCGCCTGGAAGCCGCCGAGCAGCATCGTGAACACGCCCAGCGAGATGACGAGGGGCCGCCATGGGGCGGCGGACGCGAACGCGGGGGCGAAGCGCGCGATGAGGTAGATGCCGGCCTTGACCATCGCGGCCGCGTGCAGGTAGGCGCTCACCGGCGTGGGGGCGGCCATGGCCCCCGGCAGCCAGAAGTGGAACGGGAAGTTCGCCGACTTGCTCAGCGCGCCGACGAGGATCATCACGAGCGCGGCGTCGACGACCGGCCCGCTGGGCGCGGCGGCGAGGATGGCGGACAGGCTCGATGTTCCCGCCTCGACGACCAGCAGCACGACGCCGATCAGCATCACCAGGCCGCCAAGCGTTGTCACCAGCAGCGCCTGCAGGGCGGCACGACGGCTCGCGCCGCGACGATGGTAGTGGCCGATGAGGAGATACGAGAGCACGCTCGTGACCTCCCAGAACATCACCAGCACGACGAGGTCGTCAGTGAGCACGAGCCCGTACATCGCGCCGGCGAAGGCGAGCAGCACGGCGGAGAACTGGGCAAGCCCCTCGCTCTTGCCGCGGAAGTACCAGCGGCAGTAGAGCATGACGAGGGCGCCGACGCCGGTGACGATGAGCGCCATGAGCCAGCCCAGCGCGTCCATGCGCATCGACAGCCGGATGCCGAGAGAGGGGATCCAGTCGTAGGACTCGATCGGAGCCGCGCCGCCGTGCACGGCCGGCGTGAGCGAGAGCGTGTGCGCGAACGCGACGGCCGCGAGCGCCGCACCGACGTAGAACGCGCGGGCGCCAACACGGCGCACGAGCCACGGGAGGACAAGCGGCACCCCCGCGAACGCGGCGAGGAGGATCAGCACGGCGACTCCTCGAGCTCGTCGGCCCGGAGGACGGGCTCTGGCGGGCGGGTGGTGCTCCCAGTCTATCGGGGCGAGCGCGGCGCGACGGCCGTGGTGTTGCCCTCGCGGAACGCGCACGTGAACAAGATGCCCGCCGCCGTGCCGCCCTCGAGCATGGTGGAGACGATGACTCCCGCGGCCCTGCCCTTCTCGGCGGCAGGCTGGACGAGAGTCGTCAGGCGGTACGGAGCGAGGCCGTCGACGACGATGCCGTCGAAGCCCGTCACGCTCACGTCGGCCGGCACGCGCAGCCCCGCCTCCTCGGCCGCGCGGATCACACCGGCCGCGAGCAAGTCGCTCTGCGCGATGACGGCGGTCGGGCGAGCGGCGGGGCCGGCGAACAGCACCCGCCCGGCGGCGACGCCCTCGTCGATCGAGGTCGTCTCGGCCGCGAAGGCGGGGGCGCGCGGATACACGTCGCGCACGCCGGCGAGGCGGTCGCGGGTCACGTTGAAGGCGGCGCTCGCGTCGTCGTCCGACATCCAGCCGCGGCGCCATCCGGCATGCGGCGGCAGGGTGACGGTCACCGCGCTCTCGTGGCCGAGGCCCCGCAGGTGGCTCGCCGCCTGCCGCTGCGCCTCGCGGTTGTCGAGGTCGATGCGCGGCACGCCCTCTCCGGCATCCCCCTCCACGACGACGAGCGGGATGCCGCGCGCCCGCGCCGCCGCCAGCGAGCCGCGCAGGCGTGCGCTGCAGTTGATGAGCACGGCGGCGTCGACGGGGGCGGTCGTGAGAGTGGGGGCGTCGGCCGCGGCGGGCTCGTCGCGCAGCAGCAGCAGGCCCGCGCCGAGCGGCGCGACCGCTTCGGCGAGCCCGTCCATCATCAGGGTCTTGACGGGGTCGAGGAACGCGCGCCCGAGGTGCTCGCCGAAGACGACGCCGACGATTCCGCTGCGCCCGCGGCGCAGCGAGGCGGCGCGCGGGTCGGGGCCGGTGTAGCCGAGGCGGGCCGCCGCCTCGAGCACGCGGGCGCGCGTGGCATCCGCGACGGCGGCCTTGCCGCTGTACACGACCGACGCCGTCGACGGCGCGACGCCCGCCTCTCGGGCGACGTCGGCGATCGTGGCGCGGCGCGTGCTCATCCCTGGAATCGTACCGCCGCGCGTTTTCACGAGTCGAATCGATTCGGTAGGCTGTGTCGATGCGTCTCGAGCTGTCCCGCGCCCCCCTGGTGCGCTGGCGCACCGCGATCTTCGCGATCTTCCTGCTCACCGGCCTCGGCTTCGGCTCGTGGTCGTCGCGCCTGCCCGCCGTCAAGGCGAGCCTCGGAATCGACGACTTCGAGCTCGGCGTGCTGTTGCTGGTGCTCGGTGCGACCTCGATCATCGGGCTCTCGATCGCGAACGTCATGGCCGCCCGGTGGGGGGCGCGGCGCAGCATGCACGCGACGATCGTGGCGCTCACGCTCGGCCTGGTGTTCACGACGATGTCGATCCAGGTCGTCGAGTCGTACGCGCTCGCCGCCGTGGGCCTCGTGTTCGTGGGCGCGGGCATGAGCTCGACCGATGTGCTGATGAACGTCGAGGCCGCGGCCGTCGAGCAGGCCTTCGAGCGCACGCTCATGCCGCTGTTCCACGGGTTCTTCAGCATCGGCACCGTCATCGGCGCGGGCGTCGGCGTCGGCATGGCGGCGTGGGCGGTGCCGGTCGGCTGGCACGTGGGCGGGGTCGCGCTGCTGATCCTCGCGGGCGGTCTGCTGTCGCTGCGCTTCGTGCCCGTGCGCGAGGCCGTCGGCGGCCATGCGCCGGCGGCGTCTCGACGCGAGCGGTTCGCCGCGTTCCTCTCGGTGTGGCGCGATCCGCGCATCTACGCGATCGGGATGGTCATGCTCGGCATGTCGTTCGCCGAGGGCGGCGCGAACGACTGGCTCGCGATCGCCGTCGTCGACGGCCACGACGCGACAGAGGCGACAGGCGCCATCGCGCTGACGATCTTCTCGGTGGCGATGACGCTGACGCGGATCCTCGGCGGCCCGCTCGTGGACCGCATGGGCCGCGTGCTGACGCTGCGGGTGCTCGCCGTGCTCGCGGCGGGGGGGCTCGTGTTGTTCATCCTCGCGCCGTCGCTGCCGGTCGCGATGATCGGCGCCACGCTGTGGGGCGCCGGGGCCTCGCTCGGCTTCCCGCTGGGGATGTCGGCGGCCGCCGACGACCCCGACAAGGCCGCGGCATCCGTCTCCGCCGCCGCGACCATCGGGTACCTCGCGTTCCTGGCCGGCCCCCCGGTGCTCGGCTGGGTGAGCCACCATGTCGGCATTCTGCCCACGCTGTGGATCATCGTCGTGCTCATCGTGCTGTCGGGCCTGTTCTCGGGCGCGACGAAGCCGCTCGCGGGTTCGAAGGTCGGCGCCGGGCGGCACTGAGGCGCGCTGCGGGCGCGGCCCTTCTGTGAAGGTGGCGCAACGCGCCGCATCCCTCCCCCCGACCCGACACAACACGCCACCTTCGCCCGCGCGAGTAGGCTCGTCGAGTGCGCCTCGTCATCGCCCGCTGCCGCGTCGACTACGCCGGACGCCTCAACGCGCACCTCCCGCTCGCCACGCGACTGCTCGTGCACAAGGGCGACGGCAGCCTGCTCGTGCACTCCGACGGCGGCAGTTACAAGCCGCTGAACTGGATGAGCCCGCCGTGCCACCTCGCCGTGGAGGAGCCCGACGACGACGAGGCGGCGGACGGCGTTGTGCAGCTGTGGCGGGTGACGCACGCGAAGTCGGGCGACTCGCTGTTGGTGCGCATCCACGAGATCGTGCACGACTCGTCGCACGATCTCGGCGTCGATCCCGGATTGCAGAAGGATGGCGTCGAGGCCGACCTGCAGCGGCTGCTCGCCGAGCAGGTGTCGCTGATCGGCGACGACCTGACGCTCGTGCGGCGTGAGTTCCCGACCGCGATCGGGCCTGTCGACCTGCTGCTGCGCGACCCGGCGGGCGGCACCGTCGCCGTCGAGGTCAAGCGCCGCGGCGACATCGACGGGGTCGAGCAGCTGACCCGCTACCTCGAGCTGCTGGGCCGCGACCCGCACCTCGCTCCGGTGAGCGGCGTGTTCGCCGCGCAGGAGATCAAGCCGCAAGCCCGCGTGCTGGCCGCCGATCGCGGCATCCGCTGCGTCACTCTCGACTACGACGACATGAAGGGCGTCGAATCGGGCGCCCCGCGCTTGTTTTGAGCCCGCGTCGCTTCACGGCACCCCTCTTCACGGCGCCCCGCTTCACCGCCCTTTGCCCCACAGGCCGCTTTGCCCAACAGGCCCAACAGTCACCAACTGCGGGTGCCGCCGGCTGCCACCCACGCAATGCGACTGCTGAGCGCCACCCCACCCGCTCAGCAGTCGCCAACTGCGCATGCCGCATGCGGGCACCCGCACATACCGACTGCGGAGCAATCGGTCTGACGCCGAATAGGCTGGGGGCATGTCGTCTCGGTCGCCGTGGTCCTGTGTGCTGTGGGACCTGGATGGCACGATCGTCGACGCGTCGGAGGGGATCCTGCGCCGCCTCCGGGCGACGATGCGGCACGTCGGCCATCCCGAAGTGACGCGCGCGGAGCTCGCGCACTGGATCGGCCCGCCCCTGTTCGACTCGTTCCAGGCGCAGCTCGGGATGTCGCCCGCCGACGCCGCCGACACGCTCGTGTTCTACCGCGCGCTCGCCGCGAAGGAGGGGTACGCCAGCGGCGCGCGCCTGTTCCCCGGAGTCTCCGAGCTGCTGCACGACACGCACGCCGCCGGCATCCCCCAGGCGATCGCGAGCTCGAAGCCCGAGACGCAGGTGCTCGCTCTGCTCGAGCACTTCGACCTCACGCCGTACTTCTCCGCGATCGTCGGCGCGACCGCCGATGAGCGCACGCTCAGCTCGAAGTCGGACGTGGTCGCCGAGGCGCTGCGCCGGCTCGGCGCGGCCGGCGCGAGCACCGACCGTGCCGTGCTCGTCGGCGACCGCCACCACGACGTCGAGGGCGCCGCCGACCACGGCGTGCCG
Organism: Microbacterium sp.; assembly: GCF_047606685.1. GTDB lineage: Bacteria > Actinomycetota > Actinomycetes > Actinomycetales > Microbacteriaceae > Microbacterium. The sequence goes on from NZ_JASGEC010000062.1 coordinate 26,831, forward strand.
GTGATCTTCGTGCGCTGGGGGTTCAGCTGGCCGCACGAGGCCGATGGCGCGCAGGCCGCCGTCGACGACGTCGCCGCCCTGCGCGCGCTGCTGCTGCCGGAGCCGAGCGATGGAGCCTGACGTCGTCGGAACCCTTCTGGGCTGGGTCGCGCCCACCGCGATCGTGCTCGGTGTCGCGGCGATCGCGGTCGTCGTGCTCGTGTGGGCGCTGCGCCGCGCGGCGCGCAGCCCCCGCGCGCG
>NZ_JASGEC010000063.1:0-24600 GCF_047606685.1 Microbacterium sp.
CCCCCGGGCCCTTGGGGGGCGGGGGTTGCCCACGCCGCCCCCCCCCCCCCACTTCCGGAGGTTCTGGGCGGAGGATGCCGACCCGGCGCTCATCCTCAACGCCCACTACCTCACGTCGGAGCAGATCCACGTCGAGGGCGACGAAGGCGAGGCGCAGTGGATCCACATGCAGCCGTGGCTGTACTCCGACGGCACCGCCCTGTTGCGCTCCAGCCGGCTCAACAACGCGTTCCGCAAGGAGCCCGACGGCGTGTGGCGGATCACCCGCACGCGCACCGAGAACGTGTTCGTCGCGCCCCTGCCGAACCGATTCGCGCAGGCGTACCCGACGGCATCCGTGCTGATGGGCCAGTAGGCGCCGCATGACGATGCCCCGCGCTGATCGCGCCGAGCCCCGCGTTCTGGAGGACGCGCCGGTCGTGCACATCGTCGACGACGACGAGAACGTGCGCGCCTCGCTGGCGTTCCTCCTGCAGAGCGTGGGGCTCGTCACGCTCACGTACCCGGGCGCCGTCGCGTTCCTCGACGAGGTCGACCTCGACGAGCCGGCCGTCGTCATCCTCGAGACGCGGATGCGGGGGATGAGCGGGCTGCGCGTGCAGGAGCGGCTGGCGCGCGCCGGCTGCCCGGCGCCGGTGGTGTTCTGCTCGGCGCACGCGGACGTGCCGATGGCCGTGCGCGCGATGCGCGCCGGGGCGGTCGACTTCTTCGAGAAGCCGTACGACTCGCAGCGGATGCTGGAGGTCGTGCAGGCTCAGGTCGTCGAGGCCGAACGCGCGTACGCCGAGCGCACCGCGCGACGCCGCCTCGAGCACGCGCTCGCCGCGCTCACCCCGCGCGAGCGCGACGTGCTGAGGCTCGTCGTCGACGGCCTGCCCAGCCAGCGCATCGCCAGCGAGCTGGGCACGAGCGTGAAGACGATCGACGTGCACCGCGCCCACATCCGGGCGAAGACCGACGCGCCCACGCTCGGCAGCCTTGTGCGCGACGTGTTGCGGCACCGCGTCGAGCTGTAGCGGCGCCACGTGCCACTTCGGGCCCCGAGGTTGGTGTGGGGCTGCGCGAAGGTGGCGTGTGGTGTCGCATCCCTGGTGGGGATGCGGCGTGTCGCGCCACTTTGGGCGGGCGCGCGGCGGGGGCGCCAGAGCTAGCTGGCAGGGAGAAGTTCCTCGACACGCTGCGCTGCGGCAATGAGCGCGGACTCGCCGCAGGGGCGGCCGACCGCCTGCAGGCCGAGCGGCAGTCCGTCGGCGTCGCGCAGGCCGGGAATCGTGACGACCGGCAGCCCCCACGCCTGCCACGGCCGGCTCAGCACCGGGTCGCCGGTCGCGCCCAGCCCCGCGGGGGCGGCGCCGAGCGCGGCGGGGCCGAGCACGACATCCCACTCCGCCCACAGGCCCTGAACCTCGGCCTTCGTCTCCGCGAGCGCTTCCAGCGCCGCTTCGTAGTCCGCCGCGGGAGTCGCGGCGCCGCGCTGCAGCAGGTCGCGCAGCGGGGTGCTCAGCCGGTCGGCGGCCGCCAGTTCGGCGGCGCGCTCGCGGGCCGCCTCGTACGCCATGACGACGGGATGCCGCGTGGCCGCCGCCGCGACGGCGTCCGCGATCGGCAGCTCGTCCACGACGGCGCCGCCGGCGCGCAGCGCGTCGGCCGCGGAGGCGAGCGCCGCGCGCATGCCGGGGTCGACGTCGAACTCGTCGGCGCGCCACACCAGCACGCGCAGCGGCTGGGCGGCAGGCTCCACGCGCTCGCCGCCGAGGGCCTCCCACGCCACCGCCAGGTCGTCGACGCGCGCCGCGTAGACGCCGTGCGCGTCGAGGGTGTGGCTGAGGCCGACGACGCCGCCGGTGCCGACGCGGCCGGTGCTGAGCACGAGCGCGGCGACGCCGCAGAACGACGCGGGCCGGGTGACAGAGCCCGCCGTCTGCGAGCCGATCGCGAGGGGGACCTGACCGGATGCCACGGCGGCCGCCGAGCCGCTCGACGAGCCGCCCGGCGTGTGGCCGGGCGCGGCGGGGTTGCCCGTCGGGCCCGGCGCGAAGAACGCGAACTCGGTCGTGACGGTCTTGCCGACGGGGAGCGCTCCGGCCGCCCGCCAGCGCGACACGATCTCGGCGTCGACCGCCGCGGGCGGCGCGTCGTCGCGCAGCGCGGACCCGCACCGGGTGGGCACGCCCGCGACGTCGATGATGTCTTTCACGCCCATCGGCACGCCCGCGAGCGGGCCGGATGCGGCATCCCTTTCCCCCTCGCCGGCGAACGGCGGCACGACCCACGCGCGCAGCGCCGGCTCGGTCTCGGCGACGCGCGCGAGTACGCGCTCGCGCACGTGCTCGGGGGCCTCGCGGCCCGCGGCCAGGTCGTCGACGAGCTGTCGCAGCGACCACGGCGCGAACACGCTCACATGTCGTCCCACGCGACGTCTGCTTCCCAGTAGTCCATTCCGCTCGCGCTGACGAAGTGCCGCCACTCCGAGGTGCGCTTGAGCGACGGCTCGACGCGCGCGGTCACCTCGTCGGCAGCCTCCGGGCCGTCGCTGCGCACCGCCCAGTGCACCCAGTTCAACTCGCGCCCCTCGAGGTCGTGCGTGAACAGGTCGACGTGCCGCCAGCCGTAGCCGAACGTGTCGTTGTAGCACATCAGGGTCATGCGCCGCTCGTTGTCGGGAAGGTCCAGCCTCAGCATCCGCGCCCCTCTTCTCTCACAGCTCGACCGCCGCGACGATGGGGGCGGCGCGACGCAACTCGGCGACGATCTCGGTGGCCTGCTCGAGCTGCCGTCTCGCGCCCTCCAGCCCCAGGGCCAGCTGCGCGCCGACCTCCTCGCTGACCGCGCCGCTGGCGGTCAGGCTGTCGGCGCGGATGCGCACCCCCGCGACGTAGTTTCGAGCGGCCGTCAACGCGGGCTCGAGGGCGGACGCGGCAGCATCCGCCTGCTCGGGTGTCCACGCCTTGACCGTCATGCTCTCAGCGTAGACACGCTGTCTCGGCGGCGTGGAGACGGGGGAGGTTTAGTCCCGTAGGGGATTCCCTTATTCGGCCGCGACCCATTCCGCATTCCTCCGGGCGCTGCGCGTGCATAGTTTGGAAGCAGCGGCGCGCGCGAACCGCGCCCGACCCGACGGAGGACAACGTGACGATCGAGTTCACGGAAGAGAACATCTACGAGCTGAACCCCGCCGACCTCGTGCTGGACGACCGCGTGGCGGGGCGGATGTACACCGACCCCGAGATCTTCGACCTCGAGATGGAGCAGATCTTCGAGCGCACGTGGGTGTGGGTCGCGCACATCAGCGAGCTGCCGCGCGCGGGCGCGTTCAAGACCACGTTCGTGGGCCGCCAGCCGGTCATCGTCACGCGCGACCGCAAGGGCAACATCCACACGCTGCTCAACCGCTGCCGGCACCGCGGCGCCAGCGTGTGCGAGACGCGCTCCGGTGTCGTGAACGGGTTCACCTGCCCCTACCACGCGTGGTCGTACGGCCTGGACGGCACGCTGCGCGGCATCCCCTATCCCGACGGCTACGAGGGCGTCATGGAGCGACAGGGGATGGGGCTGAAAAAGCTGCGCACGGAGTCGTACGGCGGCATGGTCTTCGCGACCTTCAACCACGACATCGAGCCACTCGAGGACTTCCTCGGCGACGTGCGGATGTGGATCGACCGGTTCATGGCGCAGGGCGGCGGATACCCGCTCAAGGTGCTCGGCGCCCACCGGTTCACCTTCAAGGGCAACTGGAAGATCCAGCTCGAGAACACGACGGACGGCTACCACTTCCCGATCGTGCACCGCTCGTGGATGGCGTCGGTCGACACCGAGACGGCCGACATGATGAGCTTCATGACCGACCCGACGGCGATCACGCACGACCTCGGGAACGGCCACTCCGTCATGCAGATGGTGCCGGCGCACTCCGACCTGGAGGCCGACGACGGCAGCGAGCCGCTGCAGGCGCGCTTCGACCCGCTCGTGGCCGAGCTGCGCGCGCACGGCGTCGACGACGCCGAGATCCGCCGCCTCGTGCACGCGATGCACGGCACCGGGTTCAACCTGAACCTGTTCCCGAACGTGTCGATGTCGATCTCGTTCCTGCGGACGCTGCGGCCCGTCTCGGTCGGCGAGACTGTGATCGAGCACATCGCGCTCGGCCCCGACGGGCCGGCCGAGATCGTCGACCCGGTCAACCGCGAGCGCATGCGCGCGCACGAGAACTTCCAGGGCCCGTTCGGCTTCGGCACGCCCGACGACGCGGAGGGATGGGACCGTGTGCAGCGCGGCGCCATCGGCGGGCCCGAGCTGCCGATCATGGTCAACCGCGGCCTTGCCCGCGAGAACCGCGCGCCGCAAGGCTGGCGCACGTCGCACGTCACCGACGAGACCGGCATGCGAGCCGCGTACCAGAAGTGGAAGGAGATGATGAGCGTTGACTGACTCACCCGCTTCGCAGGTCAAGCCCGGCGCGTGGCTCACCGGCCGCAGCCTGTACAAGCGCGCCCTGGCCTACACCGATGTGCCCACGTCCGACCCGCGTGTGGTGCGGGCCATCGACCTCGTCTCGCGCGAGGCCGAGCTGCTCGACCGCAAGGAGTACATCGAGTGGCAGGACCTCTACCCCGAGGACGGGATCTACGTCATCCCGATCGACCCCGAAGTCGAAGACTTCGAGAACCATCTCAACATCGTGTTCGACAACGACACCATGCGCCGGGCCCGCGTCGTGCGGCTCACCGAGGGCTACGCGATCGCCGCCGTCGACGCCGCGGCGACCGTGCGCACGCTCGGCCGGTTCGTGCCGGCCGACGTGCGCGACGCCGATGGCGGAGCGGAGGTCGTCCTGCGGGCCGCGCAGATCCTGGTCGCGTACAAGCGCGGCCGGCACGACGTGTGGGCGGCGGATGTCGAGTGGACCGTTCGCCTCGGGGCGACGGCGGCGGACGACCGCATCGCGCTCAAGGTGATCCGGCTGGTCGACAGCCAGGAGGAGATTCCGGCGGCGGGGTTCCTGCTGTGAGCGGGCTGCCCGTCCGCGTAGCGGAAGTCATGGACGAGACGCCGCTGATCCGCACTCTGCGCCTCGTGCGCGAGGACGGCCGGCCGTTCACGCCGTTCCTGGCTGGCGCGCATATGGATGTCACCGGGCCCACCGGCGTGCTGCGCCAGTATTCTCTGGCAAGCCCGCCCGGCGACCCCAGTTCGCTGCTGATCGCCGTCAAGCGCGAGCCTCGATCCCGCGGCGGCAGCGTTGCGATGCACGAGGTCGAGGTGGGCGACAGGGTGCTGATCGGCAAGCCCCGCAACCTCCTCGCGATCGCGGACGGCGCGGACCGGCACATCCTCGTCGCCGGCGGCATCGGCGTCACGCCGCTGCTGGCGATGGCGTACGAGCTGTACTCGTGGGGAGCGGAGTTCGAGCTGCACTACTTCGCGCGCTCTCGCGACGAGGCCGCCTTCGTCGGCCTGCTGGAGAGCCGCGTCGAGTTCACCGACCACGTCCACCTGCACTTCGGCGTGCCGCGCGCCGAGCATCCCGCCGTGCTGGAGGAGATCGCGCCCCGGCTGACGGCTGCGAGCCACGTCTACACGTGCGGCCCGGAGGGCTTCATGGACCAGGTGGCCGCGGTGCTCGGCCCCGTCGTCGGCGAGGGCTCGGTGCACATCGAGCACTTCGTCGCCGAGGAGATCGACACGACCGGCGACACCGCCTTCACCGTCGAGCTCGACACGGGCGAGGAGTTCGAGATCCCCGCCGACAAGACGATCCTCGCCGTCCTCGAGGAGAACGGCATCGACGTGTTCAAGTCGTGCGAGGAGGGCATCTGCGGCTCGTGCGTGAGCGGCCTGATCGACGGCGAGGCCGACCACCGCGACAACTGCATGACCGCGGCTGACAAGGCGGCCGGCAACCAGATCGCGCTGTGCGTGTCGCGGGCGAAGTCGCCGAGGCTGCTGATCGAGCTCTACTAGCTATCGCTCCTGCAGCGCGTTGTTGCGCAGGTCGGCGTTGAGCATCTCGATGAACTGCTCGAGCGCCGGCTCCAGGCCGTCGGCGGCCGGCGTCGTGAGCTGCTGGAACACGAGGCCGTCGATCGTGGCGTGCGCGAGCCGGGCGAGCCGTTTCGGATGGCGGTGCCCGCGCTGGCGCAGGATGCGCTCGAGCCCCTCGAGATAGTCGTCCACCAGGAGCTGGGCGAGTTCGCGCAGCGCGGGGTTGCGGCGCGACTCGATGAGGATCTCGTAGTGGAACGTCTGCAGGTCGGGATCCGTGCGCACGAGCTCGGTCATGGCACGCGCGAAGTCGTGGTCGATGTCCTGCCGCGTCAGCGGAAGGCTGCGCCCGATCGACTCGGCCACCGCCCAGCGCACCGCCTCGCGCAGCATCTGCTCGCGCGTGCCGAAGTGGTACGTGATCAGCGTGTTGCGCACGCCCGCCTCGTCGGCGACGGCGCGGAATGTCGTCCCCCGCAAGCCTCGCCGGGCGACGACGGTGACCGTCGCCCGAATGAGCGCGTCGTGTCCGCGCCCGTAGCCCGGCGACCTCGTGGAGACAGTCATGCCTCTACGATATGCCGCCGGGTGGAGGCATCAGCGCATGAAGACGCCGCCGTTGACGTCGAGCGTCGTGCCGGTCACGTACCCGCTGTGCGGGCCCACGAGGTAGGCGACCGCCTCGGCGACCTCCTCCGGGGTGCCCACGCGGCCGACCGGGATGCTGCGCCCCACCGACTCCGCTTGCTCGAGGCCGCCCATCGCCGGCGTGAGGATCGCGGCCGGCGCCACGGCGTTCACCGTGATGCCGTCGCCTGCCAGCTCGCGCGCGAGGATCTTCGTCAGCACGATCGCCCCGGCCTTGGACGCCGCGTAGTGGGCGCCGGCGACCAGGCCGCCCTGCTGGCCGGCGAACGACGACATGTTGACGATGCGCCCCCAGCCGCGGTCGCGGATGGCCGAGGCGACCAGTCGCGACAGCACGAAGTAGCTGCGCAGGTTCGTGGCGAGGACGTCGTCCCACTCCTCCGGCGTGATGTCCCACACCGAGCGCTGCACCGTCTTTCCCGCGTTGTTCACGAGCACGTCGGGAGCGCCCCAGAGCGCGACGAGCCGCTCGAACGCGCTCGTGATGGAGGCGGCGTCGGAGACATCCATCTCCAACGCGACGGCCGTCTCGCCCAGCTCGGCGGCCACCGCCTCGGCGGCCGCGACGTTGAGGTCGGCGATCGCGACGCGGAAGCCGTCGGCGTGCAGGCGCCGGGCGACCGCGGCGCCGAGGCCCTGTGCGCCTCCGGTCACGAGCGCGGAGCGCTCGAACGGCTCGGCCATGTCAGTCCTCTCCGAAAAAGAGCGGGCGGCCCAGTCGCGCCTCGACCTTGTAGTAATGCCACATGCGGTGGGCGCCGACCTCGGTCTCGCGGAACACGTTGGCGATCGCGCGCACCGACTCGTAGTCGGGAACGTCCAGCAAGAGGTAGCAGGTCCACGGGAAGGCGTGCGACGGGCCGATCTGCAGCGTGTCGTCGTCGAACGTGCCGAGCACGGTCACGCCGAACCGCTCCGACATCCCCGCGAAGGCGTCTTTGGTCGCGTGGAAGACGAGCGCGCGCTCATCGGCGCCGGCCGCGAAAAACGCGTCGGTCACCCCGATGCAGACAAGCGCCCGCATCTGCTCGGTCACTCGGCGGCCTCCACCTTCAGGCTGCCGTGCGTGGGGGCGAGCTCGAGGCCGAACGAGCTGGCCGCGATGAACTCGTGCGCCGCGAGCGAGGAGACGGGCATGAACTGCCCGGCCTGCACGTCGCGCCACATGCGCTCGAACGGCAGCGACTTCGCGTAGGCAGCGCCGCCGACCACGTCGATGAGGCGGCTGAAGATCGCGACCGCGTTGGAGCTGCACACGTGCTTGACCAGCGCGCTGTTGGCGACGATCTCCTGCAGCGTGAACTCGTCGTAGTACTCGGGCGTGCCGAACTGCGTCGTGTGCCGGTAGAGCACGGCGCGGGCGGTCTCCAACAGGATCTCGACGTCGGCGATGGCGTCTTGCACGCGCGGGTTGTCGACCAGGCCGCGACGGCGCAGCTGCTGCTTGGCCCAGTCGATCGCGGCGTCGGCCAGGCCGACGTACACCGCGCCGAACGCGGGCTGCGAGGAGCCGAACACCGTCTCGGTGACGGTCGCGTCGAGGTAGCCGACCGGGAAGGAGTGCACGACGTCCTCGTCGGGCACGAACAGGTCGGCGAACTCCAGGTCGTTGCTCTGCGTCGCGCGCATGCCCATCATGTTCCAGACCGGGTGGATGCGCACGCTCGGGTTGTCTTTGAGCGAGACCTTCAGCATGAGCAGCTGCGGGCCCTTGTCCGGGTCGTCGTAGCGCGCGGTCGTCGAGGCGTGCGTGGCCACCGCCGAGTTCGTGCCGAAGTTCTTGCGCCCCGTGATGCGGAAGCCGCCGTCGACGCGCACCGCCTTGGTGCGGGCGTCGGTCATGAGGTTCGGCGTGCCGAACTCGCTCGTGATGGCGGCCCAGACGAGGTTGCCCTCCGCCGCCTCGCGCAGCAGGCTCTCCAGCCGCGGGCTGCCCGTCTTGCGCCACACCTCGCTCCACTGCGCGAGCGGCGTGATGTGCATGTTGACCGCGAGGGCGGTCGCGGCGTCGCCGTAGGCGAGGCGCTCGATCACCGGGATGACCTCGAACAGGGTGGCGCCCATCCCGCCCAGCTCCTCCGGGACGGAGAGGTTCAGAAGGCCCACGCGGCGCATGTCCTCGTAGTTCTCGAACGGGAACTCATTGCTCTCGTCGTTCGCGGCCGCGCGGTCGCGGAACTTCTCGACGAGCGAGTCCGCGAGCGCTACGAACTCCTTCTGGCGGGGGGTGAGCAGCTGCTTCATGAGTTTCCCTTCAAGAGGTCCATCGGAACGTGGTGCCCGTACGAGCGGGCGTGGTAGGTGAGCGGGTCGGCGGACCCGGCAACGGCGTCGACAACACGGCCGACGATGAGCAAGTGGCTGCCGGCGACGAGGAACTGCTCGGCGTGGCAGTCGAAGGCGGCTGCGGCGGTGGTGCGGATGGGCGACCCGGTGCGCAGCGACGTCCAGTTCTCATCGAACTTGTACAGCGTGGACGGATCGGCCTGGCCCGCGAAGGCCTGCGCGACCGGGATGTCCTGGCCGGAGAGGATGTTCACCGCGAAGCAGCGGTTGGTGCGGACGGCGTCGGCGACCGGCACGCCGCGGAACAGGCCGATGACGAGCGTGGGCGGGTCGGCGGACACCGACATCATGGCCGTGACGGTCTGGCCGAACCGGCCGACGCCGCCGTCGGTGGTGACGAGCGTCACGGATGCGGCGACCTTTCCCATCGCCTGGATGAACCGCTGGCGCAGCTCGGGGCCGTCCGCGGGGGAGAGGTCCAATCGGTGCGTGTTCGGGGAATGCGGGTCCACGTCAACTCCTCTGCTCGGCCGTGGCACCAGTCTGGCGGCGGGGGCTATTCCGCATCAAACAGATAAAAACGTTGTGTTTCATGAATGAAAGCGATTCACTTGGTCAATGACCGCGCGCGCGAGAGTGACACTCGCCCAGCTCGAGGCGCTTGTCGCGGCCGCCGAGGAGAGCAGCCTCACCGTGGCCGCCGAGCGGCTGCGGACCTCGCAGTCCAACGTGTCGGTGGCTGTCGCCAAGCTCGAGCGCGCGCTGGGTGTCGAGCTGCTCGTGCGGCAGCGCGCGAAAGGGGTCGCGCTGAGCGTGCCGGGACGTGAGGCGGTCGCGCGCGCGCGGGTCGTGCTCGACGCGGTGCGCGAGCTCGAAGAGTTCGCAGGGGTGCGCGGCGGGTTGGAGGGCGAGTTGAAGGTCGGATGCTACCTGCCGCTGACGCCCTTCTTCGTGCCTGCGCTCTTGGAGGGGATGCGCCGGCACGCGCCCGATCTGACGGTGACGGTCGTGGAGGCCGCTTTGGACGCGCTCCAGCGCGGCGTGCTGGAGGGCGAGCTCGACCTCGCGCTGGTGTACGACCAGTCGTTGCCCGCGCAGCTCGCGTTCGTTGACTTCGTGCGCGTGCGCCCGTACGTGATCGTGTCGGCGCGCAGCGCGCTGGCGGCGCGCGATCGCGTGTCGTTGGCCGAGCTTGCCGGCCACACGATGGTGACCTACGAGCTGCCGTTCACCGTCGATCGCGCGCAGCAGCTGTTCTTGGCCGCGGGACTGCAGCCGCCCGCGCAAGTGCGCGTTGCGAGCGTCGACTCGGTGCGCGCGCTCGTCGCGGCGGGCGTCGGCTTCTCGGTGCTGAACCAGCGGTGGGCGACCACGGCGACCGCCGACGGCTCCGAAGTCGTCGACCTCGACCTCGCCGACGACGTCGCGCCGCTCCGGCTCGGGGCCATCGTGCGACCGGCGACGCGCAACCCCCGTGTCGGGCACGCGATCGGCGTGCTGCGCAGGCACGCGCGCCTGCGGCATCCCGGTCCACCTGGCGAACCGCCCGATTGACACGCCAATTTTGCATGCGCAAAACTGAGCGCGTGCGCAGCGAGGACGTGCCGCGCTCAAATCTCGGCGGCGTCGCCGACGGCGCAGTCGCGTTCGCGGCTGAGGAAGGTGCAGCGCATGACCTCTCGACTCCTGATCGGCGGCGAATGGACCACGGCCAGCGGCCCCACCCATCCGACTCTGAACCCGGCCACCGAAGAGGTGCTGCGCGAAATCGGGTACGCCACCAGTGACGACGTGGACGCCGCCGTGGCGGCCGCGCGGGCCGCGCTGTCGAACCCGGAGTGGCGCGACCTCAGCCCCGCGTCGCGCGCGCGCCTGATGTTCCGCCTGGCCGACGCCATCGACGACCACGCCGAGGAGCTCGCCCAGCTGGAGACCGCCGACCAGGGCCAGCCCATCGCCACGACCCGCGCCATCACGGCCCGCAACAGCGCCGAGCACATCCGCTACTACGCGGGCTGGGTGACCAAGATCGAGGGCCGCACGTCGCCTGTCGAGTTCCCCCACACACACGCGTACACGCGGCGCGAGCCGGTCGGCGTCGCCGGGCTTATCGTCCCGTGGAACTCGCCGCTGCTGATCCTGGCGTGGAAGCTCGCCCCCGCCCTGGCCGCCGGCAACACCGTTGTCGTCAAGCCGGCGGAGCAGACGCCGCTGACCGCCATCCGCCTCGCGGAGCTGGCGACCGAGGTCGGCTTCCCGCCCGGCGTCATCAACCTCGTCACCGGCGACGCGGTCGCCGGCAAGGCGATGACGGAGCATCCCGACATCGACCTCGTCTCGTTCACCGGATCGACCGCGGTCGGCCGCCAGGTGGCGATCGCGGCCGCGCAGACCAACCTCAAGCGCGTCGTGCTCGAGCTCGGCGGCAAGGCGCCGTCGATCATTGCGGCGGACGCCGACATCGACGCCGCCGTGGCCGGAAACATCCTCGGCGGCACGATCAACGGCGGCCAGGTGTGCGCCGCCTACACGCGGTTCTTCGTCGACCGCAGCCGCGCCGACGAGTTCACCGACAAGCTCGCCCGCGCGGCCGACTCGATCGTCGTCGGCTCGCCGGCGGAGGAGTCCACCCAGATCGGCCCGATGGTCTCCAGCCAGCACCTCGCGCACGTCAGCGGGCTGGTCGAGAAGGGCCGCGCCGAGGGCGCCGAGATCGTCACGGGCGGCGAGCGACTGGGCGACCGCGGCTACTTCTACCGCCCGACCGTCATCAGCGGCATCGGCGACGACTCGGTCATCGCCCGCGAGGAGATCTTCGGCCCCGTGCTCGGCGTGCTTCCGTACGACGACGCCGACGAGCTGGCCGCGCTGCTCGCGCGCGCCAACGACACGCAGTACGGCCTGGCCGCCGCGGTGTGGACGCGCGACCTCGCGACTGCGCACCGGCTCGCCAACGGCATCGACGCGGGCGCGGTCTTTGTGAACCAGCTGCCGATCCCGGAGATGACCGCGCCGTGGGGTGGCTTCAAGGCCTCCGGCTGGGGCAACGAGATGGGCCCCTACGCCCTGGACGCTTACACGCGCGTCAAGGGCGTCTGGATGCACTACGGCGGCTGACTCGCATCCACGCCGACGCCGAGGGAGCCGTCAGGGGGCGAGCTCGGCCTCTTCGGGCTCGACGGGGCTGCGGTCCTTCGACACCGACGCGAGTGCCCACCCGACGATCAGCACGACCGGGATCACACACAGCAGCACGGCGCCGGTCACCGGGTCGGCGGCGGTGAGCACACTGAAGTTCGAGACCATGATCACGAGCAGTCCGCCCATCATGACCGTCGCCAGGATCGGCGCGAGCAGTGTGTTCCACACGCGGGTGTCGGCGCGCGTGCGGCGGAAGTACGCGATGACCGCGATGGATGCCACGAGGTAGAGCAGCACGAGGGCCACGACGCCGAGGCCGGAGAGCCAGCCGAACAGCGTGACGATCGGGTTCATGTCCAGCAGCGCGAACGGCACGACCACCAGCAGCGCCGTCGCCGTCTGCACGAACGCCGCGTTCGCCGGCGCGTGGTGCCGGTTGGTGCGGTGCAGGGCGGCCGGCAGGAACCCGCGCCCGGCCATCGAGTGCAGGTAGCGGTTGATGATGTTGTGGAACGACAGCAGGGCCGCGACGAGGGATGTCACGAGCAGGGTTGCCGCGGTCGGTCCCGCCCACGGCCCCAGCACCGCGTCCAGCGGCTCGGTGACGAACGCGGCCGGATCGCCCTCGAGCGTCGCGGCGGCGGCGCCCTGCACGTTGGACGGCCCGTAGTAGAGCACGAGCGACCACAGCGCGAACGCCAGGAACGCGGCGATCACGATGACCGCGAGGTACGTCGCGCGCGGGACCGTGCGCTGCGGGTCCTTCGCCTCGCTCGAGTAGATGGTGGTCGACTCGAAGCCGAACATCGAGGCGATCGCGAACAGCAGGCCGATGCCCGGCGCCCCGGTCATGATTGCCTGCGGGCCGAAGGTGGCCGCCACGTCGATCCCCTCGGCGGTGTTGCCGCCGAAGTACACCAACAGGCCGAAGACGAAGAGGATGAGGAACTCGCCGGTCACCAGCACTGCCAGCACGCGCGCGCCGACTTCGACGTTGTTGGTGCCGAGCACGAGGATGCCCGAGATCACCACGAGGAAGATCACCCACCACGGCACGTCGATGCCGAGGTAGGTGTGCAGCAGGCCAGAGGCCGTCCCGCTGATGAGGCCGTAGAGCGCGGCCTGCACCGAGCTGTAGGTGAGCAGCGCAAGCCACGCCGCGGAGGATCCGGCGCGGAAGCCGATGCCCTCGTGGATGAGCGAGGAGAACCCGCCGTGGCTGGTCACGTAGCGCGTCATGGTCGTGAAGCCGACCGAGAAGACGAGCATCACGATGCCGATGATCAGGTACGCCGACGGGAAGGCCGCCCCGTTGCCCAGGGTGATGGCGATCGCCGCCACGCCGACGACGCTGGTGAGCGGCGCTTGCGCGGAAAGGACGAAGAACAGGATGCCGACGACTCCGACGGCATCCTTTTTGAGGGTGGTCTGCGGGGTCGTCATCACGTCACTCCTCGGCGAACACGCGGCGGCCGGCGAACCACGTCTCCCGGACGCGCGTGCTCACGATCTCGTCGGCGGGGCCGGCGACGAAGTCGCGGTCGACGACCACGAAGTCGGCCGACTTGCCCGGCTCGAGCGAGCCCGTCTGGTCGCCGAGCCCCATCGCCCGGGCCGCGTTGATTGTGAACACCTCGAGGGCCTCCTCGGAGGTGAGCGCCTGCTCGGGCCACAGCGCGCCGGGGGCGCGCCCGAACGGGTCGGCGCGGGTGACGAGCCCCTGCATCCCCTCGAACGGGTTGGGCGACTCGCTCACCGGCCAGTCCGAGCCGCCGGCGACGAGCACTCCCGCGTCGGTCAGCGTGCGGTTGGGCTGGGAGTGCTCCGCGCGCTCGGCGCCGAGCGCGTCGGCGAGCGCCTGCGGGATGACTCCGGGGAACCACAGGAAGGGGGAGATGTCGGCGATCACGCCGAGGCGCACCATGCGGGGGATGTCGTCGTCCGCGAGGAACTGCCCGTGCGCGATCTGGAACGTCTGGTCGGTGAACCCCTCGTCGCGCAGTCGCTCGACGACGTCGATGAGCAGGCGCGCCGTGCCGTCGCCCGTGCAGTGCACCTTGGCGCCCAGGCCCCGCTCGGCGACGGCGCGCATCCAGCCGTAGAGCTCGTCGAAGTCCATCGTGGTCGTGCCGTGGTAGTGCGCGCCGTGCGCGTCGTCGGGCGCGTACGGCTCGAGGAAGAGCGACGTGCGCGCCGGCGGCACCCCGTCGAGGAAGATCTTGACGAAGTCGGGCCGGTGGTGGGTGGTGCGAAACTCCTCGCCGCGCGCCACGAGCGGCTCGCCGACGGGGTCGTAGCCGAAGATGTCGTCGTTGACGGTGATGCTGGAGACGACCCACGCGTTGAGCTCGCCGGCGTTGTCGAGGGAGGCGACTGCCTCCATGATCTGCAGCGACACCGCGGCATCCTGAAACGCCGTGACGCCGAAGCTGCTGAGCATCTCGATGCCGCGCCGCGACGCCTGGCGGTGCTGGTCGGCGGTGAGGCCGCCTTCGCTGGCGTGCGCCTTCGCGACCGGGATGCCGGCGGCCTCCAGCAGCACGCCGCTGGGCTCGCCGTCGGCGGGGTCGAGGAGCGTCACGCCCTCGTCGGGGATCGTGTCCTTCGAGATGCCGGCCAGCTCGAGGGCGCGGCTGTTCGCCCAGCGGTTGTGGTGGCTGTCGTCGGAGAGCGAGACGGGGCGCCCGCCGGATGCCTCGTCCAGGCGGGCGCGCACCGCCGAGCTGTTCAGCTCGTCCATGAGCGTCGCGGCCCAGCACCCGCCCGTGATCCACGCACCCTCCGGCAGCGTCGCGGCGTGCGCCCGAACCCGGTCGAGGATCTCGTCGAGGCCGAGCGAGACGCCGAACGACAGCTCGAACAGGTCGGTCACCCCGGCGATCGCGTGGTGGTTGTGCACGTCGACGAAGCCCGGGTAGACGGCGTTGCCGTCGAGCTCGCGCACCTCGGTATCGGGCCCGCGCAGCGCGAGCACCTCGGACGCGTCGCCGACGGCGGCGATCAGGCCGCCCTCGATCGCGATGGCCTCGGCGACAGGGCGGGAGCGGTCGGCGGTGCGGACCACGCCGCCGGTCAGAATGAGATCAGCGGGCATCGGTGGCCTTCCTTCGTTCGGGTCTTCGAGGCGAGTCCTCGTGCGCTCACTCGGCGGCGGCGCTGTTGTCCAGTCGGCGTGCACGTCGGCGCGCCGACGAGGCGATCGACTTGGCGACGGCTTGCTGGATGCCGCGGTCGAGTGCGACGGCGAGCACGAGCGTGAGGCCCACGAGGATCGTCTGGATGTACGCGGAGATGCCCATGATGACCAGGCCGTTCTTGAGCACGCCGACGAACGCGAGCCCGTAGAGCACGCTGCGGATGCGGCCGGACCCGCCCTCGAAGGCGACGCCGCCCAACAGCACCACGGTCAGGGCCGACAGCTCCATGCCCTGGCCGACGATCGGGCTGACCGCGCCGAGCTTCGCGGCCAGCAGGATCCCGACGAAGCCCGCGACCGCGCCGGTGACCACGTACGTGCTCACGCGGATGTTGTGGACCTTGAGGCCCATCAACTGGGACGCGCGCAGGTTGCCGCCGACCGCGAGGATCTCGCGGCCGCGCGTGGTGTGGTTCAGCACATACCAGGCGATGACGAGCGCGAGCACCAGCAGGATGATCTGGATGCGGATGCCGCCGGGGGCGAACGATCCGAGCGCGGTGAACTCGGCGGGCAGCCCCGTGATCGTCTTGCCGTTGGTCAGGAAGAGCGCGAGGCCGCTCCACGCGCTCATGAACCCGAGCGTCACGACGAATGAGTTCAGCCCCGCCAGCGAGATGAGGGCGCCGTTGAGCAGCCCGGCCGCGGCGCCTGCCAGGATGCCGACCGCGATGCCCACGAAGACCGACCCGGAGCCGACCATCGCGAGGCCCCCCACGACGGCGGAGAGGGTCGCGACGGAGCCGACCGAGAGGTCGACGTTGGCCTGCATGATCAGGAACGCCACCGGCAGGGCGATGAGTCCGAGCTCGGCGATCTGCAGGACGATCGTCTGGATGTTGTTGATCGACAGGAACCGCGGGTTGAGCGCGGCGAAAAGGATGATGAGCGCGATGAGCGCGAACAGGACGCCGTTCTGCACGAACATGAGGCGCAGGCGCTCGGAACTGATCTTGGCCATGATTCACGCCGCCGCAAGCTCGAGCAACGAGTGCAGCAGCTCCTCCTCCATATCGGGTCCGCTCGGAATCTCAGCGGCACGGTCGGCGTAGATGACATAGGAACGGTTGCACATGCGGGCGATCTCGTCGGACTCGGACGACGCGACGATCACGGTCACGCCGTCCTCGGCGAGACGGCGCAAGGCGCGGACGATGTCGTTCTTCGCGCCGATGTCGACGCCCTGGGTGGGCTGGTTCAGCAAGAGCACGCGAGGCTTGCGCGGGAACATCCAGCGCGACAGCAGGTGCTTCTGCTTGTTTCCGCCGCTGAACGCGCCGATCGGGGCGCCGCCGTCCGGGCCGTGCATCGACATCGCGGTGCGCGCGTCCTCGTACACCTGCTTTCCAGTCGAGGCGCCGATGTAGCCGAGGCGCGACAGCCCGCGCAGCCACGGCAGCAGCGTGTTCTCGCGCGCGGTGAGGTTCGACAGCAGGCCGTCGGACTCGCGGTCGGCCGGCGACATGAAGACTCCTGCGGCGATCGCGACGCCGGGGGAGGACGGCTGGAACGGCTTGCCGTCGACCGTGTACTTCAACCGGCCGGCCAGGCCGTGGTGCTGCCAGCCGAACACGCTCTCGAGCACCGTGAACTGGGTGCCCGCCGCCATCCCGAACAGCCCGACGATCTCGCCGGAGTGGAAGTGCATGTCGAGGGGCCCGCTCACGCCGAGGACCTCGTCGCCGTGCGGCGCCGCGTCGTGGCTTTCGAGGTCGGTGAAATCCGGCGCCAGCGCCAGGGCGAGATCGCGGATGCCGAGGTTCTCGGTCGGCTGGTCCATCACGAGGCGGCCACCGTTGAAGACCACGATGCGCTTGCAGACGTCGAGGATGTCGGGGAGCCGGTGCGACACGTACACCACGGCCGTCCCCTCCTCCGCGAAGCTGCGGATGAGGGCATGCAGGGTCTCGGTCTCGGACGCGCCGAGAGCCGCCGTCGGCTCGTCGAGGAAGAGGATCTTCATGTCGCCCGCGACCAGGCCCCGGGCGAGGTCGACGAGCTGGCGCTGGCCGACCGGGAGCGTGCTGACGATCGCGTCGGTCGGCACGTCGGCCAGGCCGACGCGGGAGAGCGCCTCTTCGGCGATGGCCTTGCGCTCGCGGCGGGGCACGCTGCCGCGCCCGAGGAAGAGGTTGTCGAACACCGACAGGGTGCCGACGAGGGTGGGCGTCTGGTTCACAACCGTCAGCCCGAGCGCCGAGACGGCGGCGGGCGTCGCGTGGACGACCTCCTGGTCGTCCACGGAGTAGCTGCCGGAGGTGGGCCGCAGCACGCCGGCCGCGACGTTGATCACGGTGGACTTGCCGGCCCCGTTGTGGCCGAGCAGCCCCACGATCTCACCGGGCTCGAGAGAGAAGGTGATGTTGTCGAGGGCGCGGGTCGCGCCGAAGTCCACCGTGACTTCGTGGAAGGAGATGCGGGCCATCGTTCCTCTCCCGGGTTTCGGGGGTGGGGCGCGAACCGCGCCCCACCCCTCAGTGTGTCAGCCGTTGTTCGCGAAGTCGCCCACATTGTCGGGAAGGACTTGCTTGACATCCACGACGATGTCTTCGGGCGTCTCGCCGGCGGCGGCCGCCAGCAGCAGCTTGACGTTCGCCTCAGCGAGGTCTTCCGCCCGCCACGCGAACGACGTGCGCCACATGTCGGTGCCGGTCTCGATGAGCCCCAGCACCTCCTTGTTGGCGTCGGTGGCCGAGACGTAGTAGCCCTCGTCGTCCGCCGCCACGCCCGAGTCGATCACCGCTTGGCGGGCGCCAAGGGTCATGTCGGCGCCGATGCCCAGCCAGACCTTCGTGTTGGGGTCGGCGGTCAGCTGGCTCTGCGCGACGCTGTAGCCGACGTCGCGCGTGGTGGCCTCGAGCGGGTAGATCTTGACCTTCGCGCCGGAAGCCTCCAGGCCCTCGGTCATTCCCTTGAGCTGGTCCTGGCCCAGCTGTGTCTGCGTGTCGGCGAGGATGGCGACCGAGACCTCGTCGCTTCCGTAGTTCTCCGAGATCCATTTCCCTGCAGCGTCGCCGACAGCCGTTCCCGCCTCGACGTTGGGCGCGACCGTCATGGCGACGGCGCCCTCCCACGACACGGCGTAGGCGATCATCGGGATGCCGGCGGCCTTCGCCTCGGCCGTGATCGGCACCATCGACGACGGGTCGACGGGGAAGCCGCCCATCGCCTTCACGTCGCCGCGGGCGATCCACGCCTGCATGTCGTTGACCTGGGTCTGCAGGTCGAAGGCGGGGTCGTTCGTGAGGAACTCGTACCCCGCCTCCTCGATCGCGGGCTTCATCAGCGACAGCTGCGACGCCCAGATCGCGACATCCTGAGAGGCGAAGCTCCACGCGATCGCGCCTTTGCTTTCGCCGCCCTCGCCTCCTTCGCTGCCTCCGGTGTTGGCGCATGCCGCGGTGCTCAGGGCGAGCATGGCGGCCGCGGCGACGCCCGCCGCGCGAGTCCATTTGTTCACTGCTGTGTTCCTCTCGGTGCCGAGCGCGTTGTGCTGGGGCTCCATGTGAGCCGTGTCGGGTTTCGCCCCGCGACGCTCTGGGGGTGGCTCTATGGGTATACGTGTGCGTTCATACTCCACAGCGCGTCGCGGCGCAGACAAGTCCGGCGCCCGGCTCGCGCTCGGGCAGTCAATCGCCGTGCCTTGCTGGGCAAGCGATGTTTCGCTGTGGTAACGCTGTGTCTCCTCTCGTGTCGCCTCACGCCGCGCAGTGGGACGCGATGGTGAACCGCTCGTGCTGCCACGGGCTCGCGCCGTGCGTTGCCAGCTCCGCCAGGGCGAGGCCGTAGACCGGGATGAACTTGAACCCGTTGCCGCTCATGCCGGCGGCCACCACGATGCGCCCGTCGGCGATCGTGTCGATCACCGGCGCCTTGTCGTTGCTCAGCGAGTCGGGGTGGATCGACCAGCGCACCGGCTCCGGGACGAGATCGGGAATCATCCGCGTCGCGATCTCGCCCACCCAGCGCAGCTGCTCGGGGGTGAGGTCGGTGATCCGGTCTGCGACATCGTCGACGTCGGGCAGGATCACGTGCGGGCTCATCTTGATGCTGAAGCCGTCGAGCGTCGGCACGCCGAACGCGTGCTCGCCGTCGAGGTCGCGCATGAACCCCGGGAACCGGTCAGGGGTGAACAGCTCGGGATGGCGCGGCATGAGCCAGGTCAGCGTGAAGCTCGCGACCGCGAGCACGTCGCCCAGCTCCGGCACGAGCCGGGTGGTCCAGGGCCCCGCGGCCACAACCGCGCGGCGGGCGCGGACCTCAGCACCGCCCGCGCGCACGACCACCCCGTCGCCGGACGGCTCGATGGCGGTCACCTCCGTGTCGGCGAGGATGCGCGCGCCGTGCCGCAAGGCTTGCTCCTGCGCGGCGAGCACCGCGGTCTCCGGGCGCATCGCGCCGCCCAGGGTGTCGAGCACGCCGCGGTCGTCGTCCTCGATGTGGAACTGCGGGTAGCGCTTGCGCAGCTCGGCGGCGTCGAGCACCTCGTGCGGCAGGTTGTAGTCCTCGGCCGACTTCAGGGTCGCCGCGAGGTCCTCGTGGTCGCCGGGGGCGATGTGCAGCGCGCCGGCGGGGATCAGGATGTCGCGGCCGGCCGCTTCGCCGAGCTCTTGCCACAGTTCCCGCGAGCGCAGCAGCGTCGGTGTGTAGAGCGCGCCCTCCTTGGCGGCGACGCGGAACAGGCGGGACTCGCCCGGGTAGGCGCCGGCGGCGTGCACGCGGCCGAACTGCTCGATGCCGAGCACCGACTGTCCGGAGCGCGCGAGGTGCCACAGCGCCATCGACCCGATCGAGCCCAGGCCGACGACGACGACGTCGACTGCCTCATCGCTCACGACAGCACCGGGGCTTCCCACAGGTTCAGGGGCACGCCGATGCCCTCCGCCACCGCGCGGCGGTAGATCGTCGTCGCCCACGCGACATCCTCCACCGGCATCCCGCCGACCGACATCAGGATGATCTCGTCGTCGTCGCGCCGGCCCGGCGTCGCGCCGCCGACGATCGCGGTGAGGTCGTCGACGTCGTCCTCCGTCAGAGCGCCGTCGTGGATCATGTCCATGAACTTGGCGCCGATCATCGGCACGGTGTGGTGCAGCGGGTAGGGGATCTCCTCCGCCCACGCCTCGTAGAGCCCCATGCTGTCCACGACCTTGCGCACCGCGGGCCCTGTCATCGCCTCGTCGATCTCGCACAGCGACGGCATGCCCAGGAACGCGCCGGGCTTGACCCACTCGTGCCGCACCGTGGGGTACGTCGCCGGGTCGCCGCTCGCGCCCGACGTGCAGAACGTCACGATGTCGCTGTCGCGCACGGCCTCCTCCACCGTGTCGACGGTGGTCACCGACGCCAGGTGCGGGAACTCCTGCTTCACCCACTCGACGAACGCGTTGGTGCTGCCGGCGCTGCGCCCTTTGACCTTGACGGTGTCGATGCCGGGGCGGGCGGCGATGAAGGCCGACAGCGTCGTGCGGGCCATCACGCCCGGCCCGACGACTCCGACCACGCGCGAGTCCTCGCGGGAGAGGTAGCGGGCGCCGACGCCGGGGATCGCGCCCGTGCGGTACGCGGAGAGCAGGTTCGCCGACATGAGCGCGAGGGGAGCCCCGGTGTCGGTGTCGTTGAGCATGAACATCAGGATCGAGCGGGGCAGGCCCTTGTCCTTGTTGGCGATGTTCGAGCCGTACCACTTGCACCCGGTCGTGCCGAACGAGCCGCCCAAGTACGCCGGCATCGCCATGAACCGGCGGTCGGCGGTGGGCTTGGGCATGTTCGGGAACGGCGAGTCCTCGGGGAAGGTCACCATCGCCCCGTGCGAGTCGGCGTTGGAGCCGGCCATGCGGTAGTCGCCGGAGTGCAAGAGCTTGAAGCACTCCTCCATCGCGTCGACGCAGGCCGGCATGTCGGTGACCCCAGCGCGGATCATGTCGGGCTCGGACAGATAGCGGAAGTCGATCCGCGGCAGTGCAGCTGACATCGGGGTCCCTTCATCGGTGGTGGGCCCATGTTACTGACCCGGGCCCGCCGCTGAGCAAGCGCGAAAATTCAGGCGGGCGCTGTGAAAGTGGCGCGTCGCGCCGCGAAAGGGGCGCCGCACGCCGTGAGAGTGGCGCGTCGTGCCGCGTCGCCGGCTCCGGCGCGGCGCCGGGCGCCACTTCCGCGTGCGGGCCGCGCCGCTGTCGGGCGCGACCGCGATGATGGAGCAATGGATGCCGAGTCGCTTCGCGCCCGCAGGCTCCGCTCGCACCGGCTCAGCGCCCCGGCGGCGACGGTCGCCGAGGCCGCTTCGCACATGCTGGCCGTGCAGGGGCAGGAGTTCTGGGGCGGCCGCCTCGCGCTCGCGGCCCGCACGCGCGGCCACCCGTCGATGCGGGCGGTGGACGCCGCGTTCGACCGGGGCGAGATCGTGCGGTCGTGGACGATGCGCGGCACGCTGCATGTGATCCCCGCCCGCGATCTCGCGTGGGTGCTGTCGGTCACTGGCGACCGGCAGCTGCGCCAAGGCGCCGCGATGCATCGCCGCGAGGGCATCGACGCCGCCGAAGTGTCCCGCGCCGAGGGGCTGGCGCGCGGCGCGCTGCGCGGCGGCAACCGGCTCACGCGCAAAGAGCTGTTCGCCGTGCTCGACACGGGCGGCGTGGCCACCGCGGGCCAGCGCGGGTACCACCTGCTCACGAGCCTCGCGATGCGCGCGGTCGTGTGCCAAGGCTCCGTCGTGCCGCGCGAGGGCGCGCCCACGCGCGAGCAGCACATCGTGCTCGTCGAGGAGTGGGTGGTCGAGGCCGCGGCCCCGGCCGACCCGCTCGCCGAGCTGTTCGCCCGCTACATCGCGTCGCACGGCCCGGCCGGGCCGCGCGACTTCGCGTGGTGGTCGGGCCTGCCGCTGGGCATGGCGCGGCAGGCGGCGACCGCCGCATCCGATCGCCTCGACCAGGTCGCGGACGACCTCTACGCCGCCCGCGGCCCCGCCCCGCGCCGCAACCCCTCGGCGCCGGAGGTCGTGGCGCTGCCGCCGTTCGAGGAGTACTACATCTCGTACTTCGATCGCACCGTGGCGTGCGCGCCGGAGTTCCTCGCCGCCATCGGGCCGGCGCAGAACGGCATGGTGCGCCCCGTCCTGGTCGCGCGCGGCCAGATCGTGGGCGTCTGGACCCACTCGGTCGCCGTCGGCCGGCACGCCGACGACCCGGTGCCCGAGCTGCTCTCGCCGGGCGCGGCGACCGACGGCGAGATCGCCGCGGCGCTGGAGCGCTACCGCCGCTTCGTCACGGCGTGACTCCGACCGCGGCGAGCCCCTCGCGCAGCACGGACGCCACGGCGCGCCCGTCGGCCAGGCGCCCGTGCTCGACGGCGACCCGGCCGCCGACCACGACCCGGGTCACGTCGGCCGCGCTCGCGGCGAGGGCGAGCTGCAGCGGGTCGGCTCCGAGCGTGCGCGCCGACGCCGTGTCCACCTCGACCAGGTCGGCGGGCCCGCCGAGTGTGAGCGGCGGGGCCAGCCCCAGCGCGGCGTAGCCGTGCGCGGAGCGGATGTCGTCGAGCTCGGCCGGGGTGAAGCATCCGCGTTGCAAGCGGCGCATCCGCTGCCCCGTCTCCAGGGTGCGGGTCTCTTCGAACGGGTCGACGACGGCGTTCTGGTCACTGCCGATCGCGAGCCGCGCCCCCGCGTCGGCGAGTTCGCGGGCGGGGCCCAGCCCGTCGCCGAGGTCGGCCTCGGTCGTGGGGCAGAAGACCGCGGTGACGCGCGCGGCGCCGAGCAGGGCAGTGTCGTCGTCGGTGAGGTGCGTGGCGTGCACGACGCTGAGCCGCTCGCCGTCGCGCAGCGCCCCCGCGTCGGCCAGCACGCCCGTGGGGGTGCGCCCGTACGCCGCGAGCGACTGCGCGTTCTCGTGCGGCTGCTCGGAGAGGTGAGCGTGCAGGGGAGTGCCCGTGGGCAGCAGCTCGACCATGCGGGCGATGCCCTCGGGCGGCACGGCCCGCACCGAGTGCGCGGCGGCGCCGATCGTCACGAGGGTCGATCCGTGCGGGCGCAGCGCGCTCCACCGTTCGAACCACGCATCGACCGAGCCGTCGTCGAACGCGCGCTGGGCCGGGGTGAGCGGAGTGCGCGGGGCGGAGGTGAGGTAGCACGTGTCGAGGAGGGTGAGTCGGATGCCGACCTCCTCGGCAGCGTCGGCGAGGGCGAGGCCGACGGCGTTCGGGTCGGCGAAGGGCGCCCCGTCCGCGCGGTGGTGGGCGTAGTGGAACTCGCCGACCGCCGTGTAGCCGGCGGCGAGCAGCTCGGCGAACACGCCGCGCGCGAGCGTGCGGTAAGAGTCGGGGTCGAGGCGGGCGGCGAGCTCGTACATGCGCTCGCGCCACGACCAGAAGTCGCCGCCGTTCGCGTGCGTGCGCCCGCGCAGCCCGCGGTGGAACGCGTGCGAGTGCGCGTCGCCGGCCCCGCGCATCGCCGTGCCGAGGGCGAGGTCGCCGGGGCGCGCCGAGGTGTTCTCGGCGAGGTCGGAGACGCGCCCCGACGCGTCGACGCCGATGCGCACGTCGCGGCGCACGCGGGCGCCGTCGACGAGCTGCGACACGAACACAGCGCTCACGAGGCGCCCGCCAGCTCGCGCAGCACCGCAGTGAGCGCGTCCGCCCCGGCGCGGATGTCGGCGTCAGATGCCGACTCGCTCGGCGCGTGCGACACGCCCGTGGGGTTGCGCACGAACAGCATCGCGGTCGGCAGCACCGCCGCCAGCACGCCGGCGTCGTGCCCCGCCCCGGTGGGGATCGCCGGGATGCCGCCCAGCACGCCGTGCAGCCGGCGCAGCAGGTCGGGGTCGAAGACTACCTCGCCGCCCCAGCTCTCCGGCGCGATCTCGACCGTGCACCCCCGCGCCGCCGCCTCGTCGCGCGCGATCTCGGCGATGCTCTCCTGCAGCGCCAGCGTGTCGGCGTCCGTGTCGCCGCGCACGTCGAGCCACACCTCGACGCGGCTGGCGATGACGTTCGTGCCGCCGGGCACGGCGCGCACGCGCCCGACGGTCGCGCGCGCGTGCGCGCCGTCGGTGTCGCGGGCGGCCGCGGCATCCGTCGCCTTCTCGATGGTCGCGGCGGCCGCGACCATCGGGTCGTGCCGGCCTCCCATCGGCGTGGCCCCGGCGTGGTTGCCCTCGCCGGCGAACGCGAGCCGCCAGCGCCCGTGGGCGAGGATGCCGGTCGCCAGCGCGACGGGGTGCTCGGTGTCGGCGAGCCAGCGGCCCTGCTCGACGTGCAGCTCGACGAACGCCGCGAGGTCGGCGAGGCGGGCCTCGTCGCGCCCGAAGCGCGCCGGGTCGATGCCGTGCGCCCGCGCCGCGTCCGCGAGGCAG
>NZ_JASGEC010000064.1:0-18459 GCF_047606685.1 Microbacterium sp.
CCCGCGCGCCCGGCCGGCCGCGCGGCGGGCGTCGGACGCCGCCGCCTCGGCGAGCGCGTCGGGGTTGTGCACGACGACGGCGTTCAGCGCGGTCCCGTTGTTGAGCTCGGTCCCGTTGTTGAGCGCGTTCTCGGCCCCTGAGCTTGTCGAAGGGCCCGGCGTGTCATACGCCGCGATGCGCGCGAGGTACGCCTCGACAAGCCCGACCGCGGTGGCCGCGCCGGACTCGAGGGCAGCGCGCAGATCGGCGATGGATGCCTCGACGACGTCGATCATGCGAGGTCACCGGCCCTCGACACGCTCAGGGCCCGTCGCTCACGCTGAGTTGCCGCGATCGACAGGGCCACACCGCGATTCGCGGCAACTGAAGCAACGTCGCTCCGTTCGAGTTGCCGCGATCCGCGCGTTCGAGACGCGATTCGCGGCAACTCGACGCCCGGTGACACGACGGGAGGCGACGCGACCGGGTCCATCACGGCACCCGGGGCTGCTGCTGAGTGATGCAGTGGATGCCGCCGCCGCGCGCGAAGATCGGGCGGGCGTCGACGGTCACGACCTCGCGCCCCGGGTACGCGGAGGAGAGGATGTCGCGCGCCCGCGCGTCGGCGCGCTCCTCGCCGAACCCGCACGCGATCACGCCGCCGTTGACGACGTAGTGGTTGACGTAGCTCCAGTCGACGAAGCCGTGCTCGTCGCGCAGCGTCTCGGGCGCGGGCAGCTCGACCACCTCGAGTGTGCGGCCCGCGGCATCCCTCGCCTGCTCCAACTGGGCGCGCACGCCGCGCATCACCGCGTGGTCGGGGTGGTCGGAGTCGGGCTGGGCGTGCAGCAGCACGCGGCCGGGGGAGGGGAGGGTCGCGACGATGTCGATGTGCCCGCTCGTGCCGAAGTCGTCGTAGTCGCGCGTGAGCCCGCGCGGCACCCAGATCGCCGTCGTCGTGCCGATCGTGCGGGCCAGCTCTGTCTCGACGCGGCCCTTGTCGGCGTACGGGTTGCGGCGCGGGTCGAGCTGCACGGTCTCGGTGAGCAGCACCGTTCCCTCGCCGTCGACGTTGATGCCGCCGCCCTCGTTGACGAGCAGCGACGTGATGCGCTCGGCCCCGGTCTGCTCGGCGATGAAGCGGGCGATGTCGGCCGACTGCCGCCACTCCGACCACTCCGGCGCGCCCCAGCCGTTGAAGATCCAGTCGACCGCGCCCAGCGCGCCCGGGCGCTCGTCGTCGACGACGAACGTGGGGCCGAAGTCGCGCATCCAGAACTCGTCGAGCGGCGCCTCGACGACGTCGATCCGCGCGTCGAGCATGCGGCGCGCCCGGTCGGTCTCGGTCGGGTCGACCACCATCGTCAGCGGCTCGAAGCCCACCACGGCGTTGGCGACCGCGGCCCACGTCGCGTACCCGTCCTCGCGCTGCGCGGCGGTGTCGCCGAGGGTCAGCCCCTCACGGGGGAAGGCCATCCAGGTGCGCTCGTGCTCGTTCGTCTCCGCCGGCATCCGCCAAGCCATCGGGCCTCCTCGTCGGGGTCGCTTTGTGCCACGCTATCGCGTGCGCGAGAGCGGCGCGTGTGTGCCATCGTGAACAGTGAGGAACGGAGAACCTGTGACCGACCCCATCCAGCCCGACGCCATGCACGCGATCTCGGACGAGACGCGCGCGACCGTGGACGAAGTGCTCGCCTACGCGCGACAGCGCGCGCTCTACTCGGACGTGCCGTTGGACAAGCCGGCGACCCTCGACGACCTGGCGGCGCGAGCCGCCGGCTCCATCACGGCGGAGGGGATCGGGGCAGAGCGCGCCACGGCCCTGTTCGCGGACGTGCTCGCCCCCGCGTGCCTGTCGGTCGACCATCCCGCGTACGTGTCGTTCATCCCGTGCGCGCCGACGAAGGCGGCGATCGCGTTCGACCTCGCCGTGTCGGCGTCGGTGCTCTACGGCGGGTCGTGGCTCGAGGGCGCGGGCGCGGTGTTCGCCGAGAACGAGGTGCTGCACTGGCTCGCGGGCGAGTTCGGCCTGCCCGAGGGCGCGGGAGGCGTGTTCGTGCAGGGCGGCACGATCGGCAACCTCTCGGCGCTCGTCGCCGCACGCGACGCGGCCCGCCGCCGCAACCGCGAGGCCGGCCGCGCCGACCCGCCGCGGTGGGCGATCGCGTGCAGCGCGGAGGCCCACTCGTCGATCGCGTCGGCGGCGGCCGTGATGGATGTCGACACGGTCCCCGTGCCGACCGGCGCCGACGGGCGGCTGCACGGCGACGCGATGGCCGCCGCCCTCGACGCGCACGGCGACGCCGTGTTCGCCGTGGTCGCCACCGGCGGCACGACCAACTTCGGCATCGTCGACGACATCGCCTCGGTCGCCGCCGCGGCGAAGGAGCGCGGCCTGTGGCTGCACATCGACGGGGCGTACGGCCTCGCCGCGATGCTCGTGGAGGAGGCTCGACCGGCGTTCGCCGGCGTCGAGCTCGCCGACTCGGTCATCGTCGACCCGCACAAGTGGCTGTTCGCGCCCTTCGACGCGTGCGCGCTCATCTATCGCGACCCCGCGCAGGGGCTCGCCGCCCACACGCAGCACGCCGAGTACCTCGACACGCTCACCGACCGCGACGAGTGGAACCCGTCGGACTACGCGATCCAGCTCACCCGCCGCCCGCGCGGGCTGCCGCTGTGGTTCTCGCTCGCCACGCACGGCGCCGACCAGTATCGCGCGGCGGTGGCGCACGGCATCCATCTCGCCCGCGAGATCGCCGACGAGATCGAGCGCCGCGACGGCCTGTCGCTCGTGCGCGACCCGCAGCTGTCGGTCGTCGTGTTCCGCCGCGAGGGCTGGACCCGCGCCGACTACCAGGCGTGGTCGGAGCGCCTCCTCGACGAGCAGCGGGCCTTCGTCGTGCCGAGCTCGCACGCCGGCGAGCCCGTGCTGCGCTTCGCGATCGTCAGCCCGCTCACGACGTTCGAGGTGCTCACCGGCATCCTCGACACGCTCGCCTGATTGTCCGAGGATCAAGGCATGAGGATCGAGGGCTTCGAGCTGCGGCGGGTCGGGATGCCGCTGGTCTCGCCGTTTCGCACGTCGTTCGGCACCGAGACCGAGCGCGACATCCTGCTCGTGCGGGCCGTGACCGACACCGCGGACGGGTGGGGCGAGTGCGTCGCCGGCGCCGACCCGCTCTACTCGTCGGAGTACGTCGACGGCAGCGCCGACGTCATGCGGCGCTTCCTCATCCCGGCGCTGGAGCGCGTGGGCACCGCCGCCGAGGTCGGCGAGGCGCTGAAGCCGTTCAAGGGGCACCGCATGGCCAAAGGCGCGCTGGAGATGGCGGTGCTGGATGCCGAGCTGCGCGCCGCGGGAAGGTCGCTGGCGAGCGAGCTCGGCTCGACCCGCGACACCGTGCCGTGCGGAGTGTCGGTCGGCATCATGGACTCGGTGCCCGAACTGCTCGACGCCGTCGGCCGCTACCTCGCCGAGGGGTACGTGCGCATCAAGCTGAAGATCGAGCCGGGGTGGGACGTGGATGTCGTCCGCGCCGTGCGCGAGGCGTTCGGCGACGACATCCTGCTGCAGGTCGACGCCAACACCGCGTACACGGTCGCCGACGCCGACCACCTCGCCCGCCTCGACGAGTTCGGGCTCCTGCTCATCGAGCAGCCGCTCGACGAGGAGGACGTGCTCGGGCACGCCGACCTGGCCAAGGTCGTGCGCACGCCCATCTGCCTCGACGAGTCGATCACGTCGGCCGACGCGGCGGTCGCCGCCATTCGCCTCGCCGCCACGAGCGTCATCAACATCAAGCCCGGTCGCGTCGGCGGCTACTTGGAGGCGCGGCGCGTGCACGACGTGGCCGTCGCCGCCGGCGTGCCGGTGTGGTGCGGCGGCATGGTCGAATCGGGAATCGGGCGCGCCGCGAACATCGCGCTCGCGTCGCTGCCCGGCTTCACCCTCCCCGGCGACGTCTCGGCGAGCGCCCGGTTCTACGAGACCGACATCACCGAGCCGTTCGTCATGCGCGACGGGCACCTGGACGTGCCCGCCGGGCCGGGCATCGGTGTCGCGCCGATCCCCGACATCCTCGACGAGCTCACCACATCGCGCGAGTGGATTTCGGTCTGACGGGCTTCGTCAGCGCGGCGGGGCAGGCTACTCTGCCGGCATGGGCCAACAGCTGCGCGCCGAGGTGTGCGTGGTCGGTGGCGGGCCCGCCGGAATCGTGCTCGGGCTCCTGCTCGCGCGCGCGGGCATCGAGGTCGTCGTGCTGGAGAAGCACGACGACTTCCTCCGCGACTTCCGCGGCGACACCGTGCACCCGTCGACGCTCAACCTCATCGACGCGCTCGGGCTGCGCGAGCGCTTCGATGCCGTCCCGCACACGCCGCTGCCCACGCTCGACGCCGTCGTCAACGGCGTGCGCCTGCGCGCGGTCGACTTCACGACGCTGCCGCCGCCGAACCGGTTCGTCACGCTCATGCCGCAGTGGGACCTCCTCGACCTCCTCGCGAGCGAGGGCGCGCGGCATCCGTCCTTCCACCTGGTCATGGGCGCGGAAGCGACGGACGTCACGCGCGGCGAGGGGCGAGTGCGCGGCGTGCGCGCCCGCACCGCGGAGGGCGAGCTCGTGGTCGAGGCGAAGGCGGTCGTCGCCGCCGACGGGCGCGCGTCGGCCATGCGCCCGGCGCTGGGCCTCGAGCCGTGGGTGTACGGCGTTCCCGCCGACGTGCTGTGGTTCCGCCTGCCGGAACCTCAGACGCCCATGCCGGCAACCCTCGGGTGGGCGACGGCAGACGCGATCATCGTCACCATCCCGCGGCCGGGCTACCTGCAGTGCGGGATGATCATTCCGAAGGGGGCGGTGGACGCCACGCATGCCGCCGGCCTCGACGCGTTCCGGGCGCGCGTCTCAGCGACCGTGCCGCCGCTGCGCGAGTCGGCCGCCGCGCTCGTCTCGTGGGACGACATCAAGCACCTGTCGGTGCGTATCGAGCGGCTGTGGCGCTGGTGGATTCCCGGTGCCTTGTGCATCGGCGACGCGGCGCACGCGATGTCGCCTGTTTTCGGCGTCGGCATCAACTACGCGGTGCAGGATGCCGTGGCGACAGCGAATGCGCTGATCCCCGCATTCCACGCCGGTGGCGCCCCGGAAGCGATCGACCGCGCGTTCACCGCCGTGCAGCGTCGCCGCGCGCTGCCCACCGCCCTCATGCAGGCCATGCAGCGAGGCGTCCATCGCGTCATCGCGACCGGTCGCGGCCTGCGGCTGCTGCACAATCCGCCCACGCGCGGCGAGCGGGCGCTGCTGCGCCTCGTTCTCCCGCTGGCGCGGCGGGTCATGTCCCGGCTGGTGGGCTACGGGTTCCGGCCCGAGCGGCTGCGCCGGTGACGCTAGCCTGAAACGCGTGGCAGACCTCAGCATCGTGATGCTCCCGTTGCTCGCGGTGCTCGCGCCGCTCGCCGCGCGCGGCCTGTCGCGCTGGGCGCGCGTGCCGATCGTCGTGTTCGAGCTCGTGCTCGGCATTCTCGTCGGGCCAGACGTGCTCGGCTGGGTCGCGCCCGGGCCCACGATCGACGTGTTCGCGCAACTCGGCCTGGCGATGCTGTTCTTCATGGCCGGCAACGAGATCGACTTCAGCGGTATGAAGGGCCGGCCGCTCACGCAGTCGGTGGCGGGATGGCTGCTCAGCCTCGCGCTCGGCGTCGCGGCCGGGCTCGCGATCGCGCCCGGCGAGGCGGCGATGATCGTGGGCGTCGCGCTGTGCTCGACCGCGCTCGGCACTCTGCTGCCGATCCTGCGCGACGCGAACGAGCTGGGCACGCCGTTCGGCCGGGCGGTCTCCGCGGTTGGCGCGGTTGGCGAGTTCGGCCCCCTCATCGCGATCTCGATCTTCCTCAGTGCGCGCAAGCCGGGGCCGTCGGCGCTGGTGCTGATGGCGTTCGTGCTGATCGCCGCGCTCGCGATGGTGATCGCGGCACGCCGATCGCACGGCCGGCTGCACGAGCTGGTGCGCGCGTCGCTGCACACATCGGGCCAGTTCGCCATCCGCATCGTCATCCTCATCATGGGAGCGCTCGTGGCGCTCAGCCTGGTGCTCGAGCTCGACATGCTGCTCGGGGCGTTCGCGGCCGGGATCATCTGGCAGATCATCATGCGCAACGCGCCGCACCGCGATCGCGAGCAGGTCGAGAGCAAGATCGAGGCCATCGCGTTCGGGTTCCTGGTGCCGGTGTTCTTCATCCACACCGGGGTCGCCTTCGACGTGCGCGCGATGGTGTCCGACCCGCGCGTGCTCATGCTGCTGCCGGTGTTCCTCGTGCTGCTGCTGGTGATCCGCGGCATCCCGGCGACGCTGTCGGTGCCGCAGGGCTCGTCGGCGAAAGACCGCGTCGCCTTCGGCCTGCTCGGCGCCACCGGGCTCCCCGTGATCGTCGCGGTGACCGCAATCGGCGTCAGCGAGCACCTCATCGGCAGCGGTGTGGCCGCCGCGCTCGTCGGGGCGGGCATGCTGTCGGTGCTGCTGTTCCCGCTCGTCGCGATGGCGGTGCGCGGCGAGCGGAGCGCGGGGCCCGCCGACGGCGACCTCGTCGCGGAGGAGGCGTGACCGGTGCTCGCGAGCTGCTCGACGCCGTGCGCGCCGAGCTGGCGGCGGCGGCCGTGCCGCAAGAGGCGCTCGGCAGGCACGCCGCGCCTGGGCGGCTGCTGCGCCGGGCGCCGCGCATCGAGCGGGCAGGCTCGGCGTGGCGGCTCGGCGTGCTGCTGCTGACCTCCGACGGCGACGTGCTCGGCGTGGGCGAGGTCGTGCGCGCGGTCGAGGACGCGCGCCGTGGGTACGCCGCCGTGTCGGCTCGCGCGCGCGCCGAAGAGGGGGCCGCGGCCGTCCGCGGCGGGTTCCAGCCGGGCGAGACGGTGCACGTGGGCTGGACGGCACTCGACCTCGACGCGGTCGAGCGCGGCGAGGCATCCGGCCCCCTTCTCGTCGCGGACGGCGTGCCGATGGTGCGCTGGAGCCGCACCGGAGCGCCCGCGCCGCTCGACGCGTACGTGCGCGAGCGCGTGGACCTGCTGAAGCATCCCCCCGAGCCGGCGTGACGGGCGGGACGCTGCGGCTCAAGAGGGCGCGAGGGCGCGGCGGGCGAACTCGCGCAGGGCGCGGTTCGGCTCGGTGACGGATGCCGCCAGCACCCGCGCCGAGATCGACTCGTAGTCGCGGGCGTCGAAGTACCCGTCGTCGCGGTAGACCGCCATCCGCTCGGTGAACGCGCGGGCCGTCGGCTCGGGGTGGAACTGCGTCGCGTAGAGCCGGTCGCCGACCCGCAGCGCCTGCACCGGGCACGCCGCGTTGGTGGCGAGCAGCGTCGCGCCCGGCGGAGTCTCGCCGGCGCCCTCTTTGTGCGCCGTGAGCGCCGTGAATCGGCGCGCGAGCCCGCCGAAGACCGCGTCGCGCTCGCCGTTGGCAGTGAGCTCGATCGCGGTCGGCCCGGTGTCTTCGGGGTGCGCGCGGCTGACGGTGCCCCCCAGCATCCGGACCACAACGCCGATGCCGAAGCACGTGAACAGCGCCGCCGACTCGCCCGCGGCCGCGCGCGCCGCGATGCGCTCGAGGTCGGGCTCCAGCGCGCGCTGGGCGTCGGTCTTGGTCGACTCGGGGTCGGTCAGGTTGAACGGGCTGCCGCCGACGAGGAAGCCGTCCCACCGGTCGAACGCGTCGTCGGGAAGCCGCTCGCGCACGAGATCGATGCGGTCGAGCTCGTCGGGAGCCAGCCGCGCGCTGGTGCGGAACGACTCGTACTCCGCCGCGGCGGCGCCCGATTGCGGACGCACGCACACGTAGAGCAAGCGGGCCATGGACGAGATTCTAACGAGGATGTATCACGCATCCTCTTTCGCGCTCCTTGTCTATGTGGACACAATGGGCGCTATGACCGACACCGATCGGTCGGAACCCCTCGACGGCGATCTCGCCACCGGCGACCCGGCGGACGACGCGTCTGCGGAGGAGGCCGAGCCGAGCCGCTGGGAGCACGCTGCCGATCTGTTCGGACGCTGGCGTGGCGGTGAGGCGCGCGCGATGGACGAACTCGTGCGGCTCATGTCGCCGGTGCTGTGGCACGTCGTGCGCGCTTACGGGCTCGACCACGCGCTCGCGCAGGACGTTGTGCAGACCACGTGGCTGACCCTCGTGCGCCGCCACGAGTCGATCAACGAGCCGCTGGCCGTGTCGGGTTGGCTCACGACGTGCGCGCGGCGCGAGGCGTGGCGAGTCGGCAAGCTGCAGCGCCGCGCCGATCCCACCGAGACCGAGTACCTCGAGCCGCACCTGCCGACGCACGACTCGGCCGAGGACGTGGCCGTGCTCGACGACGAGTCGTCGCAGTTGTGGGATGCCGTCGGCTCGCTCGACGAGCGGTGCCAGCGACTGCTGCGGGTCGTCGCGTTCGAGGAGCGCCCCGACTACGCGCGGCTGGCGCAGGACCTGTCGATGCCGATCGGCAGCATTGGGCCAACCAGGCAGCGATGCCTGGCCAAGCTGCGGGCCCTGCTCGAGGGCTCGCAGGGATGGACATCCGGGGGGATGGGATGAACGAGCACGACATGGACCCGGCGGCGGATGCCGCCCTTTTCGCACGACTACGCACGGTGTGGGAGGCCGTCGACCCCGTGCCGGCCGACCTCGTCGACCGCATGGTCGCCGCGGTCGCGGTCGAGGATCTGACCCGCGAGTACGCGCTGCTCACGCTCGTGGAGAGCGCGGAGCTGGCCGCCGTGCGCGGCGAGCACGACACGCTCACGCTGCAGTTCAGCGACGGCAAGACATCCGTCTTGCTGCACGTGAGCGAGACGGACGACGGCAGCCATCGGATCGACGGCTGGGTGGATGCCGAGGCGCTCGCCGTGCGGCTGTCGCAGGGCGACCGCGAGTGGTCGGCCGACGCGGGGGAGGGCGGGCGGTTCGCCTTCGAGGACGTGCCGACCGGGATGGCGCAGCTGCGCCTGGCCGTGCGCGACGACGCCGGTGGCGTCCGCGAGTTCATGACCCCCCATTTCGAAGTGTGACGAGGAGAGAAAATGGCAGAGCCGCCCGCTGAGGAGTCCCGTTCCGAGCCGAAGCGCGTGCCCGCGTGGCGCGCGCGGTTTGACGCCGCCCGAGAGCGCGGGGCCCCTTTGGACCCGCAGAGCGAACCGGTCGAGGATGTTTCCGCCTACCCGACCGCGTACGCACTCGACCACCTGCTGGTGACTGCCGAGGGCACTGCGCTGGGCGAGTTGCGGGACGAGCTCGAAGCGGCCGCCGGCGAATTCGGGTGGGGCGTTCGGCTGCAGAACCTTGACGGAACGGACCTCGAACTGGATGAAGCGATCGCCCGCGCTGCCCGTTGGCGCGAACGGCTCGATCTGCCCACCATCCATCGCATCGGCATCGTGCGAGAGCCGAGGGAGGACCGCGACGATCAGCCGGTGCCGCCGATCGACGCATGGCGGCTGTTGCAGCGGGCGCGGGCGCGGAAGGGCGTCGGACGCAGCAAGGAACTCAAGGGCGTGAGCCTTGACCACGTGATGTCGATCGATCCTTTCGGTGGCAAGCGGACCAACCCATTTGGCGGTAAGCGGACCAATCCGTTCGGCGGCAAGCGCACCAATGGCACGGACAGCTATGCGTACGCGGGTAGCGGCGGGCGGCAGGTTGTGGACTACGTCGGAGCGGAGCCGACGCCGCAGCGCCAACCCATCGAAGGGAGAGGCCGACGACCCGTCGTGGCGGTGCTGGACACCGGATGCGGCAAACACGACTGGCTCGACAAGGTCGTGACGACGTATCCGACGTTCGAGGAGCGTGTCATCGGGTTGTCCAAGAAGGAGACCGACCCGGAGGCGACGGGCGATGTCGCCGGTCCGTACGACGGGGAGATCGACGACGCCGCCGGACACGGCACGTTCATCGCTGGGATCGTTCGTCAGAAGTGCCCGGATGCCGAGATCGTTTCCGTGCGCGTCGCCGACAGCCAGGGCACCGTGCTGGAGGGCGAGTTCATGTACGCCGCTCGCGTGCTCGTTCAGTGGATGGCGACCCCGATCGCCGAGGGCGGTCGCCCGATCGACGTCATCAACCTCTCGCTGGGCTACTATCACGAGACTCCGGAGGACGAGCTGTTCGATCTGTCTCTGCACGAGATCCTCGTGGCCGCGCGCAGGCACGGCTGCGCTGTCGTGTGCTCGGCGGGCAACGACGCGACTGATCGACCGGCGTTCCCCGCTGCCCTGTGGGCGTGGCCGGATGCGGACTTCACCGTGACGGATCCTGCGGATGCCGCACCGCACCTCTCGGTCGGCGCCCTGAACCCGAACGGGACGATGGCACTGTTCAGCAATCTCGGCGATTGGGTGGCCACGTTCGCCCCAGGGGCGTCTGTGGTGAGCAGCTTGCCGCCGTTCGAAGGCGGTGGCGAGCCCGACACCCGGAGCGACCGCGACGGGGTTCGTCGCGAGACCATCGATCCGGACGACTTCACAGGCGGATTCGCGATCTGGAGCGGGACCTCGTTCGCCGCTCCCTACGTGGCCGGCCTCCTCGCCGAGGCGATCGCTGATGGACTGGTGGATGGCACGATCAGCACGGATGCGGAGCGGGTCGCCGCTCTGCGCGCGGCTAAGCAGTCCATCATCAAGGAGCTGAAGAAGAGGGGGCCCGCGCCGGTCTAAGCTTCGCCTTGGCCGCCCATCGTCGGGGCGGCCAAGATGGAGTTGTGGTTCGGACGGCGAAGGAGCTTCACGCCGCGGCCGTCGACCTGGTGAACCAGGGCAAGCTGACGGCCGCGGCGCGCGCACTTGCCATGGCGGCGGACCGTGCTGACGACGATGACCTGCGCGCACGAATCGACGGGACGATTGCCCTTGCTTCGGCGGGCATGGGGTGGGTGTCCGACGCAGAGGAGCTTTGTGCGGAGGTGCTGTCGCGCCCTGCCCTCAGCGAAGAGACTCGCACGATCCTGATGGGCCAAATGGGGTCGATCGTCTCCTTCGCCGGGCGCCTCGACGAGGCCGACGCATGGCTGACCCAAGCGATCGACGCGATGGCCGAGTCGGTCGAGCGCGCAAATCTGCTGATGAACCGAGCGATGATCAGCATCCAACGCCGCAAGCTCACAGCCGCGCGGGATGACACTGCGCTTGCCGCCGCCACCTTCGCTGCGCAGGGGATGGTCGTCGATGAGGCCGAGGCGCGCCACGATCTCGGTTATATCGCCTTGTTGAACGGCGATATCGTGACGGCTCTGGGCGATATGGGCCGCGCGCGCGCTGGGTTTGTCGGAGTGTCCCCCGTGGTTACCGCGATCGGCGACGTGGACCGTGCCGAGGTGCTGCGCGACGCCGGGCTCACCGCGGAGGCCGAGCAGATCCTGGAAGCAAGCGCTGCGGTGTTCGGCAGGCAGCGCATGCCCCAGTCGCGCGCCGAGACCGAGGTCGCGCTCGCCCGCTCGCAACTGACGCACGCCCCGGCGGCAGCGGCGCGAACGGCGGCTGTGGCGGCGCGGCGGTTCCGCAAACTCGGCAACGAGACGTGGGCGGCGCGGGCCGACGCCGTGCGCGTCCGAGCGCAGTTGGCCACGGACGTCTACGACACTCGCGGAGGAAAGGCCCCCGTGGCCGCCCACGCGTTGGCTCCCGAGGAGATCGAGTCGGTGGCATCCTCTCTGCACAAGGCGGGCCTTCGGGCCGACGCCGTCTCGGTGCGGCTGGCGGGGCAGCTCCGGGCGGCCCGCGACGCGGCGCAGGGCAACCGCCAAGGAGACCAGCGGAGCACGGCGGTGCGGGTGCCGCCGAACGCCCCGATCGACGTGCGGCTGCTCGCGTCCGAGGTGCGCGTGGCGCGCGCTGCCGCGGCGAGGCGCGAGGCCGATGTGCGTCGCCACGCCGCAGCCGGCCTGGACGAGCTCGAGCAGTGGCAGCTCTCATTCGGCAGCCTCGACCTACAGGCGGCGATATCGATGCATGCCGTCCCGCTGCTGATGGGAGGTCTGAGCTCGGCGCTGCGGTCGGGCCGGCCCCACCTCGTGTTCGAGTGGTCGGAACGAGCCCGGCACACGGCGCAGCAAGTGGTGCCCCTTCGCCCTCCCCCCGACCAAGAGACCGCGGAGGCGCTGGCCGAGCTGCGCATGCTGCGCGCGGAAGGCGGCGACGGCGCGTGGCTCTCCTCGCCCCGCGCGGCCGAGCTGCACGAGTGGGTGCGCGAGCGCCAGTGGTCGTCGACGGGGGTCGCGAGCGTCGAGGAGCGGATGTCGCTGGCCCAGTTGCAGGGTGCGCTCGACGATGAGACCGCGCTGCTCTCGTACGTGTGGAGCGAGAGCGTGCTGGCGTGCCTGGTCGCGACATCCCGAGACGCGCAGGTCGTGCCGCTGCCCGGCTGGCCCGCCGCCCGCGCGATGCTCGGCGGGCTGCGCGCCGACCTGGACGTGTCGGCGTCGGTGCGCTCCGGCCCCATGGGAGCCGTCGTGCGGCGCTCGCTCGACGAGCGGTTGGCGGCCCTGTCTCAGCGGCTGCTCGACGCGCCGGTGGCAGTCGCCGACCGTCGCCGTCTCGTGATCACGACACCCGGGGTGCTCGCCGGCATCCCGTGGGCGATGCTGCCGGGAATGCGCGGACGTGTGTTCACGCTCGCGCCCTCGGCGACGCGGTGGGCGCGGCGCGGCTCGCTCGTCGACGACCGGTTGTCGGCCGGCATCGCGGTCGGGCCGCGCGTCGCCCGCGGCGACGAGGAGGCGGACGCCGCGGCCGCGGCCTGGATGCGGGCAGGGCGCGATGTCGCGCTCGTGCGCGGCGCGGCCGCCACCGTCGACGCGGTCGCCGAGCTCGCGTCGGAGGTGTCGGTGCTGCACGTCGCCGCGCACGGGCGCCATGCATCCGACAACCCGCTCTTCTCGGGTCTCGAGCTCGCCGACGGAGCGCTGTTCGGCTACGACATCGACCGCATTCCGCGCCCGCCCGAGACCGTCGTGCTGTCGGCGTGCGAGGTCGGGCGCTCGTCGGTGCGCTGGGGCGAGGAGGCCATCGGCATGACTCGCACGTGGCTGCACGCGGGCACGCGGTGCGTCATAGCGGCGCCCGTCATCGTCGCCGACGACGTCGCGTGCGAGCTGCTGGGCGCGGTGCACACGGGCCTCGCGGCCGGCGAGCCGCCCGCGGAGGCGCTCGCCGCGGCATCCCTCGCCACGGGGCTCGTCGCGCCGTTCGAGTGCCACGGCGCCGGATTCTGACACCGCTGTATCAGGCGGGCGGTCGTGCGCTCCAGATCAGTGGAGCGGTGCTGCAGTGGGGGAGTCCGGGGGGACGATCCCGCACTGGGGGCACGGCGAAGGCACATCGGGGGGTGTGCGCGACGTCGGAGCGCCGGTCCAACGGGGGATGTCGCAGAGACCCAGGTCGGCGACATCCCCCGTCTCGTGCTGCGCTCCTGGTCGGGGTCTGTCGGGTCAGCGCCAAGGTGGCGCGTTGGGCCGGGTCGGGGGTGGTGATGCGGCGCGGGGCGCCACTTTCGTGGGGGCGGGGTGGGCGGGTCAGCGCGAGCTGTTGGCGGTGCGGCCGCGCACGATGCCGACGAACGCCTCGACGTCGGGCGTCGTGCGGTCGGCGATCCAGGCGAGGGCGACGGATGACACGGGCCCGTCGCGCAACGGACGGTAGGCGGCATCCCGGCGATGGTGCGCGCGCGCGAGCGACATCGGCACCACGACCACGCCGACCCCCGACGCGGCCGTCGCGATCGCCTCGTCGGTCGTGGCGGGGGCGGCGAACGCGGGGGTGCGGGTGTCGGGGGGAGGCGGCATCCCGAGCACGTCGTCGACGGGCGTGATCACGACCTCGCCCGCGAGATCGGATGCCTCGAGCTCGTCGGCCGCGCCGAGGTGCGAGTCGGCGGCGAAGACCACGACCGGCAGCTCGTCGTAGAGCGGAATGACGTGCAGCCCCTCGCGGTCGATCGGCAGCCGCACGAGCGCGGCGTCGACCTCGTTCAGGGAGTCGCGCTGGGTCGCGGCGGAGATCGGCACGAGCTCGATCGGGTTCGTGCGGCGCTCGCGCCACGTGTCGATCCACTTGCCCGGCGTCGCGCCTGGAACCGCGCCCAGCCGGAACGGCGCGCTCGGCGCCGGGGCGGCGTCGCCGCGTGGACGGGCGCTCTTTCTGGGCACCCGTCCACGGTAGCGTGAGGGCATGGCCGGCATCCTCGCCACCGCGTTCGCGGCGCTCGCCGCGCTGCTGCACGTGTACATCTTCGTGATGGAGAGCGTGCAGTGGACCCAGCCGCGCATCTGGAAGCGCTTCGGCGTCGCGACCCAGGAGCAGGCCGAGACGACCAAGCCGATGGCGTACAACCAGGGCTTCTACAACCTGTTCCTGGCGATCGGCGCGATCATCGGGATCGCGCTGTTCTGGGCCGGAGCTGCGGTCGCCGGGCGCGCGCTCGTGTTGTTCAGTCTCGGATGCATGGTGGCCGCCGCGCTCGTGCTGCTCACGACGGGCGGCAAGTATGCGCGGGCCGCGGCGATCCAGGGCACGCTGCCGCTCGTCGGGTTCGTGCTGTTCGTCTTCGCATAAGCGGCTGGAGGCGCCCCCGCCCAGCCCGGCTTCCGCTCAGCAGTCGCTTCGCGCGGGTGTGCGCGGGGGTCACCCGCACATGGTGACTGCTGAGCGTCGAAGGCGTGGCTCAGCAGTCGCTTCGCGCGGGTGCGCGCGGGGGTCATCCGCACATGGTGACTGCTGAGGGTTCTGGGCGTCGGGGTTCGGCTCGGCAGTCGGTTGTCGCGGGTGTGCGCGAGGGGTCATCCGCACATGGTGACTGTTGAGCGTGGAAGGCTCGGCTCAGCAGTCGCTTCGCGCGGGTTCGGGCGTGGCGCGACCGCACTTAGTGACTGTTGAGCGATCGTCGTGCGGGGCGCCGAAGCGCGGAGCGCCCGTCGCGCTCAGGCGGCGAGGTGCAGGCCGCGGCGGTCGGTGGCGACCTCGGCGCCCGGCGGAATCCGCTCGTCGTCGCCGATGAGCGCCAGCGGGGCGACGTGCGCACCGTCGCCGACGACCGTCCGCACGCCGATCTGCGCGCACCGGCCGACAGAAGCGCCGACGCCGATGTGAGCGTGCGCGTTGACGTGCGCCTCCGCGCCGATCGAGGCATCCCGTTCGACCCAGGCTCCGCGGCCGATCACCGCGCCCTCCGCGACCTGCGCGCCCGGTTCGACGTAAGCCCCTGCCTCGACGACCGCGCGCGCGTGCACCTTGGCTCCGTGCGCGATGAGTCCACGACCATTGACGTGCTTGCGGTAGCGCAGCGTCTCGCCGTGGTCGTTCTCGATGTCGACGTAGTTCTTGCCCACGAGTCCCTCCGGTTACGGCTCATTCACAGTGCCGAGTACAGGTACAACGACGCGGTGCGCGTGTTCATTCCCGCGCGGCCGGCGACCGTGCACCGAGCCGTGCCCGGCTCCTTGATGAGCAGCGGCGCGATCGCAGACGTGTCGAAGTCAGCCCGCCTTGCGTCGACGCGCCGGGGCGGGGTTGAAGTGGTCGAGCGTGAGTCCGTGCAGGAAGAAGCCCGGTTCGGTGTCGAGCGCTTGTGAGATGCGGATGATCGTGTGGATGCTGGGCATCGCCCGGCCGCTTTCGTAACTGCGGATGTTGGACGAGTCGATGCCGGTGCGCACCGCGAGCTCGTCGTGAGTCATGGAGGACTTGATCCGCGCCTTCGACGATCTGCGCTGGCTGACGAAGGGCGGCGGCGGATCGATGCTGCCGTGAGACGGTGCACAACTCCGCCAGATCGTCGCCCGGTGCCGAGGGCTCGCCCGGATTTCAGCGACTGCCCGTGCGTCGGCACTGCGAGCAGGAGGAGTTATGCCGCGCCTGTCGGCGGCACCCCTTCTACTCCTCGTCTTCGTCGAGCCAGTCCGCCTCCTGCAGCGCTTCCCAACGCTCGGCGAGCGACTGCCGTTTGCGGCTGGTGAGCAGCGTCGGATCGCCGAGCGACGGGTCGTACGCCCAACCGGTCGTCGTCGCGACGCCGAGCGCGCGCAGCATCGGCTCGGCACGCTGGGACGGGCTGCCCTTCTGGCCGAGGTGGCGCATCAGCCCTTGCACGCTCACCTCGCGGAGCCCGTCGTTGACGTTCGCCGCGATCCAGACGAGCGCGGCCGCGGTCATCTCGACGCGCGAGTTGCGGCGGAAGATCGTCGGATCGGATGCCGCGACGCGCTCGATCACGCGAAGCACCGCGGTGCGCATCTCGGCGTCGAACAGGGCGTCGGCGGTGTCGGCGGCAAGAGCCGCCACCGCGGAAACGCGGTCGTGGATGTCGGGCGCCACGACATCCAGATCCAACGGTCGGGCGGGCAACGGCGACACGTCGAGCGACTCGATCGCGTCGACCCCGCCCACCTGGGCTGCGAGCAGCGCCTTGAAGAACGCGTACGGGTCGCCCGGGTCGAACTCGCGCATCAGCTCGCTGCGGAGGTTGCGCGGCACGCCGACCTGCCGCCGGTACTCGGGCTCGTACCGGTCGACGGCAGCGAGGGTCTCGAGGGTCAGAGACCCGGGAACATCCCTTACTCCGTGCGCGTAGACGATCACCTCGCGCATCACGTCGGGAACCCGGTCGAGGTACCGCGCGTCGGCGTGCACCTTGCGCGGGAACAGGTCGGCGAGCAGGATCTCGACGGTCACCGGGCTCCAGCGCAGCGGATCGCCGCCGAGGTAGTTCGCCGCGAACTCCAACAGGGTTTCGGCGATGTCGCGGTCGTCCGAGCCGGGGCGCGCGTCGAACCCCGACGGGTCGGCGTCGGCCGCGAGCTGCTCGATGAGCGGCGCGACATCCGGGTCCTCGGGGTCGGGATACCCGTGGCCCCCGCTCGGCATGCGGCGCAGCATCCATTCCACGAAGGGGCGCGCGTTCGGCCACGTGTCGCTCTCGAACGGCGGATGGACCATGCGGCCGTTGGCGATCGCCTGCTCGGCCCGGGCGCGCGCTTCGGCAAGACTCAGTTCCCCGCTCGTGACGCCAGTCTCGTCGCGGCTCAGCTCGTTCAGCCGGCCGACGACGAAGTCGAAGGCCTCGTCGAGCACGTAGCCGTCCTTGACGACGGTGCCCATGTTGTGGTCGATGTACAGCACGAGCGTGAGGATGCCTGCCGGCGCCGTGATCTCGATGACGACGTTCTCACCATCGCCGAGGACGTGCCCGAGGGCGAAGGCGCGACTGGCGCGGAATTGATCGAGCTGAGTGAGCCAGCGGGGGAGTGGATGCCGCCGCCCGGCCACTTCCATGGCCACGCGCCGGGCCAGCACGTCGTTTCCCGCGAACTCCTTGAGCACGAGCAGCAGCGCGTCGGTCGGCCGCTCGCCCGTGGAGCGGAGCATGGAGATCAGCTGCGGGAGCGTCGGCTGGTCTGACGCCGCTTTCTCCCACGGGGAGCGCTCCTCGAACGCCGCCGCCAGCGTGCTCGCGTAAGCAAGCAGCGGCAGCGGATCGTTCGGGTGCAGCCTGGCCAGCACCTCGCGGTGCAGCTCCGGCTCGTCGTCGCGGTGCGCGGGCACGCCGCGCTGGCCGATGCCGAAGGAGGCGCCGCCCTGCGTGCGGTGCGGCGGTCGGTTCTTGGGCCGTTTGCTCACACGGGGACGCTATCAACTGTGACGACCAGACGTGGTGGCAGTCTGGTCCCTGAGCTTGTCGAAGGGCAGGCATCCGGTGGCCGTTTTGATGGCTTGATCGAGTTATCCACAGGCACTCGGATATGTGTGCGGGATGTCGGTGGCCGCTGGCACAATCGAAGTATGAGGTTCCTCGAAGATATGCACGACGCCGTGGGGCGTCTGCAGGTGTTCGCGGAACTCGACGTGCCCGCCGCGGAGCTGCCGGCGTCGGCGTTGGGGCTGTCCGACTCGTCGGTGCGTGACGCGCTCGCGGAGGTGACCGGGATCGCCCGGCAGGCCGCCACGCTGCAGTCCGTGCTGGCCGGTGTGGCCGCCGCCCGCTCTGGCAGGGAGCGCGGGCACGGCGGCCTGGTTCAGGAGGCGGGGCACCGCAACGCGGTGGAGTTCGTCCGGGATGCCACGGGCGCCACGCGCGGCGAGGCCGTCCGTGCCGTCCGGGTCGGGCAGGCGCTGGTGGACGGACTGGGCGACGGGGCCGGCCGCCCCGGTGGCGGGGCGGACGAGCAGGAGGAGGATGCCGGGCGGGCCGGCGCGGAGCCGGTGCGGCCGCCGTGGCACGAGCCGTTGCGGGACGCGCTGCTGGCCGGGTCGATCACGACGGCGCAGCACCACGCGATCCGCACCGGGCTCGGAGAGCCCCCGGCGCAGCGCGGCGGTGGGGCAGGTGCTGCCGCGGATCGCGCCGCAGACGACGGGGACGGGAGCGGCGGGGGCGCCCGCTTGGCCGACGAGGTGGCCGCGGCGTGGCGGGCGGCGGCGGCGCAGCTGGCCCGGGAGGCCGCCGGG
>NZ_JASGEC010000065.1:0-19590 GCF_047606685.1 Microbacterium sp.
CACGGCGTCCGCGCCGCGCGCGCCGCCGACGCGCTCGCCGCCCGCGGCATCGCGGCGGACGTGCTCGTCGGCGGGCTCGCGGCGTGGCGAGGCGACGCGTGAGCGAGCTGCGCTGCGTCGAGGAGCACCTCGACCACATCCTGGCGCACGTGCGCCCCCTCGATCCCGAGCTCGTCGCCCTCGCCGCCGCGCGCGGGCGCACGCTGCGCGCGCCGCTTCAGGCAGGGGTCGACATCCCAGTCTTCGACAACTCCGCGATGGATGGCTTCGCCGTGCGGTTCGCGGATGTCGCAGGCGCCGCCGGCGGCACGCCCGTGGCACTCCGCGTCGTGGCAGACCTGCCCGCCGGCAGCGCGCTGGACCCGCCCATCGGGCCGGGCGAGGCGGTGCGCATCATGACCGGGGCCGCCGTGCCGACCGCGGCCGACGCCATCGTGCCGTTCGAAGACACCGTGGGCGGCCTGGCCCACTCGCTGGGCGAGATCGCGGTGCTGTGCGCGCCGGCCCGGCCGGGCGCGCACATCCGGCGGCGCGGCGAGGACGCCGTCGCCGGAGACGAGATGCTGCCCGCGGGCGTCGCGCTCGGCCCGCTGCAGCTCGCCGCCGCGGCGGCGGCCGGCATCCCGCACGTCGTGGCGAGCCCGCGTCCGCGCGTGGCCGTCGTCTCGACGGGGTCGGAGCTCGTCGCGCCCGGGCTGCCGCTCGAGCGCGGCCAGATCCCCGAGTCCAACAGCGCGCTGCTCGCGGGCCTCGTCGAGGACGCGGGGGCGGTTGTCGCGCACCGCGCCGTCGTGTCGGACGACGGCGACGGTCTCGCGGCGCTCATGGCGCGGCTGTCGGGGGTGGACGCCGTAGTGTTCTCGGGCGGCGTCAGCGCGGGCGCCTACGAGGTGGTCCGAACGACCCTCGCCGACACGATGGAGTTCA
Organism: Microbacterium sp.; assembly: GCF_047606685.1. GTDB lineage: Bacteria > Actinomycetota > Actinomycetes > Actinomycetales > Microbacteriaceae > Microbacterium. The sequence continues at coordinate 928 of NZ_JASGEC010000065.1, forward strand.
CGAAGGTCGCGCTGCAGCCAGGGAAGCCGCAGGGCTTCGGCGCGCTGGCGGCGGGACACCGCGTGACGCTGCTGTTCGGGCTGCCCGGCAACCCGGTGAGCGCCGCGGTGTCGTTCGAGGTGTTCGTGCGACCGGCGCTGCTCGCCCTCCAGGGTCGCGAGCGGCTGCAGCGGCCCGTGCTGCGGCTGCCCGCGGCATCCGGATGGCGCACGCCGCCCGGGCGGCGCCAGTACCTTCCCGCCGCGATCGATCGCGGCGACCCCGGCTGCTGGACGGTGCGCCCGGCGACGGCGGGCGGCTCGGGATCGCACTTGGCGGGCGGGCTGGCACGCGCCGAAGCGTACGCCGTCGTTCCGGCCGAGGTCGCCGAAGTGGCCGCGGGCGACCCCGTGGATGTCATGCTGATCTCATGACGGCGTTCTCGCACCTCGACGACGCGGGCAACGCGCGAATGGTGGATGTCACGGCCAAGCAGCCGACTGTGCGCGCCGCGACCGCACGCGGATTCGTGCGCTGCGCGCCGTCGGTCGTCTCCGCCCTGCGCGACGGCTCCGCGCCCAAGGGCGACGTGCTCGCCGTCGCCCGGGTCGCGGGAATCCAGGCCGCAAAGCGCACGCCCGACCTTCTGCCGCTCGCCCACGTGATCGGCGTGCACGGCTGCGTCGTGGAGCTCGCGATCGTCGACGACGGCGTCGAGATCGAGGCCACCGTCCGCACCGCCGACCGCACGGGCGTCGAGATGGAGGCGCTGACAGCCGTGTCGGTCGCGGCGCTCGCCGTCGTCGACATGGTGAAGGGCATCGACCGGTCGACCTCGATCGAGAGCGTGCGCGTCACCGCGAAAGAGGGCGGGCGCTCCGGAACGTGGACGCGCCCCGCGGAGCTGTGACCAGCATCGGGGCGATCCTCCTCGCGGGCGGCCGGGGCTCACGCGTGGGCGGCGCCGTCAAACCGCTCTTCGTGGTCGGCGGGCGCACCCTGCTGCACGCCGCGGTCGACGCGGCGCGGGATGCCGGAGCCGACCCGATCACGGTGGCAGCGCCCGTGCTCGACCCGACGCTGCCGGTGACGTGGGCCCCCGAGGACCCCCCGTTCGGCGGCCCCGTCGCGGGCATCATCGCGGGCCTGGACTCGTGGCGCGATTCGTGGGACGACTCAGCACCCGGAGCACCGGCGGCCGCCGTGCCCGAGTGGACTCTCGTGCTGGCATGCGACCTCCCCGATGTCGGCGCCGCCGTCTCGCGGCTGGTGCACGACATGATGCTCCTGCCCTCCGACATCGGCGGGGTGTGCCTCGCCGACGCGACGGGTCGCGCCCAGTGGCTCACCGGCCTGTACCGCACGGCGGCGCTGCGGGAGACCGCATCCACTCTTCCCGACCGCGGGCGCAACGCGTCGATGCGCGCGCTCGTCGCAGGTCTCAACGTCGCCGTCGTCGACGCGCCCGACGCGACCCGCGACATCGACACGTGGGAGGATCTGAAGCGAGCGAAGGAGCGAATGGATGGCTGAGCATCTGCCCCCGGAAGCCCTCGACGCGTGGGCCGACGCGTTGTGCGAGCGGTTCGCGCTGAGCCGCGACGACGTGCCGATCGCGCTGGTCCTCGATCTCGCGCGCGACGTGTCTAAGGGTGTGGCGCGACCGGCCGCGCCGTTCAGCGCCTATGTCGCCGGGCTCGTCGCGGGCCGCACTGGCAGCTCGCCCGATGTCGCGGTCGCCGCGATCACCGAGCTCGCCGCGGGGTGGGAGCGGGCGTGACCCGGGTGCGCTACTTCGCGGCCGCCGAAGAGGCGGTCGGCCGCGCGGAGGAGGCGCGCGACGAGGCGACGCTCGGCGCGCTGCGTGCCGCGCTCGTGAGCGAGCACCCGGGGCTGCGCGGCATCCTGCCCCGTTGCGCCGTGCTCGTCGACGGCGCGCAGCGCGACGACAATGCCGTGTTGACGGGTGCCGAGACGGTCGACGTGCTGCCGCCGTTCGCCGGCGGCTGACCCCTCGCTCTGTCGAGCGCCGCGCCTACCCGCCGAGGCCCTTCCACGCGGTCGATCCGTCGGCCTCGACCTGGCGCTTCCAGATCGGCAGGTCGGTCTTGATCGCCTCGATGAGCGCGCGGCACACGGCGAACGCGTCGCCGCGGTGGGCGGCGGCGACCGCGATCACGACGGCGGGCTCGCCGACATCCAGCCGTCCGACTCGGTGACTGACGGCCACGAGCGCGCCGGTGTCGCCGGCGGCCTCGGCCGCAAGCCGCCGCAGCGTCGCCTCGACGTCGGGATGGGCGGTGTACTCCAGCGCGACGACGGCGCCCGCAGCGTCGGGGTCGTGGTCGCGCACTCGCCCCACGAACACGGTCTCGGCGCCCATCGCCGGATCGGCGACGAGCGCGACGTGCGCGTCGAGCGAGAGCGGTTCGACGCTGATCGCGGCCAGGCGCACGGTCACGGGTGGTCGCCTCCGCCCAGCTGGTCGATCACGTGGCGCGCGATCGAGAGGACGACAGGCATGCCGGATGCCACGGCGCCCGGCGAGCCGGGGAGGTTCACCACGAGCGCGTCGCCCGCGACTCCGGCGAGCCCGCGCGACAGCATTCCCGCGGGCTTGTGCGCGGCGCCGAGGCGACGCAGCTCTTCGGCGATGCCCGGGAGCTCGCGCTCGAGCACGGCCACCGTGCCCTCGGGTGTGCGGTCGCGGGGGCCGATCCCCGTGCCGCCGGTGGTCACGACGAGCCGAGCGCCCGCGGCGAGAGCGGCGCGCAGCGCGCCCTGGACACTGTCGGCTCCGTCGGATACGACCACCGGATCGTCGCACGCGAACCCCGCCTCGCGCAGCGCCGCGACGGCGACCGGGCCGCTCGCGTCGTCGCGCGCGCCGGCCGCGGCGCGGTCTGAAACGGTGATCACGACGGCGGCGACGGGCATTGCCTCAGCCTACGCAGCCGGACGCGCTGCGGCGCGCCGGGCGACTCGCTCGCGCTATCGCAACCCGCAGTCGCCGCAGTGATTCGCGGGCGCGACTGCGGGTTTCTGTAGCGCGAGGCGCAGCTCCGCCCTGCTGAGCCCGCCCGTCGCGTCAGCGGTGCTCGAGCCGCACAATCACCGACTTCGAGGTCGGGGTGCCGCTCACGTCGGCGACCGAGTCCAGCGGCACGAGCACGTTGGTCTCCGGATAGTACGCGGCGGCGTTGCCGCGCGGGGTGTCGTACGCGATGACACGGAACTCCTCCGCCCGGCGTTCCTCGACCTCGCCGTCGGGGCGGCGCCACTCCGAGACGAGGTCGACGATCTCATCCTCCGCGAAGCCGAGCTTGTGGATGTCTGCCGGGTTGACCAGCACGACGCGCCGGCCGCCGTGGATGCCGCGGTAGCGGTCGTCCTTGCCGTAGATCGTGGTGTTGTACTGGTCGTGCGAGCGCAGCGTCTGCAGCAGCAGCCGGCCGTGCGGGATAGAGGGGTACTCGAGCGGGTTGGCCGTGAACATCGCCTTGCCCGTCGCAGTGGCGAACCGCCGCGCGTCGCGCGGGCCGTTGGGCAGGAACAGCGTGCGGCCCTTGTCGATCCTCGCCTCGTAGCCGTCGAAGCCCGGCACCACGTTCTGGATGTGCTGGCGGATGAGCGCGTAGTCGCCCTCGAGCGCCTCCCAGTCGGCCCGCGGCACTCCGGTCCCTGAGCCTGCCGAAGGGCGCCCCGCGCCGCCGAACAGCAGCGCGCACAGCCGCGCGATGATCGCGACTTCGCTGAGCAGGTCGTCCGCCGGCGGCGCGAGCCGGCCGCGCGAGGCGTGCACGGCGCTCATCGAGTCCTCGACCGTGACCTTCTGCTCGTGCTCGACGCCATCGGCGCCGGCCCGGCGGTCGCGGTCGGTGCGCCCGAGGGTGGGGAGGATGATGGCCCGCCGCCCGGTCACGACGTGCGACCGGTTGAGCTTGGTCGACACCTGCACGGTCAGGCCCACCCGCCGCATCGCCTCTTCGACGACCCGCGTGTCGGGCGTCGCCGAGACGAAGTTGCCGCCCATCCCCATGAAGAACCGAGTCTCGCCGTCGCGCATCGCGCGGATCGCGGCGACAGTGTCGTGCCCGTGCGCGCGCGGCGCGGTGAAGCCGAACTCGGCGTCCAGCGCAGCCAGGAACGCCTCCGACGGCTTCTCGTAGATGCCCATCGTGCGGTCGCCCTGCACGTTGGAGTGCCCGCGCACCGGGCACACGCCCGCCCCCGGCCGGCCGACGTTGCCCTGCAGCAGCAGCACGTTGACGACGTCGCGCAGCGTCGGCACCGAGTGCTTGTGCTGCGTGAGCCCCATCGCCCAGCACACGATGGTCGACCGCGACGTGCGCACGGTCTCGGCCACGCGGCGCAGTGTCTTCTCGGGCACGCCGGTCGCGGCGACGAGGTCGCTCCACGCGACATCCCTCATCGCCTGCCGGTACGCCTCGAATCCGCTCGTGTGCGCGGCGATGAAGTCGTGGTCGACGACTCCCCCGTCGCGCTCCTCGGCCTCCAGCAGATGCTTGCCGATCGCCTGGAACAGCGCCTGGTCGCCGCCGAGGCGGATCTGCACGAACTGGTCGGCCATCTTCGTGCCGCCGAGGATGACGCCCCTCACGGTCTGCGGGTTCTCGAACCGCACCAGCCCTGCCTCGGGCAGTGGGTTCACGGCGATGATCGTCGCGCCGTTCCGCTTGGCCTTCTCCAGCGCGCTGAGCATGCGCGGATGGTTGGTGCCCGGGTTCTGCCCCGCCACGATGAGCAGCGACGCGTTGTGCACGTCGTCGATCGACACCGTGCCCTTGCCGATGCCGAGCGTCTCGGTGAGGGCGGAGCCGGATGACTCGTGGCACATGTTCGAGCAGTCGGGCAGGTTGTTCGTGCCGAGCCCTCGCACGAGCAGCTGGTACAGGAACGCGGCCTCGTTCGACGTGCGGCCCGACGTGTAGAAGGTCGCCTCGTCGGGGTCGTCGAGGCCGCGGAGCGCGTCCGCGATCTCGCGCAGCGCGTCGTCCCACGAGATCGGCCGATAGTGCGTCGCTCCCTCGTCGAGGATCACGGGATGCGTCAGCCGCCCCTGCTGCCCGAGCCACCAGTCGTCGTGCTCTCGCAACTCGGCGACCGGGTGCGCGCCGAAGAACTCGGGGCCGACGCGCCGCAGCGTCGCCTCCTCGGCGACCGCCTTCGCGCCGTTCTCGCAGAACTCGGCGATGTGGCGGCGCTCTTCCTCCGGCCACGCGCAGCCAGGGCAGTCGAAGCCGTCCTTCTGATTGACGCGGAGGAGGGTCTGGATGCTGCGCGTGACGCCCATCTGCTCGTACGAGATCTCGAGCGCGTGCAGCACCGCCGGCACGCCGACGGCGACCTTCTTGCGCCCCGTGGCGCGGACCTTCGACTCGTCGATGTCCGCCTTCGGCGCCCTGGTGGCCATGCTCCGATGCTACGCCGCGCCGAAACGCGCCGAGCGGTCAGCGCCGGCCGTTGCCGAACAGCCCCCGGATCACGCCGGTCAGGATCGTCTGCGTCGTGCGCGAGTTGAGCACGCTCTCCACCGGCGACTTCGGCGTGCGCGTCGAGCGCGTGCGCGAGGTGCCTGCCGTCTTGCGCAGCAGCCGCTCGTACTCGGCCTGCGCCTTCTTGTCGGCGGCGGCCTTCGCCTTGTCGATCGCGGCCTGCTGTTTGGCGTACTCGGCATCCGCCTTCGCCTTCTCGAGCGCCTCCCGCTCCGCCGCGGCCGCGGCCTCCGCCGCGTTCATCTTCGCGGTGAGGATCTCGCGCGCCGACTCGCGGTCGATCGCCGTGCCGTACTTGGCCAGTAGCGGCGACGCGTTCACGGCGGCGACGATCGCCGGGTCGGGCGTCGGCGACATGAGGCCCTGCGGCGCGCGCAGCCGGGTCCACGCGACGGGCGTCGGCGCGCCCTTCTCGCTCATCACCGTGACGATCGCCTCGCCCGTGCCGAGCTCTTGCAGCACGCGCTCGAGGTCGTAGCCCGACTTCGGGTACGTGCCGACGGTGGCGCGCAGTGCCTTGGCGTCGTCGGGCGTGAACGCGCGCAGCGCGTGCTGCACGCGCGAGCCGAGCTGGGCGAGCACGTCGCCCGGCACGTCCTTCGGCGTCTGGGTGACGAAGAACACGCCGACGCCCTTGGACCGGATGAGCCGCACGGTCTGCGTGATCGCGGCGAGGAAGTCCTTCGACGCATCCTTGAACAGCAAGTGCGCCTCGTCGAAGAAGAACACGAGCTTGGGTTTGTCGAGGTCGCCGACTTCGGGAAGCAGCTCGAACAGCTCCGCCAGCAGGTACATGAGGAACGTGGAGAACAGCGCCGGCTTGTCGGCCACGCCCGGCACCTCCAGCAGCGAGACGATGCCGCGTCCGTCCGGCGCGGTGCGCAGGAAGTCGGCGACCTCGAACTCGGGCTCGCCGAAGAACACGTCGGCCCCGGCATCCGCGAACGTGATCAGCTCGCGCAGGATGACGCCGGCCGTCGCCGCCGACAGGCCGCCGAGCTCTTTCAGCTCGCCCTTGCCCTCGTCGCTCGTGAGGTAGCTGAGCACCGCGCGCAGGTCGGACAGGTCGACGAGGGCGAGCCCGTTCTCGTCGGCGTAGTGGAACACGAGGCCGAGGCTCGACTCCTGCGTCTCGTTGAGCCCCAGCACCTTGCTCAGCAGCAGCGGGCCGAACCCGCTGACGGTCGCGCGCACCGGCACGCCCTTGCCGATGCCGCCGAGGGCGAAGTACTCGGTGACGGATGCCTCGGGCTTCCAGTCCTGGCCGATGGCCTTCGTGCGGGCCAGGAGCTTCTCGTTCGGCTCGCCCGGGGTGGCAACGCCCGACAGGTCGCCCTTGATGTCGGCCGCGAACACGGGCACGCCCTTCGCGGCGAGCTGCTCGGCCAGGCCCTGCAGCGTGCGGGTCTTGCCGGTGCCGGTGGCGCCGGCGACGAGGCCATGGCGGTTGGTCATCGCGAGCGGGATGCGAATTTGCGCCTCGGGCACGGGGTCGGTGTTGACGAGGGCGCCGAGGTCGAGGGTCTCGGCCTCGAAGGTGTAGCCCGCGACGATCTTGGCCACTTCGTCGGCGTCGAGCGGGCCGGCAGTTTTACCCAGATCAGGAGATTCGGCGGGCTCAGGAGGTTTTGACGCAGAATCGTCCTGAGTCGGCGAAATCCCCTGATCTGGGGAAGGGGCGGGGGCCGGGTCGGCTGGGACAGGGGCAGGGGATGCGGCGGTGGATGCTGCCGCCTCGGCGGCGGCCAGCGCCGCCTTCGCCTGGGCCGCCTTGAGCTGTGCTTCTGCGAGCTCGGCCTCCGCGCGCAGTCGGGCGAGTTCGGCGTCGTCGGTCATGGGCACAGCCTATCCACGCGCGGCACCGCCGTCAGGCGCGGACGCGCGTCGGGCCTCGGCCGCCAGCGGGCGCAGCATCGCCGCGGCCACGAGCAACGCAGCCGACGCTCCAAGCAGCGCGCCGGCGACGGTGTCTGTCAGCCAGTGCGCGCCCAGGAGCATGCGCGACATCGCCATCAGCGCCATCCAGGCCGCGCCGGCCACCGCGACCCACACGCGCGGGAACAGCACCGCGAGCACGACGGCCATCGTCGCCGCGTTGGCCGTATGCCCCGACGGGAATGAACCGAAGTCCGACACGACGATCATGTCGTCGGGCCGCACGCGGCCGAACACATGCTTGACGATCTGCACGAACAGGGCGCTCACCGCGAGCGCCGCGACGAAGTAGCCCGCGGCCCAGAATCTGCGCCGCAACGCCAACAGGGCCGCGCCGAGCAGGGGCACGGCGTACACCGCGAACCAGCCGCCGCCGACCCAGTTCAGCGCGAAGGCGATGCTCTCCAGCGCCGGTCCTCGGACCGAGACGAAGAACTCCTGCGTCGCGCGGTCGATGCCGAGCGGGCCGCCGTGGACCCACACCCCGAGCGCGACCGCGGCCGCGAGCAAGACGAGCCCGACCCACAGGGGGCGGACGAACGCGCGGGCACCCGGCATCCGCCTATCCTCCCAGAGGCGTTCGTGTCACGGCGTGAGCATCGCCACCGAGCGCGGGCGCACGATCGCCCACAGCGCCACGACGCCGAGCACGGCGCATCCGATCATGACGGTCGCCATCGTGGTGGCGGTGATGCCCGCCTCGTGCGAAACCCAGCCGACGACCGGCGTGATGAGCCCCGCGACACCGAAGTTCGCGGCCCCGATGATCGACGCCGCGGTGCCCGCGGCCTTGCCGTGGCGGTCGAGCGCGAGCACCTGCACGCACGGCATCGTGAAACCGCACGCCGTCATGAACACGAACAGCGGCACGAGCGTGCCCCACAGTCCGAGGCCGAGCTGGTCGGCGACGGCGATCGCCGAGCCGGCCGCGACGAGCACGGCCGTCGAGAACGCGAGCACCCACTGCGGGCCGAAGCGCGCGGCCAGCCGCGACGCGGCCTGCACGCCCGCCACGAGGCCGAGCGAGTTGACCGCGAACAGCACGCCGTACTGCTGCGCGTCGAGCTGGTAGCTCTGCTGGAACAAGAACGGCGAGGCCGACAGGTACGAGAACAGTCCGCTGAAGCTCATCGCGCCGATGAGGATGACACCGACGAACACGCGATCGCTGAACACGGCGCGGTAGCGCTGCCACACCGTGGTGCTGCCCTTCTCCTGCCGGCGCTCGCGCGGCAGGGTCTCGGGGATGAACACGGCGACCATCGCCAGCATGACGACGCTGTAGGCGGACAGCACGACGAAGATGCCGCGCCACGGCATCACCAGCAGCAGCGCCGAGCCGAGCAGCGGCGCGATCACGGGGGCGGCGCCCGAGACGAGCGCGAGGCGCGACAGCATCACGACCAGGCGGCGCCCGCCGAATAGGTCGCGCACGATCGCCGCGGCGACGACGCCGCCGGCCGCGGCGCCCGCGCCCATCAGCACACGCGCCACCATCAGCAGGTCGAGCGTCGGCGCGAACGCCGCGAGGAGGCTGGCCACGACGTGCAGGACGGTGACTGCGAGCAGCGGGATGCGGCGGCCCACCTTGTCGGACAGCGGCCCGACGATCAGCTGGCCGAGCGCGAAGCCGATCATGGTGCCCGTCAACGTCAGCTGGATCGCCGCGGCCGTCGTGTTGAAGTCGGCCTCGAGCACCGGGAACGCCGGCAGGTACAGATCGATCGTGAACGGGCCGAGCGCGGTCAGCGCACCGAGCAGGATGATGTAGAGCACCCGGCGGCCGGCCGGGATGGCGTCGCCGGGGTGCAGCATGACCGGCGCGGTGGCCGGGTTGGAGCCGAGGGTGCGGATGGCGCCGGTCGGCGATCCGGGCAGCCGGATGCGGCCGGAGTCCGTCATCCCCGCCTCGACGGCGTCCATCGCACGCGTGATCGCCGGCTCGACCTCGATGGGCCGCGTCGGCGCGATGCGCGCGGCAGGCTCGGTCTCCGGCGGCCGGGAGATGGGGGCGGTGGTGGTCATGGGTCGTCGCAGCGTGAAATCGAATCGTTTCGAATCAGTGTAACAGCGTTGTCTGGACGCCCGCTTCGCGTGCGATGTGTCCTGGCTCAGCGGGCGATGCGCCCCAGCGCCGCCTCGAGGTCGGCGACGAGGTCGCCGGCATCCTCGATCCCCACCGAGAGCCGCACCACGTTCTCGGGCACCGCGAGCGCGGTGCCGCGCACCGACGCGTGGGTCATGTCCGGCGGGTAGCCGATGAGCGACTCGACACCGCCCAGCGACTCGGCGAGCTGGAACACGCGGGTCGACTCGGCGTACGCGCGCGCCGCGGCAGGCCCGGCGGCGAGCCCCACCGACACCATGCCGCCGAAGCCTGTCATCTGCCGCGCGGCGAGGTCGTGGCCGGGATGCGACGAGAGCCCCGGATAGTACACGGCCTCGAACTCCGCCCGCCCGGCCGCCCACTCGGCGACCGCCTGCGCGTTCTCCGAGTGCCGCTGCATCCGAACCCCGAGGGTCTTGATGCCGCGGGTCGTGAGCCACGCGTCCAGCGGGGCCGACACGGCGCCGACGGCGAACTGCTGGAACCCGACCGCCTCAAGCAGCGCGTCGTCGCGCAGCACCACTGCCCCGCCGAGCACGTCGGAGTGCCCGCCGAGGTACTTCGTCGTCGAGTGCACGACGACATCGGCGCCGAGCTCGAACGGGCGCTGCAGCGCAGGGGTGGCGAACGTGTTGTCCACCACGAGCGTCGCGCCCGCGCCGTGCGCGAGCTCGGCGAGAGCGGCGACATCCGTGATCTTCAGCAGCGGGTTGCTGGGCGTCTCGACCCAGACGATCCGGGTGGACGGCCGCATCGCCGCCCGCACCGCGTCGAGGTCGCCGAGCTCGGCCGTGGTCGTCTCGATGCCCCACGGGCCGAAGATGCGCGTGAGCAGCCGGTACGTGCCGCCGTACACGTCGTTGCCGATGACGATGTGGTCGCCCGGCTTCAACGCCGCCCGCAGCAGCGCGTCCTCTGCGGCTAGGCCCGACGAGAACGAGCGCGCGTGCGCGCCGCCCTCGAGGGCTGCCAGCTGCGTCTCCAGCGACGTGCGCGTCGGGTTGCCCGACCGGTTGTACTCGTAGCCGCCGCGGAATCCGCCGATGCCGTCTTGCACGAACGTCGAGGTCTGGTAGATCGGCGGGATGATCGCGCCGGTGGTCGGATCGAACTCTTGCCCTGCATGGATGGCGAGAGTGTCGAAGTGCTGCGGGGTGTCGTCGTGCTGAGTGCTCACCAGACGAGCCTAAGCCGACCACGGGGTCCGCGGCGCGTGTGTGACGCCGCGGGGGTCAGCGGGAGAGGTAGGCCAGCAGGTCTTGCCGGGTCACGACCGTGTGCGGCTTGCCGTCGCGCGTCACCAGCAGCGCGTCGGCGGTCGCCAGCGCGTCTCGCGCGCGTGCCACGGAGTCGTGCACGCCGATGAGCGGCAACAGCCCGTCCACGTGCAGCGAAACGGCATCCGTCGTCTTCGCCTCGCCGCGGAAGACCTTGTCGAGCAGGCCCTTCTCGTCGATCGAGCCGACGACCTCGCCCATCACGACCGGCGGCGCGGCCGCCAGCACGAGCAGCTGCGAGACGCCGAACTGCCGCATGAGCGTGATCGCGTCGAGCACCGTGTCGGTGGGCGTCGCGTGGACGAGTTCCGGGATGCCGGTGGCCCGGGTGGCCACGACATCCGCCACCGTCTCGCGGTCGTCCGAGCCGATGAAGCCGTACGCGCGCATCCACTGGTCGTTGAAGATCTTGCCGAGGTAGCCGCGGCCGCCGTCGGGCAGCAGCACGACCACGACGGCCGATGCCGGCAGCTCGCGTGCGACCCGCAGCGCTCCGGCGACCGCCATTCCGCTCGAGCCGCCGACGAGCAGACCCTCCTCGCGGGCGAGGCGGCGGGTCATCGCGAACGACTCCGCGTCGCCGACCGCCACGATCTCGTGCGGCACGGCGGGGTCGTACGCGCCCGGCCAGATGTCCTCGCCCACGCCCTCGACGAGGTACGGCCGGCCCGACCCCCCGCTGTACACGCTGCCCTCGGGGTCGACGCCGACGATGCGCACCGCGTCGTCCGATACTTCGCGCAAGTATCGACCGGTGCCCGAGATCGTGCCGCCGGTGCCGACGCCGGCGACGAAGTGCGTGACGCGCCCGTCGGTGTCGCGCCAGATCTCGGGCCCCGTGGTCTCGTAGTGGCTGCGCGGCCCGTTCGGGTTCTCGTACTGGTTCGGCTTGAACGCTCCCGGGATCTCGCGGGCGAGGCGGTCGCTCACGCTGTAGTACGACTCCGGCGAGTCGGCCGGCACCGACGTCGGCGTCACCACGACCTCCGCGCCGTACGCGGTGAGCACGTCGATCTTGTCCTGGCCGACCTTGTCGGGCAGCACGAACACGCAGCGGTAGCCGCGCTGCTGCGCGACCAGAGCGAGGCCGACGCCCGTGTTGCCGCTCGTCGGCTCGACGATCGTGCCGCCGGGCCCCAGTTCTCCCGACGCCTCGGCGGCGTCGATGATGCGCTCGGCGATGCGGTCTTTGCTCGACCCGCCCGGGTTGAGGTACTCGACTTTGACGAGCACGGTGGCGGCCACGCCCTCGGTCACACGGTTGAGGCGCACGAGAGGGGTGTCGCCCACGAGGTCGATGACGGTCTTGGCAAATCGCACACCTCCACGGTAGCCGCTGCGCCGTCGGCGGGCTCCCGTAGGCTGGTTGGCGGAGCCCCGGGAGAACGATGACACCGAAACGGCAGCCCTCCGCCGAGCAGCGCGCGAGCGGCAACCCGGCCACGCAGGCCGAGATCGCCCACACCGTCAAGCAGCAGCGCGAGGCGAAGAAGCAGGAGAAGCTCGCCGAGTACCAGCGGCAGCTGGCCCGCCGCCGGCGCAGCAAGCTCGTGTGGTGGACGGTCGGCGTCGCGGCGGCGATCGTCATAGCAGCGGTGGTGGTGGCATCCTTCGTCTTCGCCCCCAAGCCGGCCCCGGCGGCCGAATACACCGAGCACGACAGCACGGGCGCCGTCATCGAAGGTGTGGAGACGTTCGAGAACGTCTCCGAGCACACCCAGGAAGCCGTCGACTACCCGCAGAGCCCGCCGGCCGGCGGACCGCACAACCCGTACTGGCTCAACTGCGGCATCTACACCGAGCCGCAGCAGAACGAGTACGCCACGCACTCGCTCGAGCACGGCGCGGTGTGGGTGACGTACGACGCGGCGAAGGTGGATGGCGACCAGCTCGCTGAGCTGCGCGCCCAGCTGCCGTCGACCTACGTCATCCTGTCGCCGTACGAGGGCCTGGACTCGCCGATCGTGCTCAGCGCGTGGAACGCGCAGCTCAAGCTCGACTCGGCCAGCGACGCGCGCATCCCGCAGTTCTTCGAGGAGTATTGGCGCAGCCAGAACGTGCCCGAGCCGACGTCGTCGTGCACGGGCGCGATCGACGGTCCGGGCAAGCAGAGCTGATGGCCGGCGCCCCGGCCGACCCGCCACGCTGGCTGCTGGTCGCGGTCGCGGTGCTCGCCGCGGCGGCGTTGGCGTTCGGCATCGGCCGCTTCACCGCCTTCGACACGGGCGGCAGCACCGCGCCCGCCGAGGCCGCGAACGCGGCGGACGCCGGATTCGCCCGCGACATGCAGACGCACCACGCCCAGGCCGTGGAGATGGCGATGACGGCCTACCGATCCACGGCCGACGACGAGTTGCGCGCGCTGGCGTACGACATCGCGACCGGCCAGGCCGCCCAGTCGGGCCAGATGTACGAGTGGCTCGTGGGCTGGGGGCTGCCCCAGGCGGGCGATCCGCCGATGTTGTGGATGTCGGAGCACGCCGGGCACGGCGAGGCGATGACCGACGCCGAGCTGCGCGAGGCGATGGGCATGGCCACGGATGCCGAGCTGTCCGCCCTGCGCGCGGCCCCCGCCGGCAGCGCCGAGGGGGACTGCCTGTTCCTGCGCCTCATGGTCCGCCACCACGAGGGCGCGATCAGCATGGTCGCCGCGGTCCTCGAGCGGGGCAGCCAGCCCCGCGTGCTCGAGGTGGCCGGCGCGATGAAGGCCACCCAGTCGGCGGAGATCGACGCGATGAGGGGGATGCAGCGGAGCCTCGGCTGCGCGGGCTGACCCGGCATGCGGCATCCCCGGATCGATCCGGGCACGCGACTCACTTCTGCGAGCCAGCCATCAGCGCCTGCACGAAATAGCGCTGGAAGGCGAAGAACACGATCAGCGGCACGATCATCGACAGGAACGCGCCCGACGAGAGCACGTCGATGTTCGCGCCGAACTGGCGCAGTTGTGACTGGATGGCCACCGTCAGCGGCTGCGACTCCGAGTTCGTGAAGATGAGCGCCACGAGCATGTCGTTCCACGTCCACAGGAACTGGAAGATCGCGAGCGACGCGACCGCCGGCAGGCCCAGCGGAAGGATGACCTGCAGGAAGATGCGCCACTCCCCCGCGCCGTCGATGCGAGCGGCCTCGAGCAGTTCGGCGGGCACCTGCGTGAAGAAGTTCCGCAGCAGGAAGATGGCGAACGGCAGCCCGAAGGCGACGTGGAACAGGATGACGCCGATCACCGTGCCGAAGATCCCGAGCGCGCCGAACAGCCGCGCGAGCGGGATCAGCGCGACCTGAATCGGCACCGCGAGCAGCACGATCACGCAGATGAGCAGCCAGTCCCGGCCGGGGAAGGCCATCCACGCGAACGCGTGCGCGGCGATCCCGCCGATCAGCACAACCAACACGGTGCTGGGAACGGCGATCACGATCGTGTTCCAGAACGACCCGGTGATGGTCGGGTTGGAGAGCAAGTTGGCGTAGTTCTCCAGCGTCAGCTCGGCCGGTTTCGTGAACACCGTCCACCATCCCGACGACGAGCTGTCGCCCGCCGTGCGCAACGACGTGACGAACAAGCCGATGCTCGGGATGAGCCAGAACAGGGCGACGACCATCAGCACGATGTTGACGACGCTCGAGCTGAGCACGCCGAGAATACGCTGGCCGACGGTCTTCTTGCCGCGGACAATGGCGAGGTCGGACGCGGTCATCGGCTGCGCTCCTCACGGAACCGACGGACGTTGATGATCATCGAGGGCAGCACGAGGATCAGCAGCAGGATCGCGAGTGCCGAGCCGAGTCCCTGGTTGTTGCCGCCGCCGAACGACACCGTCCACATCTCGACGGCGATGACGTTCGCCGCCGGCTTGGATTGGCCGGGCGGTATCACGTAGACGAGGTCGAAGATCTTCAGCACGTTGATGACGAGCGTCACGAACACGACGACCAGCACGGGCGAGAGCAACGGGGCCGTGATCCGAGTGAACACCTGCCACTCGTTGGCACCGTCGATGCGCGACGCCTCCTGCAGCGAACGGTCCATCGCCGACAGGCCGGAGGCGATCATGACCATCGCGAACCCGGCCCAGATCCAGACGTACGACAGGATGATGACGGCGTTGATGAGCGCCGGCCCGAGCCACGAGACACCCTGGAAGCCCTCCGTGAAGTTGGTCGCCGGCAGCGCCACGCGATAGCCCTCGCCCGCATCCAGCCCCTCGATGACGAACTCTCCGCCGGCGCCCGTGGTCGCATACCCGCGCACCGAGCCGTCGGGGGCGACCGCCTCGACGCGGATCCCCGGCAGACCGCTCTTGCCATCCTGGATTTCTCCGTTCGTCCCCCCGCCACCGCTGACGACGTCGAGGAACACCGTTCCGGTGATCTGGTCGCCGCCGGGCGCCGGCGGCTGGACGGCCTGGGCGGCGTCGTCAGGCAGGTTCGACTGACGGATGCCGGTGAGCGGGAAGTTCTGCGAGTCGCCGGCGCGCAGCTCGCCCTCGCTCGCGATGACGCCCCCGTCGGCGATGACCCCGAACCCGTCGCGGGGCCGCGCGCCCGGGTAGCCCGCCTCGTCGGAGAACAGGTTGTTGATGCCCACCACGGTCGCGTTGACGACCCCGAGGTTGGGGTCTTCCTGGAACATGCCGCGGAAAATGACTCCCGCGGCGAGCATCGAGATCGCCATCGGCATGAAGATGATCAGCTTGAACGCGGTCTTCCACTTCAGCTTCTCGAGCAGCACGGCGAAGATCAGGCCGAGGA
This sequence comes from Microbacterium sp., assembly GCF_047606685.1. Lineage (GTDB taxonomy): Bacteria > Actinomycetota > Actinomycetes > Actinomycetales > Microbacteriaceae > Microbacterium. Next base: position 16,494 of record NZ_JASGEC010000065.1, read on the forward strand.
TCGTGCACGTGATCGGGGCCACGATCACCCACATGAGGTTGTTGCGGATCGCGGTGAACGTCGTTTCGTTCGTGAACATCGTGACGTAGTTCTCGAAGCCGACGAACTCGTCCCCCGCCGTGCTGTAGAACGAGCGGATCACCGTGTACACGATCGGGTAAACCACGAGAGCGCCCAGAACCACGAGCGCGGGCGCCAGGAAGGACGCGAGCAGGACGGTGCGGCGCAGCCGGCCATCCCCCCGGCGACGAGCTCTGGGCCCGCCGCCGGGGACGGCCGACGTGTCCGCCGCCTCGGCGAGAACGGTCACGGCCGCGTGCTCAGTAGGCGGCGGCAGCGGCCTTCTCGAGCCGCTTCATCGTGCCCTCGATGTCTCCGGGCTTCTCGTAGAAGGTGATCATCTCCTGCCAGAACCCCTGCCCCTGGGTGCCGCCGAAGGCGCTCGGCGTCAGATCGGACATGTCGAAGCGGAACGTCTCGGCGCTGGTGAGCGCCTCGGCAATCTGCCGCGACACATCGTCCGGATAGAGCGCGGTGTCCACCCCGTTGTTGGGCGATGTCAGACCCCCCTTGGGCACCCACACCTCCGCCGACTCCGGCGAGGCGAGGTAGGCCATGAGCGCGTTGGTCGCCTCGTCGTCGGTGAACTGCACGGCGACGTCACCGCCGCCGACGACCGCGGGGGCGGAGCCGTTGATCGCCGGGAAGTCGTAGAACAGCGCGTTCTCGCCGACCACCGAGTTGCCGTCGGCCGTGATGTTCCCCGCCACGAAGTCGCCCTCGTACACGGTGCCGGCCTCGGGGTTCGCGCCGAACACCGCGGTCACGCTGTCGGGGAAGGTGCGCTGCGCGCCACCTGGCTGCAGCACGTCGCTGCTCCACAGCTCGCCGAGCACCGTCAGAGCCTCCTTCACCGATGCGTCGGTCCACGGAATCTCGTGCTTGGTGAGCTGGTCGTACTTGTCCGCGCCGGCGGTGCGGAGGTACACGTTCTCGAACCAGTCGGTCAAGGGCCAACCGACATCCGCGCCGACCGAGATCCCGGAGTACCCGGAGTCCTGGACCAGCTGCAACTGGTCCATGAACCCGTCCCAGTCCTCGGGAACGGTCGCGCCAGCCTCGCTGTAGATGTCGTTGTTGTACCAGACCGTGGACTTGTTCGCGGCCTTGAACCACACCCCGTACAACTCGTCGCCGACGGTGCCGAGGTCGATCCAGCTCTGCGAGTAGTTCGCTTCGACGGCGGTGCGCACATCGTCGCTGACAGGCTTGATGTCGCCGCTCTCGGCGAGCGACTGCATGAGCGCCGGCTGGCCGATGACCGCGACGTTGGGCGGCGTGCCGCCCTCGATCTGGCCCTGGATGAACGTGGGGCCATTGTCGCCGAAGCTCGTGTAGTTCACTTTTGCGCCGGTGTCGTCGGTGAACTTCTTCAGCACCGCCTCGAAGTTCTCCTGCTCGGCCCCGGACCAGGCGGCGACGACGTTGAGGGTGGTCCCGGCAAGGTCGCCTCCGCCGCCACTGCTCTCGGTGCTGCCGCCGCCTCCGCCGCCGGAACATCCGGCGATGAGGGCTGCTGTGGTCACGAGCGCCGCCGTTGCGGCTGCGGCGCGGACATGGGTGTGGGCGTTCATTCGTTTCCCCTTCATCGTTGAGTCGGGCAACGTGCCGAGCCAGACGGCGATCGGCGCGAAATCGCTTCCACCGTTAAACATAAGCACCGAGGACAACGTCTTCAAGACGCCCGCTCGAAGGGTGGCGGGCGCACGAGAGCCCCGAGGGCGCGCCCTCGGGGCTCTCGTGCGAAACGCCGCGCTGCGGCATCCGCTCGGTCTTACTTGAGGGTGACGGTCGCGCCGGCTTCCTCGAGGGACGCCTTCGCCTTCTCGGCGGTCTCCTTGTTCGCGCCCTCGAGCACGGGCTTCGGAGCGGCGTCGACGACGGCCTTGGCCTCGCCGAGGCCGAGCGAGGTGAGCTCGCGGACGACCTTGATGACCTGGATCTTCTTGTCGCCGGCGGCCTCGAGGATGACATCGAACGAGTCCTTCTCCTCCTCGGCGGCGGCCTCGCCACCGGCGCCACCGGCGGCCGGCGCGCCAGCGGCGACGGCGACGGGGGCGGCGGCGGTGACCTCGAAGGTCTCCTCGAACTTCTTCACGAACTCGCTGAGCTCAATGAGCGAGAGCTCCTTGAACGCGTCGAGCAGCTCGTCGGTGCTGAGCTTTGCCATTTCTTTCTCCTTGATTCGGGGTGTGTCTGCCGCGGACCGGTTCAGGCCGCGGACTCCTGCTTCTCACGCAACGCGTCGACCGTGCGGACGGCCTTCGACAGCGGGGCGTTGAAGACATATGCCGCCTGGAACAGCGAGGCCTTGAAGGCGCCGGCGAGCTTCGCCAGCAGGACTTCACGGCTCTCGAGGTCGGCGAGCTTGCCTACCTCTTCCGCGCTCAGGGGGGCGCCATCGAAGTAGCCGCCCTTGATCACGAGAAGAGGGTGTGCCTTGGCGAAGGCACGCAGACCCTTTGCGACGGCGACCGGGTCGCCGTGCACGAACGCGATGGCCGACGGACCCTTCAGGTCGTCGTCCAGCGAGTCGATCCCGGCGTTGTTCGCCGCGATCTTGGTCAGCGTGTTCTTCACCACGGCGTAATCCGCGTCCTGACGAATGCTGTTGCGCAGCTCTTTGAGCTGGGCAACCGTCAGACCGCGGTACTCGGTCAGCAGAACGGCAGTCGAGTCCTCGAAGTTCTTCGTGAGCTCGGCAACCGTTGCGTCCTTTTGCGCCATGGCCACTCCTTGATTGTGCGAGACGCTCCGCGGTGCGGGCGCCGCCTTCGACTCCGGGGCTGCAAAGAAAAAGCTCCGGCGCAAGCGCACGGAGCTGAACAGCTGTTCGTGTCACCTGCGCAGGCCCCTGCTCAGCAGTAGCTTCGATCGCCATTCGCTAGCGCGCACGACGATGACCGGCGGTCTTCGGCATCCCCACTATACGTCCCCCGTCCCCCTCCCCCAAATCCCCCTCCCCCTCTCCCCCTCTCCCCCTCCCGGATCGCCGAGCCCACCCTGTGCGCCCGAGCCCACCCTCTAGATTCCGTAC
>NZ_JASGEC010000066.1:0-15169 GCF_047606685.1 Microbacterium sp.
CTGCGCGGGCTGCGCCGCGCCCGGCCGGCCGCTGTGCGCCGCGTGCCGTGCCGCGCTCGTGCCGCGGCCTCGGCGTCGCGAGCTCGACGGTCTGACGGTGTGGAGCGGACTGGACTACCGCGACGTCGCCGCCGGCGCGTTGCGGGCGCTGAAAGAGCAGGGCCGCACCGGGCTCGCGCGCGAGCTCGCGCCCGCTCTGCACGCGTCGTTGCGCGCCGTCGCGGCCGGGGAGTCGGGCCTGGTCGTCGTGCCCGTTCCGACCTCGCGCGCGGCGATGCGGCGGCGCGGATACCGCGTGGTCGACCTGCTGGTGCGCCGCACAGGGCTTCGGCCCGCGACCCTGCTGGCGCCGGCGCGGCGGACCGCCGACCAGCGCGCCCTCGGCCGCGAGGAGCGCGCGTCGAACGCCGCTGGAAGCCTCGTTGCCCGCCGCGCGACGGGACTTCGGGTGGTGATCGCCGACGACGTCGTCACCTCCGGGGCGACCCTGCGCGAGGCCGCGCGAGCCCTCTCCGCGGCGGGAGCGCACGTGGTCGGCGCGGCCACGGTGGCGGCGACGCCGCTGCGGGCCACGCCACGCCGAAATGGCGCGTGACAGTTCGCGGGCGCCCGACTACGGTGGGAGCACAAGGCGAACGATGGTCCGCCCTTGACCGGGAGGACCGGAACAAGGAGGGCATGGATGGATACCCACATCATCGGCGTCGGAGTTGGGATCTCGGACCGGTTCCGGTCCGTCGCCGAGGAGAAGGCGGTCCGCATCGAGCATCTCGCTCCCCGGGCCCAACGCCTCGACGTCAAGGTCACGCACCGCGCGTACCACAACGGCCGCGTCGAAGACGAGACCGTCGAGCTCACGGTCGTCGGCAAGGGCCCCGTCGTGCGGGCCGAGGCATCCGATCCCGACAAATTCGCCGCGCTGGATGTCGCGGTCGACAAGCTCGCCGAGCAACTGCGTCGCGCGAAGGGCAAGCGCGTCGACGCGCGCAACCACCCGCGCCGCGTCCACTTCGACAAGGGCGGCGGCGCGATCGCGGGCCTGGACGTGCAGCCCGCTTCGGTCGACACCATTCGGCGCGTGGCGACCGGTGAGATCCCCGTCGTCGACAGCGACGAGGCCGAAGAGGCATACACGCCGGTCGTCATCCGCACGAAGCAGTTCGAGCCGGAGTGGATGACGGTTGAGGATGCCGTGGACCGCATGGAGCTGGTCGGGCACGACTTCTTCCTGTTCATCGACGCGCGCACGGACCACCCCAGCGTGGTCTACCGGCGTCGCGGGTGGGACTACGGCGTCATCTCGCTGACGGCATCCGCGCCGCCGGACGAGGAGCTCGCCTCCTGACACCGGCGGCCGTGCCCGGCAGGCTCAGACTTCGACGAGCTCAGACTTCGACGAGCTCAGACTTCGACGAGCTCAGTCAAAGATGCCGTCCAGGATGCTGCCGATCACGAAGCCGCCGAGAATGCCGCCCATGAGGTCGCCCGCGCCGTCGCGGTCGCCGCGGCCCGCGTCGCCCCAGCGACCGGGGCCACCGGAGGGGCGGGACTGGTCGATGTCGCGCTGAGCGAGGCTGAGGGCCTCGCTCGCGAGTGAGGCGACGCGCCGGGCGAGGCCGAGCGCCTCCTCGCGCTGGTCCTCGGCGACCGCTCTGACGCCGGTGGCCGCCGCGACGCCCACCAGCCGCTCGAGGTCGGCGCGGATGCGCTCGGCCTCGGCAAGGCGCGTGCGCGCGTCGGCGCCGATCCAGCCGCGGTGCCCCGCGATCACGTCGCGGGCGACGGCGAGCTGCCGGTCGGCGTCGTCGATGCCGTGCCGCACCTGTTCGGGGCTCGGGATGGGGCGCGCCGCGCGCTCGCGGGCGGCGGCGATCGCGGCATCCAGCCCCGCGTTCGCTTCGCGCAGCCGTGTGAGCTCGGCGAACGGGTCGGTCTTGGACCCGCTGGGGGGAAGGGATGCCAGTGCCTCCTGCAGCGCGCTGACGGCCGCGCCGACGGTGGGCGACGGCGGCGCGTCGCGGGCGGCCACGAGGTCGCCGCGGGAGTCCTCCACGACCGCGGCGAGCGTCGACTCCGCGCGCAGCGCCTCGATCTCGAACGTCTCGACCGCGTCGATGAGGGTCGCCGCGCGCCGCGCCGACTCGGTCGCGGCCTCCAGCGCCAGATTCGCCTGCTCGCGCTGTCCTGCGTCGCGTCGGCGCTCGGAGATGTCGGCGCTGTGCTCGGCGAATCCGATCAGCTGCTCCGCCTCGCCGGGGTTGGCCGTGATCTGGTGGAGAGCCTGCGCGGTGTAGCGGGCCGCCAGCCGCTCGAGGGTGTCGCGCGCGGCGGGCAGGCGCTCGCGCAGGCGCGCGGCATCCCTTCTGATCCCCGCGATGATCTCCGGCGCCCTCCGCGCCGTGTGGATCGGCCCCTCCAGTGCCGCGGTGCGGTCGTCGAGGAGGCTCTCGGCCCACTCGCACAGCTGCGCGATGCGCGCGTTGCGGCTGCGCAGCTCTTCGGGGGTGTCCGGGATCTCGTCGTGGTTGAGCTGGTGCAGCTGGAACGCCTCGCCGAGGTGCGTGCGCACGGCGGCGAGCGCGTCGCGCAGGTCTTTCGTCGGGCCCGTGCCGAGCTCCGCTTCGGCGAAGGCGAGCTCGTCCGCGGTGACGCGCACGCGCTCGTCGGCGGCCACCAGCGCCGCGCGGGCGCGCTGGGCGAGATCCGCGTCCTGGGCATCGAGAGCCGCTTGCTCGTCGCGTTTGCGCCTGCCCCACAGTCCAGCCATGGGATCGATCCTAGATCGGCGCGCGCGGAGCCGGGGCCGCGTCGGTGCGGGACGGGCGCCCGCGCTGGGGGCGCTCGGTCGACAGCTCGAGCGCCATCGCGTGCTCCGGGCGCGCCGCCAGCCGCTGCTCGGTGTGGTCGAGCCAGCGCGCCTCCGCCTCCGCCTGGAAGATCATCGAGTCCACCACGAGCGACCACGCGAGCTCTTCCGGGCCGTCGGCGCCCGCCCCCGTGTACGTGGCGCGGTTGAGCTCCTGCACCTGGGCCAGCGACGCGCGCCGCTGCGTCTGGATCACGCTCGCGACATCCACTCCGGGCAGAGTCGCTGCCACCGCGAGCTTGATGGCCAGCTCGTCGCGCGTGCCCCGCCCGCGGTCGACGGGCGAGGACAGCCAAGCCCGCACGTCAGCGCGCCCGGCGTCGGTGATCGCGTAGTAGACGTGGCCGGCGTCGTCGGTGTCGCCCTTCTCGACGAGGCCGTCGCGCTCGAGGCGCTCGAGCGTGTTGTAGATCTGCCCGACGTTGAGGGGCCACGTCGACCCGGTGCGGCGGTCGAACTCCGCGCGCAGCTGGTAGCCGTAGCACGGCCCCTGGTCGAGGATGGCCAGCAGGCTCTGCCGCACCGACATCGCGGCTCCTTCGATGCATTCCGAGTATGTAGTTTTTGAGTATATGCATACGCGGCAAGCATCCCCACGCTCTTGTCCTCCCGCGTGTCGCTCCTCAGCGCACACGCAGGTCACGAACGGATAACATGGGACGGTATGCCCGCGGGGCGCGCAACGGCGTGCGCGCGGGAGGCGGATCGACCGCCACTAGCCCGAAAGATGGAGATCGTCCGTGGCAAACCCGATCGAGAAACTGCTCCGCGCCGGCGAGGGACGCGTCCGCCGCCAGTTGCTGCAGGTCGTGAAGGCCGTGAACGCCCTCGAAGAGGACTACGCCCAGCTCACCGACGACGAGCTGCGCGGCGAGACGGCCGAGCTGCGCTCGCGGCACGAAGCCGGCGAGACCCTTGACAAGCTGCTGCCCGAGGCCTTCGCCGCCGTGCGCGAAGCGGCCAAGCGCACGATCGGCCAGCGGCCCTACGACGTCCAGCTGATGGGCGGGGCGGCTCTGCACCTCGGCAACATCGCCGAGATGAAGACCGGTGAGGGCAAGACGCTCGTGGCGACCCTGCCGGCCTACCTCAACGCGATCGCCGGCAAGGGCGTGCACGTCGTCACGGTCAACGACTACCTCGCCAGCTACCAGTCCGAGCTCATGGGCCGCATCTACCGCGCGCTCGGCATGACCACCGGCACGATCATCTCCGGTCAGACGCCCGAGGTGCGCCGCGAGCAGTACAACGCCGACATCACGTACGGCACGAACAACGAGTTCGGCTTCGACTACCTGCGCGACAACATGGCGTGGCGCAAGGAGGACCTCGTCCAACGCGGCCACTTCTACGCGATCGTCGACGAGGTCGACTCGATCCTGATCGACGAGGCGCGCACGCCGCTGATCATCTCCGGCCCCTCGTCGGGCGAGGCCAACCGCTGGTTCGTCGAGTTCGCGAAGATCGCCCGCACGCTCGAGCCCGGCATCGACTACGAGGTCGACGAGAAGAAGCGCACGATCGGCGTGCTCGAGCCCGGCATCGAGAAGGTCGAGGACTACCTCGGCATCGACAACCTGTACGAGTCGGCGAACACGCCGCTGATCTCGTTCCTGAACAACTCGATCAAGGCGCTGGCGCTGTTCAAGCGCGACACCGACTACGTCGTCATGAACGACGAGGTCATGATCGTCGACGAGCACACCGGGCGCATCCTCGTCGGCCGTCGCTACAACGAGGGCATCCACCAGGCCATCGAGGCCAAGGAGAGCGTGCCGGTCAAGGCCGAGAACCAGACATTGGCGACCGTCACGCTGCAGAACTACTTCCGCCTCTACGAGAAGCTCGCCGGCATGACCGGAACAGCCGAGACCGAGGCCGCCGAGTTCATGTCGACCTACAAGCTCGGTGTCGTGCCGATCCCGACCAACAAGCCGATGATCCGCAAGGACCAGTCCGACCTCGTCTACAAGAACGAGGAGGCCAAGTTCGCGCAGGTCGTGGAGGACATCGTCGAGCGGCACAAGAGCGGCCAACCGGTGCTGGTGGGCACGGTCAGCGTCGAAAAGAGCGAGTACCTCTCGCGACTGCTGTCGAAGAAGGGCGTCAAGCACGAGGTGCTGAACGCGAAGAACCACGCGCGCGAGGCCGAGATCGTCGCCCGCGCCGGGCGGCTGGGCGCCGTCACGGTCGCCACGAACATGGCCGGCCGCGGCACCGACATCATGCTCGGCGGCAACGCTGAGTTCCTCGCCGTGCAGGAGATGAAGGCGAAGGGCCTCGACCCGGTGGAGACTCCCGACGAGTACGAGGCCGAGTGGGATGCCGTGTACGAAGCGATGCGCGAGAAGGTCTCCGCGGAGGGCGAGAAGGTCGTCGCCGCGGGCGGGCTGTACGTGTTGGGCACCGAACGGCACGAGTCGCGCCGCATCGACAACCAGCTGCGCGGACGGTCCGGCCGCCAGGGCGACCCGGGCGAGAGCCGCTTCTACCTGTCGCTGACCGACGACCTGATGCGCCTGTTCCAGTCCGGCGCGGCCGAGGCGATCCTTGCCCGCACGAACTTCCCGGACGACGTGGCGATCGAGTCGAAGATGGTCTCGCGCGCGATCAAGAGCGCGCAGAGCCAGGTCGAGGCGCGCAACGCCGAGATCCGCAAGAACGTGCTGAAGTACGACGACGTGCTCAACCGGCAGCGCGAGGCGATCTACTCCGACCGCCGCCACATCCTGCAGGGCGACGACATCGCCGACCGGGTGCAGCACTTCTTGGAAGACGCCGTCAACGCGATCATCGACGACCACACCGGCACCGGCCACATCGAGAGCTGGGACTTCGACGCGCTGTGGACCGAGCTGAAGACCCTCTACCCGGTGAGCGTGACGATCGACGAGGTCGTCGCCGAGGCGGGCGCCAAGGGCCGCATCACCACCGAGGTGCTCAAGCGCGAGTTGTACTCCGACGCGCAGATCGCGTACGAGAAGCGCGAGGAGTCGCTCGGGGCGCCGGCGACGCGCGAACTCGAGCGCCGCGTGGTGCTGCAGGTGCTCGACCGCCGCTGGCGCGACCACCTCTACGAGATGGACTACCTCAAGGACGGCATCGGCCTGCGCGCGATGGCCCAGCGCGATCCGCTCATCGAGTACCAGCGCGAGGGCTACCAGATGTACCAGTCGATGATGGGGCAGATCAAGGAGGAGACCGTCGGCTACCTCTTCAACCTCGAAGTCGAGGTGCGCCCCGCCGGCGACGACGAGCACGCCGAGGTCGAGGCGAAGGGCCTCACGGCGGCGCCGGCGCCGCAGGGTCTGGAGTACTCCGCGCCGAGCGACAGCGGCGACGTCGAGGTGCGCAACGACCGCGGCCAAGTGCAGCAGGCGGCCACCAACCGCCTGCGCCAGGCGGCCGCCGCGGCGGCCGAGCCGGAGGCGGAGGAGGGGCCGCGCGGCGCCTTCGGACAGCGCGTGGGCGGCGGCCAGCCTGCGGCATCCGGCCCGGCGCCACAGAACCGCGCCGACCGCCGCGCCGCGGCCAAGAAGAAGTGACGGCCCGCTACCGCGTGCCCCAGTCGTAGGACTGCTTGCGCAGCTCGAGGTAGACGAACGTCTCGCTCGCGACGACGCCCTCGATCGCGCGCACGCGGTGGTTGAGCAAGTCGATGAGGTCGGCATCCGATTCGCAGACGACCTCGATCAGGATGTCGAAACTGCCCGCCGTGATCACGACGTAGTCGATCAGCGGGTCTTTCTCGAGCTCTTCGGCGACCGCGCGCGTGTCTCCGGCGACGCGCAGCCCGACCATCGCCTGGCGATGGAAGCCGAGCTGCACGGGGTCGGTGACGGCGACGATCTGCACGACGCCGGCCTCCGTGAGCCGTTGCACACGTTGGCGCACCGCCGCCTCGCTGAGGCCCACCGCCTTGCCGATCTCGGCGTAGCTGCGCCGGCCGTTGACCTGCAGCTGCTCGATGATCCGCTTGGAGGCGGCATCGGGTTGGCCCTGGCGTGACATGGATCAGATCATGGCATCGAACGCCGCGTGCCGCCAGCGCGCGGATGCGGAATCGTCGGCGCCGGACACAGATTGACAACGATTCGTGTGAATTCCTTGTTTCAACCCGCGGAATCCGTCGTGCCGAAGGCGGTTCCCGTGCAATCATCTGTTACCCGGACTTGCCGTGGGCGCCGGGCCCGCGGCGCGACAAGAGGAGCCTCCATGCCTCGTGGACCCCTGCCAGAAGACCCGGCGCTGCGCGCCCTCATCCTCCAGGCGCGCCGCGCGCAACTCACGCGCCGCGGCTTCATGACGGCCGGATCGCTGTCGTTCGCGGCCTTCCTCGCCGCGTGCTCGGGCCGTGTGGGCGGCAGCGAGTCGGGCGCGCCCGCGGCATCCATCACTCCCGCGGCCGACCAGTCCGACACCGTCAAGTCGTTGGTGTGGGCGAACTGGGCGCTGTATCTCGACGAAGACGACAACGGCAACCACCCGACCCTCGACGCGTTCATCAAGAAGACGGGGATCGAGGTCAAGTACGACGTCGCGATCGAGGACAACAGCACCTACCTCGCGAAGGTGCGCGACCAGCTCACGCTCGGGCAGAGCATCGGCGCCGACCTCGCGTGCCTGACCGACTGGATGACGACGATCTGGATCGAATCGGGCTTCACGCAGGAGTTCGACAAGTCGGCGATGCCCAACTCGACGGCGAACCTCACGCCGAGCCTGCAAAACCCCGACTTCGACAAGGGCCGCACGCGCACGATGCCGTGGCAGTCGGGCTTTGCCGGCCTGGCCTGGAACAAGGACAAGGTGCCGAACGGGCTCAAGAGCGTCGCGGACCTGTGGAACCCCGAGCTGAAGGGCCGCGTGGGCGTGCTCAGCGAGCTGCGCGACACGATCGGGATCATCATGCTCAGCCAGGGGGTGGACATCTCCAGCGACGGGTGGGGAGACACCGAGTACTCCAACGCGATCGCCGAGTTCGAGAAGCAGGTCAAGGACGGCCAGATCCGCAACATCAAGGGCAACTCGTACGCCGACGACCTCAAGAACGAGGACACGCTCGCCGCGATCGTGTGGTCAGGCGACATCACGGCGATCAACGCCGAGGTCGGCGACAAGTTCGAGTTCGCCTTGCCCGACTCGGGCGGCACGCTGTGGAGCGACAACTTCGTGATCCCGATCGGGTCGTCGCAGAAGTCGAACGCGCAGCAGCTCATCGACTACTACTACGAGCCGGAGGTCGCCGCGGAAGTGGCGGCGTGGGTGAACTACATCACGCCCGTCGTGGGCGCGCGCGAGGCGATGGAGAAGATCGACCCCGACCAGGTCGACAACCAGCTCATCTTCCCGAACGACGAGACGCTCTCGCAGGCGCACATGTTCCGGTCGCTGACCAGCGCGGAGCAGCAGAAGTACAGCGCGCAGTTCGAGGCCGTGGGGCTCGGTGCCTGAGATGGCCGGGTTCGGGGAGTCCGGAGCCGACCTCCAGCTTGAGGGAATCCGCAAGACCTTTCCCGGGTTCACTGCGATCGAAGACCTCGATCTGCTGATCCCGGCGGGCTCGTTCTTCGCGCTGCTCGGCCCGTCCGGATGCGGCAAGACCACCACGCTGCGCCTCGTCGCCGGCCTCGAGGAGCCCACGCAGGGCCGCATCCTCATCGGCGGCAAGGACGTCACCGCCGTCAAGCCCCACCGGCGCCCGGTCAACACGGTGTTCCAGAGCTACGCGCTGTTTCCGCACATGTCGGTGCTCGACAACGTCGCGTTCGGCCTGAAGCGCCGCAAAGTCGCCGACGCCGTCGCCCGCGCGCACGAGGCGCTGCGGCTGGTCGAGCTCGACCACCTCTCGTCGCGGCGGCCGAGCCAGCTCTCCGGCGGCCAGCAGCAGCGCGTCGCGCTGGCGCGCGCGGTCGTCAACCGCCCCGCCCTGCTGCTGCTGGACGAGCCGCTCGGAGCCCTCGATCTCAAGCTGCGCCGCCAGATGCAGCTGGAGCTCAAGTCGATCCAGAGCGAGGTCGGGCTAACGTTCCTGCACGTCACGCACGACCAGGAGGAGGCGATGACGATGGCCGACACGGTCGCGGTGATGAACCGCGGCCGCATCGAGCAGCTTGGCAGCCCGCAAGAGCTCTACGAGCTGCCGCGCACGGGCTTTGTCGCCGCCTTCCTCGGCCAGTCCAACCTCATTCCCGCCACGGTGGAGTCGAACGCTGGCGGGCTGCTGACCGCGCGCACCGGAGCCGGCGTCGTTGCCGTCCCGGCCGCGCGCGCGGTGACCACGAGCGGCAGCATCACCGTCGGGGTGCGGCCCGAGAAGCTCACGCTCGCCGCGGCCGAGCCCGCGCGCGACACGACGCTCAACGTGCTCGGCCCCGGCCGCATCGTGGACGTGTCGTTCACCGGCGCCAGCACACAGTACGTCGTCTCGGTTCCCGGCGCCGGCGAGATCGTCGTGTTCGAGCAGAACATGGTCTTCGGCGCGGTGTTCAGCGCGGGCGCCGAAGTGTGGGTCTCGTGGAGCGTCGACCACGGCTTCGGCCTCGACGCCGAGGCGCGCGCCGACGCGGCGTCGGCGGACGAGAGCCTCGACGAGGCGCCGGACGACGTCGGCTCCGACGGAGAGGCGGCGTAGCGATGGCGATCGCCGCGCTCGCGCCCGCGGGGCAGAAGGCGCCCGCCGGCGCCAGCCCGGCGCGCAGGGGCGGATGGGTCGCCGCCATCCTGCTCCTGCCCGGCCTGCTCTACCTCGCACTGTTCTTCCTCGTTCCGTTCGTGTCGCTGCTGATCACGTCGTTCGGCGTCAACGACCCGGCCGAGTACGGCGCGTTCTATTACGGGTTCCAGTGGCAGAACTACGTGGACGTGATCGCCGAGTACTGGCCGCAGTTTGTGCGCTCGTTCTGGTTCGCGCTGCTCGCGACGGTGTTCGCGATCGTCATCAGCTACCCGATTGCGTACTTCATCGGCGTGCGCATCCGCGAGCGGAAGATGCTGCGCAACCTGCTGCTCGTGCTCGTCATCGCGCCGTTTTTCATCTCGTTCCTGCTGCGCACGCTGGCGTGGAAGCAGATCCTCTCCGACGAGGGGCCCGTGGTCGGAGCACTGCAGTTCCTGGGCATGATGGGGCCGCAAGACCACATCACCGGCACCGGCTTCGCGGTCGTGTTCGGCCTCACGTACAACTTCATCCCGTTCATGACGCTGCCGCTGTTCACCTCGCTCGACCGGCTCGACAAGCGGCTCATCGAAGCGGGCGGCGACCTGTACGCGAGCCCGGTGACCACGTTCCTGAAGGTGACCTTCCCGCTGTCGCTGCCGGGCGTCGTCTCGGGGACGCTGCTCACCTTCATCCCGGCGTCGGGCGACTACGTCAACGCGAGCCAGTCGTTCCTCGGCGGACCGTCGACGACGATGATCGGAAACGTCATCCAGTCGAAGTTCCTGATCACGGTCAACTATCCGCAAGCGGCCGCGCTGTCGATCCTGCTGATGGCGGTGATCCTCGTGATCGTGGCGGTCTATGTGCGCCGTTCGGGGACGGAGGACCTGCTGTGAGCGCCCCGCAGACCGTGCCGCTGAGCGTGCGCGCGCCGGGCCGCCGCGCCGGCCTCGGCACGTGGCTGCTGCCCGCCTACGTGACGATCGCGTTCACGCTGCTGCTCATCCCGATCGCGTACACATTCGTGTTCTCGTTCAACGACGCGAATCGGTCCAACATCTCGTGGAACGGGTTCACGTTCGACAACTGGCTCAACGTGTGCGTGCAGGCGGACGTGTGCACCGCATTCGGCAACAGCCTCGTTGTGGGCGGTGTCTCGACTCTGTTCGCCACGACGCTGGGCACCGCGATTGCGATCGGACTCGTGCGCTACCGCTTCCGCGGGCGCACCGCCGTGAGCCTGCTGCTGTTCATGCCGATGGCGACCCCCGAGGTGGTGATGGGCGCCGGGCTCGCCGCCCAGTTCCTTACGGCGGGCGTCAACAAGGGCCTGGGCACGGTGATTTTGGCGCACACGATGTTCTGCTTGAGCTTCGTTGTCGTGACGGTGCGGGCGCGGGTGCTCTCGCTCGACCCCGCGCTGGAGGAGGCGGGCCGCGACCTGTACGCCTCGCCGCGGGAGGTGTTCTGGCGCATCACGTTCCCGCTGCTGCTGCCGGGCATCGTCGCGGCCGCGCTGCTGTCGTTCAGCCTGAGCTTCGACGACTTCATCATCACGTACTTCACGTCGGGCAATGCTCAGACGTTCCCGGTGTACATCTACGTCGCGGCGCAGCGCGGCATCCCGCCGCAGGCGAACGTGATCGCCTCGGCGGTGTTCCTCATCGCGATCGCCGCGACGCTCATCTTCCAGGTGCTCTCGGCGCGGCGTGCGAAGCGCCTGGACCTGCGCTGAGCCGCCGCCCCGCGCGCTGTCGCGCGCGCTCTCGGCGCAAGCCCCGCGAACGCCGTCAAGGCCCCGCGAACCCTCACGCTCTGATCTCGCCCGCGATCAGAGCGTGAGGGGCTGGCGGGCGCGACTTCTGATCTCGACGGAGATCAGAAGTCGAAGGGCTCGAGCGCTCACGCTTTGATCACCGGCGGGATCAGAGCGTGAGGGGGTGGGGGTGAGGGGCGAGGGCCGCGGAACTACGGGCTGATTTCGGCGGGCAGTCGGGGGAGCGCGGCCGACTTCGGAGTGCAGATGGCGGCAGCGTGGGCCGAGAGCGCGCGCGACGGTGTCGGAGGCGGATGGCAGGATCTCGCCATGGAAGCCCATGACCTCTCCGGCCTCGTCCGCCGCGTGCGACGCCTCGCCGACCTCAGCCAGCGCGACCTCGCCGAACGGGTCGGCGTCGCCCAATCGCACATCTCCCTGGACGTCTACGCCGCACCCGAGCGGATCACCTACCGCATGATCCTGCGCGGGGGAGACCTCTTCCCCGACGCGTGGTTCCACCGCAGGCCAGACCGCGACCGCATCCGCCAAGAGCGGGGCCGCTCCTGCGCTGACGAGCAGCCGACCGTGAGCTCGCGGGCGCACGCTCGCTCGAAAGGCCACCGGGCGAGGCGGAGGACCGGGGCAGTGACGGTAGTCTGAGCCGATGAGCACTCTGCGCCCGCTCGACCAGTCGTCGAAGCTGAAGGACGTCCTCTACGAGATTCGCGGGCAGGTGCTCGTGGAGGCCGACCGGCTCGAGGCGGAGGGGCACACGATCCTCAAACTCAACACCGGAAACCCTGCCATCTTCGGGTTCGAGGCGCCGTTCCAGATTGTGCGCGACATGATCGCGGCCATCCCGACCGCGCACGGCTACAGCGACAGCAAGGGTATCATGGCGGCGCGCCAGGCGGTCGTCTACCGCTACGAGGAAGTGCCCGGCTTCCCCCCGTTCGGGCCCGAGGACGTGTTTCTCGGCAACGGGGTCTCCGAGCTCATCACGATGACGACGCAGGCCCTGCTCGACGAGGGCGACGAGGTGCTCCTGCCCGCGCCGGACTATCCGCTGTGGACGGCGATGGTGAGCCTGTCCGACGGCACGCCGGTGCACTACCGCTGCGACGAGGACAACGGATGGCAGCCCGACCTCGACGACATCCGCGCCAAGGTCACGCCGCGCACGAAGGCGATCGTCGTGATCAACCCGAACAACCCGACCGGCGCGGTGTACACCCGCGAGGTGCTGGAGGGCATCGCCGACATCGCCCGGGAGCACTCGCTGCTGCTGCTGTCCGACGAGATCTACGACCGCATCCTGTTCGACGGCGCCGAGCACACCTCCTTGGCGACGATCGCGCCCGACCTGCTGTGCCTGACCTTCAACGGCCTGTCGAAGACCTACCGTGTCGCCGGCTACCGCTCCGGCTGGCTCGTGATCACCGGGCCGAAGCATCACGCGAAGGGGTTCCTCGAGGGCATCCAACTGCTCGCCTCGACCCGGCTGTGCCCCAACGTCCCGGCGCAGCACGCCGTGCAGGCCGCCCTGTCGGGCGTGCAGTCGATCGACGCGCTCGTCGCGCCGTTGGGCCGCCTGCACGAGCAGCGGGATGCCGCGTGGCAGACGCTGGAGTCGATACCGGGCGTGTCGTGTGTCAAGCCGACCGGCGCGCTCTACGCTTTCCCCCGACTCGACCCCGAGGTGCACGAGATCCGCGACGACGCCAAGCTCGTCTACGACTTCCTCGTCGCCGAGCACGTGCTGCTCGTGCAGGGCACGGGCTTCAACTGGCCCGACCCCGACCACTTGCGCGTCGTCACGCTGCCCGAGGCGCGGGTGCTCACCGAGGCGATCGAACGGCTCGGCAACTTCCTGGCGTCGTACCGGCAGTAGTCACAGCAGCGCGAGCGACGTGCAGCGCCAGCGGCCGTCGATGCCCTCGAGCCGCAGGGCGACGGCGCGCGTGCGCGCCGGCCCCGACACGATCACGACCCCCTCGACGGCGCCGTCCGCCGGCGAGGTGTGCCGCACCGACGCGATCGTGTGCACGGGCCGGGTGGCGGGGATGCCGCGCGCGCTGCGCGCCCGCACCGCCAGGTTGGCGCGGATCATCAGGCGACGGTGCGTGTCTTCGGTGAGCCAGCGGGCCAGCTGCTCCGGGTCCCGCACGCCGGCGAGCACTTCCAGCACGCCGCGCGTGAGATTGCGCAGGAACGGCTCGGGGTCGGGCAGCGCCGTCGTCGGCGTCGGCTGCGGTTCGAAGAACTCCTGCACGTCGACCGTGCGGCGGAGCGGGACGCGGCGGGCGCTGCCGGGTGAGGGCATCGGAGGGACCTCTTCTCAAGATCGATCCGGGGGAAATCGACGAGTGCGAGCGGTATGAGGTTGTGCCACAGAGTAGACCACACTTGCAACCCGCCCACCGTGAGAGTTCTCTCACTGTGGATAACTTCGGCGCGCCCCGCAGTCGAGCCTTTACGCTCGGCGGGTGCGCTGGGACCGGTTTTTCGAGGACCTCGAGGATCAGCTCGACTCCGAGTGGGAGGCCGAGCGGGCCGCGCTCGACTCGGAGGCGGAGCGGCTGCGGCTGTCGCGCGTGACGCTGCGCGAGCGGCTGCGCGCGTTGGCGGCTCCCGCAGGAGAAGGCGACCCCGTGCTCGACCTCGTCGACGACACGACCGCCTCCGGCCGGCTTGCCGCCGTGGGGGCGGACTGGGTCGGGATGCAGCCGCCGGGCCCGCAGACCGGTGTCGTCGTGGTGCCGCTCGCCGCGATCCGCGCCGTGGCCCTGGCGCACGCCGACCTGCTCCGCAGCGCACGGCCCGTCCGCTCCCGTCGCGCCGACCGCCGCGGGCTCACTGACCGGATGAGCCTCGGCTTCGTGCTCCGCGACGCGGCCCGTCGTCGCATCCCCGTGACCGCACGGCTGCTCGGCGGGCGGACGCTGGCCGGAACGGTCGACCGCGCCGGAGCTGACCACCTCGACCTCGCGCTGCACGAGCACGGATCGGCGCGCCGCGCGAGCGAGGTCGTCGGATTCCGCATGGTGCCGTTCGCGGCCCTCGCGAGCGTGCGGCTGGAGGGGCGCAGCGACGTCGTCGGGTGAGCAGTCAGTCGCCGTGGCGCACCGCGCCGCTGCCCCACAGCTCGGGGAAGCTCGCCGCGTTCGACTGCTCCCACAGCGCGTGCCGGCGCGTGAGCTCGGTCTGCTCTTCGAGGTAGTCGGCGATGCTCGCCTCCTCGATGCGCCACCGCGCGGGCGTGCCGGCCTTGACCCCGCGCAGCCGCCGCTCCAGCGCGAGCGCGACCACCTCGTCGACAGAGAGGTTGAGAAGCTCGGCGACCTGCGCGGGATCGAGGTAGCGCACGCCGGAGGAGGGGGACTCGGGCATGCCTCAATTATCCCCCGGCGGCGCCGGGTTCGGCCGCGCCACCCTGGCCTGTGGATAACCTGGCGCGCGATTCGAGCCTGTGAGCCACGATAGGGGCATGACGACTCCCGACCCGGCCCGCCCGCGCCCGCGCGCGTTCTGGGCCGATGCGCGCTTCCTCCTCGGGCTCGCGCTCATCGCCGCATCCGTGGCTGGCGTGTGGTTCCTCGTGACCGCGTCCCGGCAGACCGTCCCCGTGCTCGCCGCGACGCGCACGATCGTCCCCGGGGAGGCCGTCTCGGCGGCCGAGCTGCGGGAAGTGGATGTCGCGCTCGGCGCGAGCGAGACGGCCTACCTCGCGCCGGGCGCGCTGAGCGAGGGAGCGGTCGCGACGCGCACGATCCACGAGGGCGAGCTGGTGCCGCTCACCGCGATCGGCGAGGCGGATGCCGCGCGCACCACCACGGTGGTGGTGCGCAGCGCGACGGACGTGCCCGCGGCCGTCGCCGCGGGC
>NZ_JASGEC010000067.1:0-24647 GCF_047606685.1 Microbacterium sp.
CTCGCGACGCGCGGGCGGCGACCCCGTGGTGGCGGGCGGCGCGGGCCGATCGGGCGGTGCGCGACGCGCTCGACGACCTGTTCCGACTCGAGGCCGACGCACCGCCGCGCCCGCCCGACTGAGCGGTGTGGGCGCCGGTCGCTACCCTGGAGTGCGTGCCCCGCTGCATCCGCATCGCCTCCGTCAATGTCAACGGCATCCGCGCCGCCACCCGCAAGGGAATGCTCGAGTGGCTCGAGGGCGCCGACGTCGACATCATGACGCTGCAGGAGGTGCGGGCCACCGCCGACCAGCTGTCGGCGGCACTGCCCGGCTGGGTGATCGTGAACGACGAGGCGCTCGCCAAGGGCAGGGCCGGAGTGGCGGTGGCGTCGCGGTCCCCCGGCGTCGAGGCGCGCCGCGTGCTCGGCGACGCGGAGGGGCTGGACTCGGCCGGCCGCTGGATCGAGGCCGACTTCGACATCGACGGCGAGCGCCTCACCGTCGTGAGCGCCTACGTGCACACCGGCGAGGCCGACACGCCGCGCCAAGACGCCAAGTGGGCGTTCCTTGACGCCATGGAGGAGCGGATGCCGCAGCTCGCCGCCGCATCTCCGCTGGCGCTGATCACGGGCGATTTGAATGTGGGGCATCGCGAGCTCGACATCCGCAACTGGAAGGGCAACCGCAAGAAGTCCGGCTTCCTCCCGCGCGAGCGGGCGTACTTCGACCGCTTCCTCGGCGCGGCGGGCGAGCCTGTCGCGTGCGTCGACGGGTCCGTCGGCACCGGACTGGGGTGGGTGGATGTCGGGCGCCGCTTCCACGGCGATATCGACGGGCCGTACACGTGGTGGTCGATGCGGGGCCGCGCGTTCGACACCGACACCGGATGGCGCATCGACTACCACCTCGCAACGCCCCCGCTCGCGGAGCGGGTGACCGACTACCGCGTCGTCCGCGCGCCGTCGTGGGGCACCCGGTGGAGCGACCACGCGCCGGTCGTCGTCGACTACACGGTGGGCTCCTGACTTGTGGAGAAGCGCCGAACTCTGTGAACAACCGGGGGTCGATTCCTCCACAGGCGGGGACGGCGCGCTTGTTCTCCACAGATTTCTGTGAGCAACTCATTTCGGTGCGGAGCGGCGTGTAGCGTCCCACGTACATCGAATCCGGGCGGGTGCCGACGCCCCACGGAAGGAGAACCGTGACCCTCATGACCGAACACGCCAGCGCCCCCGCGCCGTCGATGGAGACCATCGCCCGCGCACTCGACCAGGCCATCGAGGAGCAGCGCGAGACGCGCGCTCGCCTCGACCACCACACGGAACTGACGGGGCTGCGCTTGACCGGCCTGGAGAGCCAGCTCGAGAACGCTCGCAGCACCAGCGCCGCGCAGTTTCTGGTCCTCGCCAACGAGTTCGCCGAGACGAAGAAGCACGTGCTGACCATCGAGGAGCACGTCGGGTTGCTGACGACGATGGTGACCGGGCACGGCCAGCGGCTCGACGGAATCGACAACCGTCTCGACGGAATCGACACACGACTCGACGGAATCGACACACGCCTCGACGGACACGACAAACGGTTCGACACGCTCACGACGATGGTGGAGCAGATCCGCGACGCCGTCGTGCCCGGCGCCGACGACGCGGGGCGGTGATCCGCGCTCTCTAGACTGGAGGGATGACCAGACCGCGCCTGTTCTCCGGCATGCAGCCCTCAGCCGATTCGCTCCAAGTCGGCAATTACATCGGGGCCCTCATGCAGTGGCGCGACCTGCAGGACTCGTACGACGCGTTCTTCTGCGTCGTCGACCTGCACGCCCTGACCCAGCCGAACGACCCGGCCGAACTGCGCGCGAAGACGCGGCGCACGGCGGCGCAGTACATGGCCGCCGGCATCGAGCCGTCGCGCTCGACCCTCTACGTGCAGTCGCAAGTGCCGGCCCACACCGAGCTGGCGTGGGTGCTGTCGACCCTCACCGGCTTCGGCGAGGCGGGCCGGATGACGCAGTTCAAAGACAAGTCGCAGCGCTTCGGCACGGACGCGACCTCGGTCGGCCTGTTCACCTACCCGGTGCTGATGGCCGCCGACATCCTGCTCTACCAAGCCGACATCGTGCCGGTCGGCGACGACCAGAAGCAGCACGTGGAGCTGACGCGCGACCTCGCGGAGCGGTTCAACAGCCGCTACGGCCGGGCGTTCACGGTGCCGATGCCGATGATCCAGCAAGACACCGCGCGCATCTACGACCTGCAGAACCCGACGTCGAAGATGTCGAAGTCGGCCGAGTCGGATGCCGGGGTGCTGTGGCTGCTGGATGATCCGGCGGTGTCGGCGAAGAAGATCATGCGCGCTGTCACCGACTCGGAAGGGGCCGTGCGCTACGACCGCGAGCATAAGCCGGGCGTGTCGAACCTGCTCGTCATCTACGCCGCCCTCACCGGCCGGCAGATCCCCGCGATCGAGGACGAATACGCGGGCCGCGGGTACGGCGACTTCAAGAAGGGCCTCGCCGAGGTCGTGGTCGAGGAGTTCGGGCCGGTGCGCGCTCGCGCGCTGGAGATGCTCGATGACCCGGCCGAACTCGACCGCGTGCTGGCCGCCAACGCCGCGCGCGCCGAGGTGACCGCGAATCGCACTCTGGCCGACGTCTACGAGAAGATCGGCCTGCTCCGCCGGGTGTGAGCGGATGCGCGGGCGCAATTCCGCCTCCGCGGTGTCGTCGCTGGGCCGCCGCCGCGCCAGCGTGCGGTTCCTCCTCGGAATCATGCGCGCACAGACTGAGTTATGACGAGAACGCCGCACGCTGCCGCTCGATGAGCCTCCTGAGCGCGGTGAGAACCGCATCCGGGCGGTACATGATGTCCTCCGCGGTGAGGCGGAGGACGGAGTACCCGAGCGCGGCGAGTGCCAGATCTCGTCGGTAGTCCTTCCGCTGCTGCGCCCAGTCGGAGTGGAACTCCTTGCTGTCACACTCAACGACCAGCCAGTTGTCGAGCACGAGGTCCACTCTCCCCACGCCATCGAACGCGACCTGCAGTTCGATGTGGCACCCCAGCGAACGGGCCATCAGCCTGACCAACGTCTCCGGACCAGATTGGGCGCGACAGTCGACCATTGATCGCAGCACGCCGTACTTCCCCGGCAGCGCCGCGAAGACGTCCGCGAGGTCGGCCATCGCGATCAGCCCCTTGTTCAGTGCGCTGTCGAGGGTTGCGATCGCGTGCCGCGGGGCTTGGCACAGCACCGAATGGGTGAGCGCGTCCACGATCCCGACGCACGCCGTCGTTGCCTGCTCTAGCCGCCTCAGTGGCGCCCAGTGCAGTCGCGCGGCTCGTTCGGCCCCTGCGCCCAGGGGCTTGGCGCGATCGAGGGGAGATCTCATCCGGCTGCTTCCGCGGGGCATGTGCACGTGCACGTGGACACACGCAAACACGAAGACGCCGAGCACCTGCAGCAGCGAGAGGCACGTGAGCCGTCCACCCACGCGCACTGCCTGCACGAGCGACGACGGCGCTGTCGGGCTGACGTAGCGGTCGCGTCGCGCACGGATCACAGATCCCGCGCCGACCGCATGCTCGAGCTCTCGACGGGAGATCCCGTGTGCCAAGAGCTCGCCGCGGGTCACCGTGTCGTAGTCGCCGATCATGCCGACGATGTTGGCCCGCCCGCGAGAGGCCCGGTTCCCCAGACGGGTGTTTGTGGATGAATCGCCACCGCGAATCGGCCTGTGCAGGAACAGCCGCCGCGAGATCCTGCGGCATGTCATCGTCGCGCACGTGCCTCAACTCAGTCTCTGCGACACTGCGACTCGTGCAAAACTCGGGATTCCGCGGGAGGCGGACCGGCGGGCGGCACCGCAGACTGAGTTGCGCCGCTCGGCCGGCACGCAGCCACGGCGACGTGGATAATATCTGGGCATGCTCACCAGCGAAGAGATGTACCTGTTGCTCACGCGTGCGAACGGTGATCCCGAGGTCGCTGGCGCGCCGGCCTACTTCCTCGGGCACGGCCTGACGTCGGGGCTCACGACCGACCTCGTCGTCGCCGAGCGCGTCGCCGTCACGGTGGAGCCCCCTGCGCGCGTGCACGTGCTGTCGACCGCGCCGACGGGCCTGCTCGTGCTCGACTGGGGGCTGGAGCGCATCGGCGACCGCGACGGCCGCACACTGGAGAGCACGCTGCGCTGGGGACGGTTCAATCCCGAGCTCGCGGTCGTGGAATCGCTCGTGCAGGCCGGCGTGCTCGAGCGGGGCAAGCGCAAGCTCATGGGGTTCGGGATGCAACGGGCCATCCAGACCAGTCCCGAGCCCAAGCAACGCATCCGAGACCGACTGGCGGGCGTGTTCGCGGGCGACACAGCGCCGACCGCGCAAGACGCCAGCATCCTGGCGGCGCTGAAGTCGCTGGGCGCCGCCGCCCTGCTGCTCGGGCCGATATCGGGCGCGGCTGACCCGGTCGAACTCGACGAGCGCATCGAGGCACTGGTCGCGGCGTCACCGCTGCCCGGAGGAGCGGTTGCCCGCGGCATCCTCGAGATTGCCCCGCTCGCGCCGCACCACGGATCAAGTGCCAACTCGACCGGCACGGCCGGCGGAAGCGCCGGCGTGGTCGGGTTTTAGCGGCGCCATGCCGGAGATGCCCGAGGTGCAGGGACTCGTGGAGTTCCTCCGCGGGCGCGTCGCGGGACTCACGATCACCCGGGCCTCGGTCGCGAACATCGCGGCGCTGAAGACATACGACCCGCCCATCGACGCCCTCAGGGGCGCCGAGATCACGGATGCCGCGCGGCACGGCAAGTTCATCGACCTCGACACCGCGGCGGGGCACATGGTGTTCCACCTCGCGAAGGCGGGCTGGCTGCGCTGGTACGACCACCTGCCCGCCACGATCATCAAGCCCGGCCGCACGCCGATCGCGCTGCGCGTCGCGCTGAGCGACGGGTCGGGATTCGACCTCACGGAGGCGGGCACGAAGAAGTCGCTGGCCGTGTACGTCGTGCGCGACCCCGCGGACGTGCCGGGCGTCGCGCGGCTCGGACCCGACCCGCTCGATCCCACCTTCACCCGTGACACTCTCTCCGAACTTCTCTCCGGCCGTCGCACGCAGATCAAGGGGGTGCTGCGCGACCAGTCGATCATCGCCGGAGTCGGCAACGCGTACTCGGACGAGATCCTGCACGTGGCGAGGATGTCGCCGTACGCGCTCGCGTCGAGCCTCGACGGCGCCGACGTCGACCGGCTGTACGA
This sequence comes from Microbacterium sp., assembly GCF_047606685.1. Taxonomy (GTDB): domain Bacteria; phylum Actinomycetota; class Actinomycetes; order Actinomycetales; family Microbacteriaceae; genus Microbacterium. Next base: position 5,232 of record NZ_JASGEC010000067.1, read on the forward strand.
CGCGACAAAAGAAACGCTCGCCGAGGCGGTCGCCGCCGCCACCGGCAAGCCCCCAGCCGACCTCAAGGACGCCAAACGGCGCGGCATGCGCGTGCACGGGCGGCGCGGCCAGGCGTGCCCCGACTGCGGCGACACCGTGCGCAGCGTGTTCTTCGCGGACCGCAGCCTGGAGTATTGCGCGACGTGCCAGACCGGCGGCAAGGTCCTCGCGGACCGGCGGCTCTCGCGCCTGCTCAAGTGACGTCGTCGATCGAATCTGGGTCACCGAATCGCCTGCGACTCCCGCCCGTGGCTGGTGTCCATGCCGTCTACGGGCGACAAATACCATTAGCGCATGTCTGCTCTTGTTGCCCTCGTTGAGTTCTGGGACCGAGAGATCGAACGATGGGTTGGCGGTGACCGCGCCATCCCTCCACGCCTTCAACGGTGGTTCGAGTCGTACAGCGGCAAGGGACACGGCGAGGTACGGCTCGACGTGTTCCCCGAGCCGTACACGGGTCGGCTGGTCGACAATCACGCGCCCGTCGTCATGCTCGGACTGAATCCCGGTGCCGCCGTGCCAAGCTTCCAAGCTCCCGGCGGAGTGTTCTTCGAGCAGTTGAAGACCATGAGCTACAGCGAGTGGGCCGCGACGGTGCCGTACGCCAGCAAGGAGTGGGAGAGCTTCGCTGGTCGCAACCGCTTCTACCAGAACCGCTTCGCGTTCGCGCGACGCCTGCTCGATGATCCGCGCTGGCCAGCATCGGACGGCGTCTACTTCGAGCTCTATCCTTACCACTCGTCCGGTGTGACGGCCGCCATGAGTCCTCCTGGCGACGTGCTGCGCGAGTTCGTGCTCGACCCCATCGGGGAGCTTGACACCCAGCACGTGTTCGCGTTCGGCAAACCGTGGTTCTGGGTGCCCGACCGGATCGGTCTACGTGCGGGTCGCGATCTGAACGTGGAGTGGTCAACCGCAGGCCGCCAAGCGAGAATCTACCCACTGCCGAGTGGCCAAGACCTCATCGTCATGGCACAGCCGGGTTACGCCGGCCCTCCGGGCGCCGCGGACACAGCTGCCCTGATGAACGCTCTCGGTCTGCGCTGACTCCCGTTCGCTCTGCTCGCTCCGCGCCATCCTGCGGGCACGGCGACCGATGAGCCCGGATCACACGTCGTCGTCGACCCAGTCCAGCGACTTCGACACGGCCTTCTTCCACTGGCGGCAGAGGCGTTCCCGCTCGGCCTGCGGCATCTGCGGCTCGAACCGCCGGTCCTGGCGCCAGTGCGCCCGCAGCTCGTCGAACCCGCGCCACAACCCGACGGCCAGGCCCGCCGCGTACGCCGCCCCGAGCGCCGTCGTCTCCACGACCTTGGGCCGCACGACGGGGATGCCGAGGATGTCGGCCTGGAACTGCATGAGCATGTCGTTGCGCGTCATCCCGCCGTCCACGCGCAGCTCCTCGAGCTCGCGGCCCAGGTCGCCGACGACCGCGCCGATGACGTCGAGGCTCTGGAACGCGGCCGCCTCCAGCGCGGCGCGCGCGATGTGGCCCTTGTTGACGAACCGCGTCATGCCCACGAGCACGCCGCGCGCGTCGGGCCGCCAGTACGGCGCGAACAGCCCCGAGAACGCCGGCACGAAGTACGCGCCGCCGTTGTCGTCGACGGTGGCGGCGAGCGCGCCGACATCCTCCGACCGCCGGATGAGGCCCAGGTTGTCGCGCAGCCACTGCACGAGGGAGCCGGTGACGGCGATCGAGCCCTCCAGCGCGTACCGCGCCGGCTCGTCGCCGCAGCGGTACGCGACGGTCGTGATCAGGCCGTGCTGCGAGCGCACGATCTCGGCGCCGGTGTTCACGAGCAGGAAGTTCCCGGTGCCGTACGTGTTCTTCGACTCGCCGCGGTCGAACGCCGCCTGGCCGAAGGTCGCCGCCTGCTGGTCGCCGAGGATCCCCGCCACCGCGACGCCCGTCGACACGCCGGGCACGCTCGCCTCGCCGAGGACCTCGGAGGACGAGCGGATGGCGGGAAGCATCCGCCGCGGGATGCGCCACACCTCGAGCAGCGCGTCGTCCCAGTCGAGGGTGGCGAGATCCATGAGCAGCGTGCGGGACGCGTTGGTGACGTCGGTGACGTGGATGCCGCCGCGCGGCCCGCCGGTGAGGTTCCACACCACCCACGTGTCGGGCGTGCCGAACAGCAGGTCGCCGCGCTCGGCGGCGGCGCGCGCCCCGGGAGCGTTGTCGAGCATCCAGGCGAGCTTCGACGCGGAGAAGTAGGTCGCCAGCGGCAGCCCGGTGCGCTCGGTGATCCACTCCCCCGCCCCCTGAGCCTGCTCCCCCGCCCCCTGAGCCTGCTCCCCCGCCCCCTGAGCCTGTCGAAGGGCGTCGATGCGCCCCTGCGTCCGCGTGTCTTGCCACACGATCGCGTTGTGCACGGGCTGGCCGGTGCGCCGGTCCCACACGATCGCCGTCTCGCGCTGGTTGGTGATGCCGATCCCGGCGAGGTCGGCGGCGGACAGCCGCGCCTGGGCGAGCGCCGACGAGAGCACCCACTGCGTGTTGGTCCAGATCTCGACGGGGTCGTGCTCGACCTCGCCGGCGCGCGGGAAGATCTGCCGGTGCTCGCGCTGGGCGACCGAGACGACCTGGCCGTGGCCGTCGAACACGATCGCCCGCGTCGAGGTCGTTCCCTGGTCGATCGCCAGTACGTGTTCGCCCACGAAGCCTCCTCGCCTTCTGCTCAGGGTAGGCCATGCGCGCCAACGCACCGCCGCGAGCCGGGCTCGCGGGGGCTCAGCGCAGCGCTGCGGGGCTGCCTGCGGGGCACGCCGCGTGGACGCGCTCCAGCGCGCGGTCGACCTCGGCCGCGCGACGGTTCGCATCCCACCCCAGCACGTCTGCGACGGCGTCGGCGACCTCTGCGGCCACCTCGCGCGTGGCCAATCCCGTGAACGCGAGCGACGTGCGCCGCATCAGGATGTCGTCGAGGTGCTCGACCCGCTCCACACCGGCCAGGTACCGCAGCTCGCCCGTGCTGTACTCCGGCGCGGCGACCAGCGCCGCATCCCCTCCATCCGCCTCGATCGCCGCGATGACCTCGACCGCGACGGTGCCGTAGCGCTCCAGCAGCGCCGCCGCGCGGTCGCGGCCGACAAGACGAGCGTGCGCGTCGAGCCAGCGCGCGCGCGACCGCTCGCTGGTCGGGTAGCCGCGGCCACCGCCGATCGGCACTCCCTTGGTGGAGCCGCGGCGAGGCCGGGCGAGCGACTCGAGCACCCGGTCGGCGAGGTGCTCGGCCGACGCGCGGAAGGTCGTCCACTTGCCGCCCACGAGGCTCAGCACGCGCGGCGCGTCGCCGCCGCCGGTCGCGAGCCGCCGCGACTCGATGCGGTAGTCGCGCGAGACGAATCCGGGCGCGAGCCCGCCGTGGCCCGGCAGCGGGCGCACTCCCGCCAAGCGGTGCACGATGTGCGAGCGGTCGACCGCGATGTCGGGGAAGACCTGGACGATGAGCGTGAAGAAGTAGTCGACCTCGGCCTCGGTGCACACGACCTCGTCGCGCATGTCGTGCTCGAGATCGGTGGTGCCGACGAGCACGCGCCCCTTCAGCGGGTAGATCAGCACGATGCGCCCGTCGGAGTGCTCGAAGAACAGTTCGCGGCCGTCCACCGCCGCCAGCAGCTCGGGGTGGTCGAGCACGATGTGCGAGCCCTTGGTGCCGCCCATGTACGCCGTCGGCTCGCCGAGCGCGAGGTTGGTGAGGTCGGTCCACGGCCCCGAGGCGTTGACGATGACGGATGCCGCGAAGGCGGCCTGCTCGCCGTGCTCGCCGCGCAGCAGCACGCGCCCGCCCTCGGCGCCGACGGCCGCCGTGTAGTTCGCCGCGCGCGCCCGGTCGCCGCCGGCGGCCAGGCCGTCGCGCAGCACGTCGAGGGCGAGCCGCTCCGGGTCGTGCAGCGAGGCGTCCCAGTAGGTCGCGGTGTACTTCACCTCGGGGTTCAGCCGCGGCAGCTCTTCCAGCGACCGCTTGCGCCCGTGGAACTCGTGGCGGGGGACCTTCCCCTCCCACGGACCCGCGCCGACCGAGCCGCGCGAGAAGGAGTCGTAGATGACCAGCCCGATCTTGATGAGGGCGGCGCCGCGCTCGGTGTGGTGCTCGGCGCGGTGGCGGAGGAATCGCAGCGGAGCGCTGAGCACGCCCGAGAACGTCGTGAAGACGGGAATTGTCGTCCGCAGCGGCCGCACGTAGTGCGGTGCGATTTTCAGCAGGCCGTTGCGTTCGGCGACCGCCTCGTGCACGAGGCGGAACTCGCCGTTCTCGAGGTAGCGGATGCCGCCGTGGATCATGTGCGACGACGCCGCCGACGCGCCGCTGACGAAGTCGTCGCGCTCGACGAGGGCGACGTCGACGCCTTGCATGGCGAGGTCGCGGAACGTGGCCAGCCCGTTGATGCCGCCGCCGATGATGAGCACGTCGGCGTAGGGGCGCGCCGCGAGCGCGTCGAACCCGTGTCGTGCGGCCGGCCCAGACATGTGCGTTCCCTTCCCCGATTCCAGGCTACGACGCCGAAGGGCCGGGCGACGCGTGTCGTGGAATGAAACACCTTTGGGTAGAATGAGAGCATCACACGTGCTCCGGGGTCGGTGGGAATCCGAACCGGCGGTGACAGTCCGCGAGCCTGAGGCGTCAGCCGAGGGCCGATCCGGTGGAATTCCGGGACCGACGGTGATGCGACGCGAGTCGCTAGTCCGGATGGGAGGCAGCACGGGGTGCCGCGCGTGCTCGCGGCATCCGCGTTCGTCGATCCCCGGGGCCCAGGCGAAGGACCCAGGCAGGACGAGATGGCGAGCGGCGACACCGAGCGGGCGGCGATGGGCCGCGCGCTGCGGCTCGCGCGCAACGGCCCGCGCGGCGTGAACCCGCAGGTCGGCGCGGTCATCCTCTCCCCCGCCGGCGACGTGCTCGCCGAAGGCTGGCACCGCGGCGTCGGCTCGGCGCACGCCGAGGTCGACGCGCTGTCGCGCCTCCCGGCCGGCGGCGCCCGCGGCGCGACCGCGGTGGTCACGCTCGAGCCATGCGACCACACCGGCCACACGGGGCCGTGCAGCGAGGCGCTCGTGGAGGCAGGTGTCGCGAGAGTCGTGTACGCGGTCGACGATCCGGGCGCCGAGTCCGGCGGCGGCGCCGAGCGGCTGCGCGCGGCCGGCGTCGAGGTCGTCGGCGGCGTGCGCCGCGACGAGGGCAGCGCGCTGCTGGACTCGTGGCTCGCCGTGCAGCGCCTTGGCCGCCCGCGTGTGACCGTCAAGTGGGCGCAGAGCCTGGATGGCCGCGTCGCGGCCGCCGACGGGACGAGCACCTGGATCACCGGCGCTGCCGCGCGCGCCGACGTGCACCGCCGCCGCGCGCTCGCGGACGCGATTGTCGCCGGCGTCGGCACGGTGCTCGCCGACGACCCCGCGCTCACCGCTCGCTCCCCCGACGGCGCCCTCCTGCCGGACCAGCCGCTGCCCGTCGTGCTCGGCACGCGCCCGACGCCCGCGGACGCCGCCGTGCGGCGCCATCCGCGCGAGCCGCTGTTCTTCGACGGCCGCGACCTGCCCGCGATGCTCACAGCGCTGCGCGAGCGGGGGGCGCACAGCGTGTTCGTGGAGGGCGGGCCCACCGTCGCGAGCGCGTTCGTGCGCTCCGGGCTCGCCGACGAGGTGCTGGCGTATGTCGCGCCAGTGCTGCTGGGCGGAGACCGGCTCGTGACCGGCGAGCTCGGCGTCGGCAGCATCGGCGACGCGGTGCGGCTGGAACTGGCGTCGGTGCAGCGGCTCGGCGACGACCTGCTGGTGGCCCTTCGACACGCTCAGGGACCGGAACCGCGAGAGGACAACAGCTGATGTTCACCGGAATCATCGAGGAGATCGGCGTCGTCACGGCCGTCGAGCCGTCGGGCGACGGCGCGCGGCTGACGGTGCGCGCGCCCGTCGTGGTGTCGGACGCGGCGCACGGCGACTCCATCGCCGTCAGCGGCGTGTGCCTCACCGTCGTCGACCAGGGCGGCGACTGGTTCACCGCCGACGTCATGCGGCAGACGCTGGACATGTCGTGGCTGGCGGGCATCGCGCCCGGCACGGCCGTGAACCTCGAGCGCGCGACACCTGCCCACGGGCGGCTCGGCGGCCACATCGTGCAGGGCCACGTCGACGGCACGGGCGCCGTGCTCGAGGTGCGCCCGGGAGAGCAGTGGCGCGTCGTGCGGATCGGCATGCCGGCACAGCTCGCCCCGCTCGTGGTCGACAAGGGCTCGATCGCCGTGGACGGCGTCTCGCTCACGGTCTCGGCGGTGAGCCCCGCTCCGGCCGAGGACGGCCACTGGTTCGAGGTGTCGCTCATCCCGGAGACCCTCGCCGCCACGACGCTCGGCGCCCGCGCTGCGGGCGATCCCGTCAACCTCGAAACCGACATCCTGGCCCGCCACGTGCGGCGCCTGCTCGCTTTCACCCCGACACCAGAAGGAGGCTCGCGATGAGCCTTGCTGCCATCCCCGACGCGATCGACGCCCTGCGCGCTGGACGGCCCGTCATCGTCGCCGACGACGAGAGCCGCGAGAACGAGGGCGACATCGTCCTGTCGGCCGAGCTGGCCACGCCCGAGTGGCTGGCGTGGACGATCCGCTGGTCGAGCGGCTTCCTGTGCGCGCCGATGCCGGCCGAGTGGGCCGACCGCCTCGACCTGCCGCCGATGGTCGCGGTCAACGAGGACACGCGCGGCACCGCCTACACCGTGAGCGTCGACGCGGCCGACCGCGCCTCCACGGGCATCAGCGCGTCTGACCGCGCCCACACGCTCAACGTCCTCGCCGACCCCGAGTCCACGCCCGCGAGCGTCATCCGCCCCGGCCACGTCCTGCCGCTGCGCGCCGTCGGCGGCGGCGTGCGCGAGCGCGCCGGGCACACCGAGGCCGCCGTCGAGCTCATGCGGCTCGCGGACCTCGCGCCGGTCGGCGCGATCGGCGAGGTGGTTGCCGAGGACGGATCGATGATGCGGATGCCGGGACTGCTCGAGCTGGGCGAGCGCGAGGGCGTTCCGGTGATCACCATCGAGCAGTTGATCGCCCACCTCGACGAGCACGCTCCGCTGCCCGACGACCGGACGGCGTCGCCCCTGCGGCGGGTGAGCCTGCGCGCCGAGGCAAGCGTTCCCACGGCGCACGGCGAGTTCCGCTTCCTGGCCTACAAGGACCGCTCCACCGGCACCGACCACCTCGCCGTCGTGTCAGGAGACCTCGGCGACGCGCCGCTGGTGCGCGTGCACTCGGAGTGCCTCACCGGCGAGGCGTTCGGCTCGCTCAAGTGCGAGTGCGGGCCGCAGCTGGACGCGGCGCTCGACGCGATCGAGCAGGACGGCGGCGTCGTGATCTACATGCGCGGGCACGAGGGCCGCGGCATCGGGCTCATCAACAAGCTGCGCGCGTACAGCCTGCAGGAGCGCGGCCTCGACACCGTCGACGCCAACCTCGCGCTGGGCCTGCCGGCCGATGCGCGCGACTACGCGGCGGCCGCCGGCATCCTCGCCGACCTCGGCGTCGAGCGCGTGCGGCTGCTGACGAACAACACCGACAAGACGCACCAGCTGCGAGAGCTGGGCATTGAGATCGTCGAGCAGGTGCCGCTCATCGTCGGCGTCGGCCCGAACAACCACCAGTACCTCGAGACCAAGCGCGACCGCATGGGCCACGTCATCGCCGACGGCGCGCTGGCCCGCCTGACGGAAGGAGCCGGGGCATGAGCGGCACAGGAGCCCCCGACAGCACGCCCGTGGACGGCGCGGGCCTGGACGTCGTGATCGTGGCGGGCCAGTGGCACGAGGCCATCGCCGACGGCCTGATCGCCGGGGCGGTGCGCGCGCTCGACGCTGCCGGCGCGTCGCATCGGCTGGTGCGCGTCCCCGGCTCGTTCGAGCTGCCGGTGGTCGCGAAGGCGGCGCTGGAGGCGGGAGCCGACGCGGTCGTCGCGCTGGGCGTCATCGTCCGCGGCGGCACCCCGCACTTCGAATTCGTGTCGGCGGCGGCCACCGACGGCCTCACCCGCGTCGCCCTCGACACCGGCAAGCCGGTCGGGTTCGGCGTGCTGACGCTCGACAACGAGCTGCAGGGCCTCGACCGCGCGGGCCTTGCCGACTCTGAAGAGGACAAAGGTTTCGAGGCGGCGGACGCGGCACTGCGCACCGCGCTCGCCCTGCGCGCGCTGCGCGGGTGACTGGGGCCGCCCTTCGACAATCCGGGGCGGGCGCGACGCGCATATGCGGCGCGCGGCATCCGCTCAGGGTGGGTGTCCCACGCGACCCTAGAATTGTGAGCCGGATCACGAGACGGAGGCTCGCATGGGGGTGCTCAGCAAGGCTCGTCGGCGCACGAAGCAGCTGACGCGAGCGGCGCGTTCGGAGTACATTGCCTATTGCCGACGGCGCCCCGTTGACAACCGCGTCGTGCTCTACGAGTCGTTCGCCGGAAACGGCGCCCTGTGCAACCCCGAGGCGCTGTTTCGCGCCGCCCTCGGCGCGTCCGACCTCGGCCACCTCCACCACGTGTGGTCGCTCGACGACCCCGAGCGCCACCCCGAGTTCGTCGCCGAGTTCGAGGGGCACCCGCGCGTGCGGTTCGTCACGCGCGGCGGACGGGACTACTGGATGGCGCTGTCCACCGCCGGCACGGTCGTCAACAACGCGACGTTCCCGATCGACTTCGCCAAGCGCCCCGGCCAGGTGTACGTGAACACGTGGCACGGCACGCCGCTCAAGCGCATGGGCTTCGACATGCCCAACGGCGCCGTCGAGTCGGCGAACACGATCCGCAACTTCCTCGCCGCCGACATCCTGCTCTCGCAGAGCGCGACCATGACCGACCAGATGTACCGCGACGCCTACCGGCTGGGCGGCATCCACTCCGGCCGCGTGCTCGAGGTCGGCTACCCGCGCGTGGACCGGCAGCGGCCGTCCGACCAGCAGCGCGCCGACGCGCTGCGGCGGCTGGCCGCCGACATCCCGGGGATCGGCGAGCGCGCGCTCGTCATGTACGCGCCCACGTGGCGCGGCGACAGCTTCCAGAACCCGCGCGACGACGCCGACAAGCTCGTGACGGACGTCGCCGAGCTCCAGGAGCGGCTCGGCGACGAGTTCCTCGTGGTGCTGAAGACCCACCAGGTCGTGCACCGGCTCGCGGCGGGCGACCCGCGCTTCGCGGGCCGGCTCGTCTCGAACGACCTCCCCACCAACCTGCTGCTGGCGCTGACCGACGTGCTGGTCACCGACTACTCGTCGATCTTCTTCGACTACCTCGCCACGGGCGGGCCGATCGCGTTCTACACCCCCGCGGTCGACGACTACGAGTCCGGCCGCGGGCTGTACCGGCCGCCGAGCGAGCTGCCCGGGCCGGTCGTCTCGGACGTCGCGGCGCTCGCCGAGCAGATCGGCGGGCTCGTCGCCGGCGACGACGAGTGGGCGGCGCGGCGCGAGCAGTGGCGCGCGCAGTACACGCCCGACGACGACGGCGGCGCGTCGAGCCGCGTCCTGGACGTCGTCTTTCGCGGCCTCGACCTGCCCGGCCGCATCCGCCGGCTCGACCAGCAGCGCGACAAGCGCCGCATCCTCATCCACCTCGGCGGGATGCGCTCGAACGGCATCACCACGTCGGCGCTGAACCTGCTGAGCGCCATCGACTACGACGCGTACGACGTCACGACGATCCACGAGCGCCCCAAGAGCGCGCAACAGTGGCTGAACCACGCGCGGCTCGACCCGCGCGCGCGACGGCTCGTCCGCTACGGCGGGATGAACGGCAGCAAGCTCTCGCACGCGGTGCGCCGGCTCGACACGCACCGCGAGCGCGTGCACCTGCACACGGTGCGGCCGGGGCAGCGCACGCTATGGGACGACGAGTGGGAGCGCTGCTTCGGCGACGCCCGCTTCGACGTCGTCGTCGACTTCAGCGGGTACTCGCCGTTCTGGGCGCTGCTGGCGCTGCACTCCCCGGGCGCGCTGCGCGCGATCTGGCTGCACAACGACCTGGCCGCCGAGGCGCATCGCCCCGTGGGCCGCCGGCGCCCGATGCGGCGCTCGCTCGACGCGATCGGACGGCTGTACCGCGAGTTCGACCGCGCGGTCTCGGTGTCGGCGCAGCTGAACGAGATCAACCGGCGCTCGTTCGAGGGGCCCGACGACGACGGCAGGTTCGTGGCGGCCCGCAACCTGATGGACCCGACGATCATCGAGCGGGCGCATCGCGAGGACAGCCTCGACCCCGGCACCGAGGCGTGGGTGCAGCGGCTGCGCGGCGACGGCGAGAACTTCTGGTTCGTGAGCGTCGGCCGGTTCTCGGCAGAGAAGAACCAGGAGCGGATGCTGCGCGCCTTCGCCCGCGTGCAGCGCGAGCGCCCCGCCACCCGGCTGCTCCTGGTCGGGTACGGGCCGATGCAGGAGCGCCTGGAGAAGCTCATCGCCGAGCTCGGCCTCGAGGACCGGGCGTTCGTGTTCGGCCCGGTGCCGGACCCGAGCCCGATCATGCTGCACGCCGGCGGATTCGTGCTCTCCAGCGACTGGGAGGGCCAGCCGATGGTGCTCCTGGAGGCCGCAGCCCTCGGACTGCCGATCGTCACAGTGGCGTTCGGATCGGCGCAGAACGCGCTGCACGACGGCGCGATGCGCATCGTGGAGAGCACCGATGAGGCCCTCGCCGAGGGCATGGTAGCGCTCGCCGACGGCGACGTGCCGGCGGCATCCCTCGACATCCCCTCCTACAACGCGGAGGCGGTCGCGGAGTTCTACGCGGCGATCTCTCCCTGACCCGCGCGCGACCTTCAGCAATACATAAGGTACGCTGGCAGCATGGAGACCCTGCGCCACATCGTCGTCCTCCTGCACATCGTCGGCTTCGCGCTGCTGTTCGGCGCGTGGGCGGTCGAGGCGGTCAACCGACGGGTGCGCGTCACCCGGCTGATGAGCGTCGGGATGACAGTGGCCGCCCTCACCGGACTCGCCCTTGCCGCGCCGTGGCCGGCCGGGATCGAGCTGAACTACTCGAAGATCGCGGTCAAGCTCGTCGTGCTGCTCGCCGTCGGGGCGCTGCTCGGAATCGGCTCGGCGCGTCAGCGCAAGACCGGAGACGTGCCGCCCGCGATGTTCTGGCTCGTGGGCGTGCTCACCCTCGCCAACGCCGGCGTCGCCGTGCTCTGGCGCTGAGCGAGAGGCCCGAGCGCCCGCGAAACCCGCGATTCCCGACGAAACCCGCGCCAGCGGGAGGGGTCTCGGCGCCGGGGGCGGGCCTCGCCACCGCCACGGGGTCTCGTTGCGCGCAGGCAGCGTGGGGTGGACTCCACTGCCGGCGAGCGCTACAGCGCGGCGGGCGGGTCGAGGTCGACGATCACCCACGGCAGCATCGCCTGCGCGAGCGGGCCGATCGCCAGGGCGTACAGGATCGTGCCTGCTCCCGCGACGCCGCCGAGCAGCATCCCCGCGATCACCACAGCCACCTCGAGCGCGGTGCGCACCAGTCGCAGCGACCTGCCGGTGACCCGGGACAACCCGGTCATCAGCCCGTCGCGCGGCCCGCGGCCCAACTGGCTTCCGATGTAGAGGGCGGTGGCGAACCCGTTGAGCACGACGCCCGCGACGAGCAGGGCGATCCGGACGATGAGGCCGTCCACGGGGCCGAGCACGGCGAGGGTCGCGTCGGCTGCCAGCCCGACGACGATCGCGTTGGCCACCGTGCCGACTCCGGGCTTCTCGCGCAGCGGGATCCACAACAGCAGCACGACGAAGCTCATCGCGATGATCGCCTGGCCGATCGTGATCGGCAGGTGCAGGGTAAGGCCGTAGTGCAGCACGTCCCACGGAGCCAGTCCGAGCGCTCCGCGCACCATGAGGGCGAGGCTGAAGCCGTAGAGGACGAGCCCGGCGATCAGTTGCGGGATACGGCGGCCCAGCCGGCCGGCCTTCAGCTGCGCCAGCGGGCCGAGGTCGGTGAGGGCGACCGCGGGGGTCTTCGTCCGGCGGCCGCGCATCCCTCCATCATCCCAGGATCCGCGGCGCGGGCGCGCCACCAGACCCGCTTCCGATGCCGAGACCCGCCTTGTTTCGCGAAACCCACTGCGCGCAGGCGGGTGTCGGCGGCGGAGGCGGGTCTCGCGGCCACGAGTGGGTTCAGCGGGCGCGAGCGGCGCTCCGTCAGCAGGAGCGGAGCACGGCCTCCGCGGCGGCGCGGTCTGCGGCGTTGACGCCGAGGCTGTACGCGTCCAAGACCTCGGCCCACGTCTGCGCGTAGCCGCAGCGCAGCTCGCGGGCCGGCGGCAGCCATTCGCTCGGCCCCGCCGCCTGCTTGTCCTGGTTTGTCTTCTGGGATGCCGCTCGGAGATTGCGCGGGTCGTTCGCGAACTGCGCCCGCCGGTCGTCGCTCCAGCGCTCCGCCCCGTGCCGCCATGCCCACGCCAGCGGCACGACGTGGTCGATCTGCACGAGCACCGACGTGTCGAGGCCGGAGACGAAATCGACCCGCTGGCCGTCGTACGGGTCGATCAGCGTGCCGGAGAGCACTTTGCAGTCGCGCGTGCCCGGCTTGAACACCGGGTCGCGCAGGTCGCGGCCCAGGATGTCGTTTCGCGTGTCGCAGCCGTTGCGGTCGACATCCAGCCACCGCTGGCCGAACAGGTCGCGGTCGTACGGCGCGTCCGACCACCCGCTCACCGTGTCCAGCGCCGCCAGGCGGTCCAGCGCCGTGCCGGCGTCGAGCGTCGCGACAGGTCGCCCGGCGGGAGGGGTGGATGCCGGCGGCCCGGCGTTCCAGACGGCCACCGCGCCCGCCGCCACGGCGACGACGACGGCGGCCGCCACGACCCACCGCGCCACGCTAGACGCCGGTGTCTTCCACCTGCGGCGGGGCGACGATCCTCGCCGCAGGAGCCTGCGAGCGCCGCGCGCCGCGCGCGCTCCACAGCCGCACGGCCGACTGCGGGACGGGGCCGGCGATGTCGACCCGCCACGTGATATCGGCCGGCGCCACGGCCCCCTCGCCCACCGGCACGACCGACACCGGCGAGTGCGAGGCAAACCGCAGCTTCGACTCGAGCCGCTGCGGCAGCACCAGGTAGCTGTGCACGCGCTCGTGGTGCCGCTCGCCCACCTCGAGGTCGGCGAGAGACGTGGCGCTGAGCGGGGTGACCGGGTCGCTGCGACCGGCGAGCGAGCCGAGCAGGAAGTCGTCCCACGGCAGGTCGCCGCCGCCGTCGACGGAGTCCGCCTGGCGCACGAGCGCGCCCAGCGGATTGTCGCCCAGGACGCTCACGTGTGGCCGGCCGCCGCGCAGATCGTCGCGTTGCGCGACCTTCACGAGCGCGTTGAGCCGCGGCCCCGCGACCCGCGTGAGCACAGCCTCGTCATCGAGCGCCGCCAGCAGCATCTGGCGCGTGTGGTTGGACGAGTGCGGCAGATCCTCGTCGAGGGCGGTCAGGCCGAACGCGCCGCCTCCGACCCCGCGCTCCAGCGCCACTTCGCGCACCAGCGACTCGAACGCGTCGTGCCGCCAGCCGCGCACAACCAGCTGATCGGTCATGATGCCGCGCAGCCGTGCGGTGGCCGCGTAGTCGTCGTCGTCCACCGTCGCCACCTGGAGCGCGAACGGCATCGCGCCCCTGGCCGCCTCGTAGTGCTGGCGCAGCGTCCACTTCTCCGGCACGTGCCACGGCCGGTGGATGGCGCGAGACAGCAGCACGAGCCAGTCCACCGTCTGCCGGTGCAGCGACGCGAGCCGTGTCGCCTCCTGCCGCGCGTGCCGGGAATTGCGGCCGAGCTGGACGAGCCGGGCGCGCTGGAGTGCGACCCGGCGCTCGAACCGCGAGCACCCGACGTGGTACCGGATGAGCGCGCCGAGCGTCGTCAACACGACCGCGCTCACGATCGCCAGCATCGCCACCCGCAGCCCGTACAGCCACGGCGTGGGCTCGAACGACGGGTCGCGCGAGGCCTGGCGGGCGACAAGCGCCATCCCGATCCCCGCGAGCACCGCGAGCAGCGCGCCCACCGACCACGCGATCAGCATCGTTCGGTGGAAACCGCGCCGCAAGCGCAGGAGCTTGCCCGCCCGGGGGATGTCGGTGCGGTCGATCTCTGCCGACAGGTGCTGCGACATGCGCTCGGCCGCGCGCCGCTCGGCGCGGAGTCTGGCCAGCAGCCGCCACACGAACGAGCGGTCCTGCGTGGCCGCCCAGCCGTGGAAGTCGTCGAGCACGCGCGAGCGCGCCGCGACATCGTCGCCCGCCGCCTCCGCGATCCACTGCTCAAGCCGCTCCGCCGGGTCTTCCAGCGCCAGCGCGTACCAGTCGACACGGTCGGGAAACCCCTCCGGCGCCGCGCCGCGCGGCGGCGACCAGGGCTCGCCCGGCAGCGCGAGCACATCGGAGACGCGCCCGAAGACGGGCACCTTTCCCTCGACGGGCCCGAAGCCCAAGTCGGACAAGTCGGCGCTGCCGTCGAGCGAGCCGAACACGAGCTCGCGCAGCCGCGCCCACAGCCGCGGCGTCGTGCGCACGTGCGCGAGCCGCGCGGGCGCGTTCGCCTGCGCTCGCGCGGCCTGCTCGTCGTCTCTCACGCGACGCGCGTCGGCCAGCAGAATCCGGTCGCGCACGTCGAAGACCTCGTCGTACTGCGGACCGACCACCGCCGAGCCCTCGTCGGAGTGCAGCGCTCGGGTGAGGCGGCGAGTGGCGGAGGAGCTGATCCACCGCCACGCCCAGTAGGGCATGCGCACGAGCTTGTCGCCCGAGAACGCGAAGAACCTGCCCAGTTGCGCCCAAAAGCCGATGCGGCGCCGGGGCGGCTCGGACTCGGGCGGCGGCGGACGGAAGGCCAGCGCCCCGTCGTCGAGCGACATCGCGCCGTCCACCATGTCGCCGACGTACCCGGAGACGAGCTCGTCCGGGATGAACGCGGTGCCGGCAGGCGGCGGCGAGACGCTCGGGTCGACCAGCAGCGACTCGGGCCGCGCGGCCTCCTCCAGAACCCGGGCGGCCGTGCGGCGGCCAAGCGACTCGGTGAGCACGGCGTTGACGAACACCCGGGAGATCCACACGCTCTGGTGGCTGGACTCCTCGCGCCGGAACAGCTCGAAGCTGCTCGTGGCGATGCCGTTCCACAGTCCGGCGACGCTCGCCAGGTGCAGGAGGGTGAACCCCACGAAGCGGTCGTTCTCGCGCACGAACGCGTCGCCCGACCACGGGCTGGAGCGGTCTTCGGGCGACGCGACGACGACGGCGCCGTACTCGCCGCCAGCCCAGTCCACGCGCTGCTGCAGCTCGAACTCGGTGGGCGCGCAGATGAGAGTGGCGTGCTTGAGCTCGGTGGGCTGCTCAAGGATCGTCGCGTTCGGGTTCGGCATCGGCATCGACTTGCGCACCGACTCGCGCACCCGCTCGGCGATGGCGTCCTGCTCGGCGTCCAGTTGGCGCGACGGCGCCGCCGAGCGCAGCTTGACGAGACGGACCACGCGCAGCGGCTCGCGGGCGAGCGCCTCGAAGAGGTCGACGCGGATGCGCGCGGCCTCGAGGTCGTGGCCGACTCCGAGGACGGATGCCTCGACCCGCGGCGGCCCGACCGGCGCCTCGCGCACCCCCTCCGGCAGCACCCACAGCGCGGGGGCGAGCAGGCCCATCTTGGTCCACTCGCCAGCCAGGCTCAGCAGGCTCTCGGCCTGCTCGCCACTGGGCAGCAGGACGATGCTCGCCTTCGCCTCGGGCCAGAAGCGCTCCGACATGTCTTCCCCGCCTCCCGTTCAGACGCCAGTGTCGTCCGACCGCGTCGACATCACGGCCGACATCAGCCCGCGCAGCGCGCCGACGATCTGCTCGCGCAGCTCCCAGCTGACCGGGTAGTCGTACACCGAAACGTGGTCGTCCTGGTCGAGCACATGCTCCTGGTACTTGGCGAGCTCGGATGCGAAGAAGGCGCGCAGCGCGGCCTGCCGCTCGGCCAGGTCGCCCGTTGCGGTGCCGGCGCGCTTCGGGTCCGGCGTGGGCGCGCCCTTGAACAACTCGCCGCGCTGCAGCCACGCCGTCAGCGGCTCGGACTGCCCGCCCTGCTCGCCGCCGAGCAGCGTGAGCGTGCGGTAGGCGGCCAGCGGCTCGAGCGTCTGCGACACGTTGCACAGCGCGAGCGCGATCGTGAGCGACTGCATGACGACTCCGGGGAAGTCGTGGGGCAGCGCGTTGCGCGCGCTCAGCAGCGGGTGCGGGAACTCCATCCACTGTCGAGTCGTGGCGCCCCACACCGACAGCTTCGGGCCGCGCTCGCCGTGCGCGGTGTCGACGCCGAGCCTGCTCAACGCCTTCGCGACGTACCAGCCGCGGATCATCGAGGCGATGACCTTCGGGTCTGCGGGGATGGCCTCGCCCAGCAGCCGCCCGCGCTTGAACTTCCAGAACGCCTCGCGGCTGTCCTGCGAGCTGGACTGCTCCAGCCATCCGTTCGCAATCGGCTCCATGACGGAGTCCATCACGATCGGCTGGTACGGGAAGCCTGACATCGCGAACACCTCGATGCCGTCGACCTTCGCGTCCTGGAACCAGGAGTCGGAGATCGCGTCGTCCCAGAAGCCCATCTGGCCGAGCACGCCCTTGGTGACGGCGTGCAGCTCGTGTCCGTCGCGGAACGGGATCGAGCTGAACACGAGGCTCGTGTCCTCGTTGATCGCCTTGTCGTGCGTGGCGCGCAGCAACGCGGCATTGAGCTTCACGAGCGGCTCGCTCGCCCCGAGCGCCGCCTGCAGCTGCTCGCGGTAGCGGTCGCGCCGCTTCGCGTACACCGCCGGCGGCAGCGTGCTCTCGTCGAAGAAGCTGAGCAGATCCTCACTGATGTACGCGTGGAACGGCGTGCCCTCGCGCCGCATCCACAACCGCGCCCGCTCGAGGTACACCTCGGGATCGTCGGCCATGCCGAACGTGGGCGCCTGCGGGGTGTGCGTCGAGTGCGGGTTCGCCTCCACGCGCGGGCGCCAGTCTCGACGGTTGGCGATGAGCGACCAGGTCGCCTCGTCGCCCTCGCGGACGCCTGCCGGACCCTGCCCGACCAGCAGCTCGCCGATCACCTCGAGGATCGCGTTGTCGTACTTCTCGCTGCCGACGCTCGCGCGCACGAGCCGCTCGAATTCGCCCGGGTACTCGTCGACCTCGACGAGCAGTCGCTCGTTGGGCGCCGGCTGGTATTTGCGCGGCACCGTGCGGTCGCCGCGCTGCGGCCAGAAGTCGTACTCGTTGTCGCGGTTGTCGGTCGTCTTGCGGGTGCTCACGCGCTGGCGCAACGCCTCGAGGCTGCTGTCGAGGAAAATCCTCAACGGCTCGAGGAAGTCGTCGCGCAGCTCGGCGAGCAGCGTCGACGCGCTCTGGCGCACGCGTGCCTCGCTCGCCCACTCCAGCGCTTGCGCGAGCCGCTCGATCCCGAAGCGCACGACATCCTGGTCGGGGCGGATCGACTGCGCGTTGGGGGCGGCCTGCAACTCGGCGGCGATGATCGACGGCAGGCTGGAGACCCACTCGTCGCGCTGCGCCGCCTCGGCCGCGAGGCCGTCGGAGGTGCTCTTGAGCGTGCGGTCGAGCCGCCCGAGCATCGAGACGACGGCGGGAAGGCCGATCTCGGCGATCGACAGCGCCGTGGTGTGCAGGATGTGGGCGGGCATGGCCTTGATCCACTCGTCGAGCAGGATCTGGCGCGCGCGCTCGTCGCGCTGCAGCAACTCGGGCGCGCGCTGCGTGTACTCGTTGAGCAGTCGGTCCGACCAGATCGTGATGTCGAGCCCGCCCGACTTGTCGAGCTGGCCGGGGTCGCCCAGCCGCTGCTCGACGCCGTGGATGAGCTCGCCCTTGATCTGGCCGTGGTCGGCCCGCAGCGCGTCGATCACCTGGTTGTGCAGCTCGGACTCCTCGTTCAGGCGCAGGTCGCGCACGAACTTGCGGTATGCGCTGTCGGCTTTCGACTCGATCCACTCCCGCTCGGTGCGCCGCGCGAACAGCGGGTCCTCTTCGGCGTGGGCGTGCAGCATCCGATCGATCGCCGACCGCGCCAGCCGCTCGGCCGAGTACTCCAGGAACTTCTCGCGGCCGAGCGTGACGCGCCCGAAGCCCATCGACGAGAACGCCGGCGACTGGTGGACGGGGCTCATCAGCCCCGAGTTGTCGGCGAGCACGTTCGCGCCGACCCGAGCCTGCCAGTTGCCCGACGAGTAGGCGATCATGTCGTCCTGCACGCGTTCGTCGGTGATCCACGCGGTCAGACTCGTGGCCACCGCGTTGTACACAGCGCTCTGGTCCTCGAAGGTCACCTTGCTGTTGCTGCGGCCGACGATGAACGGGTAGGCGGCGCCGACCCGGTCCATCGCGCTGCCGTACGAGGGGGCGATGCCCTGGTTCTTCAGCAGCTCGAGAGTGGACGCCGACGGCGAGTCGGTCCAAAAGCCGTTCATCGTCTCGGCGATCGCGGCCAGCGCGTTGCCCGGCATGCCGGCGGTGACGTTCAGCTGGTCGAACACGTCGGGCGCGTAGAGGATGCTGAAGAACTGGTTGGACCACGGATGCTGCTTCGCCGTCGACTTCACGACCTCGATGACGTCGAGGAACTGCCCGGCGCCCGACCCGCCCGCGATCGACGAGATGACGATGACGGTGGGGCTGCCGTCGCCCTGCTCCCCCCGCGCGCGCAGGAGCTGGCCGAGCGTCTGCAGCTCGGCAAGCGCCGACGCGTCGCCGAGCCGTGCGATGGCGGCACGCGCGGCGGCGGCGATGTCTTTCGTGGCGGCCAGCGCGACCGCGCGGCCGACGGCGCGGTACTGCCCCGCGCCCTTGGTGACGTCGACCTTGACGAGCCGCGGGTCGGGCAGCTGGCGCTGGATGTCGAGGTGCACCGCCTCGTTGGCGGCGTGCGTGCTCTCGATCGAGCGGTACACCGTGTCGTACGTCGCGCCGGTGCTCACCAGCCCGCGGTACTCCTGCGGTGGCAGGAACGGGATGGCGTAGTCGACGCCGTCCTGCGCGGTCGGGGTGTCGATGTGCAGGAACTGCCAGGCCGACGGGATGCCGGACTTCCACCCGACCTGCTGGAGCTTGAGCTGCAGCTGGTACTCGATGCCGCGCAGGGTCTTGCCGCCGGAGCCGCCGACGCCGATGAGGAGAAACGGTCTGAGCATGACGTCTCGCTTTCGTTGTGGGTCTGGGTGTCGTCAGCCGCGCGCCGGCGGCTGCGATCCGGGTCTGGGGGGCGGGGGCACGGAGCCGGGGCGGGGCGGCGGACCGCCCGCCGGCTCGTTCATGCCGGGCAGGGGCGGAGGCGCCCCGGGCGGGCGCGCCGCCGCGGTCGCGCCGGCGCGCGGCTTACGACACCCAGACCCACAACGAAAGCGAGAAGTCATGATCA
>NZ_JASGEC010000068.1:0-14404 GCF_047606685.1 Microbacterium sp.
CCCGCGCGCGGCCGCGGCGGCCTGCACCTCGGCGCCGTCGGAGCCCGCGAGCCCCGCGGCGCCGCCGATGCCGGCGACCGGGTTGACGATGAGTCCGAGCACGGCCTACGCGACAGATCCGTCGTGGCCCTCTGCGTGTGCCGGGCGCTGCCCTGAGCCTGCCGGGCGCTGCCCTGAGCTTGCCGGGCGCTGCCCTGAGCTTGCCGGGCGCTGCCCTGAGCCTGCCGGGCGCTGCCCTGAGCTTGCCGAAGGGTACTTGCGCCGATACGCGCGCCACGTGATCGCCCAGCGATCAGGGTCGTCGAGGTCGTCGTGGTGCGTGTGGTGGACGGTCTGGTTGTGCGGCGCGGTCCGAACGGTCTCCGGCTCCTCGCGGGCCTCGCGCGCGACTTCTGCGAGCACCGCCGCGTACTCGTCGATTTCGGCCTTCGAGTACGACTCGGTGGGCTCGAGCGTGAACGGCTGCGGCACGATGAAGGGGTGGTGGCTCGTCCAATAGTGCATGCCGAAGTCGGTG
This sequence comes from Microbacterium sp., assembly GCF_047606685.1. Taxonomy (GTDB): domain Bacteria; phylum Actinomycetota; class Actinomycetes; order Actinomycetales; family Microbacteriaceae; genus Microbacterium. Next base: position 518 of record NZ_JASGEC010000068.1, read on the forward strand.
GCGCGCACGCCGATCTCCTCCGAGGAGACCCCGGTCTGCTCGAACAGCTCCTGCCAGGAGTAGCGCACCTGCTCGATGCGCCGGCGGCCTTCCGCGTACGGCGCCGAGGCGCCGGGGATGCCGGTGACGAGCGTGAGCAGGTAGTTGTTGTTGAGCACCGCGATCTCGGCGACCGCGCGCAGCCCGTCGGCGCCGAGTGCCATGATCCACGAGTACGCGCGCACGATGTTCGGGATGACGCCGTGGAACGGCGCGACGCTGCCGATCGAGGGGGCCACGGCATCCTGCACCGCGAAGCGGTCGCCCGCGCGGACGATCCGCGGGCCGGGCAGGAAGGGGGCGAGCTCTGCGCTCACCGCGTTCGCGCCGGCGCCCGGCCCGCCGCACGCGTGCGGCGTGGAGAAGGTCTTGTGCAGGTTGAAGTGGCACACATCGAAGCCGGCGTCGCGGGCGCGCGTGATGCCCAGGATGCCGTTGGCGTTGGCCTGGTCGTACGAGGCGAGTGCGCCGACGGCGTGCGCGGCGTCGACCCACTGCTTGATCGCCGGGTTGTAGATGCCGGTGTCTTCGGGGTTCGTGACCATGATCGCGGCCGTGCGCGGTGACAGCGCCGCCTTCAGCGCCGCGAGGTCGGGGTAGCCGTCGGCGTCCGGGTGGATCGTGACGACGTCGTACCCGGCAGCCTTCGCCGCGGCGGCGTTCGACGGGTGCGAGAAGATCGTCGTGATCACCTCGCGGCGCTGCTCGCCCTCGCCGCGCGACTCGTGGTAGGCGCGGATCATCGCGATGTTCGACCAGATGGCCGCCGAGCCGCCCTGCGTTTGCAGCGACACCTCGTCCATGCCGGAGATCTCGGCGAGCATGCGCTCCAGGCGCCACACGATCTCGAGCACGCCCTGCGCGTCGTCGGGGCTCTGCAGCGGGTGCAGGTCGACCAACTGCGGCACGCCGATGAGCTGGTCGTTGATCTTCGGCGAGTACTTCATCGTGCACGTGCCCTGGCCGATGTCGACATTGAGGTCGGCGCCGAGGTTCTCCTGCGACAGGCGCAGATAGTGCTTGAGCACGCGCATCTGGCCGATCTCGGGCAGTTCGGGCGGCGTCTCGCGGCGCAGCCCGACCGGCAGGGCGGCGACGACGTCGCCGACGGTGTCGCGGACGCCGGGCTCCACCGCGGACACGAGCACGCCGCGCTCGCCGGGAGTGGACAGCTCGAAGACGAGTGGCTCGTCCCACCGGGCCTGGTGGAAGCGACGCAGTGCGGGCTTGGGGGCGACGGGCAGGCTCACTGGTTGCGCTCCTCAGGGGTGGCGACGACGCGCGCGATGGCGTCGACGAGGCGGTCGATGTCGGCTTGTGTGGTCTGCTCGGTCACGCAGACCAGCAGCGTGTGCCGGTCCAGCGGCACGCCGGGCTCGATGCCCTCGTCCCGCAGCGCGCCGACGAGGTCGGCGGCGGCGATGCCCGTGCCGGAGAGGTCGATCGTGAACTCGCGCAAGTGCAGGGCGTCGTCGCCGAGGGCGACGCCCGGGAGTGCGGCGAGGCGCACCTGCGCGTACCGCGTGCGGGCGAGGAGCACCTCGCCCAGCTCGCGCATGCCCTGTGGTCCCATCAGGGCGAGGTACACGCCCGCGGCGATGCCCCAGAGGGCGGCGGCGGTGCCGACCCACTCCTTGCCCTCCTCGCGCAGCGCGAACGACGTGCGGTCGTAGGCGACGTCGCCGAAGCCGTACTCTCCGGGCACATCGGTGGTCGCCAGGCCGAACAGCCGCGACGGCATCTCCATGACGATGCGCGGGTCGTCGTGCACCGCGATGAAGCCGCCGTGCGCGCCGCCGTACCACTGGTGCAGCCCGAGGGACTGGATGTCGCCGGTGACGATGTCGGCGCCGTGCAGGGCGGGCGGGGCGAGCACGCCGTAGCCGATCGGGTCGGTGCCGACCACGAGCAGCGCGCCGGCCGCGTGCGCGGCGTCGGCAAGCTCGCGCAGCCGCGTCTCGACGGCGCCGGTCGCGCTGGGGGTCTCGACCCACACCGCGGCGACGGTGTCGTCCAGCAGTGCGGCGACCGCCGCGACGTCGGCGACTCCGTCGACCGTCGGCACGAGCTCCAGGCCGAGGTGCGCGCGGGTGAAGTCGCGCACCTTCGACAGCTTGGCCGGCAGCACGTCGCTGGCCACGAGCACGCGGGAGCGCCCGGTGACGCGGCCGGACATGGTCATCCCGGTCGCCGTCGCCTGGTACCCGTCGTAGGTCGGCACGTTCACGACATCCATCGCCAGCAGCTCGCCCATGAGGGACTGGTACTGGAACAGCGCCTGGAACCGGCCGTGGTCCTCGTACGGCTCGCCGGCATACGCGGTGAGGAACTCGCTGCGGCCGATCACCTCGTCGACGACGGCCGGCACATAGTGGTTGTAGACGCCGGCGCCGAGGAAGCTGAGCCGCTCCTGCGTCGACCGGTTCTTCGCCAGCAGCCCCCGCACGTGCCGCGCGAGGTCCTGCTCGGCCACGAGCGGCTCCGGCAGGTCGAGCGGGCGGTTCAGGCGCAGCTCGGCGGGCACGTCGGCGTAGAACTCGTCGACGGACTCGGCGCCGACCGCGGCGAGCATCTCCGCCTTCGTGTCGGGTGCGGAGTTCGGGATGTACGGATGGACGAAGGCGGTGGGCTGGGTCACGTCAGGATCCGATCGTTGGCTCGGTCAGGGTGGGGAAGGGGATGTCGGCGGCCCGCGGGGCGGCCAGCACGGCGACGCCGAAGCGGGGGAGGGTGATCGTGCCGTCGGTGCTCTCGCCGGTGAGCAGGTCTCGGCCGGCGGGAACGCGCACGGTCAGGGGCGCGAGCCCGTGGTTGAGGACGAACGTGTAGTCGGTCTCGTCGTCGGAGCGCGTGACGGCCTCCAGGGCGAGGTCGGTGCGCGCCCGAGCCGGAAGGCCGGCGGAGGAGAGGATGTCGCGGAACACCGTCACGAGCCCGTCGTGGTCGAGCACGGCGCTGAGGTACCAGCCGGCGCCGGCGCCGGCGCGGCGCACGGTGATCGCGGGGCGGCCGTCGAGCTCGCCGCTCGCGTACCGGCCGCGGGCCTCGGTCTCGGGGCGCGTCTCCAGCCACTCGCTCCAGACGCGGTTCGCCAGGGCCGCGCCCTGGTAGTCGACAGCCTCGGCGAGGCCGTCGGCGATCGGCCACTGCTCGTCGACCTCGACGCCGAGCACATCGCGCAACGGGCCGGGCGCCCCGCCCCCGTGCACGCGCTCGGCCGGGTCCACGACCCCGGAGAAGGGCCCGACGACGAGCGTTCCTCCGGAGGACGCGAACGCGCTCAGGGCGGACGCCGCCGCGTCGTCGAGCACGTACAGGTTCGGCGCCACGACGAGGTCGTAGCCGTCGAAGGGGCCTGTGGCGCGCACCGCGTCGACCGCGTGGCCGAGGGCGTAGAGCGCGCGGTGCCACGCGCGGGCCTGCTCGATCCAGTGCAGCCGCTGCGACGGCAGCGACTCCGGCGCCGAGGAGCCCCACCACGAGTCCCAGTCCACGACCAGCGCGACCTTCGTGCGCACGCGCGTGCCCCGCACCGGCTCCAGGCGCGGCAGCTCCAGCCCGAGCGCCTTCGTCTCCCGGTACGTGCGCGAGCGCTCGCCGCGGTGTCCGAGCATCGACGAGTGGAACTTCTCCTGCCCAGAGCGGGCCTGTCGCCACTGGAAGAACAGGGCGCCGTCCGAGCCGTTGGCGATCGCCTGCAGACTGTCGCTGCGCATCCGGCCCGGCGCTTTGGGGACGTTGACGTCGCGCCAGCTGGTGGCGCTCGGCGCCTGCTCGAGCAGCAGCCACGGCCGCCCGCCCTTGAGCGAGCGCATCAGCCCGTAGTTCAGCGCCGCCCCGACGGGGGAGAGCGGATCGGCTGGGTCGGGGTAGGCGTCGTCGGTGACGACGTCCTCGAGCTCGGCGAACTTCCAGTAGTCGAGGTCGCGGAAAGCGCTGAGGAAGTTGGTGGTCACCGGGATGTCGGGGGTCGCTTCCCGCAGGATGTCGACCTCGAGGCGGAACAGCTCCAGGAGCGCGTCGGACGAGAAGCGCTCGAAGTCGAGCAGCGTCGTCGGGTTGATCGGCCCGGGGGCCCGCTTCGGGGTCTCGATGTGCTCCCACGAGGTGTAGCGCTGCCCCCACACCGTGGTGCCCCACGCGGTGTTGAGAGTGTCGAGGTCGCCGTAGCGGTCGGCGAGCCAATGGCGAAAATGCGCCGCCGACTCGGGGCACCAGCAGCGCGAGATGTGGTCGCCGTACTCGTTCGAGACGTGCCACAGAGCAAGCGCGGGGTGGCTGCCATAGCGCTCCGCGACGGCGCGCGCCATCCGGGCCACGTTCTCGCGCCACACCGGCGAACTCGGGCAGTACGCCTGCCGTGACCCGAATTCGAGTCGGCGGCCGTCGGCATCCATGGGCAGCATCTCGGGGTGGGCGCGCACGAGCCACGAAGGAGGCGTGGCCGTCGCGGTGGCGAGGTCGACCTTGATGCCGCCTTCCCAGAGGAGGTCCAGCACACGGTCGAGCCAGCCCCAGTCGTACACTCCGGGCTCGGGCTCGAGCTGCGGCCAGCTGAACACCGGGAGGCTCACGAGGTTCACGCCCGCGTCCCGCATGAGGCGGATGTCGTCGGCCCACACGCTCTCCGGCCACTGGTCGGGGTTGTAGTCGCCGCCGAAGGCGAGGGCGTCGAGCCGGATCGCGCGGGACGCGTGTGCCACTCCAGGCCCCCTTCTATGAGCACTGTATTCTGTATACAGTGAGCGTATGCCGAACGGGTTCGACGGTCAAGCCATAGGCTGAGAGCGGCCGGAGGTGGGATGATGCCGATCGAGCGCAAGACATTGCGGGCACAGGTGCGTGACGAGCTGCTCGCCCGCATGCGCTCTGGTCACGTGCACCCGGGCGAGCGCATCAACGAGGTGCAGCTTGCCGCCGAGCTGGGCGTCAGCCGAACGCCGTTGCGCGAGGCGTTGATCGCGCTCGTCACGGAGGGGCAGATCGGCAGTGAGGACGGCAAAGGATTCCGGTTCATCCCGCTGAGCACGCGCGAGTTCGAGGAACTCGCCCCGATCATCGGCGCTTTGGAGGGGCTCGCCGTGGAGCTCAGTCCGCTCGACAAGCTCAAGGTGCTCGGCGAGCGCCTCGCCGACCTCGCGGCGGAGTTCGACCAAGAGGTCGTCGAGCACGGCCTCATCATCTCCAAGGACGACGAGTGGCACGGCGTGCTGCTGTCGGCCTGCCCCAACAAGCGGCTTCTCGAGATCATCGCCAGCGTGCGCACGTCTCTGCACCGCTACGAGTCGCTGCTCGTGCCCAACGACGTCATGATCGAGCGCACCGCCGAGGAGCACGCAGAGATCGCGCGATGCCTCATCGCGGGCGACCTGCCCGGCGCCATCGAGGGGCTGCGGGTGAATTGGACGCACGGCACGCAGCGGATCATCGAGAACGCCGGCGAGCGCATCACGCCGTAGCAGCGGGCCGCTCGCGCGACAGGCGCACGGCGAGGTCGACGAACAGGGCCGCCGACCAGCCGAACGAGGTGGTCGCGCCGGGCGGCTTCTGGCCGGTGTCGGGGGCGAAGTACTCGTGCGGGCCGCCGCCGTGCAGCACGAGCTCGACGGTGCGCTCCTCGAGCGCCCGCGCCTCGGCGGCCAAGCCCGAGCGCGCGAGGCCCTCCGCCACCAGCGTGTTCGTGTTGACCCACACGGGTCCGCGCCACATGCGCTCGGCGGAGAACGCGGGGTCGGACGCGGCCACCGTCGGCAGGCCCCACGGCGTGCCGTACCGCGCGGGGTCGCGCATCGCGTCGACGAGCAGGCGGGCCACCCCGTCGGGCAGTGCTCCGGTCAGCAACGGCAGGAGCCCGACGATCGCGTCGTCGGGCGTCGCGCGCCCGGCGACGCTCGCGCGGAACGCGCGGCCGTCCCACATCGCGAGCAGCCGCTTCAGGGTGCGCTGCGCCCGCGCCTCGTGCGCGTGGGCGCCGAACCCGCCGAGCTCGCGCGCGAACCGCGCGAGCTCTCGGTCCTGCAGCACGAGGTAGGCGCCGAGGTCGGGCGAGGCGGTGGGGGCGCCGTGGTCGAAGACGGGGCTGTCGTCGAGTCCGGACGAGTAGGGATGCCGGTACTCCGGCATGCCGTCGCCGTCGGCGTCCTGGGTCGCGAACCACCAGTCCTGCGACCGGCGGATGATCGCCAGCTGCGCGCGCGCCCACTCGTCGGCGCGCTCGACCTCCAGCACCTTGCGCAACGCCCACGCCGCCAGCGGCGGCTTGGTGAGCGGAATCGGGGTGTCTGGGTCGGCGACCGCGGAGCCATCCCGAAGCAGGTGCTGGCGATCCGACTCGGGCAGGTCGTCGCTGGAGGCGAGCGTGCCGCCGTCGTGCACGACGTCCGGCAGCTGGCCCGACCGGGTCGCGAAGCGGAAGGCGAGTTCGAGCTGCTCGCGCGCGAGCGCCGGGTCGCCGTGGCGCAGGCCCGTCGCGATGAAGTACGCGTCCCACTGCCACAGGCCGACGTATCCGATCTTCGACGGGGCCACCGCGCGCGCGTCGCCGAGGCTCGGCAGCGTCACGATGTTCGCGCCGAGGACCCACCAGCAGAACGCCGTCATCTCCTGGAGGCCGTGGCGCACCCGCGGACAGCGGGCGAACCAGTCATCCCACACCGTCATGGTGGCGGCCAGGTCGGCGTCGTGCCGCTCGGAGGCGACGGCGCGCACCGAGCGGTCGTCTCCCACCTCGAGTCGCAGCGCTGCCGCGTCGAGGGTGCGCCTGCCCGCCGTGCCGTCCGGCGCGGTCCACTCCACGCGCGTGCCGGCGGGGCCGCCGACGCTCAGCGCGTGCGGGCCGGCGAAGGTGAGCGTGACGTCCGCGCCGAACCGGATCGCGTGCGGCAGCACCGAAGTCACGGGCAGCGGCCGGTCCGCGGCATCCCGCACCGCCAACAGGTCGATGACGCGGCACTGCGCCACCTGTCTCTCGTACTCGGCGGTGTGCACGCGCACGCCGCCGTTCCCGCGGAACACGAGGATTCGCGAGGACGGGAGCGTGAACGGCGCGCGCTCGAGGTCGAGGTGGGCGCCGGCCAGTTCTGCGAGCCCGATCGGAGTCACCGCCCGCCCAGACCCGACGCCGCCATGCTGTTGAGGATACGACGCTGGCCGATCACGAACACGATCAGCATGGGGATCGTCGAGATCGCCGACGCAGCCATCACCAGCCCGTAATTGATCGAGCCGTACTGGCCCTGGAAGGCCGAGAGCAGCAGCGGCACCGTGAACAGATCGGGCGTGTTCAACAGCACCAGCGGGAACAGGAATGCGTTCCACGCGTCCAGGGCGACGATGATCGCGAGCGCGGCGAGGCCCGAGGTGAGGTTCGGCAGGATCACGCTCCAGAACGTGCGCCATCGACCGGCTCCGTCAAGGATCGCAGCCTCCTCGAGCTCCTTGGGCAGCGACAGCACGAACTGTCGCATCAAGAACACCGCGAACGGGTTGGCCATCATCCCCGGCACGATCAGCGCGAGGTGGGAGTCGACCCATCCGAGCTGGGTCATCAGCAGATAGAACGGGATGAGCGTGACCTGCTTGGGGATCATCTGCGTGGCCAGGAACAGGATGAACAGCACCTTGCTGCCGCGGAAGCGGATGCGCGCGAACGCGTACCCGGCCATGGCCGAGGTGATCAGGGTGCCGATCACCACGAGCACGGCGATGTAGCCGCTGTTCAGGTACGCCTGCGCGAACGGCACGGCGTTCCACGCCTCGGCGTAGTTGTCCAGGGTGAGCGGATCGGGCCAGAACGCGAGCGGATCCTGCAGCAGCTGCGGCAGCGTCTTGAGAGAGGTGGCGAGCATCCAGACGAACGGGAAGACCATCGCCACGCCGCCGGCGATCAAGAGCGCATGCAGCACGACGGCACTGGCTCGTCGCTTTGCCCGGTCGCGGGCGGGAGAGAAGCGCACCGGCTCGCGGTCGGTGACGATGGCGGTCGTCGAGCCGGTCGGCGGGCGCCGTGCGCCGTCGGTGATGCGAGGAGCGTCAGCGTTCACGCGGCATCCTCCTCGTAGTGGACGAGCTTTTTCTGCGCACCGAACTGGATCGCGGTGATCACCAGTGTGAGCGCGAGCAGGATCACGCTGGCGGCGCTGGAGGGCCCGAATTCGAACCGCCCGAACCCGAGGTCGTAGATGTGGTAGACGATCGTGCGCGTCGCGTTGTCGGGCCCGGCATTGGCGACCAGGATGTAGACCGTGTCGAACGTCTGCAGCGACGAGATGAAGGCGACCACTGACGAGAAGAAGATGATCGGCGACAGCAGCGGCAGGCGGATGCTGCGGAAGATGCGCCACGCGCCGGCGCCGTCGATGCGCGCCGCCTCGATGACCGACGGCGAGATGTTCTGCAGCCCCGCGAGGAAGATCACGACGTTCAGCCCCATCGACGCCCAAATCGTCACGATGCACACGGCGATCAGAGCGAGGCTGGGATCTCCGAGCCAATCCGGCGGGGTCACGCCGAACACTGTCGCGATCGTTTCCGACAGCACGCCGTCGGCGCGGAACATCTGCTGCCAGATCATCGCCACTGCCACTGTCGAGGTGACCACGGGGGCGAAGAACAGCAGCAGGTAGAGAGTGCGGGTCTTCAGCTTCTCCAACGCGATGGCGACGATGATCGACAGGCCGAGGCCGATCGGCACCGTGATGATCGCGATGACGAGCGTGTTGACGATCGAGCGCAACAGCAACGGGTCTTGGAACTGAGCGGTGAAGTTGGCAAGGCCCACCCAGGTCAGATCGGTCAGGCCGTCCCACTGGGCGAAGGCGAGCACCATGCTCGCCATGAACGGCAGCACGACGAAGATCGACATGCCGATCAGTTGGGGGCCAATGAACACGTACCCCCAACGGCGGTCGCGCCGCCGCCACTTCGACTCGGCGCGCCGGGCCGAGTCGGGAGGAGTCCCGAGTGGGGCGGCCGCCTCGGCGACCGCCCCCTCGATCTGGCTCATCTCTCGATCACTCCGCGGACTTTTTCGCCACCAGTGCGGCGATCTCGTCGAGCGTGGCTTGGGCGTCTTGCTTGCCCTGGTAGAGCTTGAGGAAGATGTCCGCGATGTCGGTGGGCAGGCCAGGCACCTGCGACTCGGCGGCGTAGTTGGTGAAGCCGATGTCGCGCATGTCGAGGAAGGTCTGCGCGTGCGCGGGGTAGTCGCCCTCGAGCACGACCTCGTCCGCGCCTTGGATGGACGGCACGGCGTTTCCGCCGCCCTGCAGACGGAAGGTCTGCCCCTCGGCCGAGAGGAACTCGGTCCAGAACGTGAAGGCGGCGTCCTTCGCCGTGGTCTGGTTGTTGATCGCGAGGTACGAGACGGCCACGCCGGTCGGGGATTCCTTGCCATCCGGTGTCGGCCAGCGCACGATGTCGTACTCGTCCTCGACCCCCGCGGAGGTGACGGTGCCGATCGTGTAGCGGCCCTGCACGAAGAAGCCCGCCTTGTGCGTCACGAACTGGCTGTCGGCCCCTGCCCCGTCGGGGAGGGTGTCGGCGACGACGAACCGGCCGTCCTGGAAGTAGTCGCCGAGCGTGGCGATGGCCTCGACGCTGGCGGGGTCCGTGTTCGCGGTGAACGCGCCGGACGCGTCGTACGGCTCGGGCGCGCCCTGCGACGACAGCCAGCTCCAATGCGTCGCCCAGTAGTTCCAGAAGAGGGTGCCGGTCAGACCGGCATCCTTGAGCTTGTCGTTCATCTCCAAGAACTTGTCGGTGGTCCACTCGCCGGCGGCCGCCAGGTCGGCCGGGTTCTCGGTGATGCCCGCGGCCTTCAGAGCGGCCTTGTCGAACCACATCACGTCGGGGTTGGAGTCGTTGGGCGCGGCGTAGTGCTCGTCATCGAGCACCGCGGCGCCGAACAGCCCGGGGAAGAAGTCGTCAGGCTTGGTCTCGCTCGCCGACGACGCCATGAGGTCGTCCAGCGGCATGAGCCGCTTGGATGCCACGAACTGGCCGATCTTGTCGTCGCCGACATAGAACACGTCGGGGGCCGTGTTGCTCGTGAGCTGGGCGAGCAGCTTGGAGTGGTAGTCCTCGTAGTCGGCGACCGGCTGGAACTTCACGGTGATGTCGGGGTGGCGCTTCATGAAGTCCTCGTTGAACTCCTTGTAGCGGGTCAGCTCGTCTGCGCTTCCCCACGTCGACCACACGACGGTGTTGGCGTCGCTCCCGCCGCTTCCGCCGCCCCCGCTGCATGCGCCCAGGCCGGCAGCGACGACGACGGCGACGGCGCCGATCCCGGCGATCTTTGTGACGGACTTGAGCACATGCATGAGGGCCTCTTTCCAGGTTCGGGACCACGTGGACGTTCGTATTCTGTATACAGAACACAGGCGATGTCAATGGCTGCGGGGAAATGCGCCCGCTACGATGGGCGCGATGTCCGCCGTCGAGGCCGTGGGTGCGGCCGGCCCCCAGCTCTACCGCGAGATCGCGCGCGCCGACTGGGCGCGGCTCGCGGCCGGCATGGAAGAGCCGCTGAGCGAGGCCGAGATCGTGCAGTTGCGCGGACTGGGCGATCCGCTCGATCTGGCCGAAGTGCGCGAGGTGTACCTCCCGCTCAGCCGGCTGCTGTCGTTGTACGCGTCGGCGACCAAACGGCTCGGCGCCGACACGAGCGCCTTCCTGCGCGAGGCCGACACCACGACGCCGTTCGTGGTGGGCGTCGCCGGGTCGGTCGCGGTCGGAAAGTCGACGATCGCGCGACTGCTGCGCGAGCTGATGAGCCGGTGGCCGGGCACGCCGCGCGTCGAGCTCGTGACGACCGACGGCTTCCTCTACCCGAACGCCGAGCTCGAGCGGCGCGGCATCATGCACCGCAAGGGCTTCCCCGAGTCGTACGACCGCCGGGCTCTCGTCCAGTTCCTCACCGACGTCAAAAGCGGCGCCGCCGAGGTGCGGGCGCCGTTCTACTCGCATATGCGGTACGACATCGTGCCCGACGCGCACGTCACGGTGCGCCGGCCCGACGTGGTCATCGTCGAGGGGCTCAACGTGCTGCAGCCGCCGCCGGCGCCGAACGACGTGGCCGTCAGCGACCTGTTCGACTTCTCGGTCTACGTCGACGCCGACTCCGCGCACATCACGCGGTGGTTCCTCGACCGCTTCCTCACCCTCAAGCGCGGGGCGTTCGCGAACCCGAGCTCGTTCTTCAACACCTACGCCCACCTGAGCGACGACGAGGCGATCGAGTTCGCCATCGGGGTGTGGAACTCGATCAACCTGCCGAACCTCGAGGAGAACGTGCTGCCGACGCGCCACCGCGCGACGCTCGTGCTGCGCAAGGCCGCGAACCACGCCGTCGAGAGCGTGCAGCTGCGCAAGCTCTGACGCGCACGGCCCCGCCGTTCAGCGTCCTCGCACGGCGCCGCCCCTACGATTGAGACCATGTGTGGAATCGTCGGATACGTCGGGCCCCGCCCGAGCCGTGACATCCTGCTCGCGGGCCTCGCGCGCCTGGAGTACCGGGGATACGACTCGGCCGGCATCGCGATCATCGACGACGAGGGCCGGCTCGGGATGCGCAAGCGCGCGGGCAAGCTCAGCGTGCTGCGCGACGACCTCGACGAGGCCTCGATCGCCGACGGCGCCACCGGCATCGGGCACACGCGGTGGGCGACCCACGGCGGGCCCACCGACGCCAACGCGCACCCGCACCTGGCCGACAACGACCGGCTCGCGGTCATCCACAACGGCATCATCGAGAACTTCGCCGAGCTCAAGGCCGAGCTCGCCGCCGCGGGCCACACGTTCCGCAGCGAGACCGACACCGAGGTCGCGGCCGTGCTCCTCGGCGACGAGTACGGCGCCCACGGCGGCGATCTCGTCGCGGCGTTCCGCGCCACGGTGGCGCGCCTCCACGGCGCCTTCACGCTGCTGGCCATGCACGAGGACCATCCCGGGCTCGTCGTCGGGGCGCGTCGCAACTCGCCCCTGGTGATCGGCCTCGGCGACGGCGAGAACTTCCTCGGCTCCGATGTCGCGGCGTTCGTCGAGCACACGCACCGCGCGCTGGCGATCGGGCAGGACGAGATCGTCGCGATCACGCCGGCGGCCGTGACGGTCACCGACTTCGCGGGGCGCCCCGTCGACGTCGAGCCGTTCGAGGTGACGTGGGATGCCTCGGCCGCCGAGAAGGGCGGCTGGCCGTCGTTCATGGCCAAGGAGGTGTCGGAAGAGCCCGAGGCGGTGGCGAACACGATCCGCGGCCGCGTGCGCGACGGCATCGTGTCGATCCCCGAGCTCGACGGCTTCGACGCGCTCTTTCGCGACGTCTCGCGCATCGTCGTGCTCGCGTGCGGCACAGCCTCCTACGCCGGCCAGGTCGGCAAGTACGCGCTCGAGCACTGGGCGCGCGTGCCGGTGGATGTCGAGCTCGCCCACGAGTTCCGCTACCGCGACCCCGTGCTCGGGCCGGACACCCTCGTCGTCTCGATCAGCCAGTCGGGCGAGACGATGGACACGCTCATGGCGGTCAAGTACGCGCGCGAGCGCGGCGCGAAGACGCTGTCTATCTGCAACACGCAAGGCGCCACCATCCCGCGCGAGTCCGACGCCATCGTGTACACGCACGCCGGCCCCGAGGTCGCGGTGGCCTCGACGAAGGCGTTCGTGGCGCAGTTGACGGCCCTGTACCTGCTCGCGCTGCACATCGCGCACGTGCGCGGCGCCGTGCCCGACGCCGAGATCGCCCCGCACGTCGTCGAGCTGGAGTCGATCCCCGACAAGATCGCCCGCGTGCTCGCGGAGGAGCAGGAGCACATCGAGCAGTTCGCGGGATGGATGGCAGACACCCGGTCCGTGCTGTTCCTGGGCCGCCACGTCGGGTTCCCGATCGCGCTGGAGGGCGCGCTCAAGCTCAAAGAGGTCTCGTACATCCACGCCGAGGGCTTCGCGGCGGGCGAGCTCAAGCACGGGCCGATCGCGCTCGTCGAGCCCGGCCAGCCGGTGTTCGTCATCGTGCCGTCCCCGCGCGGGTCGTCGCTGCTGCACAGCAAGGTCGTCTCCAACATCGAGGAGATCCGCGCGCGGGGCGCGCGAGTCATCGCCGTCGCGGAGGAAGGGGATGCCGCGGTGCTGCCGATCGCCGACGAGGTGCTGCGCATCCCGCTGGCCAGCCCGCTGTTCGAGCCGCTGCTCGCGGTCGTGCCGCTGCACATCTTCGCGATGGGCCTGGCCACAGCCAAAGGCCTGGACGTCGACCAGCCGCGCAACCTCGCGAAGTCCGTCACGGTGGAGTAGGCGAGAGTGATCCTCGGAATCGGCGTCGACCTCGTCGACATCCCTCGGTTCGAGCGTTCGCTCTCGCGCACTCCCCGCTTGCTGCCCCGCTTGTTCTCGCCGGCCGAGCGCCTGCTGCGGCCGCGCTCGCTGGCCGCCCGCTACGCCGCGAAGGAGGCGCTCATCAAGGCGCTCGGTGGCTCGGACGACGTGCACTGGACCGAGATCGAGATCGTCTCGGAGCCCTCCGGCCGGCCGCGCTTCGCGCTGAGCGGCTCCACCGCCGCCGCCGTCGCCGCGCGCGGCATCGCCACGGTGCACCTGACGATGTCGCACGACGCGGGCCTGGCGATCGCGTACGTGATCGCGGAGGGCGGGGCAGATGCCGCGGGGGCGGCGCCGTGAGCCGCCCGCTGCGGGAGGCGCTGGTCGACACCGCCGCGATCACCGCGAACACGCGCCACCTGCGCCGGCTCACCGCCGCGCGCCTGATTGCCGTCGTCAAGGCCGACGGCTACGGGCACGGCGCCGCGCGCGCCGCGCGCGCGGCGCTGGACGGGGGCGCCGACCGGCTCGGCGTCG
>NZ_JASGEC010000069.1:0-20420 GCF_047606685.1 Microbacterium sp.
CGCGCGCCCGCCGCGCCCGCCGCGCCCCGCGCGCGCCGAACCCCGTTGCCGCGCCAAGCCCCGCCCACCGCGTCGAAACCCACCCAGCGCGCCGAAACCCACCCAGCGCGCCGAAACCCGCTTCGCGCGGGTGGGTTTCGATGAGCTCAGCGGGCCTCGGTGTCCACGGCGGGTCTCGGACGACACAGCGGGGCTCGGCATCCATCCCCGTGCCCAGCCCCGCCCACCACGTCGAAACCCACTCGTCGCGTGGAAACCCGCCCGCCCACCGTGGGTTTCGGCACGCACGATGGGTCTCAGCACGCGCAGCGAGTGTGCAGGGATGCCGAGCCGGCCCGTCCAGCGGACCCGCCGTGCCGACGCCGACGGGCGAGAACGCGACAGGGCGCCCTCCGAGTGGAGAACGCCCTGTCGACGGATGCTGCTACGCCGACGCCTTCGCGTTGACGTCGCTGGGCAGCGCCTTCTTCGCGGTCTCGACCAGCGACGCGAACGTCGCCGGGTCGTTCACGGCCAGCTCGGCCAGCATGCGCCGGTCGACCTGCACGCCCGCCAAGCCCAGGCCCTGGATGAAGCGGTTGTAGGTGAGGCCGTTCGCGCGGCTCGCGGCGTTGATGCGCTGGATCCACAGGCGGCGGAAGTCGCCCTTGCGCTTGCGGCGGTCGCGGTACGAGTAGACGAGCGAGTGGGTGACCTGCTCCTTCGCCTTGCGGTAGAGGCGCGACCGCTGGCCGCGGTAGCCCTCCGCGCGCTCAAGGATGGTGCGACGCTTCTTGTGGGCGTTGACGGCCCGCTTGACTCTTGCCATTTCTTTCGTTCCTCTTCGTGCGTCGGCTCAGCGGCCGAGAAGCTTCTTTGCGACCTTCGCGTCGCCCTTGGCGAGCACCTGGTCTTGCGACAGGCGGCGGGTGCGGCGGGTGGGCTTGCCCTCGAAGTTGTGGCGCAGGTTCGCCTGCTGCTTCATGAGCTTCCCGCTGCCGGTCACCTTGAAGCGCTTCTTGGCGCCCGAGTGGGTCTTCTGCTTCGGCATCTCTCTATTCCTTCGTTGTGCTTCCCGCGTGCGGGAGTCGTACCCCGCTGGCGCGGGTGGTCTGTGGGGCCTACGAGGCGGCGGCCTCGTCGGCGGGAGCGGCAGTGCGCGCGGTGCGCGCGGCCTCCTTGTTGGCGGCGCGCTGCGCGTTCTGCTCCGTCTTCACCTCGGACTTGTTCTTGTGCGGCGCGATCACCATCACCATGTTGCGGCCGTCGATCGTCGGGTTCGACTCGACGGTGCCGAACTCGGCGACATCCTCTGCGAACTTGCGCAGCAACCGCACTCCCTGCTCGGGCCGGGACTGCTCGCGACCGCGGAACAGGATCATGGCCTTCACCTTGTCGCCCGCCTTCAGGAAGCCCTCGGCGCGCTTGAGCTTGGTCGTGTAGTCGTGCGCTTCGATCTTCAGCCGGAACCGGACCTCCTTGAGGACCGTGTTGGCCTGGTTGCGCCTGGCCTCCTTGGCCTTCTGCGCCGCCTCGTACTTGTACTTCCCGTAGTCCATGATCTTCACGACGGGAGGCCGGGAGTTGGGGGCCACCTCGACCAGGTCGAGGTCTGCCTCCTGAGCCAGACGCTGCGCAACCTCGATGCGGACAATGCCGACCTGTTCGCCGTTGGGCCCGACGAGACGGACCTCGGGAACGCGGATGCGCTCATTGGTGCGGGGATCGCTGATGCGGAACTCCTCTTCGATGGTGGGAAGGCCACCGCGGAACGAGGGTTCGACCCGCGGGCGGAAGAAGACCGGCCCTCCGGCTCGTGCGGCAGGCGCCAGGCCCGCGGCGGCGCGTACGCCGTTTCGCACCCGGTCTACCTTCCGCGTCAGACGCGGAGGCGGAGTGCTGCGGACCCGGTAGCCTGGAGCGGCAAGCGCGGGTGGGATGTTATCCTCTTTCGTTCCGAAGCAGAACGCTCCGGAGCCCGGCACAGTCTAACAGAGAGTGGCGTGTGGACACGATTCGCGACGAGGACGGACGCCCGCAGCGCTGGGCGGAGCAAGAGCGGGCGGCCGCGGCGGCATCGCGCGACATCGCCGACGTGCCCGCCGTCGAGGTGATCACCACCGCCGCCGTGCACCTCATGAGCGCCGCCGCCGTCAAGGTCGGCCTCGCCGACGATCCCGACACGCAGACCGACCTCGACGAGGCGCGCAAGCTGATCAACGCGCTCGCCGGGCTGATCACCGCCGGCGCCCCCGAGATCAGCGACATGCACGCGCGATCGCTGCGCGACGGACTGCGGTCGGTGCAGCTCGCGTTCCGCGAGGCATCCCCCCTTCCCGACCCGATCGGCCAGGGCCCCGGCGAGAAGTGGACGGGCCCGGTCACCTGACGCGCGAGGCGAGGCGAGGCTACGGCGTGCGGACCAGCTTGACGGTCAGCGAGTCGACGAGCACCGCGATCCGGTGGTCGGCGGCCCAGCGGGCGGCGAGGCGCTGCAGGATGGCGTCGAGCTCGCCCTGGTCGAGTCCGTCTATGAGGTGCAGGCGCACGACGAGCTCGGGGCCGCTCATGCGGGCGTCGGGGTCGCCCGCTGCGACCGTGAGGTCGAGCACGCCGAGCTCGTGCCCGACGCTCTCCTGCAGCGCCGCGAACACCTCGGGCGACTCGGGCGCCGGCTCCCACGGCTGCCGTTGCGCGACCGCCCACACGGCGGGTCGGCGCAGCACGAACTCGGTCTCCGACCCCGGGTCGATGACGATGAGGTCGGTGCTGCCGTCGTCAGCGGCGGCCACCGCGGTGCGCACGCCGTCCGCCGGCACCGGGCGCGCGGCCTGGTCCCAGCGGGCGAGCGTCTCCACCGACGTGAACACGGGCAGCACGTGACGGCCGTCTGGCCCCGCCACCGTGACGATCGACAGCTCCTGCGTCTTGTCGACCTCAAGCCCGTGCGGCCCGGTCTCGCGCTCCTCCCCGCCGGCCTGGGCGACGAGCGGGATCAGCAGGCGGGCTGCGCGGTAGGCGTCGACGACGGATGCCGCGCCCCCCGCGCCGTCTCGGAACGCCACAAGCGCTGCCAGCAATGCCGGGTCGGCAGCGCCGTCGTCGTCGGCGTGCGGGTTCGCGTGGAAGCTGCGCCCCGCCCACGGCACCCCCGCGGAGTCGGCCGCGCAGGAGTGCGCGTGCGGGTCAGTCTCCCGCGACATCCAGCGCCTCGGCGAGCGTGAACGCGCCGGTGTAGAGCGCCTTGCCCACGATCGCGCCCTCGACACCGCGCGGGACGAGCTCGCGCAGCGCGGCGATGTCGTCGAGGCTCGAGATGCCGCCCGAGGCGACGATGGGCTTGACGGTGCGCGAGGCGATCTCGGCGAGGAGCTCGAGGTTGGGCCCGCGCAGCGTGCCGTCCTTGGTGACATCCGTCACCACGTACCGGGCGCACCCGGCGCGCTCGAGCCGGTCGAACACGGTCCACAGGTCACCGCCCTCGCGCGTCCAGCCGCGGGCCGCGAGGGTCGTGCCGCGCACGTCGAGGCCGACCGCGATGGCCTCGCCGTACCGGCCGATGACGTCGGCCGCCCACTCGGGGTTCTCCAGCGCCGCCGTGCCGAGGTTGATGCGCGCCGCGCCCGCCTCCAGCGCCGCGTCCAGCGACTGGTCGTCGCGAATGCCGCCGGACAGCTCGACCTGCACGCCGCGCATGTGCTTGATCACGCGCCGCAGCACCGCCTGGTTCGATCCGCGCCCGAACGCGGCGTCGAGGTCGACGAGGTGGATCCACTTCGCGCCCTGGCGCGCCCATTCCAGCGCGGCCTCGACGGGGTCGCCGTAGTGGGTCTCGCTCCCGGCCTCGCCCTGCGTGAGGCGCACGGCCTGGCCGCCGGCCACGTCAACGGCGGGCAGAAGGATCAGCTCGGGTGTTGCACTGAAGTCGCTCATGGTCCTTGCGCGATCGCCGTCGGAGGCGCCGGCGAAGCTCCGGCACGGCTTTAGAGCGTAGTCCCGCCCAGTCCGTCGATCCAATTGGACAGCAGCCGGATGCCGGCGGCCCCCGACTTCTCGGGGTGGAACTGGGTCGCCGAGAGCGGCCCGTTCTCGACCGCGGCGAGGAACGGAGCGCCGTAGTCGCACCACGTCAGCACGGGTTGCGGAAACGGCGGCTGGACGTCGAGGAGCCAGTGCTGGGCGGCGAAGGAGTGCACGAAGTAGAACCGCTCGCGCTCGATGCCACGGAACAGGCGCGTGCCCTCCCCCGGGGTCACCGTGTTCCAGCCCATGTGCGGGAGGACAGGGGCATCGAGCTCGGTGACCGCGCCCGGCCACTGGCCCAGGCCGTCCGTGTCGACGCCGCGCTCGACACCGAGCTCGAACAGCACCTGCATGCCCACGCAGATGCCGAGGACCGGCCGGCCGCCGGCGAGTCGGCGCCCGATCAGCTCGTCTCCACGGACGGCCCGCAGCGACTCCATCACCGCGCGGAACGCCCCGACGCCGGGCACGACGAGCCCGTCGGCATCCATCGCCAGCGCGGAGTCCGCGGTCAAGCGGGCGTCCGCGCCGGCCGCGGCGAGCGCCTTGACGGCCGAGTGCACGTTGCCCGATCCGTAGTCCAGCACCGCCACGAGCGGGCTGCGAGTCACAGCGCGCCCTTCGTGCTCGGGATGCCCTGCACCAGCGGGTCGAGCGCTTTGGCCTGGCGGAACGCGCGCGCGAACGCCTTGTACTCCGCCTCGGCGATGTGGTGCGGGTCGCGGCCGCCCAGCACCGTCACGTGCACCGTGAGGCCCGCGTTGAAGGTGATGGCCTCGAAGCTGTGGCGCACCATCGACCCCGTGAAGTGGCCGCCGATCAAGTGGTACTCGAAGCCGGCCGGCTCGCCGGAGTGGACGAGGTACGGCCGCCCGGAGATGTCGACGACCGCCTGCGCGAGCGCCTCGTCGAGCGGCACCAGCGCATCGCCATAGCGCGAGATCCCGGCCTTGTCGCCGAGCGCCTCGCGGATCGCGTGGCCAAGCACGATCGACACGTCCTCCACCGTGTGGTGGACGTCGATGTCGGTGTCGCCGGAGGCGCGGACGGTGAGGTCGGTGAGCGAGTGCTTGGCGAACGCGGTCAGCATGTGGTCGAAGAACGGCACGGTGGTGTCGATGCGGCTCTTGCCGGAGCCGTCGAGGTCGAGCTCGAGCTCGACGGTCGACTCGCTGGTGACGCGGCGGCCAGAGGCGGTGCGTTCGCTCGTCATGCCGCCGAGTCTATCGAGGCCAGCGCGTCCAGGAACGCGGTGGTCTCGTCTTCGGTGCCCGCGGTGACCCGCAGCTGGCCGGGCAGGCCGACGTCTCGGATGAGCACGCCCCGGTCGTAGAGGGCCTGGAACGTGGCGGCCGGATCGTCGACCCCGCCGAACAGCACGAAGTTGGTCCACGACTCATGCGGCTGGTAGCCGAGCGCGGGCAGTGTGGCGGAGATGCGGTCTCGTTGCGCGACGATCTCGTCGACCATCCGCAGCATCGTCGGCGCGTGGCCCAGGGCGGCGGTTGCCGCCGCCTGGGTCAGAGCGCTCAGGTGGTAGGGCAGGCGCACGAGGCGCAACGCGTCGATGAGCGCCGGGTCGGCCGCGAGGTACCCCACGCGCGCACCGGCGAACGCGAACGCCTTGCTCATGGTGCGCGAGACGACGAGCCGCGGCCGGTCGGCGAGGAGCGTGAGCGCGGACCGCTCCTCGCGGGGCGCGAACTCCGCATAGGCCTCGTCGACGATCACGATGCCGTCGGTGGCCTCGTACACGGCCTCGACGACGTCGAGCCCGACCGGGGTGCCGGTCGGGTTGTTTGGCGAGCACAGGAAGACGACATCCGCGCCCGCCTCGGCGGTCTGCTCGGCCGCGCCCTGCGGGGTCAGCGTGTAGTCGGGCTCGCGCTCGCCCGCCACCCATTCCGCCCCCGTGCCTCGGGCCAGCAGCGGGTACATCGAGTAGGTCGGCGCGAAGCCGAGCGCGGTTCGCCCCGGCCCCGCGAACGCCTGCAGCAGGTGTTGCAGCACCTCGTTCGACCCGTTCGCCGCCCACAGCTGGTCGCGGGTGAGGCCGTGGCCGAGGTAGTCGGCGAACGCCTCCCGCAGGGCGGTGAACTCGCGGTCGGGGTAGCGGTTGATGTCGCGCAGCGCGAGCGCGATGGAATCGAGGATGTCGTCCGCCACCTCCTCGGGGACGGGATGCGTGTTCTCGTTGACGTTCAGCGCCACCGGGAGCGCCGCCTGCGGGGCACCGTAGGGCTTGAGGCCGCGAAGGTCGTCGCGTATCGGAAGGTCGTCGAGGGTCGCGCTCACCCTCTCCATGCTACGGCGCGTACTCCGCCGGAATGGCGAGCTCTTGCCCAGGGACGATGACGCCGCCCTCGATCGAGTTCAGCCGCACGAGGGCGTCAACGACATCCCGCGGGTCGGCCGAGGGCGCGATCTCGGTCGCGATCGACCAGAGCGAGTCGCCCGAGGCCACCCTGACCGTCTCGAACGACGCCGGCGACAAGCCCGCGCTGCTCGACGCCAGCGCGGCGCCGCCCGCCATCATGCCGAGGAAAAGCGCGATCGCGGCCGGAAGCGCGGCGAGGACGGCGAGCACGCGGCGCCCTCGGGCCGTCAGCCGCAGCCGGGTGCGCGCTTCGGCCGCACGGGCCCCACGGGGGGCGGCGATCGGTACGGAGATCGAGATCGAAGTCATGGCGTTCCTCGCGTTCTGGGTGTCGCTCGGGGAGAGATTCGTTCCCGGTTCTCGGCCGGGAGACTCGGGAACGAATCTCTGTTCCGAAGCTATCTTCTATATTGTCGACTGTCAAGCCGGTCGATGTGCCGGAGTCCGATTCCCCTGCGACACGCGGCGGGCTGCTGCGGGATCATCGGATCATCGGATACGGTTTCGACAAGAACAGCCCATCATCGACCTCCGACATTCGAAGAGTCACTCATCCGGGAGCAGCGCACATGTCCGAGTCACACCCGCAGACGGACCACGCCGGCAAGCCGCCTCGCGAGAAGCCGCAGACCCGGCGGCGCAAGAGCCTGAGCGACAAGCAGATGGCGATCCTCGAGGTGATCCAGCGATCGATCGCGCGGCACGGCTATCCACCGAGCATGCGCGAGATCGGCGACGCCGTGGGCCTCAAGTCGCTGTCGAGCGTGACGCACCAGCTGAACCAGCTCGAGCTCAGCGGCTATCTGCGCCGCGACGCGGGCAAGACGCGCGCGATGGAGGTGCTCATCGACCTGCCCGGGGCCGCCACAGAGAACCCCGCCGACACCGCGCCGAGCGTCGGCGACGCGGCGCTGGTGCCACTGGTGGGGCAGATCGCCGCCGGCATCCCGATCACCGCCGACCAGCAGATCGAGGAGATCTTCCCGCTGCCGCGCCAACTCGTCGGCAAGGGTGACCTGTTCATGCTGAAGGTCAACGGCGAGTCGATGATCGACGCCGCCATCTGCGACGGCGACTGGGTCGTGGTGCGCATCCAGCCCACCGCTGACAACGGCGACATCGTCGCGGCGATGCTCGACGGCGAGGCGACGGTGAAGACCTTCCGCCAGCGCGACGGGCACACGTGGCTGCTCCCCCGCAACAGCGCCTTCGAGCCGATCCTCGGCGACGACGCCGTCGTGCTCGGCAAGGTCGTCGCGGTGATGCGCGCGGTCTGAGCGCGATTCCGCGACCGCAGTCTCGCTGCGTCGGCTGCGCGTCGGCATGGAAAGACCCGTGCAACACGGCAAGACCACCCGTGTGACACGGCGAGACCCACCTGCGTGGCCGAGACCCGTCATCCTGGTCGGGGTTTCGGCGCGGGGGACGGGTTTCGGCGCGCGGGACGGGTTTCGGCGCGCAGCGCGGGTTCGGGTGCTCAGGCGTGCTTCGGCGCGCGGGACGGGTTTCGGCGCGGGTGGATCCCGAACGATCCCGCCGCACCTGCCGAGACCCACCAATTGCGCCGAGACCCACCGCGCACGCGCGGGTGTCAGCAGGCAAAGCGGGTCTCGGCGCGGAAGGCAGGTGTCGCGCGCACGCGCGGCGGCCGCCGCTAGCGTGGGAGCCATGCCCCCGACACTCCCGTACGGCTCGTGGCCCTCGCCGATATCGGCGGCCGACGTCGCTGCCGGATCGCATCCCGTCGACGGCGCCCGCTTCGTCGGCGACGAGATCTGGTGGCTGGAGCGGATGCCGGGCGAGGCAGGGCGCTCTGCCGTCCGCCGCCTCGGCGACGGCGAGCCGGAGACGCTGCTGCCCGCGCCGTGGGACGCGCGCTCGCGCGTGCACGAGTACGGCGGCGGCGCGTGGACGGCGACGGACTCTGGCATCCTCGTCTTCGTCGAGAAGACCGACCAGCGCGTGTGGGCGCTCTCCCCTAGCGACACCGCGCCGCATCCGCTCACACCCCCCGGCCTGGGCATGCGCTTCGGCGAGCTCAGCCTGGTCGGCGACGAAGTGTGGGCGGTGCGCGAGACGCACGCGGCGGTTGGGCACGTCACGCCGCGCGACATCGTCGCCATCCCGCTCGACGGGTCTGCGGCCGACGACGCGGCGGCGATCCGGTCCGTGGTGGCCGGCAGCGACTTCGTCGCCTACCCGCGGGTGTCTCCTGACGGCGCCCGCCTCGCATGGATCGCGTGGGACCATCCGCGGATGGCGTGGGACGGTGCAGAGCTTCGCGTGGGGAGCCTCGTGGACGGCCGCGTGACGAAGTGGGAGGCCGTCGCCGGCGGACCCACCGAGTCCGCGCTGCAGCCGGAGTGGACGGATGCCGCTGAGCTCACATTCGTGTCGGACCGCACGGGCTGGTGGAACCTCTATCGCTGGAGCGACGGGGAGGTGACAGCGCTCGCGCCCGCGGAGGCGGAGACCGGCGGCCCGCTGTGGAACCTCGGCATCCGGTGGTTTCTGCCGCTGCCGGGCGGTCGCATCCTCGCGGTGCGCACGGTCGGCTCGGACGCGCTCGTGCTGCTCGACCCCGCGAGCGGCGCGCTGCGCGCCCTCCCGTCGGAGGCCACGTCGCGCGTGCTGCTCGATGATGCGCGCGGTTCGCGAGTGCTGCTGCGCGGGGCGGGCGCGCGCAGTTTCGGCGGGCTGTGGCTGCTCGACCTCGACGACCCTGACCCGCGGCCGACGCTCGTGCGGGGCGCGGTGGACGCCGCGCCGGATGCGGCGTGGCTGCCGGCTGCGCGCGCCGTCACGGTCGACGGGCCGCACGGCCCCGTGCACGCCTTCGCATACGCCCCGACCAGCCCGGTCGCCGTCGCGCCCGACGGCGAGCTGCCGCCCTGCCTCGTGCTCGTGCACGGCGGGCCGACAGCGCACGCGTCGGGAGGCGCGTCGTTGGAGGTCGCGTTCTTCACCAGCCGCGGCATCGGCGTGCTCGATGTCAACTACGGCGGCTCGACCGGCTACGGCCGCGCCTATCGCGAGCGGCTTTCGGGGCAGTGGGGAGTCGTCGACCGCGACGACGTCGTCGCCGCTGCATCCGGGCTGGCGAGCCAGGGCCTCGCCGACGGGGCGCGCCTCGCCATCCGGGGCGGCTCTGCCGGCGGCTGGACCGCGCTGTGCGCGCTCACCGCGTCAGACCGGTTCGCGGCGGGGATCAGCCGCTACGGCGTCGCCGACCTCCGGGCGCTCGCCGCCGACACACACGACTTCGAAGCGCGCTACCTCGACGGGCTCGTCGGCGCGCTGCCGGAGGCCGAGGACGTGTACATCGACCGCTCGCCGCTGTCGCACCTGGATCGCTTCACGACCCCCATGCTCATCGAGCAAGGGCTCGACGACGCCGTCGTTCCGCCCGCGCAGTCGGAGGCGGTGCGCGACGCGCTCGCCGCGAAGGGCATCGCGCACGCGTACCTCGCGTTCGAGGGCGAGTCGCACGGGTTCCGTCGCGCCGAGACGATCGTGCGGTGCCTTCAGGCCGAGCTCGCGTTCCTCGGCCGCGTACTCGGATTCGAGCCGCTGGACGTGCCCGCGCTCGCGCTGGATGCTGTTGACCCCGGTTGTTGAGCGAGCGCGGCGAGGCGAAACGCGGCGACGGCCCGCTCCGCGTTTCGCCAGATCAGGCTATTTCGCGTCGTCAGGGCGTTTCGTCGCGGATCCTCCTGACTGCGCGAGATCAGGAGGTTTCGGAGAACGGATGGACGTGCGCACCCGCGGGCCGAGAGCGCTCCTCACCGGTCGAACGCGGCGTCCACGGCGTCAGCGAGCGCGGCCATCGACGGGAACTCGAGGTCGGGCTGCACCGCGACCCGCGGGTCGGGTGTCGCTCCCCAGCCCGGCTGCGCGTGCCGGCGATTGATCCACACCGACGGCAGGCCCACGGCCTTGCCCGGCACGTGGTCGTGGAAGAGGGACTGCGCGACGTGCAGGAGCCGCCCCGTCGCGCCGACCTCGTCGGCGCGCGCCAGCAAGGCGGCGAAGTTCGCCGGGTTCGGCTTGTACGAGCCGATGTCTTGCGCGGTGAGGATGTCGTCGAACTCGACGCCGAGCTGTCGATTGCTGCCGGCGAACCCCTCGCGGTCGACGTTCGACAGGATGATCAGGCGGTAATGCCGCTGGAGCCGGGCAAGCGCCTCGGCCGAGTCGGGGAAGGCGGGCCAGCGCAGCACCGACGTGCCCAGCGCGTCCGCCTCGGCATCCGTCACCGGGAGCCCGAGCGCGTTCCCGGTGCGGCGGAAGGCCTCGCGCAGCACGTCGGGGTACAGCGTCGTCGGCGCCTCGGCCTCGACCGCCGCCTCGTGCTCCGAGTAGGCCACGAGCACCTGCTCGTCGGTCATCGACGGGTCGTGCTGCCGCGCCCATGGGCCGAGCACGGCCGCGATTCCCGCCTCCCAGTCGATGAGGGTGCCGTAGCAGTCGAAGCTCAGAGCGGTGTAGTCGGCGAGGTCGATCGTCATGAGTCCGCGACGCCCTGCTCCGTGTAGGGAGCGAGGCGGCCCCCGAGCACGGCGGGCACGCGCGCGTGCAGCAGCGTGCCCTCCTCGCCGTGCTCCTGCGACAGGATCATGCCGTGCTCGTGCACGGCAGACACGAGATCGCCGCGGTTGTAGGGAACGAGGGCACGCAACTCCACTTCGGGAAGCGGCAGCGCCGCCTCGATCGCCGCGCGCAGCTCGTCGACGCCCTCGCCGGTGCGCGACGACACGAAGTGCGCGTTGGGCTCGAGACCGCGCAGCACGAGACGGGTGTCGTCGTCCACCAGGTCGGCCTTGTTGAACACCACGACCTCCGGGATGCCGCGGGCGCCGACCTCTCCCATCACGTCGCGCACCGTGGCGAGCTGCGACGCCGGGTCGGGGTGTGCCGCGTCGACGACGTGCAGCACGACATCCGCCCCCGCCACCTCTTCCAGGGTGGACCGGAACGCCTCGACGAGCTGGTGCGGCAGGTTGCGCACGAACCCGACCGTGTCGGTGAGCGTGTAGACGCGGCCGTCCGCTGTCTCCGACCGGCGGACCGTGGCGTCCAGGGTCGCGAACAGCGCGTTCTCGACAAGCACGCCCGCGCTCGTGAGGCGGTTCAGCAGCGACGACTTGCCCGCGTTGGTGTAGCCGGCGATCGCGACGGACGGGATCGTGTTGCGCTTGCGCTCGGCGCGCTTGGCGTCGCGCGCCGGGCCGAAGGCCCTGATCTGGCGGCGCAACTGGGCCATCCGGTCGCGGATGCGGCGCCGGTCGAGCTCGATCTTGGTCTCGCCGGGGCCGCGCGAGCCCATGCCGGCCCCGCCCGCGCCCACTTGGCCACCGGCCTGGCGGCTCATCGAGTCGCCCCAGCCGCGCAGGCGCGGCAGCAGGTACTCGAGCTGGGCGAGCTCCACTTGCGCCTTGCCCTCGCGGCTCTTGGCGTGCTGGCTGAAGATGTCGAGGATCACGGTCGTGCGGTCGATCACCTTGACCTTCACGACATCCTCGAGCGCGCGCCGCTGGCTGGGCGCGAGCTCGGTGTCGGCGATCACCGTGTCGGCGCCGAGCGCGGCGACGAGGTCGTGCAGCTCTTGCGCCTTGCCGCGGCCGAGGTAGGTGGCGGGATCGGGATGCGGCCGGCGCTGCAGCACGCCGTCGAGCACGACCGCGCCGGCGGTCTCGGCGAGCGCGGCGAGCTCGCGCAGGGAGTTCTCGGCGTCGACCTGGTCGCCCTGCGGGTAGACGCCGACGAGCACGACGTTCTCCAGGCGCAGCTGCCGGTACTCGACCTCGGTGACGTCTTCGAGCTCGGTGGACAGCCCCGGCACGCGGCGCAGCGCGGCGCGCTCCTCGCGGTCCCACTGCTCGCCGTCGGTGGCCGTCTCGGCGGTCGTGGCGGAGTCTTGCAAGGCCTGCGCAGCCCCGAACACGCGCACGTCCGCCCCGCGAGTCTGGGCGCGCGCGAGCACGCGCTCCACGGGATCGACGGTGGGCGCGGTGTCGGTTGTGTCAGTCATGCCATCCTCTCCGGGCATTCTCGCCCGGCGACCTGTAGAACTCTAGCCTCCCCGAGCGGCCGCGGCTCCGGTACGCTCGTCAGCCATGGGAGGCGAGCAATACTTCAGCGCTTCTCCCTCCAGCGCCGAGAACTTCCGTCGCATCCGAGTGCGCCTCGCCGGGCGCGACGTCGAGGTGACCACCGCGGGCGGCGTGTTCAGCCCTGACCGCCTCGACTCCGGGACGGGCGTGCTGCTTGCCAACACTCCTCCAGCGCCGCCGGGCGGGCACTTCCTCGACCTCGGCTGCGGCTGGGGGCCGATCGCGATCTCGCTCGCGCTCGAGTCTCCTCGCGCGACCGTGTGGGCCGTGGACGTGAACGAACGCGCTCTCGGCCTCGTGCGCCGAAACGCCGAGGCGCTGGGCTTGCAGAACATCAACGCCGTGCTGGCCGACGATGTTCCCGACGACGTCGTGTTCCGCACCATCCGCTCGAATCCGCCGATCCGCGTCGGCAAGCACGAGCTGCACGGCCTGCTCGAGCGCTGGCTGCCGCGGCTTGACGAGCGCAGCGACGCGTGGCTCGTCGTGCAGCGCAACCTCGGCTCCGACTCGCTGCAGCGCTGGCTGGCCGCCACGCTTCACACCGGGTTCAGCGTGCACCGCGCGGCGACCGGGCGCGGCTACCGCGTGCTCAAGGTGCGCCGACACGGGTCTCCGCGCTCCGACGACGGCGACGTGGCCTGAGAGTCGCGTCGCGGCCGGTCAGGCGAGTGTGACCTCGCCGGAGTAGACGAGCGTCGCAGGGCCGGAGAGAAGAACGTGCGGGATGCCGCCCACCGGCGCGACGCGCACGCCCAGCGTGCCGCCCGGCACGTCGACGCTCCAGCGATCGGGAGCTGCGGGGCCGGCCCACTCGCGCACCGCGAGCGCCGCCGCCGCGACGCCCGTGCCGCAGCTCAGCGTCTCACCCACTCCGCGCTCGAACACGCGCATCCGGATCGAGCCCACGCCGCCGCGCACGAGCGGGTCGGCGGGCACCACGAACTCGACGTTCGCCCCGTCCGGGGGCTCGGGCTGCAGGTGCGGCACGACGGTCAGGTCGAGCCCGTCCAACTCGAGGTCGGTCGGCAACGCGACCACGACGTGCGGGTTGCCCACGTCGACGCCGAGCCCCGGGCGCTGCACCGGCAGTCCACGGGCGCGCACGAGCGTCTCGCTCGACTCGACGCGGAACGCGCCGAGGTCGACCTCGAACCCGAGTTCGCTGCGCGTCATCGGCAACGCGCCGTTGCGCGTGCCGATCAGGATCGTCTCGCCGTCGGCGAGGGCCGCGAGCTGAGTGTCGAGCAGGTAGCGCAGGAACACTCGGATGCCGTTGCCGCACATCTCCGCGGCCGACCCGTCGGCGTTGCGGTAGTCCATGAACCATTCGGCATCGGGGGTGGCCGCGCCCTCCGGCAGCGCGGTCGAGCGCACGACGCGCAGGATCCCGTCCGCGCCGATGCCGAAGTGCCGGTCGCACAGAATCGCGACGTGGTCGTCCGACAGGTCGAGCGCGCCGTCCGGATCGGCGATCAGGACGAAGTCGTTGCCCGTGCCGTGGCCCTTCGTGAACGGGATGGTCTGCGGCATCCGTTCAGTCTAGGCTCGCACCGTCCACCACGTGGGCGGCATCCGTGCCCGGCTCGACCCACTCCACCCCGTCGTAGCGACGGAACCACGACACCTGGCGGCGGGCGTAGCGCCGCGTCAGCGCCTGGGTCTCGGCGATCGCCTCGGCCTCGCTCAGCTCGCCCGACAGCTGCGCGAGCGCCTGCGCGTAGCCGATCGCGCGGCGGGCGGTGGCGCCGTCCTCGAGCCCCCGCGCGCGCAGCACGGCGACCTCGTCGAGCAGGCCGTCCGCCCACATCGCCCGCGCGCGGGCGTCGAGCCGCGCCACAAGCTCGTCGCGCGGCACGTGCGTGCCGACGATCCGCGTCGGCGTGTGCCACAGGCGCGGCGCCTCGGGCAATGCCGCCCCGTGCGTGTGTTCGCCCTGCTCGAGGATCTCAAGTGCGCGCACGATGCGCCGGCCGTTGCGGGGGTCGATGCGCTCGGCCGCGGCCGGACCGCGCTCGCGCAGCCGCGCGTACAGGGCTCCGGGGCCGCGCTCCTCGAGCTCGGCCTCCAACCGCGCGCGCACGGCGGGATCGCGCGGCGGGAAGCGGAAGTCGAACAGCACGCTCGACACGTAGAGCCCCGACCCGCCGACGAGGATCGCGTCGGCCCCGCGCGAGTGGATGCCGCCGATCGCCGCGCGCGCGACGCCCTGGTACCACGCCACCGCCGCCTCGTCCGTGACTTCGAGCACGTCGAGGAGGTGGTGCGGGATGCCGCGCCGCGCCGACTCGGGGAGCTTGGCGGTGCCGATGTCCATGCCGCGGTAGAGCTGCATCGCATCGGCGTTGACGATCTCGGCCGGCCTCCCCCGGGCAGCGAGGGCCTCGGCGAGATCGAGCGACAGGGCCGTCTTCCCCGTGCCGGTCGCGCCGACGATCGCCCACACCGTTCGCGCGCCAGAAACCTGCACTCGCGCGCCCATTTCGCGTGCGCGATTGCAGCTTTCTGCAGCGTGCCCTTCGACAAGCTCAGGGACCGGGGCGATTCGCTCGGGGACCGGGGCGATCCGCTCGGGGACCGGGGCGTCCTCGCTCAACGGCCAGGGACGCCGACGCGCAGCGTCGGGAGCCCGAGCGGCACGGGGCCAGACGCGCCCGAACTCCCCGACCCGGCGGCCGGAACGGCGCACGACTCGGTCTGCGAGCGGTCCCACGCGTCGCCGGCGCGCGTGCGGCGGATGCGCAGGGGCGCCCCGTCGGGCGCGTCGGCAAGCAGGTGGAACGGCGCGGCGTGCGTCACCACCACCGTGACGACATCGCCGGGGCGAGGCGTGTCCGAGCCGGCGGGCAGCTCGAAGTGCACGAGCCGGTTGTCCTCCGCGCGCCCGGTGAGACGGTGGGTGGAGGCATCCTTCTTCCCTTCGCCGGTCGAGACCAGCACCGCCAGCTCGCGGCCGAGCTGGCGCTGGTTCTCTTCGAGCGAGATGCGCTCCTGCAGCGCGACGAGGCGCTCGTAGCGCTCCTGCACGACCGTTTTCGGCACCTGGCCGGGCATCGTCGCAGCCGGCGTGCCCTCGCGGATCGAGTACTGGAACGTGAACGCCGACGCGAACCGCGCGCGCTCGACGACGCGCAGCGTGTCTTCGAAGTCCTCGTCGGTCTCGCCCGGGAAGCCGACGATGATGTCCGTCGAGATGGCGGCGTCGGGCATCCGCGCCCGCACGCGGTCGAGGATGCCGAGGAAGCGCTCGCTGCGGTACGAGCGGCGCATCGCGCGCAACACACGGTCGGAGCCGGACTGCAGCGGCATGTGCAGCTGCGGCATGACCGCGGACGTCTCGGCCATCGCGTCGATGACGTCGTCGGTGAACGCGGCGGGATGCGGCGACGTGAACCGGATGCGCTCGAGCCCCTCGATCTCCCCCGTCGCGCGCAGCAGCTTGCCGAACGCCTGCCGGTCGCCGAACTCCACGCCATAGGAGTTGACGTTCTGCCCGAGCAGCGTGACCTCGATGGCTCCGTCGTCGACGAGCAGCCGGATCTCGTTCAGGATGTCGCCGGGCCGCCGGTCTTTCTCCTTGCCGCGCAGCGAGGGCACGATGCAGAACGTGCACGTGTTGTTGCAGCCGACCGAGATCGAGACCCAGCCGCTGTGCACGCTGTCGCGGCGCGTCGGCAGTGTCGACGGGAACACCTCGAGCGACTCGAGGATCTCAAGCTCGGCCTCGCCGTTGTGCCGCGCGCGCTCGAGCAACGTCGGCAGCGAGCCCATGTTGTGGGTGCCGAACACGACATCCACCCACGGCGCCTTGTCGAGCACCGCCTGCTTGTCCATCTGCGCGAGGCATCCGCCGACCGCGATCTGCATGCCCTCGTGCCGGTCTTTGCGCGACTTGAGGTGCCCGAGCGTTCCGTAGAGCTTGCCTGCGGCGTTGTCGCGCACGGCACACGTGTTGATGACGATGACATCCGCCTCGTCTCCGGGCGTCGCCCGCACATAGCCCGCGCTCTCCAGCGATCCGGACAGCCGCTCGGAGTCGTGCACGTTCATCTGGCAGCCGAAGGTGCGCACCTCGTACGTGCGGGCGCGGCCGTCCGCGGCAGCGGCGGCCGGCGACGGGTCGATGAGCGTCGGGGCGGAGGATGGCGCGGACATGACCGGTTCATTCTACGTCGGCGGCCGCATCGACATAGGGAATTCATCAGCGTTCGATATCGCTCGCACGGATTGCCTGCCTACCGTGGGGATTCCTGATCGAAAGGGCCCCTATCCGAATGAGCGTTCGAGCATTCGTTCGTCGTATGCCACGATGGGCATGGTTCTCCGCGGCCGGCGTCGCCGCCGCCGTGTGCGGCCTGTCGGTCTGGCTGTTCTGCTTCGTGCTGCCCGCCCAAGCCACGGCAACGACGACCACGCGCACTGCCGCCGCGGAGCTGCAGACCCTCCAGTTGACCGTCTCCACCACCGGCACCGTCACCCCCGCCGTGCAAGAAGACGTCGACTTCGCCGTCTCGGGTGTCGTCACCAAGGTGAGCGCGCAGGCCGGCGATGTCGTCAAGAAAGGCCAGACGCTCGCGAAGGTCGACACGCTGCAGGTGAAGGCGAGCTTGCTCGAGGCGAAGGCGACGCTCGCCGAAGCGAAGGCGACGCTCGCGTCCGCGAAGGATGCGGACACCGGCAGCAGCGCCACCGAAGCCCGCGTTGAAGCAGCGGCTGCTGCGGTGAAGGTCGCGCGCGCTGCCGTCGTCGACGCCAAGGAGGCGGTCGAGGACGCGACGCTCGTCGCTCCCGCGGCGGGCCTGGTCACGAGCGTGAACGTCGCTGTCGGAGACAGCGTGACCGGCCGCAGCGGTTCCTCGTCGGACAGCTCGACGAGCGAGAGCAGCTCGGACGGGTCCACGAGCACGAGCACGAGCTCGAGCTCGGCCGCGTTCACCATCGTGGGAACGGATGCCTGGACGACCGAGGTCTCGGTCGGCGAGACCGACATCTCCCATGTGTCCGAGGGCCTGCAGGTCGAGTTGACCACCGACGACGGCGGCGAGTACTTCGGCGTGGTGAGCGAAGTCGGCCTTGTGCCCGCCACCACCGACGGCTCGGCGCAGTACCCGGTGACGGTGACGCTGACCGGCGATGCGACGGGCCTCTACGACGGTGTCTCTGTCGACGCCGCGATCGTGTACGAGCGCAAGACCGATGTGCTCGCCGTGCCGTCGGCGGCCGTCACCACCGCGGACGGAGAGAGCACCGTGACCGTGGTCGGCGACGACGGCTCGCAGACGGAGACGACCGTCGAGGTGGGCATCACGTCGGACGACTACACGGAGATCGTCTCCGGAATCGAAGAGGGCACGAACGTGCTGGTCGCGACCTTCACCCCCGGCGAGGGCAACTCCGACGAGTCTTCGAGCGGCGAGGAGATGCCCGGCGGCGGGCAGATGCCTGGCGGCGGGCAGATGCCCGGCGGCGGCTCCGGCGGCGGTGGCTCCGGCGGCGGCCCGGGCAACGGCCAGGGCGGCGCCCCGTGAGCGCGGTCATCGAGCTTTCCCAGGCGCGAAAGACCTATCGCACCGGCGACATCGAGTTCGACGCGCTGCGCGGCATCGACCTTGCCGTGACCGAGGGCGAGTACGTCGCCGTCATGGGCCCGTCCGGCTCTGGAAAATCGACGCTGATGAACATCCTCGGCTGCCTCGACGTGCTGACCAGCGGCTCCTACCGGTTGGGCGGGGAGGATGTCGAGCAGCTCAGCGAGACCGACCTCGCCCGCGTGCGCAACCGCCAGATCGGGTTCGTCTTCCAGCAGTTCCACCTGCTGCCGACGCTCTCGGCGCAGCGCAACGTGGAACTGCCGATGGTCTACGGCGAAGTGAGCAAGCCGGAGCGCCGCAGCCGGGCGCAGACTGCGCTTGCCCGCGTGGGCTTGGGCGACAAGCTCGACAACCGGCCGGGCGAGCTGTCCGGAGGACAGCAGCAGCGCGTGGCGGTGGCGCGGGCGCTGGCCGGCGATCCCACGATGATCCTCGCCGACGAGCCGACCGGAAACCTCGACTCCGCCTCGACCGACGACGTGCTCGCGCTGTTCGACGAGCTGCACCAGGCAGGACGCACCATCGTGCTGATCACCCACGAGCTGGACGTGGCCCACCGCGCGCGACGGGTCGTGTTCGTGCGCGACGGGCAGATCACCTCAGACGGACCCCCCGACCGTGGGGAGGCTTCATGAGCTGGTCGGAGACCCTGTCCACGTCGTGGCACGCCATCCGCACGCACACCCTGCGGTCGCTGCTCACCGTGCTCGGCATCCTCGTGGGCATCGCCGCCGTCGTGGTGACGGTGGGGCTGGGGCTGGGTACGCAGAAGGACGTCAGCGAGCAGATCAGCGCGCTGGGCAGCAACCTGCTCATCGTCTCCCCCGGCTCCAGCACCGACTCGGGCGGTGTGCGCGGCGGGTTCGGCACAGCCGCGACGCTGACGCTGTCCGACGCGTCCGCTCTGGAGTCGGATGTCGCCGCGCCGGACGTGCTGTCGGTGGCCCCCGAGAAGACCTCGTCACTGGCGCTCGAGGCGAATGACACGAACTGGACGACATCGGTGACCGGCACCACCACGTCGTGGACGGAGGTCCGCTCGCGCGAGCTCGCGTACGGCGACTTCTTCACGGACGAGCAGGCCGCGGCCAACGAGCGCGTGGTGGTGCTCGGGGCGGAGACTGCGGAAGAGCTCTTCGGCACCGCCGCCGTCGTCGGCCAGACCGTGAAGGTGGACGGCAGCGATTTCGAGATCATCGGGGTGCTCGAGTCGGCCGGCTCCAGCTCGTCGACCAACCTCGACGACATCGCCCTGATCCCCATCTCCACCGGCGTGAGCACCGTGCTCGGCGGCGAGAACGCCGGCAGTGTGTCGACGATCTACGTCAAGGCGGTCTCCGACGAGGTGCTGCCCGGCGCCTACCAAGAGGTCACCGCGATCCTCAGCAATGTGCACGGGATCACCGACGCGGACAGCGCCGACTTCACTGTCTCCAGCCAAGACGCCCTCGTGGACACCGCCACGGCGATCTACCGGACGCTGACGGTGCTGCTCACCGGCATCGCCGCGCTCTCGTTGCTGGTCGGCGGCATCGGCGTGATGAACATCATGCTGGTGTCGGTCACCGAGCGCACACGCGAGATCGGCCTGCGCAAAGCGCTCGGCGCGCCACCGGGGGCCATCCGCCGCCAGTTCCTCATCGAAGCGGCGATCCTCGGCCTGGGCGGCGGCGTGCTGGGGGTCGTCGTCGGGCTCCTCGCCACGTGGCTGCTTCCGCCCCTGATCGGAAGCTCGGTGATCGCCTCCGCCCCCGTCGTGCTGCTGGCGCTCGGCGTCGCTGTCGCGATCGGCCTGACCTTCGGCGTGTACCCGGCCACCCGTGCCGCACGCCTCACCCCCATAGACGCGCTCCGCAGCGAGTGACACCCGAAAGGAATCGAGAAATGCAGACATCCAGGACCAACGCCGCGCGCGCTGTCGGCGCGATCGCCGCCACCGCGGCCGCGCTGCTGGCGCTCGCCGCGTGCAGTTCCGCCACACCCACCTCGGCGAGCGTCGGCGCCTCGGCCACCGTGGCGCCACAGTCCCAGGGCCGCGGCGGCGTCTCCGGACTCATCGTCGACGCGCAGGACCAACAGCTGCAGGTGCAGGGCGACGACACGCAGACCACGGTGCGCTACACGGACGAGACCACCGTGCAAAAGACCGAGACCGTCGACGCCTCGACGATCGAGGTGGGCGATTGCGTCGTCGCGGCGACGGGGCAGGACGCCTCGGCGGCCACCACCATCACGGTGACCGCTGCCGCCGACGACGGCTCGTGCGAGGCGAGCGCGGGCGGACCCGGCGGCGGGGCGCCCGGCGGGGGCGGCAGCGCCCCCGAAGGAGGCGGGTCC
>NZ_JASGEC010000070.1:0-5302 GCF_047606685.1 Microbacterium sp.
CCGCCGAGCTCGGCCGGCTCGCGCGCGCGCGGCTCGCTCCGCTGGCGGCCGCGCAGCCGCGCGTGCGCGTGAAGGGCCGGGGGCTGTTCTTCGGCCTCGAGCTGCTCGACGAGCAGGGCAATCCGGATGCGGGCCTTGCCCGCCGCGTCGTGGAGGGCATGTACGCGCGGCACGTGCTCATCAGCCGTATCGGACGAGACGACAACGTGCTCAAGATCCGGCCCCCGCTCGTGATCGGCGACGACGACTTCGAGCTCGCGCTCGCGACGCTCGAGGAGACGGTGCGCGAGGCGCTCGCCGTGGGGGAGTAGCGGCGATGGCCGCGGGCGGGGGCAGCACGCTGCGACAGCGGCAGCACGAGCGCACGCGCGGCGACGTGGTGCGCGCAGCGCTCCGGCTCATCGCGGCCAACGGAACGCGCGGCATGACGATCGACGGCATCGTCAGCGAGGCCGGCATCTCGCGGGGCACGCTCTACGCGCACTTCCCCGACGGGCAGGGCGACGTGGTGCGCGCGGCGTACGACCAGCTCGGCGAGGAGGTGCTCGCCTCGGGCGCGGCCCGCGCGGCGCTGCACGACGACTGGATCGGCCGGCTCACCGCCCACGCCGAGGCGATGGTCGACCTCGCGGAGGAGCCCGAGCTCGGCTTCTTCTACAACATCTCCGGACCCGGCCGCCTCGGCCTCGACCACCAGTCCGGGGTCGGCTCGCGCGGCCACCGCGCAGTGTTCCACGACGAGCTCGCGGCGGCGCAGCGCGACGGCCGCATCCCCGCCGACATCGACGTGGCCGCCACCGCGCTGCTCATGGTGGGGATGATGCGCCAGACCGGCATCGACGTCGCACGAGACAGCTCGCTGGGCCCGCGGTGCCTCGGCGCCTTCCGCGCCATCCTCGCCGCGCTCGCCCGCCGCTGAGGCCGCGCGTCACGAGTTGATGCGCACGATCTCTTGCTGATAGGGCGCGATCACCGACGTCGAGACGCGGCAGTCCAGCAGCAGGAAGGGACGGGATGCCGCGGGCTCGGCCGCCCACGACGCGAGCCGGTCGAGGTCGTCCAGCGCGCGGACTGCCACGCCCTCCGCGCCGACCGACGAGGCCAGGCCCGCGAAGTCGACCTCGGGGATGAGCATGGGCTCGGGGGCGAGGCCCTTCAGGCCGTAGAGGTTCACCTCGGCGCCGTAGGCCCCGTCGTTCCACATCACCGCGAGCCCGCGGCCGGCGGCCACGCGCACCGCCGACTCCAGGTCGGCGAGCGCCATGAGCCCGCCGCCATCTCCCGTGGTGAGCACGACGGTCGCGTCGGGCAGGGCGGCCGCGGCGCCGGGGACCGACGGGAAGCCGAGCCCGATCGTCTGGAACGCCGTGCCGACCATCATCATGCGGTCAGGCGAGGCGACGGGCCAGTACATGTTCGCCCAGCCGATGAAGTGGCCGCCGTCGGAGACCACCACCCGGTTCCGCGTCGACTCGTGAGACTCCAGCAGCTCGCCGACGCGGATCGCGACCGACCGCGGGTCGAGCCGGCCGTCGGCGGCACGGCCCTCGCCGGGCTCGCGAGCGCGCAGCGCCGCGACATCCACCGACTCGCGCCACCCGCTCGGCGCGGCGCCGCTCGCGCGCACCCCGTCGACGAGAGCGCGCGCGACCGCCGCCGCGTCGCCGCGGATGAAGCCCCCCACGTGCGGGTGCGTCGCGGCGGGGGCGGTGTCGACCTGCACGACTTTCGCGCCCGGCGCGAAGAGGTCGCCGAAGCGCATCGTGAACTGGTTGAGCCCGGCGCCGAAGACGACGGCGACGTCGGCCTCGCGCACGAGCTCCATGGCGCCCTCGGCGCCGAATCCGCCCGTGACGCCGAGGTCGAACTCGGCCCGCGGGAACAGCCCGCGGCCGAGCGCCGTGGTCGCGGTCACCGCGCCGACCGCGTCGGCCAGCTCGCCGAGCGCGTCGCCGGCGCCGGACAGCCACGCGCCTCGCCCGGCGAGCAGGAACGGGCGCTCTGCGCTCGCGAGCGCCGTCGCCAGCTCCGCGACGGCCGCCGCCGCGAACGGGTCGCGGGGCTCGAGGGGCGCGGGCAGGCGCAGCGGCGGCGAATCGGGCACGGGGCCGGCGTCGTGCTGAGCGACGTCGTACGGGATCGCGAGCACGACCGGCACGCGATAGGCCAGGGCGTGCTCGATCGCGATGACGGTGGTCGCGGCGGCATCCGCCCGCCCCACCGTGTACGTGCGCGCGCCGACGCCCGACGCCAGCGCGATCTGGTCGACGTCCCACGGGCGCGGTCCCGAGGTCGGTTCGTCGCCCACGACGAGCACGAGGGGAACGCGCGCCTGCACCGACTCGGCCAGCGCCGTGAGCGTGTTCGTGAAGCCCGCGCCGTACGTGGCGGTGGCGGCCGCGATCCGGCCCGACGCGCGGTGGAACGCGTCGGCCGCCGCGACGGCGCCGGCCTCGTGCCGCATCGCGGTGTAGCGGGCGGACGTGTCGCGCTCGATCGCGTCGAGGAAGTAGGCGTTGCCGTTGCCCATCACACCGAAGACGTGGCGGATGTGCCGGGCGAGGGTCGTGGCGACGTGGGCGGAGACAGAGGGCATGGCGGGGCCTTTCGAGACGGACGGATGCTGAAGCCGTATGTGTCTCGCGCGCGTGGGCGCTGCGTGCCCCTTTTCCGAGCACCGGCGTCGCCGCCGGACGCTCCGATTGTACAACCCGCCCTCAGGTGGAGTCTCAGCGACCGGGCGTGCGCGTCACGGTGTGGCGGCGAGTGCGGCGATGCGCGAGTCCGCCACCTGCTCGAACGCGGCGATCCTGCCGTCGCGCACGGTCCACACGTGCACGGTCCGCGCGTCCAGCGCCTTGCCGGTGCCGCGGTGGGTGGCGGTGTAGCGGCCGACGCCGACGACCGTGTCGCCGTCGACGACGAGCTGGTCGATCGCCACGCCGAAGCCGTCCCACTCGGCCGCCGTCGGGCCGAACACGCCGTCGATGACGGCGTCGGGGCCGATGTAGGTTCCCGCGGTCGGGAAGCCAGCGCACTCCGTCCACACGATGTCGGGGGCGAAGTCGGCCACCATGCCGGGGAGGTCCCCGCGGGCGGAGGCGTCGTAGTGGGCGCGGACGATGTCGACGTTGCTCATGCGGAGTCCTTGCGTTGTCGGCGGATCAGACGGTGGAGGGCAGGCGGTGCGTGGCGCGGAACTCGCTCGGCGACAGGTCGTACGCGGCCTTGAAGGCGCGGCTGAAGTGCGCGGCGTCGATGAATCCCCAGCGCGCCGCGATCGCCGCGACCGAGCGGTCCGCGAGCACGGGGTCGATGAGGTCGCGGCGGCACTGCTCGAGCCGGCGCGTGCGGATCCAGGTGGACACCGTCATCCCCTGCTCCTGGAACAGGCCGTGCAGATGGCGGGTGGAGATGAAGTGCGCGGCGGCGATCGACGCCGGCCCGAGGCTGCTGGAGCCCAGGTTGCGGTCGATGTGGCTGCGGATGCGCTGCATGAGCACGTGGTGCGGGTCGGCGGTCGGCTCGTCCAGCCCGAGCTCGCGCGTGAACACGGTCGTGACGAGGTCGAGCGCCGTGTGCGCGAGGCGCGACCCGGTGGCGCCGTGCAGCTCGTCGAGGTTGGCGGCGAGCTGGGCGAGGTAGGGGGACGCGATCCCGCCGAGGCCCTCGGTGCCGGTGATCCGCACCGCGCTGAGCTGCGCGATCATCGCCGACGGCAGCGTCAGCAGCTGCCGCGGGAACATCAGCACCATGGTGCGGAACTCCTCGTCGAACACAAGCGAGTACGGCCGACTCGTGTCGTAAACCGCGAAGTCGCCCGGCGAAAGCACCGCTTCGCGCCCGTCCTGCACGAGCAGGCCGGCGCCGGAGAGCATGAGGCTGATCTTGAAGTAGGGGCGGTCGCCGCGCGCGATGAGCTCTGGTGTGCGCTGCACCGAGTGGTCGGTGGCGCGCATGCTGGTGACGTGGACTTCGTCGACGACGGCAGAGCGGATGACTCCGCGGAAGCGCTCGGAGTGGAGGCTCGACACCTCCAGGGGCACGAACGAGGCGTTCACGGCGGCGCGGAACTCCTGGATGGTGTGCGCAACCCGCGTGGAGATCACGTGGGCAGGAGCACTCGCGGGCATGCTCACCTCGTTCCTCGATGAGTGCCGTCATCGTATACGGTCTGGCGCGGATTCACACGGACCGCCTTACGCGAGAACGATGTCGAAGCGCGTTTGCGACCACGTGCCGTCCACGGTACGGCCGTCGGGGGTCGGCGTGCCCGGCGGGTGCTGCACGAAGTCCTTGACGAGCGACTCCTTCACGCCGAAGACCGCGTCGGTGCCCAGCAGCTCGTCTCCGCGCACGAAGATGTGCGTCACGAGGCGGCGATGGTCGGGGTGGTCGACGAGGAAGTGGAGGTGTGCGGCGCGCATCGGCGAGCGCCCCACGGCCTCCAACAGTTGCCCGACCGGACCGTCGTGCGGGATCGGGTAGGGCGTGGGGGTGATGCCCCAGAATGAGTATTTGCCGTGCTCGTCCGAGTGCAGGTGGGCGCGCGCGGCGGTGCGGTCGTCGTCGTACTGCACGTCGTAGAGACCGTCCTCGTCCGCCTCCCACACCTCGATGAGCGCGTTCGGCACTGGCGCTCCGGAGAGGTCGGTGACGGATCCCTCCACCCAGCAGGGCTCGCCGGTGGCGCCGAACGAGATGTCGCCTCCGATCGGCACTTCGGGTGAGCCCTCCACGAAGAAGGGCCCGAACACCGTCGCCTCGGTCGCGTGCCCGCGCGCCTCGTTGTTGACCGCGATCGTCTGCATCGAGGTGCCGAGCACGTCGGAGAGCAGGATGAACTCCTGGCGGCGGTCGTCGGTGATGTCGCCGGCGCGGCGGAGGAAGTCGATCGCGACGTTCCACTCGTCCTCGGTCAGCCGCACATCGCGGATGAACGCGTGCAGGTGGCGCACGAGCGACGCCATGACCTGCTGCAGGCGGGCGTCGGGGGAGGAGTCGAACGAGTGGACGACGAGCTCGACCAGCTCCTGTTCGCGGCGGGCCTGCTCATCGCTCGCTGAGGTGGTCATCGGGGCTCCTCTCCTTGCCACGCCGCCCCGACGAGGGCGACGAGCCGGTCCAGATCGACGAATGCCGGGTTGCCCGGCGGGACGGCAGCGAGCACCGCGTCCGCCGCCGGCGCGATGCCCGACTCGGGCATGCCGAGGTCGCGGAGGGCGCGGGGCGCGCCCAGCCGGTCGCCGAGCGCGACAAGCCCGCTCAACGCGCCGGCGGCGTCGAGCGTCGGCGCGCCCAG
>NZ_JASGEC010000071.1:0-5008 GCF_047606685.1 Microbacterium sp.
GACGGCTCGGGCGCTGCGGGCGCTGCCGGCGGCTCGGGCGAGACAGGCGCGGCCGGCTGCGGCGGCGCATAGCCCTCCGGCGGCGGGACATAGCCTTGCGGCGGCGGCGCGTACCCCGTAGCGGGCGGCGGCGCGTACCCCGTAGCGGGCGGCGGCGCATACCCTTCAGCCGGCGGCGGCGCATGGCCTTGCGGCGGGGGCGGCGGGTAGGCTCCCGGCACGGTGACCGGGTAGGCCGGGAAACCGCCCGCCGGGACCTGGCTGGGGATGCCGTCCCACGCCGTGCGGTCGGCCAGGAATCCGTTGCCCGCCCACGGCGCGGCCGGGACCGCCGTGTTCCAGCGCGACTTGTCGAACGCGAGGATTCCCATCCAGACCATGCTGAGGAAGAAGTACAGAATCAGCCACACAGCTTCCTTCTGCAGCTTCAGGCCGACGCGCCACGCCGCCAGCATCGACAGCACGAACATCGCGAGCGCGACGAGCTGGCCGACCACGGGCACCCAGCACAGCACGACGGCTGCGCCGAACCCGTAGAGCACCAGCCACGGGCTGAGGTCGCCGAGCTTGAACAACACCATCGAGCTGTACACGGGCACCCAGGCCCGCCACTTGCCTTGCACGCCAGCCTTGTCGAAGATCTTCATCAGGAACCAGGAGCCGACGACGTAGACCACGATGAGAAGCAGGAACATGACTCCGAAGATGGCGGCATAGGCAGCAGCCAGCGCGCCGGAATCGTAATCCATGAGCACATCCTTTCCAGGGCGGACGCGGATTGGGGACATCCGCGAGCCATCCAGCCCCGCGCCTCTATGCTATCGAGGCCGCGCCGAGGCTGACAGGCGCCGAGACGCGTGTGACGTTACGCACGTGTGACGCTTTCCGTGACCAGGTGCCACTCCCCCGGCGCGCCGTCGCGCAGTGTCCAGCCCGCATCCAGCGCCCACCGCCGCAGTGCGCCGAGGGTTCCGACACGGGGCCGCGACTGCGCCAGCGACCGCACGAACGCGCCCTTCGCATGCTTGTTGAAGTGGTTGAGCGCGCGCACCGCGCCGTCGGGACCTTCGGTCACGACCCGCACGAACACCGACGGCACGCGCTCGGGAACGGGCCCGAGCGCGACGTACGCCTCCGAGCGGAGGTCGACCACGAAAGCCGGCGATGCCGCCTCGATCGCGCGCGTGACCGCGTCTGCCCACAGCCGCCGCAGCGGCGCCAGCCCGGGCAGCGACGCGCTCGCGCCGAGCCGGTACTGCGGGATGGGATCGAGCGCGCCGACGGGGCCGAGCGGCGCGGAGTGGATGAGCACGCGCCGGCCGAGCCAGCGGCGGGCGTGGCCGTCGAGGGATGCCGCGCCCAGCGCGTCGTAGAGCACGCCGGTGTAGCGGTCGACCGCGGGCATCCCCGCCGCCGACCGGACGACAGCGTTGACCTCGATCTCGCCGAGCTGCGTCGCGCCGAGCTTGAGCACGCGCGCCGCCTCGGCGGCATCCGTCGACAACTCCTCGAGCGCCGTCAGCACCGCCTCGCGCTGCGCGCGCAGCTCGGGCAGCGCCAGGCGCGACAACTCCCATGGACGGCCGGAACCGCCCGCGCGCTTCGTCTCCGAAGGCGGCAGCAGGACCAGCACGTCAGGATATGAGCTGCGCGTCACCGGCGACGATCGTCACGTCGTCGCCCTCCATCGACAGGAACCCGTCGTGCGCGGCCGCGATGACCTTGGAGCCGTCGAGGCCGGTGATGCGGACCTCTCCCTCGGAGAGGATGCCGAGCACGGGCTCGTGGCCGGCCATCAGGCCGATCTCGCCGATCACGGTCTTGGCGACCACGAGCGAGGCCTCGCCCGACCAGATCTCTCCGGCGGCGGCGACCAGGCTGACGTTGAGCGGCATGTCAGCCGTTCTCCTTCTGGATCTGCGCCCACTTCTCCTCGACGTCGGAGATGCCGCCGACGTTGAAGAACGCCTGCTCCGCGACGTGGTCGAAGTCGCCGCGCACGATGGCGTCGAACGACTCGACGGTCTCCTTGATCGGGACGGTGGAGCCCTCGATTCCGGTGAACTTCTTCGCCATGTAGGTGTTCTGCGAGAGGAACTGCTGGATGCGGCGGGCGCGCGAGACGACGACCTTGTCCTCTTCGGAGAGCTCGTCGACACCGAGGATCGCGATGATCTCCTGCAGCTCCTTGTTCTTCTGCAGGATCTGCTTCACGGCGGTGGCGACCCGGTAGTGGTCGGCGCCGATGTAGCGCGGGTCGAGGATGCGGCTCGTGGAGGCGAGCGGGTCGACCGCGGGGTAGAGTCCGCGCGCGGCGATCTCACGGGAGAGCTCGGTCGTGGCGTCCAAGTGCGCGAAGGTCGTCGCCGGCGCGGGGTCGGTGTAGTCGTCGGCGGGCACGTAGATCGCCTGCAGCGAGGTGATCGAGTGGCCGCGCGTCGACGTGATGCGCTCCTGCAGCACGCCCATCTCGTCGGCGAGGTTGGGCTGGTAGCCCACCGCCGAGGGCATGCGGCCGAGCAGCGTCGAGACCTCGGAGCCGGCCTGCGTGAAGCGGAAGATGTTGTCGATGAACAGCAGCACGTCCTGCTTCTGCACGTCGCGGAAGTACTCCGCCATCGTCAGGGCCGACAGGGCGACGCGAAGTCGCGTCCCCGGCGGCTCGTCCATCTGGCCGAACACGAGGGCCGTCTTGTCGAAGACGCCCGCGTCCTCCATCTCGTGGATGAGGTCGTTGCCCTCGCGCGTGCGCTCGCCGACGCCGGCGAACACCGACACGCCGCCGTGGTCTTGCGCGACGCGCTGGATCATCTCCTGGATGAGCACCGTCTTGCCCACGCCCGCGCCGCCGAACAGGCCGATCTTGCCGCCCTGCACGTACGGGGTGAGCAAGTCGATGACCTTGATGCCGGTCTCGAACATCTGGGTCTTGGACTCGAGTTGGTCGAAGCTGGGCGCCTGGCGGTGGATGCCCCAGCGCTCGGTGATCTCGACGGTCTCGCCCGGCGCAGCGTTG
Organism: Microbacterium sp.; assembly: GCF_047606685.1. Taxonomy (GTDB): domain Bacteria; phylum Actinomycetota; class Actinomycetes; order Actinomycetales; family Microbacteriaceae; genus Microbacterium. The sequence goes on from NZ_JASGEC010000071.1 coordinate 3,017, forward strand.
AGCACATCGCCGGTGACGTTGAACACCTTGCCCTTGGTGACGTCGCCGACCGGCACCGTGATCGGGCCGCCCGTGTCGCGCACCTCCTGGCCGCGCACCACGCCGTCGGTCGGCTTGAGCGCGATGGCGCGCACGAGGTCGTCGCCGAGGTGCTGGGCGACCTCGAGAGTCAGCTCGCTGGACTCGTCGCCGATCGTGATGGTGGTCTTCAGTGCGTTGTAGATGTCGGGGATCGAGTCGTGCGGGAACTCGATGTCGACGACGGGCCCGGTGACGCGGGCGACGCGGCCGACGACCTGGGTCTCGGTCTTCTCAGCGGTGAGGCTCATGGCTTCTTCTCTTTCGATGGTTCTACTTGCCTGACGCCAGGGCGTCGGCGCCGCCGACGATCTCGGCGATCTGCTGGGTGATCTCGGCCTGGCGCGCGTTGTTGCGCAGGCGGGTGTAGTCGGTGATGAGCTTGTCGGCGTTGTCGCTCGCGGACTTCATCGCCTTCTGCGTCGCGGCGTGCTTGGCCGCCGACGACTGCAGCAGCGCGTTGAACACGCGGCTCTGCACGTACACGGGCAAGAGCGCGTCGAGCACCGTCGCGGCGTCCGGTTCGAAGTCGTACAGCGGGTACACGTGGTGCGCGTCGTCCTCGTGGTGCTCGGCGGCGTCGTGCGATTCGACGATCTGCAGCGGCAGCAGGCGCAAGCGCTCGGGGGTCTGGGTCATCATGCTGACGAAGCGGTTGTAGACGAGGTGGATCTCGTCGACACCGCCGGCGTCGCCGCCGCGGATGAAGTCGTCGATGAGGCGGTCGCCGATGTCCTCCGCGGTGTGGAAGTGCGGCGTGTCTGTGTCGCCCGTCCACTGCGCGGCCGCCTGGATGTGGCGGAACTGGAAGAACCCGACCGCCTTGCGCCCGACGAGGTAGAACACCGGCTCGGCGCCCTCCTCGCGAATCATCTGCGCGACCTCCAGGCCCTCGCGGATGATCTGCGAGTTGAACGCGCCCGCCAGACCCCGGTCGGAGGAGAAGATCACCACCGCCGAGCGCCGCACCGTGGCGGGCTCGGTCGTCAGCGGGTGCGAGACGTTGGAGTGCGTCGCCACCGCCTGGACGGCGCGCGTCACCGCGATCGCGAAAGGCGCGGCGGCGCGCACGCGCCCCATCGCCTTCTGAATGCGCGAGGCCGCGATGAGCTCCATCGCCTTCGTGATCTTCTTGGTGGTCTGCGCAGAGGCGATCTTCTGCTTGTAGACCCTGAGTTGTGCGCCCATGTGTGCTGTTCCCGGCCCGGTGTCAGCCCCGGCGGCCCTTGACGATCTGCTGCTGGCTGACCTCGTCGGCCTCGGTCGCCTCGACCTGCTCGAGGGCGGGCGGCGGGGTCGGAGCCGTGCCGGCCTGGAACTCGAGCAAGAAGCCGTCCACCTGCTTCTCCAGCTCGGCCTCGGTGTCGTCGTCGAGCACGTTCGTGTCGCGCAACGTGTCGAGGATCGATGTGTTGCGCTTGAGGTGGTCGATGAGCTCCGCCTCGAACCGCAGCACGTCGTCGACCTCGAGCGCGTCGAGCTTGCCCTTGGTTCCGGCCCAGATCGAGACGACCTGCTCCTCGACGGGGTACGGGTCGTACTGCGGCTGCTTGAGCAGCTCGGTCAGCCGCGCGCCGCGCGCGAGCTGACGGCGCGATGCCGCGTCGAGGTCGCTCGCGAACATCGCGAACGCCTCCAGCGCCCGGTACTGGGCGAGCTCGAGCTTGAGCGTTCCCGAGACCTTCTTGATCGACTTGACCTGCGCGTCGCCGCCCACGCGGGAGACCGAGATGCCCACGTCGACCGCGGGGCGCTGGTTCGCGTTGAACAGGTCGGACTGCAGGAAGATCTGGCCGTCGGTGATGGAGATCACGTTGGTCGGGATGTAGGCCGACACGTCGTTCGCCTTGGTCTCGATGATCGGCAGGCCGGTCATCGAACCCGCGCCGAGCTCGTCCGAGAGCTTCGCGCAGC
>NZ_JASGEC010000072.1:0-37286 GCF_047606685.1 Microbacterium sp.
AAGAAGGCTCAGGACGTCCGTCCCATCATCAAGCTGCGCTCGACCGCCGGCACGGGGTACACCTACGTGACGCGCAAGAACCGCCGCAACAACCCCGACCGCATCGTGCTCAAGAAGTACGACCCGGTGGTGCGCAAGCACGTCGAATTCCGAGAGGAGCGCTGATCTCATGGCGAAGAAGAGCAAGATCGCGCGCAACCAGCAGCGTCAGGCCGTCGTCGACCGCTACGCGGCGAAGCGCGCCGAGTTGAAGAAGGCCCTCGTCGACCCGGCGAGCACCGACGAGCAGCGCGAGGCCGCGCGCGTCGGCCTGCAGAAGCTGCCGCGCAACGCGTCGCCCGTGCGCCTGCGCAGCCGCGATGTCATCGATGGCCGTCCGCGCGGCGTGCTGTCGAAGTTCGGCATCTCGCGTGTGCGCTTTCGCGATATGGCGCACCGTGGCGAGCTGCCCGGCGTGACAAAGTCGAGCTGGTAGGCCAGCCCGCAGTGTCGCCGTCGAGCTGGTAGGCCAGCCCGCAGTGTCGCCGTCGAGCTGGTAGGCCAGCACCTGCGAAGGCCGGAGTCCTTGTGGCTCCGGCCTTCGGCGTTCCCCCTCGGCGCCCGTCGGCTCCGGACCCCGAGGGGTGCTTTCCCGAGTGTCCGGCGCGGCATCCGTCACATCTGCAACACAAACCACACCCGCCGCAGCGAAACGCCAGGAAGATGACGTCGGATGCCGGGAAATCCGCGGAATTACGCGGTTTCTGGGTATAGTTCGAGGCGGTCGATCGACCAGCCGGGGGCGAAACGTCCACCCGGTCCGTAGCAAGCAGAAGCGGTCATCCGCCGCTTTGGAGGCAAAACATGGCCGACAAGTCCATCACCAAGACCGAGCTCGTCGCGAGCATCGCCAGCTCGACCGGTCAGAGCCAGTCCGCTGTGTCGAGCGTGCTCGACGCGCTCTTCTCGAACGTCGCCGAGGCGGTCGCGAGCGGCTCGAAGGTCTCGATCCCGGGCTGGATCTCCTTCGAGCGCGTTGACACCGCCGCGCGCACCGGCCGCAACCCGCAGACGGGTGCGGAGATCAAGATCCCCGCCGGCAAGCGCGTGAAGGTTTCGGCGGGCTCGAAGCTCAAGGCCGCCGTCAAGTAATCCGGCTGCCGCAGAAGGGGGATGCCACGCGGCATCCCCCTTCTGCATGCCCGCGGCATCCCTCGGCAGACCCCATGTCGGAGAATCGGGCGGATGTCGGAGGATTCAGCGCGGATGCTCCGACATTGCGCCGACTCTCCGACATCCGCGGCGAAGCCTAGGCTTGGGGCGTGACCCTCACCAGCGCTTCGCGAGGCGCCCGCGCGCCGCAAGGCGCGCCGCGCGCTCTGCGCGTGGCCGGCCCGGCGATCCTCGTCGTGGCGGCGCTCGTCGTGCTCGCCGCGGGGCTCGCGTTCGGCGGCGGGGCGGCGCCCCTCGCGATCGGCGACTCCGGGCCGTTGGTGCGGTGGGGGCTGCCCGTGGCGCGCGCGGTGGTCAACATCGCCGCCGCCGGCATGGCGGGATCGCTCGTGCTCGCGCTGTTCGCACTGAAACCCGCCGCGCGCTCTCGCGCCGACGCAGGCCCCGGGCCTGCGCCGTTCGAGACCGCGCTGGACACCGCGTCGGCCTCGGCCGCCGTCTTCACGATCGCCGCCGCGGCCACCGGCTTTCTCACGTTCCTCGACGCGTTCGACCCGCAGCTCGGGCTCGGCCCCGAGTTCGGCGCGCAGCTGGGGCGCTTCCTCACCGAGGTCGAGCTCGGGCGCACGTGGCTCATCACGGCGATCGCCGGCGCCGCGCTCACGGTGCTCGCCTTCGCGGTGCGCACATGGACGCCCGCGCTGCTCGTCGCGCTCATCGCCGTCGCCGCGCTCGTCCCGATGGCCACGCAGGGCCACAGCGGCGAGCTGGCCTCGCACAACGCCGCGGTCGGTGCGCTCGTGGTGCACACGATCGGCGCGGCGCTGTGGATCGGCGGGCTGCTGCTCGTCGTGATCGTGCGGCCGAGGCTCGGCCGCGACGAGACGGCGACGCTGCTTGCGCGCTACTCGACGATCGCGTTGTTCTCGTTTGTGATCGTCGCCGGCTCCGGGCTTGTGCGTTCGGTCATCGCGCTGCAGACGCCGGAGGCGCTGCTGTCCGCGTACGGCGGGCTGCTGATCGTCAAGGTCGTCGCGCTCGTCGCGCTCGGCGTGCTCGGCGCGTGGTACCGCGGCCGGTTCATCGGACGGATGCGGGATAGCTCCCTTCGACAAGCCCGGGAGCTGTCACCCCGCTTCTGGTCGCTCATCGCGGTCGAGCTCGCGATCATGGGCGCGGCCAGTGGCGCGGCCGTCGCGCTGTCGCGCACGTCCCCGCCGGTCGCCGAGCAGCCGCCCGCCGCGCCGACGCCCGCCGAGCTGCTCACCGGGGCGCCGCTGCCCCCCGAGCTGACACCCGACCGTTGGATCACGTCGTGGAGCATCGACCCACTGTGGTTCACGGTCGCCGCCTTCGGCGCGTTCTTCTACGTCGCCGGAGTGTGGCGGCTGCGCCGTCGCGGCGACGCGTGGCCGGCCTACCGCACGGTGCTGTGGCTGGGCGGGCTCGCGCTCTTGGTGTGGGTGACCTGCGGCGCGGTGAACGTCTACCAGGACTACCTGTTCAGCGTCCACATGATGGGCCACATGCTGCTGACCATGGCGATCCCGGTGATGCTCGTGCCCGGAACCCCTGTCACGCTCGCCGCCCGCGCCATCCGCAAACGCGACGACGGCACCCGGGGCGGGCGGGAGTGGATCCTGTGGGCCGTGCACACCCCGTTCGCCCGCGTCGTCACCAACCCGTGGGTGACCGCCGCCCTGTTCATCGGGTCGCTGTGGGCGTTCTACTACACCGATCTGTTCCGGTGGTCGCTGTACGACCACCTTGGGCACGAGTGGATGGTCGCGCACTTCCTGATCACGGGCTACCTCTTCGTGCAGTCGCTCGTCGGAATCGACCCGGTGCCATACCGGCTGCCGCACGCGTTCCGCCTCGTGCTGCTCATCGCCGTGATGGCGATGCACGCGTTCTTCGGCATCGCCATCATGATGCAGAGCGGCCTGATGGCGGCCGAATGGTTCGGAGCGATGGGGCGCACGTGGGGCGCGGCGCCACTGGAGGACCAGTATGTCGGCGGTGGCATGGCGTGGTCGATCGGCGAGCTGCCGACGCTCGTGCTGGCGGTGACCGTCGCGATTCAGTGGAGCAGGAGCGACGAGCGGATGCAGCGCCGGCGCGATCGGCACGCCGACCGCACCGGCGACGTCGACCTTGCGGAGTACAACGCGTACCTCGCCGGCCTCGCTGCGAAACAACCTCGCATTCCGCGCTAGTCCGCGCCGCCGACGCGGATCGACGCCGTGCCGTCGGGCAGCACCGTGATGTTCCCGGTGACGATGAACGGCACGTCTTCCCGCACGTGCTGCACCGTGCCGTCGAACAGCGAGACGACGTCCACGTTGACCCGCGCGACCCCTCTCACGGCGGGGATCACCCAGTCGGCGCCTTTCGGCTCCACGGTGATCGTCGGGGTCTGTGTGATCTTCCACTTCGGCAGCCCGTCGATGCGGTCGGTCACGACATACCCGAACGGGCATGCAGTCGGTTGCAGCACCTGCTGGGTGGCGCATTCCGCGAGGAAGTCGTCGACGCGCTCCTGCACGACCGCGACGAACTGCTTGGTGGGCTCGGCCTGCACGTCCACCGGAGTGTTGGCGAGGGGGGTGTCGGCCAGGACTTCGACCCCCGGTGTCTCGGAGATCGCGGTGTCGACCGATACGCGGTAGGCGCCCGGGGAGAACACGAGCATCGGGAGCGGATCAAGCGCGTCGACCGCCATCCCTTCCGCCGAGACCTGCCGCTTGTCGACCTCGAACCCGTTCACCGAAAACCGCATCGCGCCGCGCACGGTCAGTTCGAGCACGCCGATCGGGCTGCGCGCGAACCGCCACGCGGGCGTGACGCCGATCCAGCCGTCCGCCTCGACCTCGAAGGTTGTCGTCCCGGCGTGCCCGTTCGCCACGTACGACATCGTGACGCGCGTGATGTCGCCGTCGCGCCGCTCCGACACGGCGGCGATGTCGGAGAGCTCGGCGAGCGTGGACCCGCGCAGCAGCGCATCCGACGCGTCGGCGGGAAGGCCTGCCGCAGTCAGCGCGTCGGCGTCGGCAGTCACGCCGGGAAGCGCGAGCGCGTCGGTTCCGCGGCCTTCGCTCAGCAGGCCGAGATAGCGCTCGACAAATGCGGTCGGGCTGTAGATGTCGCGGTACAGCGTCGCGACCGTGGCCGTCGTCGCCGCCACCAGCATCACCCCGACGACGGCGAGCAGGGCGAGGTCGACTTTCAGCCGGGAGCGACGGCGGGATGCCGGCGCGTCGCCGCCGGCCGGGGTGCCGCCCTCGGCCGGGGCAGGAGAATGCGCCGGCGGGTGCGCCGGAACCATTCCCACCCCGTCCTCCACAACCCCAGTCTAGGAAAGGCGCCCACCGATCCCGCGTCGGCCTAGCATGGGTCGGGTGACCACGCCGCCCCTCTCGCCCGAGCAGGAGGCGCTGTTCCGGCTTATCGAGGACACGACCGAGCACGTGTTCGTGACCGGCCGCGCGGGCACCGGAAAATCGACGCTGCTGCAACACGTGTCTGCGCGCACCAGCAAGCGGATCGCAGTGTGCGCTCCGACGGGCGTGGCCGCGTTGAACGTCGAGGGGCAGACGATCCATTCGCTGTTCCGCCTGCCGATCGGACTCATCGGCACCGCGGACGAGCCGCAGTCGGATGCCACGCGCAAACTGCTGAACGCCATCGACACGCTCGTCATCGACGAGGTGTCGATGGTCAACGCCGACCTCATGGACGCCGTCGACCGTGCGCTCCGGCGCGCCCGCGGCCGTCGTGGAGAGCCGTTCGGCGGCGTGCAGGTCGTGATGTTCGGCGACCCGTACCAGCTCGCGCCCGTGCCACCGCGCGGCGACGAGCTGCGCTACGTGCGCGACCACTACCGCTCGTTCTGGTTCTTCGACGCTCGCGTGTGGACGGGCGAGGTGGGCGGCGATGGACTGATGGATGTCGGCGCGCACGGCGCGCAGCTGCGCATCAGCGAGCTTCGCGACATCCATCGCCAATCCGACGCGCGGTTCACGGCGATGCTCAACGCGGTGCGGCACGGGCGAGTGACGGCCGAGATCGCGCAGATCCTCAACGAGACCGGAGCTCGGCGGCCGCCGGCCGCCGAGTCGGGCGAGCCGCCGATCATCACGCTGGCGACCCGCAACGATATCGTCAACGGCATCAACCGGCGGCACCTGGACGCGCTGCCCGGCCGGGCGCAGACGGCGACCGCCGACATCACGGGCGACTTCGGGCGCGGCGACGCGTACCCCGCCGACGTCGAGCTGCAGCTGAAGATCGGGGCGCAAGTGATGTTCCTGCGCAACGACACCGCCTCGCACGGCGCGCCGGCGCGCTGGGTGAACGGCTCGATCGGCACGGTGACGCGTATCGCGGGCGGAGTGGTCAGAGTGGAGGTCGACGGCGTCGAACACGACGTCGAGCCCGCCGTGTGGGAGCGGTTCCGATACGCGTACGACGCCAGCTCGAAGTCGCTGTCGCGCGACATCGTGGCCGAGTTCACGCAGTTCCCGCTGCGGCTCGCATGGGCGGTGACGATCCACAAGTCGCAGGGCAAGACCTACGACCGGGCGATCATCGACCTCGGCTCCGGCGCGTTCGCCCCGGGCCAGACCTACGTTGCGCTCTCGAGGCTGACGTCGCTGGACGGCTTGTACCTGTCGCGCCCGCTGCGTCCGTCCGACATCCGCGTCGACCCGGATGTCGAGCGCTTCATGTCTGCCTCCGCCCCCCGCCGCTGACCGCGAGGGGTGTGCCGTTGGGGCTCAGGCGACGGAAGCGGGGGCGTGCTTGGCGCGCGCGAGGTCCTCGAACAGCTCGGTGTTGAACCGGTACGCCAGCAGCACCTCGGCGATCACGCGTTCTTTCTCCGCGTCGTCCCACGGGGCAGCGTCGAGCTGCTCGCGGTAGACGTCTTTGAACGCCCGCGGGTCGGCGATGTCGTGGAACAGGTAGAACCCGATGCCGTTTGTGTCGAAGCCGAACCGGCGCGCCATGAGCTTGCCGATGAACGCGCCGCCCGACAGGTCGCCGAGGTAGCGGGTGTAGTGGTGGGCGACGAAGCCCCCCGGCCATGTCGCGCCGACCCGGTTGATGCGGTCGACGTAGCGCCGGGTCGTCGGCAGCGGCGCGATGCGTTCGCGCCAGTCACGGCCGACGAGGAACTCGAGGTCTGCCTCCAGCGCGGGCAGCCGCGTGAGCTTGTCGGAGATGAAGACGGATGCGACGGGGTCGCGGCGCATCCGTGCGGCTGCTGCCTCGAGCGCCTCGTAAATGAAGTAATGCTGGGCGACCAGCGCGACGTAGTCGTCGCGCGTGCCTTCGCCCTTGATGAGGTCGGCCATGAACCCGGCGCTCTCGCTGCCCGAGTGGGCGCCGGAGGAGCGCTCGCGCAGTGCGGCGGAGAAGGGGATGGGGGCGTGCATGCCCACCATCATACCTTCAGGTAAGGGGAACCTAATAAGAGTTTTCTCCGCATTGCCCCAGACTCGGCTCAGCGGGTGTGCGGGCGCGGCTCGACCCCGAGCCGGGAACACGCGGCGTCGTACAGCGCGACGACCTCGCGGCGCACTGCCGCACGCTCATGGATCGCGCCGCCGGGCCACGCGACGCGCACCGCGCGGGTCGTGCCGTCGGCCAAGTGGGCGAGCCAGTCCCCGCCGTCGCCGTCGAGTCCTGTCATGGCCGCTGCGCGCACGTCCGCGCGAGGGCCGAACGCGCGCACGATGAGCGCGCTGTCGTCGGGGTGGTCGTCGTTCATGTGGCGCAGGATGGCCTGCACCACGGCGGGGTCGAACGCGTGCGGCATCCCTCCACCGTAACCCGGTGTTCTCGGCGGGCTCGGAGACTGCCTCGACTCGTCTACACTCGATGGAGACTGTCCTGGGGGTGAGATGCCGGCTCGAACCACACGTCGTCGTGCCGTCGCCGCGCTCGCCGCTTTCTCGCTCGCGATTCTCTCGCTGAGCGCATGCGCGCCCGACCGCAGCGTGCAGATCGCGGTTCCGTCGCAAGTGGAGGCCGAACTGGGCAGCGACACGGTCTCCGAACTGGATGCCGCGGTCTCGAACGCAATGTCAGCGTCCGGCGCGTCTGGTGCGATCGTGGGCGTGTGGGTGCCGTGGGGCGGCACGTGGGTGGTCGCCCGCGGCACGGTTTCTGCCGATGACGAAACCGAAGTCACCACCGACATGCCGTTCCGAGTGGGGGATATCACTCGCGCCATGACGTGTGACGCTCTCTACGGCGCCGCGGCGGATGGCGAGGTCGAGCTGAACGACCCGGTGACCGACTACGTCAACGGCGTGCCCGACCTCAGTGATGTCACGCTCCTCCAACTCTGCAACGGCACCTCCGGCATCGGCTCCTACCAGAGCACCCTGACATCGATGTGGCTGAACACCCCGACCCGGGTGTGGAACCCGCGCGAGCTTGCGAGCTTTGGCCTCGGCCAGACCCGACGCACCTCGCCCGGCGACGCCTACCGCGACTCCGACGCGGGTTACGTCCTGCTCGGGCTTGCGCTCATGCGCGCGACATCCCGCTCCGCTGCCGACCTGCTCGACTACTACGTGTTCGATCCGCTCGACCTGACCAACACCCGGCTGCCCGGCGGCGACGGGCAGTGGGCCAGCGGGTCGGCCGTGCTGCGCGGAACGCTGTCCGCTCGCTCCGGCAAGAAGTACGACTGCGCGAACGCGGCGGATGTCACCGAGGTCTCCACGAGCACGGGCTTCACCGACTCCGGCGTCGTCTCCACCATCGACGACCTCGGCCGTTACGCGCAGGCGCTCGCGGCCGGCTCGCTCGCGAGCGACGAGGACCAGGCGAAGGCGCGCTGGGCGTCCCCGATGCCGCCCTATTCCGGCGCGCCATCGTGGTTGACCACGACGGGCGGCGCGTACCACGCGGGTTCGCTCGTGGGACAGTTCGGCTCGGTGCCGGGTTATCTGACCGCGGCTTTCGCCGACCCGAGCACGGGTCTCACCGTCGCCGTGGTGCTCAACAACTCGGCCCGCTCGGCGCGGGTGGCGGCCAAGCTCTCGTGGGAGCTCGCGGCGATCGCCTCGAAGGCTCCCGCGGCGAAGGGCGAGGAGGCGCCGCAGTTCGGCCTGCCCTGGACGGCCGAGCAGTTCCACACCGACATCTCGAAGGCGGCGCTGTGCACCTCGTGAGCCGGGCCCGCCCCTAGCGACGGTTGACCACCGGGCTCAGCCGGTCTGCCGCGTTGCGTCGCTCCAGGCAGGAAACGGGTCGGCGAAGCGGGCCCAGCGCGCCGGGCCCGCGGTGAGTTCGGCGTCGGTGAGCGCCGCGTCGTCGAGAGCCGCCGTCAACCCCGTGTGGTCCAGGCCGAGCCCGATGAAGGCCAGGTCCTGCCCGAGCGCGAGAAGCTCCTCGGGCTCGTCGCCGCCGACCGGCGAGAACGAGATCATCCTGCCGACGTGATCCCACTGCGCCGTGCGGCACGGGCGTGTGGCGAGTCGGCAGAACCCTGCCGAGCGGATCACGGCGCCGAACTCGCCGCGCTCGATTCGCTCGTCCAACAGGCGCTGAAGACGAGCGGGATGCAGCGGCCGCGCCTGCTCGTACCGGAAGGCGCTCACGCCCGGATCGGTCATGCGCGGCGCGAACTCGTCGTTGAGCAGGCTCACCCAGCCGGGGTGGCCGTGAGTCTTGGCACCGCGTTCGGCCGAAGGGGTGTCGGCGCCCGCGTCGACGTGCAGCCGGAGCCGGGCGTGTGGGCTCACGTGGCTTGCCAGCGCCATGAGCCGGGCCAGTCGCGGCGTGTCGACGCCTTCCCAGTTCACGAACACGATCACGGAGGCGTACTCCAGCTGCAGCGCTGTCAGCATCGCGCGCGCGATGTGGTGACGACCGTGCCGACTGAGCTGGACGGCGTAGTCGTCGCGGTCGAGGTCGTTGAGCAGGTGCGGCGCGTCGACGACGCACACGATGCTCGTGAGCTGTGCGGGCGTGTCCTCCGCGGTGAGGTTGCCGACGAGCTCGGTCGCAACGACGGTCGCGGGGAACTCCACCACAGCACCGGCCGGCGCGTCCGTCCACGGGATCATCGCGACGGCTTCGTCGACCGGGCTCGGGGAGAGCTCGAGCCCGGTCGCCGGAAAGAACGTGCGTGCCGTCGCGGCCGCGAGATCTCGCGCGTAGCGGTGCCGCTCCGGTCCGCACGCGCCGACGACAGCGATCACGTCCACTGTGTCGGCGCGTGCCATCCGATTCGCCTTCTTTCCTCCGCGTCGGCCATCGATGAGTGGTATTAATGATAAGCATTATCAGTAACAAACAACAATCGGAGGCTGGAATGAAGGTGCGAGCATCGATCAAGTCGCTGAAGAACCAGCCCGGCGCGCAGGTCGTGCGCCGGCGCGGGCGGGTCTACGTCATCAACAAGCAGAACCCGCGCTTCAAGGGTCGGCAGGGTTGAGTCGAGCCCGCCCGCGGCGGGCCCCGTTCAGGCGGCGGGTGCGACCGGATGTCGCCAGCCGGGTCTTTCGGGCGGCGGATCCCAGGCCCAGCGCAGGGGTGATCGCGATCGGAGCACGATCGGATCGTCGGCGTTTCCGGGCTGATGCAGCAGGAACGGCCCGAGTCCGTCTCGCGTGATCCTCCATCCGCCGTGGTGCAGCGCCATGTGGTGGTATCGGCAGAGCAGGATGCCGCGGTCACCGTCGGTGCGGCCGCCTTCGGCGAAGTGGTCGATATGGTGCGCCTCGCAGTAGGCGGGCGGACGGTCGCATCCCGGCCACAGGCACCCGCCGTCGCGAATCGCCAGCGCCAGGCGTTGCTTGGGCGTGAACAGGCGCTGCTCGCGCCCGACGTCGAGCGGATTGCCGCACGAATCGACCGTCACATCGACCGAGCCGAGGTCGCACAGCGCGCGCTCGAGCACGGAGCCCGGGAGGGTCGCTCCGCCGCTTTCGAGGCTGGCGGTCGCGAGCAGGCGGCCACGCCCGTCGCGCGGGCCGACGAGGCCTTTGACGGCCACCATGCGCACGCCGGGTTGACGGGAGCCGAAGACGTCGGACGCGTTCGCGAGCGCGCCAGCGCGCAGCACATCGACGACCAGGTCATAGGCGAGCTGGTCGTTCGTGCGCGGATCCTCGACGAGCGCGTCGGCAGCGGCCCGCTCTTCATCGCTGACGAAGCGCGGCCCGCCGCGTCGCGGACGCGGCGCGGCGCCGATCATGTCCTCCACGAACTCGCCCATCTCGTCGTCGAAATCGATGCGCGCGTGCTTCCCTCCGTCGCGATCGGTCCACATCCGCCACGACCGGGCCTCGTACCGCTTCGCGAACCGTTCCTCCACGCCGACGGGATCGAGCGCGTCGCACACCTGCCGTGCGCGACGGAAGAGCTCCTCGACGGTGAACGCCGTCGCCTCGGCGAGAAGCTGGGCGGCGGCAATCCGCCACACCTCCCGGATCGCGGTATCCGCGTCGTCGCCGAGCCCGCCGCCATCCTCGAGACTCCCGCCCGCCGCGCGCGTCGGGGGCTGACCGAGGCCACGCGTGATCGCGTCGTGTGCCGCCACCGTCAGCTCGCCCGCGAGCAGCGCGGCATCCAGGGGCTCGTGCCACGGTGTCGCCCACGATTGCTCGGCCGGTTCGTCGCGCATCGCCTCGGACCCCTCATCGCCAGAGCCTGCCTCGAGCAGCGACTGCCCGGCGCGCACCGCCCGGCCGGCGTCGGCGCGCGTGCCGCCCAGGATCGACTGCACGAGCGATGTCGGCGTGGCGTGCCCGCGCGTCGCGGCCAGGCCAGTGTGGCCGAGCCCTCGCGCCGAGCGCTCAGCCACGACGCCCGCGCCGACAGACACCAGCCGCTCCAGCGCGTTCTTGATGTCGGACGCCTGCGCCAGGATGGCGAGCAGTTCGTCGCCGCTGAGCCGTCGCATCGCGTCGACGAGCCCGCCAGCCTCCACATCGAGCCGCCGATGCGCGCACAGCGCCTCGACTCTCTCGTGAATGCCGGTCAAAAAGTGCATAATCCATAGTCTCACGGGCGACTGACATTCGTGTATAGATTCGATAATCTGTGGACAACTCGATAACGGCACCGCCTGTGCAGGAGCGCACGGCCGATGTGCCCCGCGCAGCGCTTCTGGCAGACTGGGTGCAGGCGGTGGTGGGGCCCACCGCGAACAACCTCGGCGCCGCCGACAACGGTCCCTATCTCGAAATTCGCCGTGCCCGAGATAGGAGGCCCATGGACGATCAGTCCCTTCCCCTCGACCCCGACATCGACGTCGACGACACGATCACGCCGCCGCCGCGACCCGTGCACGTGCGGGTCGACTGCCTCGCTCTCGTCTTCGTCGGCGGCACGCTCGGCACACTCACGCGCTACCTGCTGTCGCTGGCGATCCCGTCCTGGGGCGGGCTGCCCGTCGCCACGTTCGTGATCAACGTCAGCGGTGCGTTCCTCCTCGGGTGGCTGCTCGAGTCGCTCACTCGCCGCGGGCCCGACCATGGCCTGCGGCGCGCCCTGCGGCTGCTTCTCGGCACGGGCTTTCTCGGCGGGTACACGACGTACAGCGCGTTCGCCGTGGACGCCGACGGCCTCATCGCGTCGGCGGATGTCGCGGGCGCCGCGCTCTACGCGCTGGCCACCGTGGTCGTCGGCGCCGCCGCGACGTTCGGCGGCATCGCGCTGGGCCTCTTCCTGCCCCGCCGCCCGCGTCAATCACGCCGCCGCGGGAGCCAAGCATGATGCCGCTCTGGGTCGTCCTCGCGCTATCGGTCGCCGGCGGGCTTGGAGCCGTCGCGCGCTTCGTGCTCGACGGCGCGATCACGGGCCGCATCCACCGCACCTACCCGATCGGCACGACCGTGATCAACGTCAGCGGGTCGTTCCTCTTGGGCGTCGTCACCGCCCTCGCGGTCGCGCACGCCCTGCCGCCCGAGTGGCGGGTGATCATCGGGGTCGGATTCCTCGGCGGCTACACGACGTTTAGCACGGCGTCGTTCGAGACGGTGCGCCTCGCGCTGCTCGGGCGGTGGGGCCCCGCACTGCTGAACGGCTTCGGCATGATGCTCGCCGCGTTCCTCGCCGCGGCGGTCGGTATGCTGCTGGGCTCACTGCTCTGACGCGGCCGCACCTATGCCGCGTTGCGGGACGCGCGAGTGCATCGCCGGATCGTGCGTCGACAGCAGCACCGCGATCCCGTCGTCGCGCGCGAGTGACTGTCCGTGAGGCCCGTTATCATCCCAGACATGGACGCCTGTCCCTGGGGAACCAACGAGCTCAAACGGTTGGGCGTTCACATTCGAGACGAGACGCCACCCGGCTCGGATCACCCCAGCTACGGCGAAGTCATGGCCTGGTACAACGATCTCGCGGCCTCTGTGCAACGCCGCATCTCTGGCCTGGACTGGCCGCCGCTCCTGCGTGAGCGACCGTTTGAGGTGACCTCACGGGCCAAGACCATTGACACCCTTCGGCAGAAGTTGAGAAGACATCCTACCTACAAGCTCCCGACCGTCCAGGACATCGCCGGCGTCCGCTTCGAGGCGGAGATGTCTCTTGACGAGCAGGATGCTGTTGTGAATGCCATCTGCGGTGTCTACGACCATGACATATCGACGTGCGTCCAGGACATGCGTGACGAGCCTCACAGCGGATACCGGGCCGTGCATATCTGGCTGCGTCTCCCGCAGCGTGTTGAGGTGCAGGTGCGGACCCATCTCCAAGGCGAGTGGGCGAACATGTATGAGGCGGCAGCGGATGTCTTCGGCCGTGGGATTCGATACGACGAGCTGCCAGAAGACGAAGGTCGTCGGGAGGTCGTTGAAGCTCTGCGAGAGTTGTCCACTGTCCGGATCTCGTCGATTGAGTGGAACCGAAACGAGGCTGCTTCAATCGATCTGAGATTAGAGGATGACGCTCGCCGCGGAATAAGGACCGTGTCCGAGGAGGATCGCCTTAGACTTGACCAACTCAAGAGCCGGGGCCTGCGCGACGAGCAGAGTCTCCAACAGAGCATCGCAAAGCTGCGGGAGTTCTTCATCGGTGTACGAGAGGGGAGGGGGTCGTGATGCCAGGATTCGTCATCGAATACCACCGGCCCAGCGGAGATCGGCGCGTTCACGAGTTTCTTGGAGAGAGCGGTCACCGGGAAGCCCTGCTCTACCGTCTGCGGCTCGAGCGCGAGCGCACCGATGAGGACTGGGAGATCGCCTCGTTAAACAGCGATTCGATCGAGACACTGCAGAAGACCCACGCGCGATACTTCTCCGGTCGCGAGCTCCAGAGCGCTTAGGTCCGCGGCGCGTTCGAGCCGACTTCACGCACGCGAATGGCCCGGCGCGGCACCTGCGGTGCCACTCCGAGCCATCGGAGGGGATGACGGGAATCGAACCCGCGCTGTCTGCTTGGGAAGCAGAAGTTCTGCCATTGAACTACATCCCCGAGGCCTTGAAACGGTGGGAACGAGGTCTCTGATCAAGGCCAAGTGCAGTGCCGCCGTGAGGCGACGCTTGCCCCAGCCTATCGCGCTCCGCGTTCCATGCCTCATCCCGCGCGTCATCAGACGCGCGGGATGAGGCATGGAACGCTGATGCCGGGGCAGGAACCCGACGACAAGGCCCAGCACGATGGTTGCCATCCCGCCCCACACTCCGGGCGAAGGTGGCGGCGCGCCGAGGATCGCGGCGGTAGGAGGCGCCACGCCCGCGCACAGGCCCGATGCAGCCCAGAATCGCGCGCCGGTCTCGGATCGTGCGGTCACTGACCGTGTGTCTCCGTCACGACACTGATCCCGGATCGGTGAGCGCGTCTGCGCATCCGACCACGGTCGGATGCACGTCTCCACCCCTGGCTGGGCGCATGGGTGTCGGCGCGGATGGTTGTGTCGGTGTCATGGCGGGTTCAGCCCCGGGAACGGGTGTCGCGATGGATGTCGCGGCTGAGCCCGCGGGCTGCGGCGATGGTCGCGAGGCTGGTGGCGAGCCGGTCCAGGTCGTCCTCGCCGAGGCCGTCGGTGAAGGCCTTCTCGTGGGCTTCGGCGATGGGGCGCAAGGCCGCGAGGAGTCGCTCCCCGTCGGGGGTGAGGTGCACTTCGTGGCTGCGACGATCGGTCGCGCTGCGACGCCGCTCGACGTGCCCGCCGCGCTCGAGCCGGTCCAGGACGGCCACGACCCGGCTTGGCCCCACGCCGAGCTGCTCGCTCGCCGATTTCTGGCTGACCCCGGGGTTGCTTCCGACCAGGCGCAGCAGTCCTGCCTCGGATGCGGTGATGCCCAGGGGCGTGAGCGCCTCCTCGAAGGCGGCGGAGGCGTCTGCGCCGAGCTGGGCGAGAAGGAAGGCGATGCGGCGTGGGCGGCGGGCGTTCATACGCATCAGAATAACTCACTTGCAGTATCATTCATACTATGTACTATTGTTTCTATGAATGAAAGGATCTCCTGATGAGCACTCGCACTACCGCTCCCGCCCGCGCGGGCGGCGGACCCAACCTCGGCATTCTCGGCCTGGCCTCCCTCGGACTGCTGGTCGGCAGCCTGATCTCGATGGCGGTGCTCTCCGGCGGCGGCACGATCACCTCTCCGTTCGCAGGGACGGAGACCGTGTCCGGGTTCTTCGCCGACCACGGGTTTGCGGTCCGGTTCGCCTCGATGCTGCAACTGGGGTCGGCGATCCCGCTGGGGCTCTACGCCGCGACGATGTACGCCCGGCAGCAGCGGCTGGGCATTCGCGTCCCCGGCCCGAACATCGGACTGTTCGGCGGCGTGGCGGCGGCGATCCTCCTGGCCGTCTCCGCGATCGTGACCTGGACGCAGAGCCAGGATGTCGTCAGCGCGAATCCCGAGCTCACCCACGCGCTCTCGTACGTGAGCTTCGCCGCTGGCGGGTTCGCTCACGTCCTCGGGCTCGGGCTGCTGGTCGCCGGCATTGCCGTCCCCGTTCTGCTGCTGCGGCTGGTCCCGGTCTGGTTCGCGTGGACCGGCCTCGTGGTCGCCGGGCTCGCCGAGCTGAGCTTCCTGACGATGGTGCTCGAGCCGCTGCAGTTCCTCATCCCGATCGGCCGGTTCGGATCACTGATCTGGCTCGTCGCCGCAGGGTTCCTGCTCCCCAAGACCCGCCACACCGAGACGCGCCCAGGCCAGGGGGCCCGCGAATGAACGCCCCGCGCGAGGGGCGCAGCGCGTCTGTCGCCCCCCACGCGCCACAAGCGGCGCCCCAACTGCAGTACGTGCACCTGGAGAAGCTCTACGGCTACCTCCCCGGGCTCGCCGAATCGCTCCCAGCGATCTTCGGCGTGAGCCTCGAAGAGTACGCCGCGATCCGAGAGCGGTTCGACGCCCTGGCCCGTTCCGCCGCGGAGGGGCTGCTCGCCGATCGCGAGTTCGTCGACCGCGTCGCGCGGCTCCCGTTCTTGCGCGGCGCCCGCATCCTCGCCGTCGGCGACTCGCTCACCGACGACCTGTCGTCTTGGGCCGAGATCCTCCGGCACGTCCTGGCGATCGCCGACGCCATCCGAGCCTTCGACGAGCCCGTTGTCGACCTCGTCGACGTGTTCGGCATCCCCGCCCATCCCGAACTACAGGGTCCGGACGGCGTCCACCCTCCCTCGCCGGCCAGCAGCGGATCGCCACGGCACTCGTCGCGACGCTTCACGGAACGGCCGCTGGTGCGGCCGCGGACGGGCTGTAGGGGACGTGAAACATCGTGACGAAATCCTCGAGCAGCACGGGATCGCCCTCGAGGTCGACAACGCCGTCGGCGATCGCGGCCGCCGGGTCCAGGGCACCGGCCAGCAGATCGCGGAATCCCGGTCCGCCGGTGATCACGAGATCCGCGTCGGGATGCTCCCCGGCGCCGACCGTCACGACACCGTCGCCGGTGACGGCGTGGGCGGCGACCTGCCCGGCCCTGACGGTGAAGGCGAGTCGGCGACGCGTCGGGGTCCCACCGCCCGCTGCGACCCGCAGCGCGGAGACGAGCGACGCCTCCGTCACGACCTCGCCCTCTCGCGGCTCGCGCATCTCGGCGGCGCCCCAGCGCGACAGAGCATCGAGTGCCGGCTGGAGCGCGGCGCCGCGGTCGGTGAGTGCGTACACGATCGAGCGATCCGCGCCGCTGCGCGCCTCGCGCACCACCAGCCCGTCCTGCTCCAGCTCCTTCAGGCGCGTGGACAGCAGGTTGGAGGGGATGCCGGGAAGCCCGGCTGCGAGGTCGGAGTAGCGCCGCGGACCCACGAGCAGGTCACGCAGGATCAGCAGCGTCCACCGCTGCCCCACCACCTCCGCCGCACGCGCCAGACCACAGAACTGTCCGTACTCACGGTTTCGCATGGAGCAAGAGTAGCATTTGACTGTATATATTGATGTTTGCTTTATTTGATGAAGTAAGAATGAACAGGCCACGCCAACGTAGGAGGGCTCTCATGGAACTCATGGTCGACTACATCACCTCGCTCGACGGCTACGGGGCCGCCGAGGGCTGGCCCGGCTGGTGGGGGCTGGAGGGCCCCGAGTACCTGGCCTGGCTGGGCGAGGACGCGAAGAACCAGAGCACGCTGCTCATGGGCGCGAACACGTACCGGCTCATGCACAGCTTCGCGCCACCCGCCGAGGCCGATGACGAGCTCGGCAGGATGCAGAAGATCGTCTTCTCCAAAACACTCGAGGCGCCACTCGAATGGGCGAACTCGCGTCTCGTCCGCGGTGACGCGGTCGCAGCGGTGCGCGAGTTGAAGGAGACCAGCAAGCATCCACTGTCGACCATCGGCAGCCTCTCGCTCTCGCGATCGCTGCTTGCCGCGGGCCTGGTCGACCGCTTCCGCGTCGTCGTCTTCCCCGTGATCACCGGGAAGACCGGGCACGAGCGCATCTACGACGGCTACCCCGATGTCGCCCTCGACCTCATCGAGTCGCGCACCTTCGATGGCGGCATCCAGCTGCTCGACTACCGCCCGCGTCTGCTCGACGCACCGCTGCCCCCGGGACCCGGCAGCGCCTGACCCCGCCCGAAGAAGGGAACGCGCCATGACCGCCACCTACACCTGGGACGTCTTCTGCACGCTCGACGGCTACGGCTCCTACAACGAGCACGGCGACTGGGGCGGCTACTGGGGCAAACAGGGACCGGAGTTCCTCGAGCATCGCCTCGCCCAGTACGACCAGGAGCTTCGGCTCGTGCTCGGAGCAAACACCTACCGAGTCTTCGCGCAGATGCTCGCCACCGAACCGGCTGACTCCGACGTGCACGATCGCTGGGTCGCCCGGATGCGGCAGCTGCCGACGACCGTGGTCTCGAACACCCTCACGGCGCCGCTCGACTGGCCGGATGCCACGCTCGTTCCCGGCGACGTCACCGACGCGGTCGCGCGCCTCAAAGCCGAGTCCGACATCCCGCTGCGCTCACACGGCAGCATCGCGATCAACCACGCGCTCATGGCCGCGGGCCTCGTCGACGCCGTCCAGGTCACGATCTTCCCGGTGATCAGCGGAAGCGTCGGCACCGAGCCGATCTTCGCCGGAGCCGCGGACTTCGACCTCGAACTCCTCAGCGCCCGCACCCTCGACGGCCGCATCCAAGAACTCGCCTACCGGCCCACCAAGCACGGCTGAGCGGCGCTGATCACGATGAGCACCACCGACAACCACACCGGCGACCGTCGAGTCGTGGCAAACATCGGCCTCAGCCTCGATGGATGCTATCGCCGCCGGAACGACGAGGGCATCTCCTTCCTCGCCGATGCCGAGGTCGGCTACGAACAGATCGTGCGGACCATCGAGACCGCGACGACCGCCGTCCTCGGCCGAGTCAACGCTGAGGTGTTCCTGGACTGGTGGCCGCGCGTGATCGGAACCGGAATGGTCGACCCGCGAGACGAAGCCTTCGCGCGGTGGCTCGTCGTCGCCGACAAGGTCGTGCTGTCGTCGACAGTGCGCGAGTCACCGTGGGACGGCGTGCGGATCGTCAGCGCCCCGACCGCCGAGGTGATCAACACCCTGAAGTCAGAAGGCGAGGGTGACATCCTCATTTGCTGGAGCGCCAGCGTGATCAAGGCGCTCCTCGCGGCGAACGCCATAGATCGGCTCAACCTCATCGTGGCCCCCGTGCTCGGCGGCGGCGGAGCCCGATTGTTCGACGACGACAATCCGCTCACGAACTGGGAGCTCGTCCACCACGACGCCAGCGAGCCCGGCGTGCTCGCCCTGACCTACGACCGTCAGACCTGACTCGCTGGGCTGTGACCGGGATCAGGACAGCGGCCGATAGCGAACCCTCACCGTGGAGTCGGGG
Source organism: Microbacterium sp. (assembly GCF_047606685.1). Taxonomy (GTDB): domain Bacteria; phylum Actinomycetota; class Actinomycetes; order Actinomycetales; family Microbacteriaceae; genus Microbacterium. The sequence goes on from NZ_JASGEC010000072.1 coordinate 18,430, forward strand.
TCGCCCGCCAGTGGACGGAGCCGAACTGGCGCGCCACCGGGCTTGCTGTAGAGCCGGACGCCGTCGCCGAGGAGGACCGGGGCGATGTGCAGGTCGATCTCGTCGATCAGGCCGAGTTCAAGCAGCTGGGCGCCGATGCTCGGCGAGAACACCATGACGTCCTTTGCTCCGGCCGCGGCCAACGCCAGCTGAACGACCTCACCGGGGTCGCGATGCAGGAAGGTCACGTTCTCGGCGGGCTCGGCGTCCTCGGGGTGGTGCGTGAGGACGAAGATCGGCCCCTGCCAGGCGCCGCCGCCCCAGGGGTTGTGTCCCACCGGCGAGTCCCAGCCGTCGCGTCCGGCGATGATCGCGCCGGTGCCTTCGATGTAGCCCTCGATCACTCCGGGCTCCGCCCGGTATCCACCAGTCGCCATCCAGTCCATGCTGTGGTGGGGTCCCGCGACGAATCCGTCCAGAGACATCATGAAGCTCCACAGCACGCGCCCGCGGCTCTGTTGCGGCCGCTCCGTATCCTCCGGCGTTCGTTCGCTCATGGGAGTCCGTCCCTTGTCGACTCGTCCTGTGGCGGCGGCGCGGCGGCCAGCCCCGCGAAGACCTGTGTCCCGGTGTCCATCAGAGTGTGTCGCCGTCTGGTCGCCACGGAGACGTCGGGGGAGCTTCGTTGGCCTTGCGGGTGAACGTGACGTGCACGGTGCCGCTCTCTGCCACCTCGGATGTCACGTCGTAAGCGGACTCGAGACCGCGCAGCCCGTCCCAGAGCCGCCCGCCGTCACCGAGCAGGATCGGAGCGACCGCGACGTGGAGCTCGTCGACGAGCCCCGCTCGCAGGAAGTCGCGGACCACGGTGGGGCCGCCGCCGATCCGCACATCCTGACCGTTCGCGGCTTCCGTCGCGAGCGCGAGCGCCTCCTCAGGAGTCGCCGAGAGGAAGCGGAACGTGGTGCCGCCGTCCATGACCAGCTCCGGCCGTTGCTCGTGCGTGAGCACGAACACCGGCGCGTGGAACGGCGGATTCTCGCCCCACCAGCCACGCCACTCCGGGTCGTTCGGGTGCAGGTGCAGCCCGAACATTCCGGCGCCCATGATCTCGGCGCCGATCCTCTCGAAGTACGCGGCGGCGTACTTGTCGTCGATGCCCGTTGTGCCGGCGCCCGAGGTGTCGCCGAAGACGCGCTCCTGCATGGTGCGCGTCGCCGCATAGGCCTCGACGAGCCGGAACCAGTCCTTGCCGAAGGGGTCCTCCGGGGTTCCGTCGGCGGTGCTGGCGAATCCGTCGAGTGAGATGTTCAGGTCGGCGCGTACTTTCATGGTCAGAACTCCTTAGGCGTTGGCATAGTGCAATTGGCATGATGGCTGACGGGTGTCGGGCGGTGCTCACGCGCTCTCGGGCTTTCGAGGATCGCCAGGACGGGCGAGACCGTGGTCGAAGGCGAAGACGACCGCCGCCGCCCGGTCGCGCAGATCGAGCTTCATGAAGATGTGGCTGATGTGGGTCTTCACGGTGCCCTCGCCGAGGAAGAGGCCGTCGGCGATCTCGCTGTTGGACAGGCCCGCGCCGATGAGGGAGAGCACGTCCTTCTCGCGCGGGGTGAGCAGATCGACCTGCGCGCCGGGCCGCATCGGCGGGCGCCCTTCCCGGTACGTGGTGAGCACCCGGCCCGTGACTGCCGGGTCGAGCCAGGCGCCGCCGCTGGCGAGGGTGCGGACGGCGCGCTGGAGGTCTTCGGCCGGGGCGCCCTTGAGCAGGAACCCTGCGGCGCCGGCGCGGAGGGCACCGGCGAGGATCTCGTCCTCGTCGAAGGTCGTCAGTACCAAGACGGGCGGCGCTGCGTCGACCCGGGTGAGCGCGTGCGTGGCGGTGATGCCGTCGACGCCCGGCATACGGACATCCATCACCACGACATCCGGCTCGAGATGCGCGACGACCTGAGCGACGTCGATTCCGGTGTCGAGCTCGCCGACGATCGTGAACCCGTAGCGTTCGCGGAGGATGCCGCGCAACCCGGTGCGGATGAGCTCCTGGTCGTCCACGACAAGGACACGAATGTGGGGCGGGGTCATGCGGGGATCACCGCCTCGACCAGCCATCCTCCGGCCGACGGTCCGGCGGAGAGCGTGCCGCCGAGCGTCGCCACGCGTTCGTTCATCGCGATGATTCCCGTGCCTGCCGGGCGCCGGCCGCGAGGGGCGCCCCCGTTGCGGACTGTGATCCTGATCCGCTCGCGGGTGGTGTCCAGGCGGACCTTGATTGGTCCTCCGTCGCCGTGGCGGACGGCGTTGGTGAGGGATTCCTGCACGATCCGATACGCGATGAGGCTGCGTCCGGCGGCAATGCCCGCCGGGACTCCCCGCAGGTCGAGGTCGATGTCGGCGCCCGCGTTGCGATAGGAGTGGACGAGGTCGGGGATGTCGGCGACCGCCGGGGCCGGCGATGCCGCTGCCGCATCGCCGCTGCGCATCAAGCCAACGGCGGCGCGGACGTCATCGAGGCTGTCGCGGGCTGCGGACTCCGCCTCGGCGAGCGCTGCACGAGCGGCATGGAGATCGTCGTCGAGCGCGAGGCGGGCGCTGCCCAGGTGCAGCAGCGCGACGGTCAGGCTGTGCCCGACGAGGTCGTGCATCTCCCGTGCGATGCGATGCCGCTCGTCGGTGCGGGCGCGTTCGGCGAGCCGGGTTTGGGCGGCGTGCAGCCGCTCGACGAGCGTGCGCTGCCGGCGGACGAAGACGAACGCGCCACAGGTCAGCGCGACCCCGAACGTCCAGGTGACCCAGCCTGGCTCGCGACTGACCACCGTGAACATGATGACGAATTCCGCGGCCAGAGCGGCGCCCATGGCGATGGCCCACCGTGGCGGGAGCGTGAGCGCGGCCCAGCCGGCGATGACGCACATCCCGAACCAACCGAGGTTGCGCGGTTCTCCCCAGCACGCAGCCGTGACAGTGGCGGCCAACACGGTGAGACCGGCAACCAGCGGCCAGCCCGTGGCATCCATCCAGACCAGCACGGCCCCCGACACGATCGCCACGGTGCACAGTGCGAGGGCGACGAGAGGCTCACGGTGCGTCTGGATGGCGCCGACCGCGGTGAGGGCGGTGATGGCCGCGGGTGGCGCGAGGGCAGGGATGGCTCGCGCCATCCACCGTCGTGCGCCGACCGGTGGTGTCATAGTCGGCTCCGTGGCGTGGCGAGTGCGGTCGCGACGACGGCGATGGCGGCGACGATCAGGAGCGGCCCGGTTCCGTCGCCGAGGCCGAGCCACGGGTCGCGGATGGCCTGGTTTGCGAGCGCGAGCGGCTGGTTCTCGGCGATCGCCCGCAGCACGGGAGGCATGACCGAGGTCGGCGGACCGCCCACACCGAGGAGGAAAGACGGGAAGTACAGCAGCAGCCCGACGGCCTGCGCGGCGCGCGCGGTGGGCAGCAACGTCCCGAGCAGAACGCCGATCGAGACGAAGGCGATCGAGGCGACGATGATTCCGGCGCCGGCGCGCAGCGGATCCTGAACGGGCGGCACACCGTAGACCGGGGCGGCGACGAGCAGCAGCACAGCCCCGGCGACCGCGATGGAGATGAGCCCCAGCCATGACTGCGCGCACAGGAACGACCAGCGGGAGAAACCGGCGGCGGTGAAGCGTCGCAGCACCCCGCGCTCACGGTAGGAGGCGATGTGCAAGGGCAGCATGACGAACCCGACCGCGCCAATCATCACCGTGAAATAGGAGGCGATGTAGTAATGCGCGGGGTTGATCGGGAACCCGTGCGCCGGCTCGGTGCCGAACACGCCGCCCAGTGTCAGCATGCACAGAACAGGGAAGCCGACCGCGAAGATCAGAGTGAACGGGTCACGCGAGACCAGCCGCAGCTCCTGCGCGAGCAGTCTTCCCGTCACCGACCGGCTCCGTGCCCGCGAAAGGTCGGCCTCCGCAGGTGTCGTGTTCGTCATCGCACGCCTCCCGCCGCATGTCCCATCGCCAGGCTGGCGACTGCCTGTTCGGACGGATCGGTGAGCAGCGTCAGCAGGGCGGCCTCGAGATCGGGGATGTGCACGTCGAGGTCGGCGGGGAGCGGATCGATCCTGGCAGTGAGCCAGGCGCCGACGTGGGCGATGACGATGCGGGCGCCTCGGACCGTGATGGCGCTGCCGATGCAGGTCGCCGACTGCACCTCGGGCAGCCGGTTGAGTTGCTGCAGCGCTGCGGCCTGGTCGGTAGAGGGGGAAAGGGTGAAGCGGACGATCGTCTGTCCGCCGTGGCGGTCGACGAGCTCGGTCGGCGTGCCTTGGTCGAGGATCCGCCCGGCGCGCATGGCGACCACGCGGTCGCACAGTGCTTCGGCCTCGGTGGGTTCATGGGTGACCAGCAGCGCCGTGACGCCGGTGCGGCGAAGCTGCTCGACAGCCGCCCACACGTTGCGCCGGGCCGTGGGATCAAGGCCTTGCGTGAGTTCGTCGAGGATGACCAGGCGTGGCCGGTTCAGCAGGGCGAGCACGAGGAACAGCCGTTGGCGCTCCCCGCCGCTGAGCCCTGCGAACGGCGTCCGCGCGCGGTGGGCGATCCCGAACTGCCCCATCAGCGCGGCCGGGTCGGAAGCGTCCGGGCCGGCGAACAGGGCCACCGCTTCGGAGACTCGCATCCGGTCTGGCAGGGCGGAGTCCTGCAGCTGGCTGCCGACCTGCGACCGCACGCGCTGCGCGTCGGCCGCCGGGTCGAGCCCGAAGACGCGGATGCTGCCGGCATCCTGGCGGCGAAGGCCCTGGATGCACTCGATCGCCGTGGTCTTGCCGGTGCCGTTCGCGCCGATCAGGCCGACCACCTCGCCGGGGTGGACGTCCAGATCGAACCGGTCGAGGACGAGCTTGCCGCCGTAGGACTTCGACAGACCGCGGACGCTCACGACGGCGTCGGCAGCTGGCGGTGTTGTGTCGTTCATACCCACCACGCAAGCGCGAACAGGCGATGGCGCACATCTGGGCACGGGCCGAGATCGGGCTCCCGCCACGGTGGGATGAGCGCGCGACACGGTCACCAACTCGATTCCGTCGCTGGTTGTCAGGGAGCGAGGGCGGCGAGGACCGTGTCGCGCACCAGTGTCGGCGCTTCGTCCCCGCCGATCTCGCCGCGATGGACGGCAAGCGATGCGCCGTGCAGGATCGCCTGGATGACGCCCACCTGCCACTCGATCGGCATGTCGGCACGGAACTCGCCAGCGTCGCGCCCGCGCGTCAACAGCGCGACGACTCGCGCGGCGGGCTCGTCGTGGGCGCGCCGCATGTCCTCCGGCGCCAGCGCCTGCGATCCGGCGATCACCACCGCGCCGTAGCGGTGGGTCAGCCGCCACGTCTCCTCGAGCAGTCGTCCGAGCGCCTCGCGCGGGTCGCCTTCCAGGTCTAGGGTGGCGAGCACTTCGCTGGTGTTGTGGATCGCCCGCTGGGCGACCTCGCGGACAAGAGCGGTTCGGGAGTCGAAATGCCCGTAGAGGGTGACGCGGCCGACGCCGGCCGCCTTCGCGATCTCGTTCACACTGGCATCGGGGTTGGTTGCCAGCAACCGGGTGGCCGCGTCGATGATCGCCTCGATATTGCGGAGCGCGTCGGCGCGCTTCCCGCGCTCCCGGCGCGTCTGACTCGCCGCGGAGTTTCCGTCGACGTCGGCGATGGCCGAGCGCTGCAGGACCGGGGATGCCGCAACAACTCGAACCATGATGTACAGGTTAACAACTTGTACAGTCATGTTCAAGAAGGTTGAGAGCATGAACACCCTTGCCGTCTCGCCCTAGGCTGGGAGCCGTGCTGCTGAGCGACCGTGACATCCGTGCCGAAGTCGCCGCCGGGCGCATCGGCCTCGACCCGTGGCAGCCCGAGATGGTGCAGCCGTCGAGCGTCGATGTGCGGCTCGACCGCTACTTCCGCCTCTTCGACAACCACAAGTACCCGTTCATCGACCCGGCCGAGAGCCAGCCCGACCTCACGCACCTCATCGAGGTCGACCCCGCCGAGCCGTTCATTCTGCACCCGGGCGAGTTCGCGCTCGGGTCGACCTTCGAGCTCGTGTCGCTGCCTGACGACGTCGCCGCGCGCCTGGAGGGGAAGTCGTCGCTCGGCCGGCTCGGGCTGCTCACGCACTCGACCGCCGGGTTCATCGACCCGGGGTTCACGGGGCACGTCACCCTCGAGCTGTCGAACGTCGCGACGCTGCCGATCAAGCTGTGGCCGGGCATGAAGATCGGGCAGCTGTGCTTCTTCCGGCTGTCGTCGGCGACCGAGAACCCGTACGGCTCGGGCCCGTACGGCAACAGGTACCAGGGGCAGCGGGGCCCGACGGCATCCCGCTCGCACCAGAACTTCCACGTCACCGACGTGGGCACGACCGATGCCGGGGCCAGCGGCGGCTGATCCGACGCGGTGAGACGGTCGACGCGCTCAGGCCGCGGCGCGGCGCGGTCGCCTCGGTGAGTTGCCGCGTTCTGCGGTCCGCGTTGCGATTCGCGGCAATCGACGGAACGTGCCGGGGTTTCGGTTGCCGCGTTCTGCACGTGCGACTGCGGATCGCGGCAACTGAACGGCGGCGGGGTGCGCGAGAGGGGCGCGACCCGGGATGGATCGCGCCCCTCGCGAGTGGGGGTCAGACGGCGGAGGGGGATGCCGCGTCCGCGGCGCCGTCTGCGGAGTTGGCGGCGCGGAAGCCCGCGGCGAATCCGCGCTCAAAGGCGCGCTCGGCCTTGCGTCCGGCGTGCTTGCCCCGGCGGTGGTGCGGATGTGCCGGGTGGTGTCCGCCCGGGCACCCGTCGGCGTGACGGCCGGGGCCGAAACCGCGCTGGCCGGGGCCGAAGCGGTGCCCGCCCTCGGGGCCGAAGCCGTGCTCGTCCGGGCCGAAGCCGTGCGGCTGCCGCTCGCCGCCCGGCCCAAACGGCCTACCGTGCCCAAACGGCCCGTTCGGGCCGAACCCCGGCCTGAACCCGGGGCCGAACGGCCGGCCGCGGCCGAAGCGGCGGCCACGCGGCATCCGCTCGTTCTCGTCCCAGCCGAGCTGGCGGGCGATGGCCTGAAGCGACGCGGTCATGGTCGCGAAGTCCTCGGGCGACACGGCGTTCGCCACCTTCTCGCGCACGCTCTGCACGAGCGCGCTCAGTCGCGCGTGGGCCGCGCGGCCCTCGTCGGTGAGCTGCCAGCTGCCGTCGATCTCGTCGGCCCAGCCGCGGTCGGCCAGCGCGCGCAGGCGCTTGCCGCGTCGCGCGAGGCGGTCTGCGAGGCCGGCGAAGTCTGCCTCGCCGGACAGCGCGTTCAGCAGCATCCAGTCGCGGCGGCTGACGTCTTCTTCGGCGAACGCCGTGGCGAACTCGCGCGAGATCAGGTGGTCGACGACGCGCAGCCAGTAGCCGAGCGGCCGACGGTCGGTGGGGATGCCGCCCTCGGGCGGCTCGGGGGTGTGGTTTTCCTTCGTCATGGCGAATCCTCTCAAATGTTTGTCATATGGCATGTACATGCACTATGACATGCACCGTAGATACTTGTCAAGTCGCATGTAAAGTGAGGGGATGCCGCAGCCCGACCCCGCCGACCAGATCGCCGCCGCTCTCGCGCGCCTGCGCGGCCGCCGGGGGCCCAGACCGCCGTGGGAGGGCGGCGGGCCGCCCTGGATGCGCGGGGGCCCGCACTCCCGGATGCACGGCGGGCACGACCCGCACGACGGGCACGGCCCGCACCACGGCCGCGGCGGACCCGGGGGTCCGCACGCGCGGTTCGCGGGGCCGGCGCGGCTTCGGCTGCTCGAGGCGTTGAGCTCGGCATCCGCCCCGCTGACCGTGAGCGAGCTGGCCGACGCGATCGGCGTCGACCAGCCGCGGGCGTCGCGGCTGGTGCAGCAGTCGGTGGAGCTGGGGCTCGTGCGCCGCGAGGCCGATCCCGACGACGCCCGGCGCACGCGCATCGTGCTCACCGACGAGGGCGCCGCGATCGTGCGCCGGTTCCGGGGCGACCGACGGGATGCCGTCGCGCAAGCGCTCGCGGAGTTCACCGCCGACGAGCGCGCCGAGCTCGCGCGCCTGCTCGCGAAGCTCGCCGACGCGTGGCCCCACTGACCGGTCCGGGCTACGCGCGCTCGTGGCGCGGCAACCGCACGAGCAGCAGCAGCGCGAGCCCGACAGCGAGCACGATGGCAAGGCCCAGGATGCCGAAGTGCGTCGCGCCGAACGCGGCGATGAACAGCGACCACAGCAAGGGGGAGAGGAAGCTCATCACGCGCCCCGTCGTGGCGAACAGACCGAAGACCTCGCCCTGCATTCCGGCCGGTGTCACGCGGGCCAGAAGCGACCGGCTCGACGCTTGCGCGGGCCCGACCGCGGCCGACAGGATGATGCCGCCGACCCAGAAGACGGTCTTGCCGCCCTCTCGGAAGAAGAACACGAACAGCGTGCTCGCGACGAGGATGCACAGCGCCGCCACGATCACGGCGCGCGCGCCGAACCGGTCGTCGAGCCGCCCCGCCACGATCGTGGACACGCCCGCGACGAGGTTCAGGGCGATGCCGAACATGATCACCTCATTCGACGTGAAGCCGAACGACACGGCAGCGAGCACGCCGCCGAAGGCGAACACGCCGGCCAGCCCGTCGCGGTAGACCGCGCTCGCGATGAGGAACCAGAACGTCGGCCGGTGCTCGCGGAACAGCGCCGCGACATCCCGCGCCAGCACGGCGTAGCTGTGCAGGAACCCGACTCGCGGGCGCCCCTCGTGCGCAGGCGACTCGGGCACGTTGAACACGAAGGGCAGCGCGAACAGCACGGTCCACACCGCCGCGCCCACCGCGATCAGCCGGTATGCGAGGCCGTCCGCGACGTCGAGCCCGAACCAGTCGAGCTGGTTCAGCGCGACGACGATGACGAGCGCGAAGATGCCGCCGATGTAGCCCAGGCCCCAGCCGAGCCCGCTCACGCGCCCGATGGTCTTCGGCGTCGAGACCTCCACGAGCATCGCGTTGTAGCTGACGTTGGCGATCTCGGACGAGACCGACCCGAGCGCGACGAGGGCCGCTCCGAGCCAGAAGTGCATCGGGTCGGACCCGACGAAGAACAGCCCGAACTGCAGCAGCGCCAGCATGGCCGTCGCCGCGACGACCCAGCGCTTCTTGCTGCCCGCCGCGTCGGCGCGCTGCCCCAGCACGGGCGCGAGGAGGAGGATGGCGATGCCCGCCGCGAAGCCCACCCAGCCGTACCACTCCGCAAGTCGCGACAGCCCGCGGCAGTACTCGGTGGCGGCGTCGGCGGCGCGCGAGCACACGAGCGCGCCGTCGGCGTTCTGCGCGGCGATGTCGGCGGGCAGGAAGCTGGGCGAGGCGAGGTAGAGCGGGACGAAAACGAACGTCAGGATGACGGAGTTGAACGGCTGCGTCGCCCAGTCCCACAGCGCCCACGACCACACCCGCGTGCGCGGCGCCTCGGGTTCCATGATCCACACGCTACCCGCGCGGACCTCCGCGCGGGCGCGTTCAGAAGCTGTGAGCCTTCAACCACGCCTTTTCCTTGGCGGACGAAACGTACTGCACGAGCACGTCCTTTCCGCTGCCGCCGTTGAGGTAGTCGTGCCCGGGACCGCCCTGGAGCAGGTCTTGGCCGGACCGGCCGTAGAGGCGGTCGTTGTGGTCGTTTCCGTTGAGGCTGTCATAGCCGGAACCGCCGTCGAGCACGTCCGGGCCGGTGCCGCCGGCGAGCCGGTCGTTGCCGGATTGCCCGTAGAGCTTGTCGGCGGCAGTGCCGCCGTACAGGATGTCGTTGCCGGATCCGCCGCGCAGGGTGTCGCGCCCGGTCTGTGTGCCGCCGTTCAGGGTGTCATTGCCGGATCCGCCGTGGATGTAGTCGTCGCCGCGTGAGCCCTGGAGCGTGTCGTTGCCGCTGGATCCGTAGATGCGGGCGTCGTCGAAGCCGGAGCGGATGTAGTCGTCGCCGGATCCGCCGCCGAGGAGGTCGCTGCCGCCGCCCGCGCCGTACACCCTGTCATTCCCCGCGTCGCCGTGCACTTCGTCGTCGCCTGTGCCGTCGCCGATCAGGTCGCCGCCGTCGCCGCCGTGGATCAGGTCGTCGCCGGCTCCCCCGTTGATGTGGTCGTCGTCGCCGTCGCCGTAGAGCTGGTCATTGCCGCCGCTGTAGTCCACGATGTCGTCGCCGCCGTCGCCGCCGTACACGGTGTCGTCGCCGGCGCCTGCGTCGATCTCGTCGCGCCCTGCCCCGCCGTACACGGTGTCGTCGCCGGCGCCCGCCTCGATCGAGTTGCCCGCGTCTCCGCCGCAGATGAGGTCGTCGCCCCCGAGCCCGTAGATCTCGTCGTAGCCAGACGTGCCGACGATCACGTCGTCGCCCTCCGTGCCGACGATGTCCTCGCCCTCGACGGCGATGATGGTCGCATCCTGCCCTGCGCAGGTGGAGCTCGCCGCGTGCGCCGCCGGGGCGAGCGCGAGGGCGAGGCCGCCCGCGCACAGCGCGAGCAGGCCGGTGGTGAGTGTTCTCGATGCGCGCATGGGATTCTCCAATGAATAGGCGCCCGTATTCTCGTGAACTTACTCCCCCACCCTGGGAATTGCGACGGAGAAGTCGGCTGCCGAAACTTGAGCCTATGAATATCAAGTTCGTTTTGACAGCGATGGATGCGGCGGCTATCGTGGACCGTGGCTCAAACTTGAGCCCCACTGACTCATTTTTTGGGCCACACCTGACAATCAAGGAGAAGCGCACATGCCACGTGCAGTTGGAATCGACCTCGGAACGACGAACTCCGTTGTGAGCGTCCTCGAGGGCGGCGAGCCGAAGGTCATCGCGAACGCCGAGGGCTTCCGCACGACCCCGTCGGTGGTCGCGTTCACGAAGGACGGCGAGGTGCTCGTCGGCGAGACCGCCAAGCGCCAGGCCGTGACGAACGTCGACCGCACCATCACCTCCGTCAAGCGCCACATGGGCACCGACTGGAAGACCCAGGCCATCGACGGCAAGAACTACACGCCGCAGGAGGTGTCGGCCCGCATCCTGCAGAAGCTCAAGCGCGACGCCGAGCAGTACCTCGGCGACTCGGTGGCCGACGCCGTCATCACGGTGCCCGCCTACTTCAACGACGCCGAGCGCCAGGCGACGAAGGAGGCCGGCGAGATCGCGGGCCTGAACGTGCTGCGCATCATCAACGAGCCCACCGCCGCCGCCCTCGCGTACGGGCTCGACAAGGGCAAGGAGGACGAGCTCATCCTCGTCTTCGACCTCGGTGGCGGAACCTTCGACGTGTCGCTGCTCGAGGTGGGCAAGGACGACGACTTCTCGACCATCCAGGTGCGGGCGACCGCCGGCGACAACCGCCTCGGCGGCGACGACTGGGACCAGCGCCTCGTCGATTACCTCATCAAGCAGTTCAAGGACACCACGGGTGTCGACGTCGCGGGCGACAAGATCGCGCTGCAGCGCCTCAAGGAGGCCGCGGAGCAGGCGAAGAAGGAGCTGTCGTCGTCGACGAGCACGAGCATCAACCTGCCGTACCTGTCGCTGACCGAGAACGGCCCCGTGTCGCTTTCCGAGACGATCACCCGCGCGAAGTTCGAGGACCTCACAAAAGACCTGCTCGACCGCACCAAGAAGCCGTTCGCGGATGTCATCCGCGAGGCGGGCATCAAGGTGGCCGACATCGACCACGTCGTGCTTGTCGGCGGCTCGACCCGCATGCCCGCCGTGACCGACCTCGTCAAGCAGGAGACCGGGGGCCGCGAGCCCAACAAGGGCGTCAACCCCGACGAGGTGGTCGCCGTCGGCGCCGCGCTGCAGGCGGGCGTGCTGAAGGGCGAGCGCAAGGACGTGCTGCTGATCGACGTCACGCCGCTGAGCCTTGGCATCGAGACCAAGGGCGGCATCATGACGAAGCTCATCGAGCGCAACACCGCGATCCCGACCAAGCGCAGCGAGACGTTCACGACCGCCGACGACAACCAGCCGTCGGTTGCGATCCAGGTGTTCCAGGGCGAGCGCGAGTTCACCCGCGACAACAAGCCGCTGGGCACGTTCGAGCTGACCGGCATCGCTCCGGCTCCGCGCGGCATCCCTCAGGTCGAGGTCACCTTCGACATCGACGCGAACGGCATCGTGCACGTGTCGGCGAAGGACAAGGGCACCGGCAAAGAGCAGTCGATGACGATCACGGGCGGCTCGTCGCTGCCCAAGGAAGACATCGACCGCATGGTCAAGGAGGCCGAGGAGCACGCCTCCGAAGACAAGAAGCGCCGCGAGTCGGCGGAGACCCGCAACCAGGCCGAGACCCTCTCGTACTCGATCGAGAAGCTCATCAAGGAGAACGAGGACAAGCTCCCGGCCGAGGTGAAGGACTCCGTGCAGGCGGATGTCGACGCGCTCAAGTCCGCGCTGGCCGGTGACGACGACGACGCGGTCAAGAACGCGTTCGACAAGCTGAACCAGTCGCAGGGCCAGCTCGGCGAGGCGATCTACGCGGCGAGCCAGGCGGCGAGCGAGACCCCCGACCCGGCGGCGAACGAGCCCGGCTCGGGCGACGCGCCGAACCCGGAGGAGGATGTCATCGACGCCGAGGTCGTCGAGGACGAGGACGAGAAGAAGTAGAGAATCAGAAGATGACCGACAAGGACTTCCCGGAAGTCCCTGGCGAAGAGGGGTCGGATGCCGAGCACGCCGCGGCATCCGACCCCGAATCGCAGGGGGAGACCGACGCCGACGAGCTGACCGTCGAAGACGTGCTCGGCGTCCCGCAGAACGAGGACGCGGCGGCCGAGGACGCGCGCATCGCCGACCTTGAGTCGACGCTGCTGAACGACCTCAAGCGGCTGCAGGCCGAGTACGCCAACTACCGCCGGCGCACGGAGGAGCAGCGCGAGCTCGAGATCGACCGGGCCAAGGGCTCGATCGCCAAGGGGCTGCTGCCGGTGCTCGACGACCTCGACCGCGCCGACAAGCACGGCGACCTCGGCGAGGGCACGGCGTTCGCCGCGATCGCCGAGAAGCTGCGTGGCGTGGCCGAGCGCATCGGGCTGGACACCTACGGCGCGGCCGGCGAGCTGTTCGACCCGCAGCAGCACGAGGCGATCCTCCAGGTCGCCACGCCCGGCGCGACCGAGCCGACGATCCTCGAGGTCGTCGAGACCGGCTACCGCCTCGGCTCGGTCGAGTTGCGCCCCGCAAAGGTCGTTGTCGCAGCTCCCGCGCCCGAGGGGAGCGAGTAGGCGGCCATGGCGAGCCAAGACTGGTTCGACAAGGACTTCTACAAGGTCCTCGGCGTCTCCAAAGACGTCAGCGACGCCGACCTCAAAAAGACGTACCGCAAGCTCGCGCGCAAGCACCACCCCGACTCGAATCCAGGCGACGCGAAAGCCGAGGCGACGTTCAAGGAGATCAGCGAGGCGTACTCCGTGCTCTCCGACCCCGGGCAGCGCGAGGAGTACGACCAGATCCGCGCGATGGGCTCGGGCGCCCGCTTCACGGCGGGCGGTCAGGGCGCCGGCGGCTTCGAGGACGTGTTCAGCATGTTCGGGCAGGGGGGCGCGGGGCGCGGCAATGCGCGTTTCCAGACCACCGAGGACTTCGAGGACATCTTCTCGATGTTCAACCAGCAGCCCGGTGGCGGCTTTGGCTCCGGCCGATTCGGGCAGCCGACGGGCGGCTTTCGCGGCTACGGAGGGCCGACGAGGGGGGCGGATGTCACGGCGCGCACGACGCTTGACTTCGTCACCGCCGCCAAGGGCGAGACGATCACGCTGCAGAGCGAGGATGGCAAGCCGTTCAAGGTGAAGATCCCCGCCGGCGTCGCGGACGGCCAGAAGATCCGGCTGCGCGGACGAGGGCGGCCGTCGCCGGACGGCGGCGAGACCGGCGACATCGTTGTGCAGGTCGCCGTCCGCAAGCATCCCGTCTTCGAGCGCGACGGGCTGAACCTGCGCCTCACCGTCCCCGTCACGTTCGTCGAGGCCACCCTGGGCGCGACCATCGAGGTGCCCACGCTCGACGGCGACAGCGTGCGGCTGCGCGTCGCGCCCGGCACGCCGTCGGGCCGCATCCTGCGGGTCAAGGGGCGGGGCATCAAGACCACGAAGGGCGCCGGCGACCTGCTCGCCGAGGTGCACGTGGCCGTGCCCGCGCACCTCGACGATGCCGCGAAGGAGGCCCTCGAGAAGTTCCACGAGCTCGAGCCCAAGGAGAACCCGCGGGCCGACCTCATGGCGAAGGCCCGCGGCTGACATGGCTGCCACGCCCGCGGTGTTCGCGAAATCTCCTGATTTCGCCGAGACAGGACGATTCGCCGTGGATCATCCTGCGTACGCGGAATCTCCTGATGTGGGGAACGGCCTGATCTCGTGAATGGTGAGTGAGGGGAAGCACATGGCAGCGCAGACGGATGAGGACGCCCCGCTGTTCGCGATCGCGCTCGCGGCCGAGCTGGCCGGGATGCATCCGCAGACCCTGCGGCAGTACGACCGGCTCGGACTCGTCGTTCCCGGCCGCACGCGTGGCGGGTCGCGGCGCTACTCCTCGCGCAACATCGAGCAGCTGCGCGAGGTGGCGCGACTGTCTGCCGACGGCATCAGCCTGCCGGCGATCGCCCGCATCCTCGAGCTCGAGAACACCGTGCTGCGCCTTCGCCGCCAGGTCGCCGAGCTCGAAAAGCGTGTGCGCGACGAGATGCAGGCGCGGCCGGGCGCGCGCGTGTTCGCCGCGGGCACTAGCGGCCCGGTCGTGACGCTCACGTCGGGCAGGCGCGTGCGGCGCTCGACCGACATCGTCGTGTGGCGGCCGCTGCCGCGCGACCGCGACGAGGCCTGAGCGGCGCGAAACCCGCTCGAGGGCGGCTTGCGAATAGGCAAACCGTCCTTCGCGCTATCGGCGGACCACAGCGCGCTCGGGGTTGTGAAAACGAAAGCAGCGCAGCATCGTAATCACAAGATAAAAAAGAATTTCGACCAACTTCCCTGATTTTTTAGGAGAAGAACCGAAAGAAAACTAAACTCTTGCTGTCCGGGAGCACCGAAGCACACCGGGATGTGAGGAGTCGAAACAGCAATGAAGCTCAAACGAGGTCTCGTCCTGGCCGGCGTCACGGCCACCGCCCTCGGCATGACCGCGTGCGCCGGCGGCGCCGCGCCTGTCAACACGGAAAGCGGCGGTGGCGACACCGTCAGCTTCCGCTCGTGGAGCCCCATCGAGCAGACCACACAGCAGATGATCGAGGCGTTCGAAGCCAACAACGAAGGCACGATCGACGCCACGATCTTCAACTACCCGGAGTACATCGTCGACCTGCAGAGTCGTGCGAGCTCCAACACGATGCCCGATGTGGTCGGCCTCCAGCCGGGCGCCCTGACCCAGCAGTACCGCGAGCACCTCATGCCGCTGCAGGAATGCGCCGCCGAAACGTGGGGCGACGACTGGCAGGACAAGTTCTACCCCATCGGCATCGAGCAGGCCCGCATGGGCAACCCGGACGGCGACGAGAACTTCTACTCGCTGCCGTTGCTCACCCAGACGGTCAACCTGTGGGCGAACACGGAGATCTTCGAGGAGGAGGGCCAGAGCATCCCGACCACGTGGGACGAGCTCGCGTCCACGGCCGACGCCATGGGCGGCGGCGACTTCGCGCCGTTCCTCCTCCCCGCGAAGGACGCCTGGCTGCGCAACGTGGTCTTCCTGCAGATCGCGAACAACATCGCGCCCGGGAAGGTGTACGAGGCTGAGGCCGGCGACGCGAAGTGGACCGACCCCGACATCGTGAAGGGCTTCGAGTACTGGGGCAAGCTGTTCACCGACGGCATCGCCCAGGACGGCGCGATCGGCCTGGACTCCTACCCCGGCGGCGCGAACCAGTTCGAGGCGGGCAAGGCCGCGATGATCCCGCTCGGCGCGTGGTGGATCCAGCAGTCCGACCCGACCAAGGACCAGTCCACCATCCCGGCGTTGTCGAAAGGGATGTCGGGCTTCCAGCCGTTCCTGTTCCCGACGATTCCCGGCGGCGCCGCCGAGTCGCAGTTCGTGGGCGGCATCGACGTAGCACTCGGCATCTCGAAGGACACGAAGAACCCCGACCTGGCGTGCAAGGTGCTCACCGACTTCATCGCCGGAGCCGGCGCGCAGAAGCTCGTCAACACGATGAACGACGTGCCTGCGGTTGCCGGGCTCACGCCGGAGACGTTCACGAGCGACCGCCAGCAGGAGATCTGGGAGATGTTCGTCAACGACTGGCTGCCGCAGGTGAAGTACTCGCGGTACTTCGAGTCGCCCGACATCGACCAGGGCGTCGCCGACGCCCTCGCCGCGGTCGCGACCGGCGACATGACCCCCCAGGAAGCAGCCGAGTCGGTCCAGAAGGTCCAGGACTCGAACGGTTGACGCGCGGGAGGGCGCCTTCGGGCGCCCTCCCCCGTGGGAGGCACTGCACATGAAACCCCTGACGCGAGAGCGGCTGACCGGGCTGGCGTTCCTGGTTCCGACGATGATCCTGTTCTTCACGTTCGTCGTCTACCCGATCTTCTACAACCTGCAGGCCAGCACGCTGGACTGGGACGGCGTCAACCAGGGCACGTTCGTCGGCTTCGACAACTACGCGGAGCTGTTCGGGGACCCGATCTTCCTGACCACGCTGCGAAACTCGGCCTTCTGGATCGTGCTCACGATCATTCCGCAGACGGTCATCGGATTCCTGCTGGCTGTCGCGCTGAACCAGAAGCTGCGCGGCAGCACGGTCTACCGGGCGCTGTTTTTCATTCCGGCCATCCTGTCGCCGGTGGTGGTCGGCATCGTGTGGCAGAGCATCCTCGACCCGTTCAGCGGCGTGCTCGCGCAGGTCGGCCGGGCCACCGGCCTGACCTTCCTCGCCGGCGACTACCTCACCAGCCCCGACACCGCGATCTTCGCGGTGATCTTCGTGAACGTGTGGATGTGGACGGGCTTTTCCATGCTCTTCTACCTCGCCGGGCTGCAGCTCATCGACCCGAGCCTGACCGAGGCGGCCCGCATGGACGGCGCCAATGGCGTGCAGACGATGGCGCGCATCACATTCCCGCTCCTGAAGAACACCACGCTGTCGCTCGTGCTGCTCGGCGTCATCGGGTCGCTGAAGACCTTCGAGCTCGTCTACGTGCTCACCCAGGGCGGCCCGAACCACGCGTCGGAGATGCTGCCCACCTTCGCCTTCCAGGAGGCGTTCCAACTCCAGAACGTCGGCTACGCCTCGGCCATCAGCGTCGTGCTGCTCGTGATCGCGATCGTCAGCTCGCTGTCGATGGTCCGGGTGTTCGGCTCCGGCTTCATCACGGGAGACGAGAAATGACCCTCACCGAGACCGAGCGCATCGCCACCACGTCGTCCGCGCGCACCCGCCGGCGCGGCACGCCCGGCGCGCGCCGCGGATGGCTGCACATCGTGCTCATCCCGCTGGCGCTGGTGTGGATGGTGCCGCTGATCATGACGGTCGGCCTGTCGCTCATGCCGCCCGACAATCCGGCGACGCAGTTTTTCGGAATGCTCCCCGAGGTCTTCAGCTTCCGCAACTACCTGACGATCTGGGACCAGAACCCGATCCTGCTGCACCTGCTGAACAGTGTCATCATCACGGTGCCGTCCGTGCTGCTGGTGTGCCTCTTCGGCTCGATGGCGTCGTTCGCGCTGGCTCGGCTGCGCGTGCCGCTGAAGGCGCTGTTCTTCGGAGCGCTGATCCTCGCGCTGATCCTGCCGATGTCGAGCATCGTGGTGGCGACGTTCCGCATCCTGCAGACGATGCAGCTGTACAACAACCTGCTCGGCCTCGTGCTCGTGTACACCGCGCTCGGCCTGCCGTTCGCCGTGATCATCATCCGCACCTCGTACCTGGCCATTCCACTGGAGACCTACGAGGCGGCGCGACTGGACGGCGCCAGCGCGTGGCAGATCTTCTGGAGGCTCTACCTGCCGCTGGGAAAGCCCGCGCTCGCGGTGGTCGCGATCTGGCAGACGATGATGAGCTGGAACGACTTCCTCCTGCCGCTGGTCACGCTCGGCGACAACAACCTCAAGCCGCTCACCCTCGTGCCGCTCGCCTACCGCGGCATCTATCTGAGTCAGCCGGGCGCCCTGTTCGCCATCCTGGTGCTCATTTCGATCCCGGTCATCGCGCTGTTCGTCTTCGTCCAGAAGTACCTCGTCAACGGCCTCGCGGGGGCCATCAAGTGAGCGTCGTCGGCGTCGACATCGGCACCAGTGGCGTCCGGGCGGTCGCGTTCTCGGGGTCGGGCAGAGTGGTGGATGCCGCGTCGCGGCGACTGGTGCTGCACCGGCCTGCGCACGAGCGGGTCGAGCTCGACCCCGGCGAGCTCGTCGACGCCGTCGAGTCGGCCGTCGCCACCGTCGCAGCGGAGGCGACGGCCCGCGGCGACGCCCCGGAGGCGATCGCGCTCAGCGTGCTCGGCGAGGCGGTGCTGCCCGTCGACGCGCACGGCCGCCCGCTCGCGCCGATCGCCGTCAGTATGGACGCTCGCGGCGGCCCCGCCGCGAGCGCCCTCGGCGCGCGAGTCGGCGACGACCGGTACACCTCGGTGACCGGCCAGCCGCTGCACGGCATGTTCTCCGCGTTCAAGATCGCCGCCGGTGACGAGTCGTGGCAATCGGCGCACGCCTACCGGTGCGTGGGCGACTTCCTCGCCGAGCGCTGGACGGGCCGCGCCGGCATCGACGCGAGCCAGGCCGCCCGCATGGGCGTGCTCGACGTCGAGCGCGGCCAGTGGAGCGACGAGCTGCTCGCGGCGATCGCCGCGGACGCGCCGTGGCTGCGCCGCGAGGCGCTGCCCGAGCCGCTGCCCGGGGGCACAGTCATCGCGCCGATCGGCGCCGCCGCCGCGGAGCGA
>NZ_JASGEC010000073.1:0-9268 GCF_047606685.1 Microbacterium sp.
CTGCGGGCCGCCCGCCGCGTCGAGCCGGCGCGCAGCCACGCCGGCGCTGCCCTGGCGGCGCAGCACGGCGCCACGGTGCGGCTGCTGCTCATGCAGGTCCCCGGCCAGCTCGTGTTTGGGCTGGCCAGCCAGCTCGCCCTGCTTGTCCTCGCCGGAGCGACCGTCGTCCTCGCCGTCCAGGGCGCGCTCACCGCGCCGGAGGCCATCGCGCTGATCGTCGTCATCGCGCGCTACGTGGAGCCGTTCACCGTGCTGGCCGAGCTGTCTCCGGGCATCGAGACGACCACCGGGGCGCTGCGTCGCATGCGCGCCGTGCTCGACGCTCCCGCCGACCCCGTCGGGCCGGCCAAGGCCGAGCGGAGCGGCCCGCCACGGATCGAGCTGCGGGGCGCCTCGTTCGCGTACGGCGACGGGCAGCCGATGGTGCTCGACGGCCTCGACCTGACGTTCGAGCCGGGGACGACCACCGCGATCGTCGGCCCGTCCGGCTCGGGCAAGAGCACCGTGCTCGCGCTGCTCGCCGGGCTGGCGCATCCCACCCGCGGGCAGGTCGTGGTCGACGGCGTTGACGTCGCCGAGCTGTCCGCCCACTCGCGGCGCGACCTGGTCAGCGTCGTCTTCCAGCAGCCGTACCTGTTCGACGGAACGGTGCGCGAGAACGTCCTGGTCGGCGACCCCGCGGCCAGCGACGACGCCGTGGAGCGAGCCGCGGCGCTCGCGCGCGTGGACGCCGTCGTGCGGCGGCTGGCGGACGGCTGGAACACGCGAGTCGGCGAGGCGGGCGCCGCGCTGTCCGGCGGAGAGCGCCAGCGCGCGTCGATCGCCCGCGCGCTGCTCAAGCCGGCGCCCGTGCTCCTGGTCGACGAGGCGACGAGCGCGTTGGACACCGAGAACGAGACGGCAGTGGCCGCGGCGCTCTCGGACGACCCCGTCCCGCGCACGCGCGTCATCGTCGCCCATCGCCTCTCGAGCATTCGCGCGGCGGACCGCGTGGTGTTTTTGGAGGATGGCCGCGTCGTCGACGACGGTGAGATCGACCAGCTGCTGGCGGCGAACGGGCGGTTCGCGCAGTTCTGGCGGCAGCAGGACGCCGCGACTGGATGGCGGCTGCGGCCGGCCGACCAGTAGCGGGGCGCGCCGAGGAGTCGCTCAGAACCCTTGCGCGAGCCGGTAGTAGGCCTGGTTCCAGCGCAGGTGGCTGTGGAAGTCGCGCACGGTGGTGGCCTCGTCGATGACGAGCAGCTCGGTGTGCGCGATCTCGGCGAAGTCGCGGAAGACCTCGATGCCGACGGCGGTGGTCATGACGGTGTGATGGGCGCCGCCGGCGGCGAGCCAGCACGCGGCGCTGGTGGCGAAGTCGGGCTGGGGCTTCCAGACAGCCCGGCCGACGGGCAGCTTGGGCAGGTCGGGAGCGGCGACGTTGTCGACGACATTGGCGACGAGGCGGAACCGGTCGCGCATGTCGGCGAGGGAGACGACGAGGGCCGGCCCCGGGTCGGCGGTGAACACGAGGCGCACGGGGTCGGCCTTGCCGCCGATGCCGAGGGGGTGTATCTCGAGCCGGGGCTTGGCGGTGGTCAGCGAGGGGGAGACTTCGAGCATGTGGGCGCCGAGGATCTTCTCGTCTCCGGGGACGAGATCGTACGTGTAGTCCTCCATGAGGCTCGCGCCGCCGGGCAGGCCGGCGCCCATGACGTTGGCGACGCGGACCAGGATGGCGGTCTTCCAGTCGCCCTCCGCGCCGAACCCGTACCCGTCGGCCATGAGCCGCTGCACGGCGAGCCCGGGAAGCTGGGTGAGCGAGCCGAGGTCCTCGAAGTTCGTGGTGAACGCGCCGAAGCCGCCGGAGTGCAGGAACGAGCGCAGCCCCGCCTCGATGGCGGCGCCGTCGCGCAGCGACTGGTGGCGGTCGCCGCCGCGCCGCAGCTCGGGCGCGACGTCGTACCGGTCCTCGTACTCGTCGACGAGCGTGTCGATCTCTGCGGCGGTCGCGCAGGACACGGCATCGGCGAGCTGGTTCACTCCCCACGTGTTGACCTGCACGCCGAAGCGCAGCTCAGCCTCGGTCTTGTCGCCCTCGGTGACCGCGACCTGGCGCATGTTGTCGCCGAACCGCGCGAGCTTGAGCTGCCGGGCGGCGGCCCAGCCGGCCGCTGCCCGCTGCCAGCTCTCGACCTGGCTGAGCACGGCGGGGTGGGAGACGTGGCCGACCACCGTCTTGCGGGCCACACCCAGGCGGGTCTGGATGTACCCGAACTCGCGGTCGCCGTGCGCGGCCTGGTTGAGGTTCATGAAGTCGAAGTCGATCGTCTCCCACGGCAGCTCGACGTTGGCCTGCGTGTGCAGGTGCAGCAGCGGCTTGCGCAGCGCGTCGAGCCCGGCGATCCACATCTTGGCCGGGCTGAACGTGTGCATCCACGCGATCACGCCGATCACGCTGTCGTCGCTGTTGGCCTCCAGCGCGAGGCGGCGGATGTTGTCGGTGTCTTTGAGCACCGGCTTCCACTCCACCCGGACGGGCAGGCCCGCCAAGCCGGCCGCCACCTGGCGGGACTGCTCGGCGACCTGCCGCAGTGTCTCCTCGCCGTACAGCGTCTGGCTGCCGGTGACGAACCAGACCGTGTGGCCGTCGAACGAAGTGCGGAGAGTCATGCGGTCTCTTTCCTGGGAGTGCGGGTGGTCGAGAAAGTCACAGGGATGCCACGGCGGCGGCTTCGATGGCCAGCCCTCGCTGGTAGCGGTCGAGGTACACCGCGAACCCGGCGATGTCGCCGGGTTCGGGGTCGGCAACCGAGACCGACGCGTCGGCGAAGACGACGCTGTCGAGGTAGGCGGCCAGCTCGAGCTCGGAGCCGAGGTAGGCGGCCAGCACCGCGATGCCCCACGCGCCGCCCTCGGACGCGGTCTCGCCGACGGCGACAGGTGCGCCGAGCGCGCCGGCGAGGAATCGCTGAGCGACCCCGGCCGTGCGGAACAGCCCTCCGTGGGCGAACATGCGGTCCAGCTCGACGCTCTCGTCGTCGAGCACGCGCATCCCGAGCGCGAGCGTGCCGAAGACCCCGTACAGATGCGCGCGCATCGCGTTGGCGAGCGTCAGGCTGCTGTCGGGCGTCCGCACGAACAGCGGGCGCCCCGCGTCGAGCCCGGCGACAGGCTCGCCGGCGAGGTGGTTGTAGGCGACGAGCCCGCCCGCGTCGGCGTCTCCGGCCAGCGCTTCGCGCAGCAGCGTCTCGAAGACGGCGTCCGGAGGAAGGGGCGCGCCGGATGCGGCGGCGAAGCGCTCGAACAGGCCCGCCCACGCCGCCAGCTCGCTCGCGCCGTTGTTGCAGTGCACCATCGCGACGGCGTCGCCCGACGGCGTCGCGACGACGTCGAGCTCGTGGTGCACGCCGCGCAGCGGCCGCTCCAGCACGACCATCGCGAACACGCTCGTGCCCGCGCTCACGTTTCCGGTCCGCGGGGCGATCGAGTTCGTCGCGACCATGCCGGTGCCCGCGTCGCCCTCGGGCGGGCAGCACGGCGCACCCGGCCGCAGCGCGCCCGAGGGGTCCAACAGCGCGGCCCCTTCGGGCGTGAGCTCGCCCGCCGGCTGCCCGGCTCGCAGCACTTCGGGCAGCAGATCGCGCAGGGGCGTCGGAACGCGCCCCGCGGCGTGGTCGTCGTAGGCGCGCAGCATCCGCTCGTCGAAATCGCCCGCCTGCGTGTCGATCGGGAACATCCCCGACGCGTCGCCCACGCCGAGGACGGCGCGGCCGGTGAGGCGCCCGTGCACGTAGCCTGCGAGCGTGGTGAGCAGGCGCACGCGCGGCACGTGGGCCTCGCCGTCCAGCACGGCCTGGTGCAGGTGGGCGATCGACCAGCGCAAGGGGATGTTCACATCGAACAGCGCACTGAGCTCGGCTGCCGCCGCGCCCGTGTGGGTGTTCCGCCACGTGCGGAAGGGCACGAGCAGCTCGCCGTCGGCGTCGAAGGCGAGGTAGCCGTGCATCATCGCCGACACGCCGATCGCCCGCAGCGACGACGGCCGCACGCCGTGCCGGCGCTCCGCGTCGGCGGCGAGGTCGGCGTAGGCCGCTTGCAGCCCCGCCCACACCGCGTCCAGCGAGTACGTCCACAGCCCGTCGGCGTATTCGTTCTCCCACGCGTGCGAGCCCACCGCGAGCACCGTCGCGGGATCGCGTCCGTCGACCAGGCATGCCTTGATGCGGGTGGAGCCGAGCTCGATTCCGAGCACCGCTGCACCGTCGCCCACCGTCGCGGCATCCGTCTCCCCGGTCATCGCCGGTCGTCCCCGCTCTGCCCGTACACGTTCTGGTAGCGGTGGTAGAGCTGGTCGATCGCCTCCTGCGGGAGCGGAACGAGCGGCCCCGCCTGCTGGGCGTGGTGCACGGCGCGCGCGACATCCTCGACCATCACCGCCGCCTTCACGGCGTCCCGCGCGCTCACCCCGATCGTGAACGGCCCGTGGCTGCGCATCAGCACGGCGCGGGAGCGATGGCCCCGCAACGTCTCGACGATGCCCCGACCGATCGAGTCGTCGCCGATGATCGCGAACGGGCCGACCGGCACCGGCCCGCCGAACTCGTCGGCCATCGCCGTGACCACGCACGGAATCTCCTCGCCGCGCGCGGCCCAGGCCACCGCGTACGTGGAGTGCGTGTGCACGACGCCGCCGACGTCGGGCATGTGGCGGTACACGTACGCGTGCGCCGCGGTGTCGCTGGACGGGGAGCGCTCGGAGCCCGGTGTTCCCGGCACGACGGTGCCGTCGAGGTCACACAGGATCATGTTCTCCGGCGCGAGGTCGTCATACGAGACGCCCGACGGCTTGATCACGAACAGGTCCGCTCCGGGCACGCGACCCGAAACGTTCCCTCCGGTCCACACCACCAGCCCGTATCGCACGAGCTCGCCGTGCAAGGCGGCGACGTCCGCCCGCACGGCGGCGACGGCGGCATCCAGGTCGGCGCTCATGCGCTCTTGTCCTCGCATCGCGGGCCTAGACGGCGACTCTGAGGACGGAGTCGATCAGCACGTCACGGGGCGCGACTTCGATCTCGCCCACGGTCACGGGGACGTTCGAGTGGTTGAGGATGAACCGGTGGTCGCCGCGCTCGACGACCTCCACCTGGTCGGGCAGCAGCGTGTGCTCGATGCCGGCCGCCTCGAGCACCGCGCTCGCGATCTCCCCGAGGGCGCTCGGGGCGGTGGCGACGTACCATCCCGCCCCTCCCGCGGCGTCCGTGCGGCGGGTGATGGCGGGGCAGCCCGCGAGGTCCCCGCCGACGAAGGACGCGAGCACCTCTGCGTCGTGCACCCGCACGACCTCGCCCCACTCGCTGGCGGCGCCCGCGCCGAGCCCGGAGATCTCCAGGCTCGGCACCGCGCCGCCGCTCAGGGACGGCTCGGCCGGCGGCATGAACTCCTCCACGTGCACCCCGAGCACGGACTGCAGCTCGCCGAGGTAGCCGCCGAGCAGCACTCCCAGCGAGTCATCGAGCACGGCCGTCTGATAGCCCACGACGAGCTGTCCGCCGCGTGTGACGACGCGGGCGAGCTCGGTTCGAGCCTCCGCCGACAGCGCGACCGCGCCGGCGGCGATGACGACGTCATAGTCGTTGAGCGCTTGGCCGGGCTTGGCGAACTCGACGAGCACGCCGCGCCGCCACAGCTCGTGGTACCAGCGGAACACGATGTGCAGGTACGACAGGGAGGCCGGGGTGGACTCCTGCTCCAGAGCCCACCACGACGTCCAGTCGAACAGGATCGCCACGCGAGCGGCGGGGCACCGCGTGCCGACGAGAGCCCGCAGGCCGGCCAGCTCGGCGCCGAGCGACACGGTCTCGCGGAACACGCGCGTGTCCTCTCCGGCATGCGGCAGCATCCCGGAGTGGAACTTCTCCGCGCCGATCCTCGACTGCCGCCACTGGAACTGCATGATGCCGTCCGCCCCTCGGGCGATCGACTGCAGCGAGAGCAGGCGGTGCCATCCCGCCGCCTTCGCCGCGTTGCGGGGCCGCCAGTTCACCGCCGACGGCGCCTGCTCCATCAGGATCCACGGTGCGCCGCCGGACAGCGAGCGCATGAGGTCTCGCGTCATCGCGGCGTACGCCGGCGCGATCGGGTCGGCCGGGTCGGGGTACTCGTCGTCGGAGATGAAGTCCAGCTCGTCCGCCCACGACCAGTAGTCGCCGCCCTTGAAGAAGCCCATGAAGTTGGTCGTGATCGGCACGTCGGGGGTGAGCTCGCGCAGCAGCTCGGCCTCCGCGCGCAGGCATTCCCTCCACGCGTCGGACATGAACCGGTCGAAGTCGAGCTGCTGGCCGGGGTTCTTGAAGGAGGGGGTGTCGCGCGGCGGCTCGATCTGGTCGAAGTCGCTGTACTCCTGCGACCAGAAGGCTGTGCCCCACGACGCGTTCAGCGTCTCGATGTCGCCGTGCCGGTCGCGCAGCCATGCCCGGAACGCCGCGGCGCTCTCGGGGGAGTAGTCGTGCGTCACGTGGCAGGCGAGCTCGTTGTTGATGTGCCACGCCTCCAACGCCGGATGGCTGCCGTAGCGCTCGGCGAGAGCGCGTACGAGGCGCAGCGCGTGCCTGCGGTACACGGCCGAGTTCGGGTGGTAGTGCTGGCGGCTGCCGAACTCGAGCCGGGTGCCCGACGCGGTGACCGGCAGCATCTCGGGATGCGCGCGCACAAGCCAGGACGGCGGCGACGCGGTCGCCGTGGCCAGGTCGACGCGGATTCCGGCGGCGTGCAGCCGCTCGAACACCTCGTCGAGCCAACCGAACTCGAAACACCCGTCCTCGGGCTCCAGCTTCGCCCAGCTGAACACGGCCACAGTGGCGACGGTGACCGCCGCGCGCTGCATGAGGCGAATGTCTTCGTCCCACACCTCGCGGGGCCACTGCTCGGGGTTGTAGTCCCCGCCGTACCACATGCGGTCCAGGGGCACGCGCTGCGTCCGCGTCACCCCTTCACGCTCCCCGCTGCCAGGCCCGACTGCCAGTAGCGCTGCAGGAAGACGAACGCGACGATCAGCGGCACGATCGACACGAGCGCTCCGGTGAGCACGGTCGAGAACAGCACTTGGCCGCCGCCGCCGCCGCTGGCCGCCGCTTGCCAGTTGGCAAGTCCCACGGTCACCGGGAACAGCTCGGGCGTGTTGAGCATGATCAGCGGCAGGAAGTAGTTGTTCCACGTCGCGACGAGCTGGAACAGCAGCACCGTCACGAGTCCCGGCACGAGCAGTCGGATGCCGATCGTGAAGAAGATGCGGAACTCCCCGGCGCCGTCGATGCGCGCCGCCTCCATGAGCGAGTCGTCGACCGAGTCGGCCGCGTACACGCGCATGAGGTAGACGCCGAACGGGCTCACCAGCGACGGAAGGATGATGCCCAGCATGTTGTCGGTCAAGTTCATGGCCGAGAACAGCAGGTACGTCGGGATGGCGAGGGCCGTCATCGGCACCATGATCGAGCCGATGATGAGCCAGAACACCGCGTCGCGGCCCGCGAACCGGTACTTCGCCAGCGCGTACCCCGCTGCCGTCGCCAGCGCCGCCGCGCCGATGGCGCTGACCACGGCGTAGAGGATGGTGTTGCCCAGCCAGCTGGTGAAGACACCGCCCTGGAACGTGAAGACCTGGCCGATGTTGCCGAACAGCTCGAACGCGGTGCCGAACCACAGCCCGAAGGTCGTGAACAGGTCGGAGTTGTTCTTCGTGCTGGCCATGAACAGCCACACCAGCGGGACCAGGAAGTACAGCACCGCGATCCACACGAAGATCGTGAGAAGCGTGTTGCGGCGCTCGTTCGGCGGGACCAGCCGACGCCGGCGCGAGGTGGTGAGGGCGCTCATTGCTCGCGCTCCTTTCGGTTGACGATCGTCTGCACGACGACCGATATGGCCACGATCACAATGCCGAGGAGGAAGGCGATCGCCGCGGAGTAGTTGACGTCCTGGTTCTTGAACGCGACGTTGTACGCGTACAGGTTGGGCGTGAAGTCGGTGCCGATCGCGTTGGGGGCGATCGCGTACAGCAGGCTGGGCTCGTTGAACAGCTGGAACGAGCCGATGATCGAGAAGATCACGGTCAAGATCAGCGCCTGGCGGATCGCGGGGATCTTGATGCTCCACGCGATGCGCAGCTGGCTCGCGCCGTCGATCTCGGCCGCCTCGAACAACTCGGTTGGAATCGTCCGCAAGGCTGCGTACATGATGATCATGTTGTAGCCGACGAACTCCCAGCAGACGATGTTCATGATGGAGCCAAGCACGGCGTCGGGCGCGAGCAGGTTGGGCGCGGGAGCGCCCAGCGCTTGGAGCACTTGGGCGATCAGCCCGAAGTCCTGGCCGTAGATGTAGCCCCACATGAGGGCCGCGACCACGCCGGGAACCGCGTACGGCAGGAAGATCAGGAGTCGGACGACCTTGCCTCCGCGCACCCTGCCGCTGTCCAGCGCGAGCGCGAAGAACAGCGACGCGACCAGCATGATCGGCACCTGGACGAACAGGAAGATGGCCACGCGACCGAGTCCGGACCAGAAGCTGGGGTCGGAGAGGGCGCGCGAGTAGTTGGCGAAGAGGTCGAACACCTCGCCGCCGGCCAATTGCGACGTGAAGGTGCTGAGGTAGGCGGAGTACGCCAGCGGCACCAGGAAAAGCGTGGCGAACACCACGAGGAACGGGGTGACGAGAACCCACGCGGCGATCGTCTGCGGTCGGCCGGTGCTCGAGCGGCGGCGGACCGGGGTTGCTTGTGTTGACATCATTGTCCTTTCGCGTGGGGCGCCGAGCTCAGAGCCCGGCGCCCCACGTGCCTCACTCGACCGTGAAGCCCTGTTGCGTGGCGTAGGTCTTCACTTGGTTCTGCCACTCTGTGAGCGCGGCCAGCATGTCGCCCTTGTCGGCGATCGCGGTGCCCAGCGTCTCGTTGTAGCTCGAGTAGACGAAGTCCATGAACGGCAGCCACTGGAAGTCGGGCTGGACGGTGTCGGACACGCCGGCGAAGAACTCGTTCACCTTCTGCCCGCCGTAGAACTCGTTCTCCTGGCTGAGGAAGTCCTCGGACTGCAAGGTCGCCGTCGTCGTGGGGAACAGGAACTGCTCGTTGGCGAGCATGAGCGTCGACTCGGCGTCGGTGTTGAGGAACTTCGCGAGCTCGTATGCCGCGATCTTGTTCTCGCTGGTGACCATGACGGCATCCGTCGATCCGCCCCAGTTGCCCGAGACATCCTCTCCCGCCTCCCACTGCGGGATCTTTCCGGCC
>NZ_JASGEC010000074.1:0-52330 GCF_047606685.1 Microbacterium sp.
CCATCGCCGAGGCCCCGATGCCCTGGACGAAGCGTGCGGCCAACAGCCAGCCCGCGTTCTGGGCCAAGCCCCCGCCGAGGCTGGCGAGGGTGAAGACCACCAGTCCGGTGACGAAGACCCTCTTCTCCCCGAAGCGGTCGCCGGCTCGTGCGACGAACAGCAGGAAGCCGCCGAACGTCACGAGGAAGCCATTGACGACCCACTGTTGCAGATCCACGGACAGCCCCAGATCCTCGTGCATTCCGGGCAGGGCGACATTGACGATCGAGGTGTTGAGCACGAGCAGGAACTGGGCGGCGCATGCGATCGCGACGATCCACGCGACCGGCGCTCTTCGCGTCGAGGACGCGGGGGTGCCTCCGTGTTCTCTGACCTTGGGCTCTGGCATGGCGGTTAGCCCCTTCCAGTTACTTCTGGTTTGTGAGCACATTTTGTGCCTAACCAGACCGTAAGTTACTGTTTGAGTGGCGGCAAGGAGGCACTTTCATGTCCGCAGGGAACATCGAGATGCAGACCCCCCTCGAGTACGTCGATGACTGTCCGGTGCGCGAAGTCCTCGACCGTGTCGGAGACAAGTGGAGTGTGTTCGTCATCGTCCGTCTCGGCGAGCGGACCTACCGTTTCAACGAGCTGCAGCGCTCCATCGAGGGCATCAGCCAGCGGATGCTCACGATCACTGTGCGGAGCCTGGAACGCGACGGACTCGTAAAGCGCACCGTCTACGCTACGGTCCCGCCCCGTGTCGACTACGAGCTGACCGAGCTCGGCAAGACACTCCTGATCCCGCTCACAGCCCTCAGCGCCTGGGCCAACGACCACCGCAACGACATACGAGCAGCCCGGGCAGAACACGACCGCCAGGCGGCGGAGGAACGAAGCGCGGTCGCGAGGTAGGCGTCAGCCTCGTGTCCCTTGCGACGCGAACGCTTCCTCCTTCTGCGCGAGGGACAGACCGCGCCGACGCATCGGGGCACCAGGCCGACGAAGATGCGCGAACCTTTCAGATCGGCCGCGAGCATGCCGAGGCCGGAGAAGGAGCCAGGGTCGCGATCTACTCGGCGGAGCGGACCGTCATCGACTGCTTCCGGCTCATGCATCAGGACGGCAGCGATGTCGCGCACGAGGCGCTGAGGCGATGGCTTCGCCGGAGAGGGAACACTCCAGCGGCACTGTTGAAGGTCACAGCAGGGGACTGCTGCGAACAGGAGGTCATCCCGCGATGTCTGCGTCCGTGAGGCCGCCGTCCGGCTCGACTTCGATGAGGATGACATGACCCCAGAACAGGCCCCCATCGTCGTAGCACGGCGTCATCGAACCATCTGTCGAAACGGAGAGCTCAGCGAGCGAGATGCGCTCGACGAAGACCTCCTCCGTGAGGGGTGCGTCATCGGGGGCGTCCGAATCTGCTTGCCATTCGCGGGCGATCTCCAGGAGATTCGTTGCGGCGTAGCGACGCCATCGTGCATCGGTGGACTCCGCGTCCGCGAGACAGCATTCGAGACGCGCGAGCGCTGCCCCGCACGTTTCAGAGCCTTCTTGCGCGTCATCGTCGACAGACAAGTGCGCGCTCACTTCATGACCGCACCAGTCGATGGCGCCCGAAAACAGGCCGAGGGAGCGCTGTAGCTCGAAGGTGCCGACATCTGTCGTCACGATGACGGGCTCGAGGTGCCGTGCGAGCCTCTCGTCGAGCGCGGGAACATGCACATCTCGCTCGATGACCTCCTCGAGGGCGAACACGTGGCTGAAATCCGGAAGCGGCGTTCTTGGCGGCCCCGCGTAGTCCGCCGGGTCGGCGGGGAGGCGCCGGCGGACCCGAACCGTGTACTGAGTGTGCGATTTCAGGTCATGCACCCAGTCGCCGCGCTGCTCGTCCGTTGCGAGCCAGTGCAGACGACCACCGTCGAGAGTCACCGCACCGTGCTCATCCACATATCCGAGAACCTCCGCCGAGGCGGTCCACAGAATCTCTGTCCCCGCCTTTCCGGCGCCCCCGGTTGAAGAACCCGTCAGCACGGTGATCTCGATGACTTCGCCTGCGTGCGTCCGCTCGAAGCGCGCACGCTCTTGCTTTTCGCTCACGGGTTGCGAGTTTAAACGTTGCGCCGGAACTGCTGCCGGCCAGGCCTGCGCCGATTCGTCAGGCGGCGCCGAACTCGGAGCGGTGATCGCGCGCCCAGCTCTGCAGCGTGCGACCCGGGGCGCCGGTGAGGGCCTCGACGGAGCGCACCCGGTCCGGCTCCGCGACGGTGTCGCGCCAGTAGTCGAGCAGCATCGCGATGATCGGCTCCGGGACGAACTGCGCCACGTCGGCGCGGAACTCGTCGGGGCTGATCTCGACCACCTCCAGCTCGCGGCCGATGCCGGCGGCGATCGCTCCTACCTGCTCGCGGCGGGTGAGCGACTGCGGGCCGGTGATCGGGATCGCCTGCCCGATCGTGCCGTCGTCCAGCAGCGCAGCGGCGATCGCGTCGGCGACATCCGCCTCGTGGATCGGCGCCTGCGCGCTGTCCAGGTACGGCACCCGGATCGGCGCGCCCATCGAGATCGGCCACGCCCAGGACAGCAGGTTGTTCGCGAACGTTCCGGGCCGGAGGATGGTCCACGCGCTCGTCCGACGGGTGATCGCGCTCTCGACGGCGGCGTGGTGGAGCTGGCTCGCCGAGCCCTCGTCTCGCGCGAACTCGCGCGCGGCGGCGAGTGAGGACAGCACGACGAAGCGCTCAACGCCGGCGGCGACGGCTGCCGCGGCGAACGGCTCGACGTTCTGCGCGGGGAACACGAATGCGCGGTCCACGCCTGCGAACAGCTCGGGGGTGAGGGAGCCGGGGTCGGCGAGGTCGGCTCGCGCGACCTCGACGCCGGCGGGGAGACCGGCCGCCGAGGGGTCGCGCGTCAGCGCGCGCACCTCGACGCCCTGGTCGAGCAGGGCGTGCACGAGGGGTCGGCCAACGGAGCCTGTCGCTCCGGTTACCAGGATGGTCATGATGCGCCTTTCGTCGTTTCGTCGCCGGCGTCTCCGGCTTGTTCTCCATGCTTCCTAAATATGCGGTCAGAAAGTGTCCGCATATGCGAGAGACTGGGATTGTGCCCGAACTCTCCGCTGCCCGCCGCTCGCTGCGTCTGCTCGAACTGCTGCACGCGCGCCGGTTCTGGCCGGGAGCAGAACTCGCCGGCCGTCTGGGCGTGACCGCGCGCACACTCCGTCGCGACATCGACGCGCTGCGCGAGCTCGGCTACCGGATCGATGCCCGGCCCGGCCGCGACGGCGGATACGGCATAGCCGTCGGCTCGGAACTGCCGCCCCTCGTGTTCGACGCGGGCGAGGCGGTCGCGACTGCCGCCGCGCTCGCCGTCGCGGTCGACGGCCCGGTCGGCGGCGTCGCGCTGACCGCGCTCGCCAAGCTCGAGACAGTCATGCCTGCGGCGCTGCGCTCACGCGTGCGGGCGATCCGCTCGAGCGTCGCGCTCGGCGCTGTGCCGGTCTCCGATCCCGTGGATCCGGAGGTGCTCGCGGTGCTCGCCCTCGCCGCGCGCGACGGGGAGCGCGTGCGCTTCCGGCACCGGCCGGCGCCGCGCCCCGGCGACGACTCGCCCGTGGACGCGACGCGCCGCGCCGACCCGGTCGCGCTCGTCCCCCGCGGCGGGCGCTGGTACCTCGTCGCCTGGGATCTCGATCGCGCCGACTGGCGCACCTTCCGGGTCGACCGCATCAGCCGGGCGGAGCCCACCCGCGTCGCCGCAGGCACACACCACATCCCCGGGGGCGACGCGGCCGCGTTTCTCGCGGAGCAGCTCGACGCGCTCGTGCGCCAGGTGACGGCGACCGTGCGCATCTCGGCGCCGCTGGCCGAGGTCACCGGACTCCTCGGCGACTACGCCGGCGGCTTCGCCGCTGACCCGGTGGATCCCGACGCGACCCTGTGGCGCATCGCCGACGCCCGCTGGCAGGTGCTGGCCGGTGCCCTGGTCTGGCTGCCGTGGCCGTTTGAGGTCCTGGACGCCCCGGAGCTGGCGGAGATGCTCGGGCAGCTCGCCGAGCGGTTCGCCGCAGCGGCGGCCCACTCGCCGACCCTTGCAGACGGAGAGAGCCTGGTCTGCGGAACGATTGGAGAACCACAGTGAGTGAGAAGATCGACTTCACAAGGACCTTCGATGGCTATCAGGCCAAGCGGGGCCAGTTCAGAGTCATCCAGATTCCTGCCCTGCGCTATCTCATGATCGACGGCCACGGCGACCCCAACACCTCACCGGCTTACACGCGGGCCTTGCGGGCGTTGTACCCGGTGGCGTACAAGGTGAAGTTCGCCAGCAAACGCGAGCTCGGGCGAGACTACGTCGTTCCGCCTCTCGAGGGCCTGTGGTGGGCAGAGGACATGAACACGTTCACCACGGTGAGAGACAAGTCGCAGTGGGACTGGACCGTGATGTTGATGGTTCCCGACTGGATCGACGAGGCGATGTTCCACACGGCTGTCGAGCTCGTCCGCGCCAAAGGGCCCGTCGAGCGGCTGGAGGACGTGCGATTGGAGACGCTCGCGGAGGGGCTGTGTGTGCAAACGCTGCACGTCGGCTCGTTCGACGATGAAGCGGCCGTCCTGGAGCAGATGCACCACGTGTTCATTCCCCGTCAGGGGCTCAGCATCAGCGGGAAGCATCACGAGATCTACTTCAGCGACTTCCGCAAGGTCGCCCCCGACAAGCTCCGCACCCTCCTGCGGCAGCCTGTCGTTGAAGCCGCGACGTAACCCAGAGTGGGCGTGCGGCGCGCGACAGCGCACCGTCAATCAGGCGGCGAGGCCGAACTCCAGCACGCGCAGCGCGGCCCGCGTCTCGTCGACGTCGGCGCCGTCGGCGACGGCGGCGAGTGCCGCGCGCCATGCGGCTGCCAGGATGCGGCCCAGCACCGGCGAGCCGACCGCGGCGCCGAGCACGGCCGCCAGACGGTCAGCGATGCCCGTCGGCGGCACGCCGAGCAGGTGCAGGAACTGCTCGCGCACCGCGAAGTCGAATCCGACAACAAGCGCCGCGCGCACGCCCGCCGCCGCATTCTCGTGGTCGCCGACCGCGAGCGCACCCTCCATGCGGTCGAGCAACCGCCGCTCGACGTCTGCGCGCACGAACTCGTAGAGCCCGAGCTTGCTGCCGAAATGGTGGTAGATCGCACCGGTCGTGACACCCGCTGCCGCCGCGAGCTCGCCGACCGTCACCTCGCCGAATGCCCGATCGCCGAACACCCGCACCGCGGCGAGCGCGAGCCTGCCCTTGGGGGAGGTCGAGATCGGAACCCACTCGCGCATACAGCCATAATGCCGTTACGCTATAGAACAATCTAGTTACGACACGGAGGGTGTCCGCGATGAAGCTCGAGTTCTTCTACGTTCCGACCTCGGACCTGCCCGCGACGCTCGCGCTCTACCGCGACCACTTCGGCTTCACCGAACTGTGGCGCGAGGGCGAGACGACCGTCGCGCTCTCGGCCCCGGGCGGCAATGTCAACGTCATGCTCGACGCCGACCCAGACGAGGAGTCCGGGCCGACGTTCTCGGTCGACCTCGTCGCCGACTTCCACGCGAATCGTCCCGATGTGCTCGAGGTGCGGCTTGAGCCCTCGGCGATCCCGGGCGGCTTCTTCGCCTCATACCGTGAGCCGGGCGGCTCGGTCTTCTATGTCGTCGACCAGTCCACCGAAGGCGAGTCGTAGCGCCCTGGACGCACGCACGTGCCGTGCCCCGAGAAACAAGCGGGTGTTGGGGATTGCGGGCGAACGCTGGTACCGTCGTGCCACGCCGGGACGAAGGGGTTGTGATGCAGGAGAACTGGTACGTGGCCGGGGTCGATTGCGGGGGAACGAAGGATGCCGGGACGGTCTTGCGTCCGGACGGCAAGTTCCTGGTCGACCGGATGATCGAATCGCCGAGCCGCGTGCTCGAGGGGCCGGAGGCCGCGATCACCGCGCTAGAGGAGGCGCTGGACGCCGCTCTCGCTGAGGCGGGGGTGCGGCGCGAGCAGATCCGCGCGGTCGGGCTCGACACCCCGGGGCCGGCGAGCGCGACCGGGGTCATCTCGCGCAAGGGCGCGACGAACTTCAGCGGCCCGGCGTGGCGCGGATTCGATGTGCGCACCGCCCTGGAGGAGCGCATCGGTATCCCCGTCGCGTACATGAACGACGCGAACGCGGCCGCCCTCTACGCGCACAACGCGCATTTCGGGCCGGCCAGTCGGCTGTACTCGTCGATCTCGGCGATCATCGGCACGGGGCTCGGTGGCGGCCTCGTCGAGGCGGGCCGGGTGATCCCGGGCCGCTCGGGCATGGCCGGCGAGATCGGCCACGTGCAGATCCCGCTCGACGGGGTTTTGGAGGACGGGCAGCCGGTTCCGCGCTGCAACTGCGGCCTCTCCGGTGATGGCGAGAGCTTCGCCTCGCTGACCGGCATCCGGCAGAACCTGCTGCCCTACTGGCTGACCCGCTACCCCGACCACCCGCTGCACGCGATAGATGACGAGGCGCGGCGGGCGTATCAGGTGCGGACGCTGGCGGAGGAGGGCGACGAGATGTGCCGGCGCATCTTCGAGCAGCAGGCGAAGGCCCTCGGCGCGCTCTTCCGCATCGCCTCCAACTTCACCGACCCGACCGCGTACTTCGTCGGCGGAGGCGTGGTCGAGACCGCTCCCGAGTTCCGCTCCTGGTTCCTGGCCCGCGTCAAAGAGAACATGAACCTCCGCGAGGAGCAGGCCGAAGCGGCGGTCATCGCCACGGTGCCCGACCTCGACATGGCGGGCGGTCGCGGCGCCGCGCTGGCGGCGCTGGCATCCGTGCTCCCGCCCACGTGACGCGAGCGCGGCCTATCCGCTCGGCTTCGGCCACTTCTGAATGCGCGCGCTGAGCGCGCCCATCACCGCGCCCGGCAGGAGCCTCAGCGCCGTGTTGCGCACGCCGACGGCGAGCGGGCTCGAGGCCTGCGCGACGCGGCCCGTCGCGCGCGAGCGCTGCAAGACCCTCGTGGTCCGCTTCTGCCGTGTCGTCGAGTAGCGGGCGAGCGCGGACTCGAGGTCGCCGACGCGCGCACCGCGCAGCAAGAGCGCCAGCGTCGCGGCATCCTCGATGCCCTGCCCCGCGCCCTGCCCGAGGTTCGGCGTCATCGCGTGCGCCGCGTCGCCGAGCAGCACCGTGCGCCCGCGCACGAACGAGGCGAGCGGCTTCGCGAGGTCGTGGACGTCATGCCGCAACACCGCCTCGGGCGGGGTCGCGGCGACGCACTCCTGGATCGAATCATGCCAGCCGGCGAACCGGCGCCGGACCTCCTCGCGCTCGTCGGCGAACGCCGTGCCCGCCGGCGCATTGAGGGTCGCGAACCAGTAGACGCGGTCGTCGGGGAGGGGCACAATCCCGAAGAGCCGCCCGCGCCCCCACGTCTCCCCGGCCTCGCTGTGAAGGTCGACCGGATGGCGGGTGACCCCGCGCCACGCGGTGTACCCGGCGTAGCGAAGGCCGGTGTCCAGGCCCAGCACGGCACGGTTCCGGCTGCGGATGCCGTCGGCGGCCACCACGAGGTCGAACTCCTCGGCGCGGTCTCCCACGGTGACTCGCGGCGTGCCGTCCGCCGCGACGAGTGCGGCGTTGCCGGTGTGCAGGGTCCCCGCCGTCAGCTGCCCGCTGAGCGCCCGATGCAGGTCGACGCGGTGGACGCTGCGCATCGAGGCGACCGCGCGGCGGGGAACGGTGACGAGCCAGGATCCGGAGGGATGCCGCTGCCCGGCGCGCATCGACGCGATCGCGCCGCTCGACACGCTTCTGACCACGTCGCCGAGCCCCAGCAGGTCGAGGGCCTCGAACGCGTTGCCGAAGAGGGTCAGGCCCGCGCCGTCGGGGTTCGGCTCCCGCCTTTGCTCGAAGACCGCCACGTCGTGGCCGTCCGCTTGCAGACCGGCGGCGGCCACGAGGCCGCCGATCCCGGCTCCGATAACCGCGATACGCATCGTCACTCCCTCTCCCTCCCTATCCAACGGCTCCGGCAACCGCAAGGCGCGCGGCCTTGGCGTTTCCCGGTGTGCGGGGCCGGCGCGGGGCGGGTTTCAGCGCGCGGGCGGCGCCGCGGGCGCATCGCCGAAGTCGAGGATGGCGAGCCGCTCGCCGCCGCGGAGCGCGGACTGGTGGGCCACGATCCCGGGCAGCGTGTAGCGCGCCGCCACCCACGCGTTGACGGGCGGAAGCGAGCCGCCCGCGACGGCGACCGCGAAGTCGTCGACGAGGAAGTGGTGGCTGCCCTCGTGCCCGTTGGGCAGCCCCGTGAGCTCGCGGGGGAGGCGGGTCGCGTCGTGCACGGGCGCGAGGCCCGAGACGAACGCGTCCCGCAGAGCGGGGTCGACGCCGGCGAGCGACGGGTCGTCGACGCTCATGCTCGCCGAGGCCGCGAGCTGGTCGCTGACATCGGTCCAGCCATCCTTGTCTTGCCACACCGCGGTCGCCACGAGCTGCTCGAAGCTCGCCTCGGTGCCGAAGAAGCGGAACCGGCTCTCGCGCACGTGCGACGGGTAGCCGACTCGGCGGAACTCGTTGATGCGCATCGACCCGCCGCCGGCGAGCTCGAACAGCGCGGTCGCGTTCGAGAAGTCGTTGTCGAACATGCTCACGTCGCGGTCGAAGACGCCGTCGTCGCGGTCGTCGCGCACGCCGATGCAGCTCACGCTCACCGCGTGGCCGCCGACCGCGCCGAGCACGCCGCCCACGGAGTGCGTCGGGTAGAGCATGGGCGGATAGCTCGCGGTGCGCTTCCATTCGGGGCCGCCGCTGTGCTGATAGGCGGCGTAGAACCCGAGGTCCATGTCGTGGACGTAATCGCCCTCCGCGTAGAAGACGCGCCCGAGGGCGCCGGCGCGGTGCCGCTCGCGCACGAACACGGTGGCGGGGTTGTAGTAGCTCGTCTCGCCCATCATGTACACGAGCCCCGTGTCCCGAACGGCGTCGATGATGGCCGCGATCTCGTCGACGGTGATCGCCATCGGCACGGCGGAGTAGACGTGCTTGCCCGCCTGTAGCGCGCGCACGACGAGTGGCCCGTGCGTCCAGCGCTGCGTGAAGATCGCGACAGCGTCGACGTCGCTCGCGAGCATCTCGTCGAACGACCCGAACACGCCGGCCAAGCTCTCCCGGCGGACGAGATCGTCCGCGCGCTCGGCGACGGTGTCGGCAACATGCACCGACGTGACGAGCGGGTGGGCGTGGAACAGCTTCGCGAAGTGGCCGGAGAACTGCCCCGCGCCGACGATGCCGAGGGAGAAGGGGATGGCGGGTGGCACACGACGAGTCTGCCACCTGACGCGCCGGGCTCAGCGGGCCTGGTCGCGGCCGTCCTCTGACGCGCGGTCGAACTCGCGCTCCCACTCGCGCAGCTCTTTCCGGCCGCCGATGAGCCCGTCCAGCGACACCTGGAAGTGCAGCCCGCGTCGCGCGTTCACCTGCTTGATGTTCTGCACGAGCTCATCCGACACGGCGGTGACCGCGCTGCTCACCTCGGCGATGCGCTCGTCGGGGTCGTCCCACAAGTGGGGGTGGGCCAGGATGTCGAGGAGGTACTCGTGGTCGAGCGCGGCCTCCAGCTTCCGCAGCTTGTCCTCGTACTCCACGGCGGCCAGGCCCGACTGGCCGGACTTGTCGCCGCGGCTGCTCAATCGTGTGAACAGCTCGGTCGTGTTGTTCGCGATCGTGTCGATGTCGGCCGCTGTCCGAGCCGCCGTGGCGTCGCCCGACGCCCCCGCGGCCGCGTAGGCGCCGTGCAGCGACCTCAACGCGGCCACCCGCGCGCGGATCGCGTCGGGGACGGCGTGCCGGGTTCCGCCGCGCTGCCCGCGACGGCGGAGGATGCCGAACGCGCCACCTGCCGCGGCCGCCAGCACGGCCACGCCGACACCGATGGCCAGCACCACTCCGCCATCCACACCCCCCGCTGACGCCGGCGGCGACGGCTCGGCCGCGACGACCTCCTGCACGGTCTCCACGAGCGCGGGCCGCAGCCCCCCGGCCGAGCTCTCCGCTTCGTTCGCGATGCGGATCGCCTCGCCCGACGGCAGCACGTGCGAGCCGGCGGACAGGTCGTCGCCGACCGCCACGATGATCGTGTCGTACTGGGTGTTCGAAGCCAGCTCCGACACGATCTCCGGCCCGGAGGCCTCCAGCTCCGCGTTGCTGGAGAACACCGCGACGCCGATCGAGGAGTCGCCGATCTCCGAGAGGAGCGCGTCGGTGAGGCCGGAGGCTCCGCTCACCTCTTTCGACACGTAGACGTTGCTCGTCGCGAGCGCGTCGACCGCGTCGTCGACGTAGCCTCCGGACGCGGTGATGACGATGACCATGGCGGTGGCTTAGAAGTTGTTGATGACCGAAGAGAACACGAGATCGATCTTGGCAGCGTCGGAAGCGTCGAACCACTGTCCGCCCGTCGCTTCCGCAATGCGCTGCAACGCGCTGGTGTCGGCGGTGTCGCCGTACGCGATGGGGAAGACCCGCACCGGCGCCTCGTCCGCCGCCTCGCCCTCGCGTGCGCCGATCTTCGCGATGAGCGAGTCGATCGACATCTCCGAATCCGTGTCCTCCCCGTCGGAGAGCACGACGATCGCGTTGATCCGGCCGGGCTCGGCCCGCGCCGCCATCTCGTCGTACGCCTGCGAGATCGCATCGTACAGCGGCGTGCCCTGCCGGTCGGAGAACTTCAAGTCCTCGAGCTGCGAGCTCAGCGACTCGCGGTCCGCGCCGAGGGGCGAGACATCCCGCAACGACAGCACGTTGTCCGGCAGGCCCGTGGTGAAGGCCCACACGCCCACCTCGTCGGTGCTGCGGAAATGGCCGAGCGTGGTCTGGGCTCCCTCGATGGCGCCGTCCAGGCGCGAGCGGCCGTCGCCGATGAGCTCGTCCATCGAGCCCGAGATGTCGATCAGCTCGAGCACCGAGGAGGGCTTGCGGATCTTCGTCCACTGGTCGATCGCCGCAGACACGACATCCACGCCGGGCTTGGGCAGCGTCACTTCGGGCTTGTCCGGGTCGACGCCGTACTCCGAGGTGAAAAGGTCGCCGAGCGGCACGGAGTCATCGAGCGGCCGGAAGCCGAACTCGGGCAGGATCTGCTGCGCCGACTCGGTCGCGAGGAACGCCACGAACGCTTCGCCCGCCGTGCGCTGCTCGGCCGTCACCCAGTCGGCGCCGAGCACCGTGATCGGGTTGTCCGACCACATCGAGCCGCCCGACGGGTAGATCGCGACGAGCTTCTCGCGCGGCGGCGTCAGCTCGTCGCCGGGCTCCACCGTGTGCGAGTCGGGGTTTCCCTGGTTGTAGTTCAGCAGCGAGGTCTCCTCCAGCGCCACGGCGGACACGTACCCGGAGCCGCCCGTGCCGTGCTGGGTCTCGTCGTACAGCGTGGACAGCACATTGCCGGTGGTGTCGCCGTAGTGGATCACGCACTCCTCGAACGCCCGCGAGAAGTCGGCCGCCGCCTCCACGTCTTCGGCCGTGAGGTCGTCGGTCTTTCCCGCCGCCTCGTACGACTGCATGAGGATGGCCGACAGGCCCGTCGTCGACGTGTTCGGGTTCGTCTTGGAGATCTTGAACGACCCCCACAGCGGCTTGCCGACGCTGCTCCATCCCTCGGGGTCGGTGCACAGCTTCTCGAAGTCGGTGATCCCGATCTCCTTGTCCGGCCAGCCGAGAGCCCGCGCCATCGTCTCGGGCACGCCGAACACGACGGGTGTGTGGGTGAACGAGACCGGGTCGCCGACGAGGCCCGGAGACGACGCGGCGGCGACCCGATCGGTCCACACCGTCGACGCCGGAGACCACAGCGTCGGCCAGCGCCTCGTGTCCTCGTCGGGCCACTCGTCGCCGGATGTGAGGAAGCGCGCCCCGTCGCCGGAGGACACGTTGGTCGGCCGTACCGTGGCGCACGTGTCCAGCGCCTCGTGCTCGGGCGACTCCTTGAACGCCTTGGCCAGGGCGCTGAGCATGTTGACCTTCTCGGACGACGTCGCCACGACGACGCTCGTGCAGCCGTCTTCGAGGAAGTCGCCGTCGATCGTGTCGGGGTCGATCGTGGTGCCCGTGCAGCCGGCGAGCACGAGCACGCCCAGCGCGACGAGCGCCGCGGCCGGGCGCGAAAACGATGCTCGCGCGATTCGCGGCGAGCGGGGCGCTCGAGGCTGGTCTCCGGTGAACATGGGGAAAGCATAGGGGGGCCACACGGCGGCCATTCCCGCCGACAGGTCTTCTCACAGCCGTCTGGGGGCTGGCCTCTAGGCTGAGGGACTATGACCGCGCACCTGCCCCCGCGCAGCCGTCTCGTCCACGACGCGCTGCGCGCCGCCGGCATCCCCGGCGACATCGTCGTGCTGCCCGACGCCGCCTCCACCGCGGCGCTGGCCGCGGCCGCGCTCGGCGTCGAGGTCGGCGCGATCGCGAACAGCCTCGTCTTCTGGAGTGACGGCGAGCCGCTCCTGGTGATGACCAGCGGCGCGCACCGCGTCGACACGACGGCGCTGGCTGGGCGGCTCGGTCGCGGAGCCATCGCCCGCGCGACGCCGGAGCAGGTGCGGGATGCCACGGGCCAGGCGATCGGAGGCGTCGCCCCCGCGGGACACCCCGCGCCGATCACGACGGTCGTCGACGAGGCGCTCGCGGACTACCCGGAGATCTGGGCTGCCGGCGGCACGCCGCACACCGTGTTCCCGTTGACGTTCGACGAGCTCGTCCGGCTCACCGGGGGAGTCGTCGCGAAGGTCGGCTGATTCATCACGGGCGGCGGGTCGCGTAGAGGCGGCGCTCGAGCTCGGCCGCGGCCGGCGCGAGGACGGCGGCGAGCTCTGCCGCATCCCGCGCGCTGCCGTCGGGCCACGTGAGCGCCATCGCCGCCGCCGGCCAACCGGTGTGGTCGCGCACGGCGACCCCCACCGAGCGGAGCCCGACGGTGACCTCGCCGTCTTCGAGCGCGAAGCCCGCCACACGCACGCCGCGGAGCACGTCGCGCAGCTCGCCGGGGCGCGCGGGGCCCCGCCCGGTGCGGTCGGCGAACGCGGACGCGTCGGGGTACAGCGCGCGCACCTGCTCGCGCGGCAGCGCCGCGAGCATCGCCCGCCCCGTCGCGGTGAGGTGGGCGGGCAGGCGCACCCCGACCTCCGTGACCAGCGCGGGCCGGCGCGGAGCGCGCTCCTCCACGATGTAGAGCACGTCGCGCCCGCTCATGACCGCGAGGTGCGCGCTCTCGCCGGCCCGGTCGGCGAGAGCGGCCACGATGGGCCGGCCGACGCGCGCGAGCGGCTCCTGCCGCGCGTAGCCCCCGCCGAGCTCGGACGCCGCGGCGCCCAGCCCCCACCGCCGCTCGCCCGGCACCCGCACGACGTACCCGTGCTCGGCGAGCGTGGACAGCAGATGGTAGAGGCTCGAGCGCGGGATGCCGAGCTGGTCGCCGATCGTGCGCGCGGCGACCGGCCCGCGCTGCCGCGCGAGCATCGTGAGGATCCGCAACGTCTGGTCGGCGGCGGGAACCTGCGGTTTGTCTGTCATACCAGACACAGGATGCCACAGCGCGCTGCCGCAAGGGAGCGGCCGGGTGTGGAATCGAGTCATGGCCACTTCACCTGTCGCCGTCGGGACCGCACCGCTCACCCCCGCTGACGTCGTCGCGGTCGCGCGTGACGGCGCGCTCGTCGAGATCGTCCCCGAGGCGTTGGCCCGGGTTGCGAAGACTCGGGCGCTCGTCGAGTCGCTCGCCGACGACCCGCAGCCGCACTACGGCGTCTCCACCGGATTCGGCGCGCTTGCCACCACGTTCATCGAGCCCGAGCGCCGCCGCCAGTTGCAAGCGAGCCTCATCCGCTCCCACGCCGCCGGCACCGGGCCCGAAGTGGAGACCGAGGTCGTGCGTGCGCTGCAGCTGCTGCGCTTGCAGACCCTGGCGACCGGCCGCACCGGGGTGCGCCGCGTCGTCGTGGAGACGTACGCCGCGATGCTCAACGCCGGCATCACGCCGATCGTGCGCGAGTACGGGTCTTTGGGCTGCTCGGGCGACCTCGCGCCCCTCGCGCACGTCGCGCTCGCCGCGATGGGCGAGGGCGACGTGCGGGTCGCCCCCCGGTCGTCGATCGAGGAGCGCAGCGACGAGACGAAACGCACCGCCGGCGAGGCGCTGGCGGCAGCCGGCATCCCTCCGCTCGTCCTCGCGGAGAAAGAGGGGCTCGCCCTCATCAACGGCACCGACGGCATGCTCGGGATGCTGCTGCTCGCGCTGCACGACCTGTCGCTGCTGCTCGAGACCGCCGACGTCGCGGCCGCGCTGTCGGTGGAGAGCCAGCTCGGCACCGACGCCGTGTTCGCCGCCGACCTGATGGCGCTGCGCCCGCAGACCGGGCAGGCGGCCTCGGCGGCGAACCTGCGGGCGCTCCTGGCCGACTCGCCGATGGTCGCGTCGCACAAGGGGCCCGACGACAAGCGCGTGCAGGACGCCTACTCGCTGCGGTGCTCGCCGCAAGTGCACGGCGCGGCGCGCGACACCGTCGAGCACGCGCGCGCGATCGCGGTGCGCGAGCTCGCGTCGACCGTGGACAATCCCGTCCTCACCGACGACGGGCGGGTCGAGTCCAACGGCAACTTCCACGGCGCGCCGGTCGCGTACGTGCTCGACTTCCTCGCGATCGCGGTGGCGGATGTCGCATCCATCTCCGAGCGGCGCGCCGACCGCGCGCTCGACGTCGCCCGCAACCACGGGCTGCCCCCGTTCCTCGCGCACGAGCCGGGGGTCGACTCGGGCCTCATGATCGCCCAGTACGCGGCCGCAGGCATCGTGTCGGAGCTGAAGCGGCTTGCCGTTCCGGCATCCGTCGACTCGATCCCGTCGTCGGCGATGCAGGAGGACCACGTCTCGATGGGGTGGGCCGCCGCGCGCAAGCTGAGGCGCGCGATCGACGGGCTCGCGCGTGTGCTCGCCGTCGAGGTGGTGGCCGGATGCCGTGCCCTCGACCTGCGCGCGCCGCTGCAGCCGGGCCCCGGCACCGCCGCCGTGCGCGACCTTCTGCGCGGCGCGGGAGTCGCCGGCGCCGGGCCCGACCGATTCCTCAGCCCCGACCTCGAGACGGCGGCCGAGCTCGTGATCTCCGGCGCTGTCGCGCGTGCCGCGTTGGGCGGCAGGCCCCGCGCAGACAGCGAACGGCATCACCCGGATCAGGCCATTTCGCCGAGTCAGGACGATTCGGCGTGAATCGTCCTGAGCACGCCAAATCACCTGGTCTGGACAACACCAGAACACCCGATGGAGGAGGACGAATGTCCGGTCACACGCAGAGCGTCCGCGCCCCGCGCGGGCCTGAGCGCACCGCGAAGAGCTGGGGCGCCGAGGCCGCGAAGCGGATGCTGATGAACAACCTCGACCCCGAGGTCGCCGAGCACCCCGAAGACCTCGTGGTGTACGGCGGCACGGGGCGGGCGGCCCGCTCGTGGGAGGCGTTCGACGCGATCGTGCGCACGCTCGACGAGCTCGAGCCCGACGAGACGCTGCTCGTGCAGTCGGGCAAGCCGGTGGGCGTCTTCCGCACGCACGAGTGGGCGCCGCGCGTGCTCATCGCCAACTCGAACCTTGTCGGCGACTGGGCGACGTGGCCGGAGTTTCGCCGCCTCGAAGAGCTCGGGCTGACCATGTACGGCCAGATGACGGCGGGTTCGTGGATCTACATCGGCACGCAGGGCATCCTGCAGGGCACCTACGAGACGTTCGCCGCCGTGGCCCAGTCGCTGGGCCGCGAGTCGCTGGCAGGAACCCTCACCCTGACCGGCGGATGCGGCGGCATGGGCGGCGCGCAGCCGCTCGCCGTCACGCTCAACGGCGGAGCCGTGCTCATCGTCGACGTCGACGAGTCGCGGCTCGCCCGCCGGGTCGAGCACGGCTATCTGGACGAATACACCGCCGACCTCGACGCGGCGGTCGCTCGTGTCCTCGCCGCCAAGGACGCCGGCGAGGCACTTTCTGTCGGGCTGGTGGGAAACGCCGCCTCCGTCTTCCCGGAGGTGCTGGCCCGCGGCATCCCGATCGACATCGTCACCGACCAGACGAGCGCGCACGACCCGCTCGCCTACCTGCCGGCAGGCGTCGCCTTCGAGGACTGGAAGGATGCCGCCGCGACCGACCCCGAGGGGTTCACCGCGCGGGCGCGCGAGTCGATGGCCGCGCACGTCGCCGCGATGGTGGGCTTCCAGGACGCCGGGGCGGCCGTGTTCGACTACGGCAACTCGATCCGCCGCGAGGCGGAGCTGGGCGGCTTCGACCGCGCGTTCGCGTTCCCCGGGTTCGTGCCGGCG
Source organism: Microbacterium sp. (assembly GCF_047606685.1). GTDB lineage: Bacteria > Actinomycetota > Actinomycetes > Actinomycetales > Microbacteriaceae > Microbacterium. The sequence continues at coordinate 16,331 of NZ_JASGEC010000074.1, forward strand.
TACATCCGTCCGCTCTTCGCCGAGGGCAAGGGCCCGTTCCGCTGGGTGGCGCTGTCGGGCGACCCGGAAGACATCGCCAAGACCGACCGCGCCGTCATGGAGCTGTTCCCCGAGAACGCGGCGCTGCGGCGGTGGCTCGAGAAGGCGGGCCAGACGGTGCACTTCGAGGGGCTGCCCGCGCGCATCTGCTGGCTCGGCTACAAGGAGCGCCACCTGGCGGGCCTCAAGTTCAACGAGATGGTGGCATCCGGCGAGCTCGCCGGCCCGATCGTGATCGGCCGCGACCACCTCGACGCCGGGTCGGTGGCCTCGCCGTACCGCGAGACCGAGGCGATGGCCGACGGCTCCGACGCGATCGCCGACTGGCCGTTGCTGAATGCCCTCCTGAACACGGCGTCGGGCGCGGCGTGGGTGTCGATCCACCACGGCGGCGGCGTCGGCATCGGCCGGTCGATCCACGCCGGGCAGGTGACAGTGGCGGATGGCACAGAGCTCGCCGCCTCCAAGCTCGAGCGCGTGCTGACCAACGACCCCGGCACGGGCGTCATGCGCCACGTCGACGCCGGGTACGAGCGGGCGCGCGAGGTGGCGCGCGAGCGCGGCCTGAAGGTGCCGATGCCGTGACGTCGCTCCTGGTCACGAACATCGGCGAGCTGACGACCAACGTCGCCGCCGACGGAGACCCGTGCGGCACGCTGCGCGATGCGGCCGTCCTCGTGGAGGACGGCCGCATCGCCTGGGTCGGCCCCGCCGCCTCGGCCCCCGCTCTCCCCGGCGCCGAGAGAACACCTGGTCGCCGAGGGGTAGGGCGCTTCCCTACCCCTTGGCGACCAGAAGTTCTCTCGCGGGACGGTGACGGGGACCGGGGTGGGGACGTCGAGGTGGTGGATGCAGGCGGCGGAGCCGTCGTGCCCGGGTTCGTCGACTCGCACACCCACCTCGTGTTCGGCGGCGACCGCGCCGAGGAGTTCGCGGCGCGCATGGCAGGAACCCCGTATGCCGCTGGCGGCATACGCACCACGGTGGCCGCCACTCGCGCGGCGAGCGACGACGAGCTGCGCTCCCGGCTGGCGCGGCTCGTGGCCGAGCTGCACGGGCAGGGCACCACGACGTTCGAGATCAAGACCGGCTACGGGCTCACCGTCCGCGACGAGGAGCGCATCGCGCGCCTCGCCGCCGAGGTCACGCCCGAGGTGACCTTCCTCGGAGCGCACGTCGTGCCGGCCGAGCACGACCGCGACGCCTACGTCGACCTCGTGTGCGGCGAGATGCTCGACGCGTGCGCGCCGCACTGCCGGTGGGTCGACGTGTTCTGCGAGACGGGGGCGTTCACGCCCGACGAGTCCCGCCGCATCCTGGCCGCGGGAGCCGCGCGGGGCCTGCTCCCGCGCGTGCACGGCAACCAGCTCGGCCCGGGCGAGGGCGTGCGGGTCGCGGTGGATGCCGGCGCGGCATCCGTCGACCACTGCACGTATCTCAGCGACGAGGATGTCGCGGCTCTCGCCGCATCCGACACCGTCGCCACGCTGCTGCCGGGTGTCGAGTTCTCCACGCGCCATCCCTATCCCGACGCGCGGCGGCTCATCGACGCGGGCGCGACCGTGGCGCTCGCCAGCGACTGCAACCCGGGCTCGAGCTTCACGAGCTCGATGCCGCTCATGATCGCGCTCGCGGTGCGAGAGATGCGGATGACGCCCGCCGAAGCGGTGTGGGCGGCGACCGCGGGCGGCGCGCGAGCGCTGCGCCGCGACGACGTCGGCGCGATCGCGCCCGGCATGCGCGGCGATCTCGTGCTGCTGGATGCCCCGAGCCGCACGCACCTCGCCTACCGGCCGGGCGTGCCGCTGGTGAGCGCGGTGTTCAAGGACGGCGTGCGGGCTCAGTAGCCGCGATCCTGGCTGCCGCCCAGCGGCGCCTCCTCCAACGGAGCCCACGAGGTGCGTCTGAGGAGCGGCCATACCAACTCGTCGTCTTTCGCCGTGTCGCCCAGGGCGATGATGAGCCCGTACGGGCTCACCGGAGTCACAGCCGTGTCGCTCGCCTCGACCTCGGTGCCGCACCATGTCGCGTCCTCTGTGGCATAGACGACCAGATCGGCGCCGACGGGAATCGCCTTCGCGGCGTCGTCCGCGGTCGTGCCGGATGACGGCCAGAGCTCCAGGGTCACCGTGCGAGTCCCGCCCTCCGCGTCGAGGCCATCGATCGTCGCCACCACGCTCGATCCGCTCTCCGAGACGTCGACCACCTGGATGGCGCCGGTGATCACGGCATCGCTGGAGGCCGCCATCGCCGCTGTGCTCGCGGGCTTGTCGGCTCGGGCCTTCTCCAATGCCGCGTCGTCGCATTCGAATGCCTCGATGAGGCGGCTCGCGGACTCGGACAGCATCACGTCGCCGTCCAACGGCGAGCTCGTGCACTTCGCGGCGCTCGGCAGCGACAGGGCGCCGATGAGGAGCGCGGCCCCCCACCGGCCCCAGCCTCTCATCGCCGATCCACGCCCCTCGACACGCCTCAGCGGCCCGGGGCGTCGAACGTCCAGCGCGCGGGATCCAGTGACGACGCGGCATCCCACTCGTCGTCGTCCCACGAGAAGGTTGCGACGGCGCACGTCGGCATGTGCGCGATGGCGCCGTCGGACAGCCGGGCGGCGAGGCTCGTCATGCCCGGGTCGTGCGCGACCACGATGACGCGACGCGCTCCGCGCTCGACCGCGGCGCGCAGCAGGAGCGCCGCCGGAGCCCCGTACAGCCGTTCTTGGAGCTCGACGTCGACACCGAGCGCGTCGCCGAAGTAGCCCGCCGTCGTGCGGGCGCGCAGCGCCGTGCTCGACAGCACCGCGTCGGCCCGAAAACCCGTGTCGGCGAGCCGCCGCGCCATCGCCGGCGCGTCGCGGAGCCCGCGCTCGTTGAGCGGCCGGTCGTGGTCGTCGAGGCTCGGGTCGCCCCAGTCTGACTTGGCGTGCCGCACGAGCGCGAGCGTGGTCATGCCCACCAACCCTACGCCCGATCCGCATAGGAACCGATATATCTCGCGCGCCGCAGTGGACGTGGCGCGGCTCGTAGGGTACGAAGGAAGAACGACCGCCAGCTGGGGAGCGGTCGGCGATCTTTGCCGACGCCGCGTGACCGTGAACCCCCAACGGCACAGGTCCCGCTGCGGTCGGCTCCCTCAAGGGAGGGGGCTGCGGTCTCGAGGAGCCCCCCAAATCGCCTCGGGGCCGCAGCCCGGTCCCGGCCTCCGTCGTCAGTGTTCGACGTACACCCACGCGAACCGGCCGCTGGCCAGGGTCACGCCCACACGCCGGTACGCCGGCACCTCGTACTCGTCCGCGGCATCCAATTCCTCCTCGGTGAGGGCCAGCGCGGCGCCCACCACCTTGTCGCTCGCGTTCCCGGTCGCGCGCAGGATCGGGTGCACGGTGTGCCCGCTCACGGAGACGACGCGCGGATCGTCGATGTCGACGTAGTCCACCGTGTACCCGGGCAGCACGTCCGCTTCCCCGTCGACGACGCGGCCGAACGTCTCCAGCTGCACGTGCGGCAACCGCAACGTGCCGTAGGAGAAGAGCAAGACGCGTTCGTCGCTCATGAGCACAGCGTATGCCTCTGCGAACGCGCGCGGCAGGGGGTGTGCCCAACGGTGGCCCCGGCCGGCGCGTCAGCGGATGACCGCGTGCGCGATCGTGAAGATCACGAGTCCCGCCAGCGCGCCCACGACCGTGCCGTTGAGACGGATGTACTGCAGGTCGCGGCCGACCTGAAGCTCGATCTTCTGCGCGGTCTCGTCGGCGTCCCACCGCTCGACCGTGTCGGTGATGATGCTCGCGATGTCGTGCCGGTAGCGGTCCACGAGGAAGGCGGCGGCATCGGTGACCCACCCGTTCACGCGGCGGCGCAAGACCGCATCCGTCTCCAGTCGCGCGCCCGCCTCGACGAGCGCCTCCTGGGCGCGCTGTCGCAGGCCGCTGTCCGGGTCGGCGAGGGAGGCGAGCAGTCCGGTCTTGGCAGCGTCCCACGCCTCGGCGGCGAGCTCGCGCACGCGGGGGCTGTCGAACACCGCGCGCTTCGCGTCTTCGAGGCGCCCGATCGTCGCCGGGTCGTGCTGCAGGTTCTCGGCGAGGCGCGCGAGATAGCCGTCGAGCGCGTGGCGGGCGGGATGCCGCGAGTCGGCGCGCACGGCGTCCACGAACCGCACCGCCTCGCGGTACACGGTGTCGTCGACGAGGCGGTGGGCGATGCCCGGCACCCACGACGGGAGGCGCCGGGACACGAGCCCCTCGAACGCGGAGTGGTTAGCGTGCAGCCACGCCGAGATGCTGTCGGCGGCGAGGTCGACGGCACCGTGGTGGGAGCCGGCGGCGACCACCCGCTCGAGCCACGCGCCCGCGGGCGGGCCCCAGTCGGGCATCAGCAAGTGCTCGCGCGCGAGCTCTGCCAGCACCTCCTGCACGTCGTCGTCGCTGAGGGCGCGAAGGATGCCGGAGGCCATCGCCGACCCCTCCTCGACGACGCGCGTGGCGTGCGCGGGAACAGCGAGCCACGCGCCCAGGCGCGCGGAGACATCCATCGACTCGAGCTTGCGGCGCACGACGGGGCCGGAGAGGAACTCGGTCTCGACGAACTCGCCCAGCGTGCGGCCGATCTCGTCCTTGCGCTTCGGGATGATCGCGGTGTGCGGAATCGGGATGCCCAGCGGATGCCGGAACAGCGCCGTGACGGCGAACCAGTCCGCGAGCGCCCCCACCATGCCGCCTTCGGCGGCCGCGCGCACGTACGCGAGCCACGGATGCTGCCCCTGCAGCGCGAACGCGACGACGAACACGACGGCCATCAGCCCGAGCGCGCCGAGCGCGACGCCCTTCATCACGCGCAGGTCGCGCAGGCGCGCGCGGTCGGCGGGGCTCAGCAGAGCGGTCGGGGTGCGCGCCATCCCGTCATCCTCGCACGGAGCGGGAGCGGCTACTCGTCGATCGGGCCGAGCCACGCGGCGGCCACCGTGGAGTGCGCCGACTCGGGATCGGACGGGTGGAAGAGCCCGGCGAGCACGTCGCGGGAGAGGCGGCCGAGCTCGGAGCGGGTGAAGTACGACGACCCGCCCGCGACGAGCACGGCGTCGTCGACGACGCGCTTGGCCATCGTCACGGCGCGGTGCTTGACACCGCTCATGCGCGAGAACCAGAAGCCGTCGGGCGGCGTGGCATCGTCGACCGCGCGGCACAGCGCGTCGATCTCGGGCGGCAGCGCGTCGTACGCGAGCGCCATGTCGGCGACGCGCCATCGGATGTCGGGGTCTTGGCTGAGCGGCGCGCCGGTCTTCTTCGAGCGCCGCCCGTGCGCCGCCGACACGGCGAGATCGAGCGCGCGAGCGGCGATGCCGGTGTAGACCGACGCGAGGAGCAGCTCGAAGACGCTGAAGATGCCGAACACGATCGGGTCGGGGTTCGGTCCGGGGTCGACGCGGCGCACGACCCGGTCGGCGGGCGCGACGGCGCCGTGCAGCTCTGTCGTGCGGCTCTGCGTGCCGCGCATGCCGAGCGTGTCCCAATCGTCGCGCGTGACGACGGCGTCGGTGCGCGGCACGAACGCGTACACGATCTTCGGCGCGTCGGGCGACGTCGTGTCCAGGCCGTGCAGACCGAGTTGCGTCCACACGGGTGCGAGCGAGGTGAAGATCTTCGTCCCGGTGAAGGCATACGAGCCGTCGGGCTGGGGCGCGGCATCCGTGTCGCTGCCGAACAGCACGAGGTCATTGCCGGCCTCGCTGATGCCGAATGCGAAGACCTCGCCCGCGGCCGCACCCTCCTGCACGAACCGCAGGCTGTCGACGCCGCGGTCGGCGAGGGCCTTGGCGACGCCCGTCCACACGAGGTGCATGTTCACGGCGAGCGCCGTCGCGGGAGCGGCGGTCGCGAGACGCTGCTGGAGAAGGGATGCCTCGGCCAGCCCGAGCCCCGAGCCGCCCAGTTCGCGCGGCACGAGGATCGCGAGGTAGCCCGTCGCCTGCAGGTCGGCCAGGTCGTTGTCTGGGAACGTGTTCTCGCGGTCGTGGACGACCGCGCGCTCGCGGAACCGCTCGAGGAGCTCGTCGGGGAGGGTCGTTGCGGGGTCGAAGCCGGTCACGGTTCCATTCTCGTCTCTTCCAGCGCGCGTTCGGTTGCCGCGATGTGCGGGCAGGGGCCGCGTTTTGCGGCAACTCAGGCGTTCGTGCCGGGCCAGCGTGCGTTCGGTTGCCGCGATGTGCGGGTGCGGGGCGCGAAACGCGGCAACGGAGGGGATCAGCGGGGGAGGACCGCGCGCAGCGCCGCGATCGTCGCGTCAGGCTTGTCGCGATGCGGGCTGTGGCCGGCCCCGGCGATCACCGTCATCGAGAAGCGCGGGTTGGCGAGCACGGCCTCGGACACCTCGCCGCGGAAGATCGAGTACACCGCCGGGTCGGCCGCGATCACGTGGGTCGGCACGGCGACGCGGGCAGCATCCGCCCGCACGTCCCACTCCGTGTTCTGCGCGCTCGTCTGCTCGATCGCCCACCGGCTCGCTTGGCTCGTCGCGGTCGCCTTCAGCTCGACGTCCTGCTCGTGCCAGTGCGGGTTCGCGCGCCGCGCCGCCTCGTGCGACGGGTCGGCGAACGACGCCTCCTGGCCCTCGCGCACCCACTCGCGCTCGTCGTCGGTCAAGAAGAGCCCGGGGTCCACGAGCACGAGCGAGCGCGTCCACTCCGGATCGGCCGCCGAAGCCACCACGACCGCAGCTCCGCCCAGCGAGTGCCCGACGGCGAGATCCCACGCCCCGCCGTCGTCGGGCCGGGTGGCGGCGACGTCGGCCGCGTACGCCGCGATCGTGTAGTCGAGCGCGCGCGGGGCGACGCCGTGGCCGCGCAGGTCGACGGCGACAGCATGCCAGCCGGCGTCGGCGAGCGCGGCGCCGAACCGCCACATGAGCGCCCCGTTGGAGCCGAGGCCGTGCACGAGCAGCGCCCGCCGCGAGGCGGAAGGCGAGCCCCACGCGATGCGGGGGAGGACCAGGGGAGTCGGCACGGTCCCAGCCTAGGCGCGCTGAGACGGCAAGATGGGGATGTGATCTCCACCGAGCTGGCCAGGGCCCTCCGCGACGCGGGCCTGACGTGGCATCCACGCTCGGGCGACCGGTTCCAACTCGACGAGCCGGAGTTCGAGGCCGACATCTTCACCGTCAGCGAGATGACGATCGAAGCGCGCACGTACCCGACCGGGAGCCTCCTCGCCTTCAACGGCACGACGGAGTGGGCGCTGGACTCAGTCGCGCAGGACGACGCCTTGTGGCTGCCATCGGAGGAGCAACTGCGCGAGCTGTTGCGCGGCACGTTCCGCGCGCTGCGGCGGCTGCCTGACACGTACGAGGTGGAGATCTCGGTGGGGGACGAGCCTCTCGTGTTCCCGCATCCCGAGCCGTCGGATGCCTACGCGCTCGCCTTGTTGGAGCTGCTGCGCCGCATCGCGTGAACTGGTCCTCGCCGGTCAGGACACGATCGGGGCGACCGGCTCCGTGTCGGGGATGGGGCTCGCATCGCGGTGCCGGAGGTCGGGGAACCCGCGCACGAACACGACCGCCACGACGAGTCCGACGCCGGCGAAGGCTGTGGCGGCCCCGTACGCGCCGGCTTCGCCGACGCCGTCGATGAGGAAGCCGGCGATCGCCGACCCCGCCGCCGCGCCGATCAGCTGGCCGGTGCCGACCCAGCCGAACGCCTCGGCGGTGTCGCTGAACTTGACGCTCGCCGACGTCATGGCGAACAGCACCGCCAGCGCCGGCGCGACGCCGATGCCCGCGAACAAGAGGCTGCTGCCGAGCCACCACACATTGAGCGAGAACATCGTGAGGGCGAGTCCCGCCGTCACAATCGCGAGGCGGCGCGCCATCGCCCAGCCGCCGATCGGGATGCGGCCGGAGCCCAGTCCGCCGACGAGGCTTCCCACCGAGAACACGGCGAGCACGATGCCGGCCTCGAGCCCGCCATGGCCGAAGGTCGCGACGATGCCGGCCTCGACCGCGGAGCACGCGCCGACGAGCAGGAACCCGATGACGGTGGCCAGCAGCACCGGCGGCCGCGTGAGCACCTTGCCGAACGAGCGCCGGCTGCGCGGGATGCGCACGCGCCCGACCTCGGGGGAGAGCACGAACCACGCGCCGCCGCCGAGCAGGAACGCGACGACCAAGAGCAAGCCGGCGACGGTGCTGGCCTGCGTCGAGACGAACGTGATGACCACCGGCGCGAGGATCCAGATGATCTCCTGCAGCGAGGCGTCGAGCGAGAACAGGGGAGTGAGCTGTTTCGCGCTGACGAGCTTGGGGTAGATGGTGCGCACCGCCGACTGCACGGGCGGGGTGGACAGGCCGGCGAGGAAGCCGATGAGCATCAGCAGCGGGAGGGATGGCGGTGCGAACGTGAGGGCAAGCAGGGCCGCCGCGCACACGGTTGTGGTCAGGGCGAGCACGCGCCGCATCCCCCACCGGCCCATCCAGCGGCTGGTGACCGGTCCTGACACGGCCTGTCCGATGGATGCCGCGGCCAGCACGAGCCCTGCCGCGCCGTACGAGCCGGTCAGTTGCTGCACGTGGAGGAGGACGGCCAGGCTCGTCATCCCGTTCGGGAAGCGTGCCGTCAGCTGCGCGGCGATGATGCGCCCGACGCCCGGAGTGCGCAGCAGATCTCGATATCCCGCCGTTGCCGCCACCCTTCCACGCTACCCACTCGCCGTCGTGGCGACGACACGCCGCGACACGCCGAGGGAGCGCTTTCCACAGGAAATCGAATGTCGGACCCCCGGCGTAGCGTCGCAGTTGTGGAGGAGCTCGGGCGGGTGTCGCGAAAACGGCGGGATTCAGGGATTTTCCAGGCTTCCGACAGGATGCCGGCCTGTGGATGAAACGGTGGACAACCTGTGTTGTACCGAAGGAGAGCGGTGGAAAACTACATCAATGTAACTACTACCCCTTGTGGTGCGCCCCGGAGCGTCGCCCCATATGTAGTATTGCTATCCCGGCGGGGGGCCTGCCGGTCAGAACTCGAAGTTGAGGGGAGAGACGGGTCGAAATGACGATCACTGTCTACACCAAGCCGTCCTGTGTCCAGTGCAACGCGACGTACCGCGCGCTGGACTCGAAGGGCATTGATTACGAGATCCACGACCTCTCCGAGGACCCGGCGGCGCTCGAGCACGTAAAGGCGCTCGGCTACCTGCAGGCGCCCGTCGTGATCACCGACGAGGACCACTGGTCGGGCTTCCGCCCCGACAAGATCGACGAGCTGGCCGGGCGGCTGGCCTAGCCCTTCGACAAGCTCAGGGACCGGAGGTGGACGATGAGCGCAGTTGCAACGCAGGCGCCGCTCCTCGTCTACTTCTCGAGCGTCTCGGGCAACACGGCCCGCTTCATGGAGAAGCTCGGGATGCCGGCGCGCCGCATCCCGCTCCACTCTCCCGAGCACGGCGGGGGCGAGCCCCTCGTGGTGGACGAGCCCTTCGTCCTCGTCACACCGACCTACGGCGGCGGCCAGGGGCGGAGCGAGGAGAAGGGCGCCGTTCCCCGGCAGGTCATCCGGTTCCTCAACGATGAGCGCAACCGCAGCCTGATCCGCGGAGTCATCTCCGCGGGAAACACGAACTTCGGCGAGGCGTATTGCCTCGCCGGCGACATCATCAGCCGCAAGTGCCACGTGCCGCACCTGTACCGGCTGGAGCTTTTCGGCACGTCGGAAGACGTCGAGCGCGTGAGCGCCGGATTGGAACGATGGTGGAAGCAGCAGTGACCCAGACCGCATCCGACTTCAAGCAGAACCCTGCGTTCGAGGGGATGGACTACCACTCCCTCAACGCGATGCTGAATCTGTACGACGCGGACGGCAACATCCAGTTCGACGCCGACCGGCGGGCGGCGCGCGAGTACTTCCTGCAGCACGTCAACCAGAACACGGTGTTCTTCCACTCGCTCAAGGAGCGCCTCGACTACCTGGTCGAGAAGGAGTACTACGAGCCGGAGGTGCTGGCCAAGTACCCGTTCTCGTTCGTGCAGGAGCTCACCGACCGCGCGTACGCGGCGAAGTTCCGGTTCGAGACCTTCCTCGGGGCATTCAAGTACTACACGAGCTACACGCTGAAGACGTTCGACGGCAAGCGCTACCTCGAGCGCTTCGAGGACCGCGTGGTGATGACCGCGCTGGGCCTGGCCGACGGCGACCAGCAGCTGGCGACCGCGCTCGTCGACGAGGTCATCTCCGGCCGCTTCCAGCCGGCGACCCCGACGTTCCTGAACACCGGCAAGGCGCAGCGCGGCGAGCTGGTCTCGTGCTTCCTGCTGCGCATCGAAGACAACATGGAGTCGATCGCCCGCGGCATCAACTCGGCGCTGCAGCTGAGCAAGCGCGGCGGCGGCGTGGCGCTGCTGCTGTCGAACATCCGCGAGTCGGGCGCGCCGATCAAGCAGATCGAGAACCAGTCCAGTGGCATCATCCCCGTCATGAAGCTGCTGGAGGACTCGTTCTCGTACGCGAACCAGCTGGGCGCGCGCCAGGGCGCGGGCGCGGTCTACCTCAACGCGCACCACCCCGACATCCTGCGCTTCCTCGACACCAAGCGCGAGAACGCCGACGAGAAGATCCGCATCAAGACGCTGTCGCTGGGCGTGGTCATCCCCGATGTCACGTTCGAGCTGGCCAAGAACGACGAAGACATGTACCTGTTCTCGCCGTACGACGTGGAGCGCGTGTACGGCGTGCCGTTCGGCGACATCTCGGTGACCGAGAAGTACCACGAGATGGTCGACGACGCGCGCATCAAGAAGTCGAAGATCAACGCGCGCGAGTTCTTCCAGACCCTCGCCGAGATCCAGTTCGAGTCGGGCTACCCGTACATCATGTTCGAAGACACGGTCAACCGCGCCAACCCGATCAAGGGCCGCATCAACATGTCGAACCTGTGCTCGGAGATCCTGCAGGTGAACACGCCGACCACCTACAACGAGGACCTCTCGTACGACCAGATCGGCAAGGACATCTCGTGCAACCTGGGCTCGATGAACATCGCGCTCGCGATGGACGGCGGAGACCTCGGCCAGACGGTGGAGACCAGCATCCGCGCCCTCACCGCCGTGAGCGACCAGAGCCACATCTCGTCGGTGCGCTCGATCGAAGACGGCAATGACCGGTCGCACGCGATCGGCCTCGGCCAGATGAACCTGCACGGGTACCTTGCCCGCGAGCACATCCGCTACGGGTCGGAAGAGGGCCTGGACTTCACGAACATCTACTTCTACACCGTGTTGTTCCACGCTCTGCGCGCGTCGAACCGCATCGCGATCGAGCGCGGCCAAACCTTCGACGGGTTCTGGGAGTCGACGTACGCCAGCGGCGAGTTCTTCGACAAGTACACGGATGCCGCGTGGCAGCCGCAGACCGAGAAGGTCAAGGAGCTGTTCGCCGGCATCCCGATCCCGACGCAAGACGACTGGCGCGCGCTGAAGGCGTCGATCCAGGAGCACGGCATCTACAACCAGAACCTGCAGGCGGTGCCGCCGACCGGGTCGATCTCGTACATCAACAACTCGACGAGCTCGATCCACCCGATCGCGTCGAAGATCGAGATCCGCAAGGAGGGCAAGCTCGGCCGCGTGTACTACCCCGCGCCGTTCATGTCGAACGAGAACCTCGAGTACTACGAGGACGCGTACGAGATCGGCTACGAGAAGGTCATCGACACGTACGCCGCCGCCACGCAGCACGTCGACCAGGGCCTGTCGCTGACGCTGTTCTTCAAAGACACGGCGACGACCCGCGACATCAACAAGGCGCAGATCTACGCGTGGCGCAAGGGGATCAAGACGATCTACTACATCCGCCTGCGGCAGATGGCCCTCGAGGGGACCGAGCTGGCTGGCTGCGTCTCGTGCCAGTTGTGACCACGGAGAAGAGAAAGCCATGAGCGAGAAGCTGCAATTGCTGGACCACGTCCAGGCGATCAACTGGAACCGCATCCAGGACGACAAGGACCTCGAGGTGTGGAACCGCCTCGTGAACAACTTCTGGCTGCCCGAGAAGGTGCCGCTGTCGAACGACATCCAGTCGTGGAACACGCTGACGCCGGAGGAGCAGCAGCTCACGATGCGCGTGTTCACGGGTCTCACCCTGCTCGACACGATCCAGGGCACGGTGGGCGCGGTCTCGCTCATCCCCGACGCGATCACTCCGCACGAGGAGGCGGTGTACACCAACATCGCGTTCATGGAGTCGGTGCACGCGAAGAGCTACTCGTCGATCTTCTCGACGCTGTGCTCGACGCGCGAGATCGACGAGGCGTTCCGCTGGTCGGTGGAGAACCCGAACCTGCAGCGCAAGGCGCAGATCGTCATGGAGTACTACCGCGGCGACGAGCCGCTCAAGCGCAAGATCGCCTCGACGCTGCTCGAGTCGTTCCTGTTCTACTCGGGCTTCTACCTGCCGATGCACTGGTCGTCGCGCGCGAAGCTCACCAACACGGCCGACCTCATCCGCCTCATCATCCGCGACGAGGCCGTGCACGGCTACTACATCGGCTACAAGTTCCAGAAGGGGCTCGAGCGGGTCGACGAGGCGGGGCGCCAAGACCTCAAGGACTACACGTTCTCGCTGCTGTACGAGCTGTACGACAACGAGGTGCAGTACACGCAAGACCTGTACGACTCGGTCGGCCTCACCGAAGACGTCAAGAAGTTCTTGCACTACAACGCGAACAAGGCGCTCATGAACCTCGGCTACGAGGCGATGTTCCCCGACTCGGTGACGAACGTGAACCCGGCGATCCTGTCGGCGCTGTCGCCGAACGCCGACGAGAACCATGACTTCTTCTCGGGGTCGGGCTCGTCGTACGTCATCGGCAAGGCCGTCGCCACGGAAGACGAGGACTGGGACTTCTAGCGTTCCCGCGCCGACCGATGATCGTCGTCGATCTCCGGGCCTGCTAGTGGACGTCGGCTCGCGGGCTCTCGGAGGCCCGGTGTCGACGCGTAAAGCACACGATGCCGACGACACCTGCGGCGATTATCGGCGCGACGTTCTCCAGAGGCTCCGGGAAGGGAACCTCCTTTTGCGCAAGGGCGTTCAGGGCCGTTAGTTGCCCGGAGTCGAGACTGTACCAACCCCCGATTGTCGGGTCATTTATGACGGTCGCGTCTTCCGGGAGGGTCATCAGCCCCGCAGCTGCGTCGGTACCCGAGTCGTACCCAGCAAACTCCGCAGGCTGCCCATCGGATCGCCACACGCGGTAGGTTCCGACCGGCCCGCACACGGTCGAGGTCGCGCAGCAGCGCCGCGTCCTGCTCGAGGCGCTCCCGCGTGCGGGCGATCAGTCGGTCGACGACCGCGGCCGGGCTGAACGACGGGTCGGCGAGCGCGTCCGCGATCTCGCGCAGGCCGAGCCCCACCGAGCGCAACGCCTCGACGTGGAAGAGGCGGCGCATGTCCTCCTCCGAGTAGCTCCGGTACCCGCTCGCCGTGCGGCCGGCGGGCGACACGAGCCCGATGCGGTCGTCGTGGCGCAGCATCCGCTCCGGGTCGGCCATGATCCGCTCGGTGGCGAGCATGCTGTCTGCGTGGTGGACTTTCGCGTGCTCGTGGCGCGTCGATGCCTCTGCGGCATCCCATCCTGAGGTCACAAACTATACGTTGAGTTTATGAAATATATGCGGAATTTAGAAAATATTTGACCACTTGTGAATCGCGCCCTACTGTTGCGTGCAGGTTCCCCGTTCAGGGACCGCACGCAGATCGCGAGGACGATGAGGGCGAGGACGTGAGCCACGAGGAATTCGAGTCGACCACGGCTGTCAGGGAAGCGCTGGCAGTGCCGATGGTCAAGGCCGAGGGGGTCCGCAAGAAGTTTGGATCCGTCACCGTTCTCGATGGGGTCGACCTCGAGGTCGCCAAGGCGTCCGTGACCTGCATCATCGGTCCCTCAGGCTCGGGGAAGACCACCTTCTTGCGGTGCATCAACCATCTGGAGGAGATCAGCGGAGGGCGGTTGAGCGTCAACGGGGAACTCGTCGGCTATCGCGAGGCGCGGGGCAAGCTCTATGAGCTCGCGGACCGCGAGTTGCGGATCCAGCGGTCGCATATCGGGATGGTGTTCCAGCGGTTCAACCTCTTCAGTCACCTTACTTCGGCCGAGAATGTCATGCTTGGGCAGACCCAGGTGAGGAAGCGGAGCAAGGCCGAGGCGCGTGAACGCGCCGAGGAGCTGCTGGACCGGGTCGGCCTCGGCGATCACGTCGATCACTATCCTTCGCAACTCTCGGGAGGGCAGCAGCAGCGTGTCGCCATTGCCCGCGCGCTGGCGATGGATCCCGACCTCATGCTGTTCGACGAGCCCACTTCTGCTCTCGACCCTGAGTTGGTCGGCGATGTGCTCGATGTCATGAAGGACCTCGCCCGATCGGGGATGACCATGGTGGTCGTCACGCACGAGATCGGGTTCGCTCGAGAGGTCGCCGACCACCTCGTCTTCATGGATGGCGGCAAGGTCGTCGAGGAGGGCGATCCTCGTGAGGTGATGGCGCGCCCGCAGCACCAGCGCACGAGGGCGTTCCTCTCGAAGGTGATCTGAGCGCGGTTCCCGTTCCTGTGCGGCCGGGCTGTGGGCCCGCCCGTTTCGAGGCAATTAAATTCGCATTTCAAGATACATATCTCCGTACCAAATTCTTGACTCGGAGTTCAAAAATCGCATACGGTGTGAGCGGTCGGGATCCACCCTTCCTCCGCCAACCACGCAACGGAGAGGTTTCTCACAATGGCTTCTGTATCACCCTCGCAGCGCGGCGTTCGCCGTAGCCTCACAGTTGCCGGGGCGGCTCTTGCCGCCGTCGCGCTGCTCGCCGGATGCAGCCAGACTTCAGCCGACGACACCAGCGAATCGGCCTCGGACGAGTCGTCGAAGAGTGAGCTTTTCGACATGCTGCCGCAGTCCGTCAAAGACTCGGGCAAGGTGGTCATCGCCTCCGATGCTTCGTTCGGTCCGCCCTGGGTGTTCCACCCCGAGGAAGACCCCGAGCAGTGGCAGGGAATCGACGTGGACATGTCCGACCACCTGTTCAAGGAGGTCTTCGGCGTTGAGGTCGAGCGACTCGAGATGCCCTTCGACGGCATCATTCCGGCGCTGAAGGCCGGGAAGTTCGACGTGGTGGTCAACGGCATGACCGCGAGCGCGGAGCGCCAGGAGCAGATTGACCAGGTGTACGTCATCAACTCGGACACGGGCATCGTGGTCGCTGAGGGAAACCCCAAGGGCGTCCAGGAATGGGAGGACCTGTGTGGACTGGTCGCCGCCACGATCTCTGGCACCAACGAACAGCACTTGCTGGAGGAGCTGGCGGCGGAGTGCCCGGCGGACAAGCCGCTTGAGGTGCTGCCCTTCCCGACGGCCACCGCGCAGACGCTCGCGGTCACGTCGGGTCGAGCCGATGCGCTGATCGGTGGGTACGCGACATTCACGTACCTCGACGAGAACGAGCTGCCTTCCTTCGACGGCTTGGAACTGCTCGATGTGATCGTGCAGTCGAACCCTCTCGGATACGGTTCGTCGAAGGCCGTGCCCGAGATGGGCGAGGCGATCGAAGCAGGCATGAACCAGATGATCGAGGACGGCAGCTACCAGGAGATTCTCGACAAGTGGGGCGTGGGCGATGCCGCGGTCGAGCGCGCCGTGCTGAACGCGCAGCTCAACGAGTAGCACCGAACGGCAGGACGAGGAGCGGATGCGCGAAATGGTCGCATCGAACGATATCGTCGCGATTCCACAGCGGCATTGGGGACGCAAGGTCGCGGGCGTGTTCGTGGCAGCGGCGGCCCTGTGGGTGGTCTCTCTGTTCGTGTTCACCCCGAACATCAACTGGGAAACCGTCTGGGAGTACCTCACCTTCCGCACCATCATCGCGGGCATCGGGGTCACGATCGTCCTCACGGTGATCTCGATGATCGGCGGCGCCATTTTCGGCGTCATCGCCGCGCTGATGAGGCTCTCGCAGAGCACGGTGCTGCGGACGGTGAGTTGGGTCTACCTGTGGGTATTTCGCGGCACTCCGTTCCTCGTCCAGATCATTTTCTGGTACAACCTCGCACTGTTCCTGCCTCGTATTGGCTGGGGGACGTTCAGCGTGTCGACCAACGTCGTCATGACGAGCTTCGTCGCAGCCTCGATCGCGCTGACGCTGAACTCGGGCGCGATCATGGCGGAGATTATCCGCGGAGGCATCCTCTCCGTTGACGCGGGCCAATCCGAGGCCGCAACCGCGCTGGGCATGTCGCGGCTGAACACGATGTTCAAGGTGGTGCTGCCGCAGGCTTTCCGCGTGATCGTCCCGGCGACCGGCAATCACCTCATCGGAATGCTCAAGGAGACGTCGCTCGTCTCGGTGATCGCCGCGCAAGAGCTCCTCACCCAGACGCAGATCATCTATGGCAGGAACTATCAGGTGATCGAACTGCTCATCGTCGCAAGCTTCTGGTACTTGGTCATGACCAGTATCTGCACATTCCTGCAGCAGCGGCTCGAAGCCCGACTCGCGCTCAGCGTGAGCGGAAGGGGAGACCCGAAAGACCGCCGCGGCAAGAGGCGCCGCCCTGCGGTGGATCTCGAGGCGCCTCTGACCGACATCGTGTCCCCACAACCAAGGAACGAAGAGAAATGACATTTCATCAGGTGCACTCCGAGAGCGCGGCCGACTACCACGAGTATTTGTCCGGCATCTGGGTCGCGAAGGAGTACTCCAACGGCGGTATGACCCGCCTCGGCGGTGGTTTCGTGAAGTGGACCGAGGAGCAGACGATGCACTCCGCGCACAAGCACGACGAGGTGATCGTCGTGCTCGAGGGCGCTCAGCACACCGAAACCCAGGATGGCGCATTCATCGCCTACCCCGGCGACGTCATCGTCGTCCGCGGCGGCACCAACGCCGTGCACTACTCGGAACCGGGAACCAAGACCAGCTATGTGCTGGCGCTCGACTCGGAGATCTGAGCACACCTGTCAGCCACGCAGCCGCTGGGTCGACCACCGCTGCTGCGACGAACGAAAGCCAACATCATGAGCAAGCCTTTCCACCAGCTCTTTCGAGAGTCTGAGGCGCAGTACCAGCCCACAGAGTTCCCGGGAATCGTGTCCACCACCTCCATCACAGACGGTCGCATGACTTCCCTCGGCGGCGGATTCGTGAAGTGGATCGAGGACGGCGCCGAGATCCGAGAAGTGCACAACCACGACGAGGTCATCATCGTGCTGGAGGGGGAGACCACGATCACCACTCCCGACGGGCGGGTGACGATCGGCAAGGGCGGCTCGATCATCGTCAAGAACGGCACACCGGCCGTGCACACGGCGGTCGCCGGCACCAAGACGTTCTACACGATTCTGCTTCACGGCGACGAGCGCGTCTGACGACTCGACGACGCACGGGTGGATCTCAGGACTGCTCGACGTGCTCTTTGTCTTGGCGGAGCATCCGATCGCAGCTGATGCGGAGCGCGCTTAACAGGCTTTCGGCGCGACTGGGATCGCGCGACACGGCCAGGCCAATCTCGCGAAGCGAGCCCGAGAGAAGAAGAGCCAAATCCTCGGTGTCGGCAGGGGAGTCGAGCAGGCCGTCGGCCTTGGCTTGCTTGACATCCGCCGTGATGTGCCGAAGAAACAGCGAGGAGGCAGTGCCCGTCACCCCATTGAGCGGGCCGATTGTTCCCGCGCCCATGGCCCCGTAAAAGCGGCCCTCGGGCGTGGCGGCCACGGTCGCAAAAGCAGTGGCGACGGCGACTATGCGATCCGTGAAGCCCGTGCATCGTTCGCGCCGCGCCGTGCCGTCGTTCGAGACGGCCGTCGAGATCTGCAGGTATGCGTCTCGCACGAGCTGATCGCGTCCGTCGGGGAAGTAGGTGTAGATCGTCCCCCGCGAGACACCCGCCCGCTTCGCGATGTCGTCGATCGAGATGTTCTCGTATGCGCTCTCGCCCAGCAATGTCGACATGGCATGGAGAATGTCGTCTCGGGTACGTATGCGATTTCGTTCGCGCAGTCCCAGCGGCTTGTTCGACAAGGAGTGGACACCTTACGGTCTACGGCCAATGAGTGAGGACTTCAGTCAAGCACAAGAGGGCGGGGCGCGGGCTCGGCACGGAACGAGAGGCCCAGAATCGCGCCCAGCGGGTTTATGCGGCAGGTCAGCTGCATGAAACACGCGCGACGGAGGGCCGTCACTAGCATGGGTTCGTGTCCGAGCGTCCGCCCTTCAGCCCCGTCGTCGCCCTGCTGACGGTGTCGGCGGTGTGGGACGCCCGTCTCGGCGGCGCGCTGAAGGACATCGGGCTGACGACGCGCAAGTACGGCCTGCTCGCCCACCTGCAGGCGACGCCCGGCATCTCGTTCTCAGAGCTCGCCCGCCGCTCGCAGATCACGGTGCAGACCGCGCACACGGCGATGCGCTCGCTCGTCGACGACGGGTTCGCCTCCGACGGCACCGCGCACGCCGGCGCGGCGTCGGATCTGCGGGTCACCGAGAAGGGCGCGCAGGCGCTCGCTGAAGCCGACGCGCTGCTCGCCGAGCTCGACGCGTCGTTCGCGGCTGGCGCGCCGGTGTTGACCAGCGCGCTCGAAGGGCTGCACGAGGAGCCGTTCGAGCCGCCGGCGTGAGCCGCTCATCCCCTCGTCGCCCCGGTCGCCGACGCTGAGACTCCACCTGATCGCCGAGAGTGCGGGGGCCGGCCACGGTCTCGGCCGCCCTATGGAGTCTCAGCGACGAGGGGCACCGCTTCGCGACGGCTCACCAGCCGGTCGTGAGCACGCGGTCCAGCGCGTCGACGAAGGCGTCGGCGCTGTCGCGTGTGAAACACATCGGCGGCTTGATCTTCAGCACGTTCTGGTGGTCGCCCGTGGGCTGGACCATGACGCCGAGCCGCCGCATCCGCTCGCAGATCGCCGCTGTCGCCTCGGTCGCCGGCCTCGACGGGTCGCCGTCTCGCACGAGCTCGGGGCCGAGGTAGAAGCCGTGCCCGTGCACGGCGCCGAGGAGGGGATGCCGCTCGCCCAGCTCGAGCAGGCGCCCCTTGAGGTACGCGCCCGTCTCGCGCGCGTTGCGCTGCAGCTGCTCGTCGCGGATCACGTCGAGCACCGTGAGTCCCACGACCGACGACACCGGGCTGCCGCCCGCCGACGAGAAGAAGTAGCCCTCGTTGCGGTAGCTCTCGGCGATCTCGCGCGTCGTGACGACGGCGCCGAGCGGATGCCCATTGCCCATGGCCTTGGCGACGGCGACGATGTCGGGCACGACGCCCTGCTGCTCGAAGCCCCAGAACCACTCGCCGAGCCGCCCGTACCCCACCTGCACCTCGTCGGCGACGGCGACCCCGCCGTGCGCCCGCACTGCCGTGTACACCGCGTCGAGGTAGCCGTCCGGCAGTGCGATGCCTCCGGCGTTGCCGTACAGGGTCTCGGCGAGGAACGCCCCGACCGGTGTGCCGGCGGCCGCGAGGCGCTCGACCTCGGCCACGGCGTCGCGCGCGTACCGCGCGGGGTCGTCGCGGTGCCGGCCGCGGAAGCTGTTCGGCGCGTCGACCGTGTGCACCCACTCCGGCCGCGTCGCCAGCGCGTTGGGGTTGTCGGCGACCGACGTGGACACCGCGTCGGTCAGGTCGGTCCAGCCGTGGTAGGCCTCGCGGACAGCCAGGATGTCGCGGCGCGCCGTGTGCGCGCGGGCCAGCCGCAGCGCGAGGTCGACGGCCTCGGAGCCGCTGTTGACGAGGAAGACGTGGTCGAGGCCGTCGGGAAGCAGCTCCGCGAGGCGCTCGGAGAACTCCACGACCGCAGGGTAGAGGAAGCGCGAGTTGGTGTTGAGCAGCCGCCACTGCTCGGCGACCGCCGCGGCCAGGCGCGGGTGTCCGTGACCGATCGAGGTGACGTTGTTGAGGGTGTCGAGGTAGACGCGCGCGTCGGCGTCGAGGAGGTGCTCGCGCCACCCGCGCACGATCACGGGCGGGTCGGCGAAGTAGTGCTCTTGGACGGCAGCGAAGTGAGCGGTGCGGCGTGCCAGCAGGTCGCCCTTCGACAGGCTCAGGGGCCGGGTGGTCGCCAGGGAGGTCGTGCCGCCGAACAGCAGCGGCGTCGGGTCGGCCGCCACAGCGCGCCACGCCGGCGCGAGCGATGCGGTCACGGCCTCCGGCAGGTCGGCTCCGGCGTCGACGGTGATCCGCACCGCGCCGCTGAATCGACCGACGGGGTCACCGGCCACCACGTCTGCAGAACTCCTTCTCTTGACAGTGATGAGGCCGGGTTCCGGGCCGGAAGCGCCTTCGAGCCCGCCGATCGACGGAGTTGTGCAGACGCTCAGGCGGAGACCCGCCTCCGTCGTCACGGTGACGCCAGTCGCGGAGTGCCGCACGCGGCCGCTCCACGGGGCGACGAGTTCCACGGGCGTGCGGGCGGTGAGCTCCACGCCCAGCACCACGTTCGCCGGCTCGTGCTGCGACGGGCGCGAGCGGGTAAGCCGCGGCTCGGCGAACCGCGTCGCGACGACTCGCGCGCCGGCGTCGAGGGCCTCGGCGGCAAGGGTCGTCTCCACGCCGTCGACGAGCCACCGGCCCTCGTGCAGCAGCGGGCTCGCCGCGGAAAGGTCGAGCACCGCGACCTCCGCCGCGTCGACGCCCGCCAGCAGCGCTCCGTGTCGGGGCAGCGCGAGCCCAGCGGCATCGGCCCCGACCGCGCGCCGCACGAGCGCCGTGCCCACCGCGAGCGGCACCGACGTCGCGGCGTCGAGGATTCGCTCCTCGTGCGCGAGGTTGTCGGCCGCATAGGCGTTGCCCGGGTCGGTGCGCAGCACGTGGTGGCCGCTCGCGACCAGCACGGCGGCACGCACGACGACGAGCGGCCACAGGGCGTCGAGCTCGGCGGCCTCGAGCGGCAGCGCCGAGTGGTAGGCCGACACGGCGCGCACGGCGTCGACGAGCCCAACCCCGTCGTGGTGCAGCAGCGACGACAGCGTGATCGCCGGCTCGCTCGCTCGCCACGTGCGGACGAGATCGCCCAGGTCGATGACGCCGTCGGGCAGCCCGTCGGCGCCGGCGACGACGTTGTCGTCGGTGAGGTCGCCGTGGATCGGCTGCACCGGCAGCGTGTCTGCAACCGCTGCGACCGCCTCCCACGCGGCATCTGCCGTGTCCCGCAGGCGGGCGCGCAGTGTCGCGTCGGCCACGGACGGAAGCAGCGCCGCCAGCACGTCGGGCGCGTGCCGCAGATCCCACTGCGTCGCTCGGTCGGCTCCCGGGGCGGACAGGCCGGCGAGCGAGCGGTCGACGGATGCCGCCAGCTGTCCGATCGCGTCGATCGCCGCGGGGGAGAGGTAGTGGCTCCCTGACAGCGTGCTGCCATCGAGGAAGTCGAGCAGCCGCGCGCCGAGCGCCACGCCGCCCACCTCGACGGCGCGCACCGTCGAGCCGTCACTGAACCTGTGCGCGCGCGGCGCGCGCACGCCGGCGTCGGCGATCAGGGCTGCGGCGCGGGACTGTGCCTCCAGTTCTGCCGCCGTCGTCGCCGGGTTGGCGAGCTTGAGCAGGCGCGGCGCGGCATCCGTCTCGATCACGAAGTTGCGGTCCTGATTGCTGCCGAGAGAGCGCGCCCTGCCGTCCACGCCGAACACGTCGCGCGCGATCGCTGTCGCGTCGAACTCGGAGATCTCGGGCGGCGCAGGCTGCACCAGCTGGGGCTCTGTCACGAACGAGATTCTCCCAGGTCGTGGGCCGTGCTGCCGCAGCGCCCACCCCACCCCTTCCTGCCGACCCGGCCGCTTATGTACGGAATCTAGAGGGTGGGCTCGGGCGCACGGGGTGGGCTCGGCGACCCGCCTGTTGCGTGAGTCAAGCCCGAGCACTGCGCCCGAGCGACACCTCTGATATCCTTCAGGCGTCTTCGGACCGCTCCCGGGGCCAGGCCGACCGGTGAGCGACTCCTTTCCTGCAAACGTCGACGCCAGGCCGGTCGGCGTGAACCATGCGGGAGGAAGCATGAGCATCACTATCGATCGGGCTCGCATTGCCGAGCTGACAGCGCGCGAGTCGGCGCGCCTGGACGAGCGGACCACCGCGTCGCGCGATCTGTATCGACGGGCGTCCGAGCACTTGTCGGGCGGTGTCGCGTCGTCGTACCAGTTGCGCGACCCGTGGCCCCTCTACATCGCCAGCGGCTCCGGTCCGAAGGTGCGGGACGTCGACGGCAACGAGATGTGGGACTTCCACAACGGCTTCGGCTCGATGGTGCAGGGCCACGCGCACCCGGCGATCGGCGCGGCGATCGCCGCGCGGTACCCGCTCGGCACGCACTTCGGGTGCCCGACCGAAGACGATGTTGTCGTCGCGAACGAGTTGGCCGCGCGGTTCGGCCTGCCCAAGTGGCGGTACACGAACTCGGGCTCGGAGGCGACGATGGATGCGATCCGCATCGCCCGCGCTCTCACCGGCCGCGACACGGTCCTGAAGATCTTCGGCTCGTACCACGGCCACCACGACACGGTCATGGTGTCGATCGGTGTCGCGTACGACGAGATCGGCGACCGGGAGAACCTCGCGTCGCTGTCGTACGGCGCGGGGATCCCGCAGTCGGTGGTCGACATGACCATCGCGGTGCCCTTCAACGACGCGGGCGCGATGGAGCGGCGCATCGAGCGGCTGACGGCGGAGGGCCGCAAGCCCGCGTGCGTCATCATGGAGGCCGCCATGATGAACCTCGGGGTCGTGCTGCCCGAGCCCGGCTACCTGCAGGCGGTGCGCGAGATCACCCGCAAGCACGGCATCGTGCTGATCTTCGACGAGGTCAAGACCGGCTTGTGCATCGCGCCCGGCGGCGCGACGGACAAGTTCGGCGTCACGCCCGACATGGTCACGCTCGCCAAGGCGCTCGGCGGCGGCCTTCCCTCGGGGGCCATCGGCGGCACCGAGGAGGTCATGTCGGTCGTCGCCGACGGCTCGGTCTACCAGGTGGGCACCTACAACGGCAATCCGCTCTCGATGGCGGCCGCCCGCGCGTCGCTCGAGCAGGTGCTGACAGCCGAGGCGTACGCGCACTTGAACCACCTCAACGACCGCATCGTCGACGGATGCCAGAGCGTCGTCGACAAATACGACCTGCCCGGCTACGCCGTCGGGATCGGCTCGAAGGGCTGCGTCACGTTCTCGACGAAGAAGGTCGTCGACTACGAGAGCTTCAAGGAGAACCAGGATGCCGAGCTGGCCGACCTGGCCTGGCTCTACAACTTGAACCGTGGCATCTTCATGACGCCGGGTCGCGAGGAGGAGTGGACGCTGTCGGTGACCCACACCGACGAGGCGATCGACGCGTATGTCGCGGTGTTCGAGGAGCTGGCCTCCGAGCTGACCGCGTAGCCCGTGTCGGACGCGAGTGGAACAGTGAGATCATGACGCGCGTCGGAGCCATCTTCAGCCCGTATCCGAATCCGCCCGAGGCGTTCCACGACGCCGTGCAGGCGGCCGAGGCGGCGGGGCTGCCCGAACTGTGGGTGTGGGAGGACTGCTTCCGGGAGTCGGCGTTCGCGGCCACCGCCGCCGCACTGGCGTGGACGGAGCGCCTGAGGGTCGGCATCGGCATCGCGCCCATGCCGCTGCGGAACGTCGCCGTCACGGCGATGGAGGTCGCGACGATCGAGCGGATGTTCCCGGGGCGGCTGCTGCCGGGCGTCGGGCATGGAGTGCTGCCGTGGATGGGCCAGGTGGGCGCGCGCGTCGCGTCGCCGTTGACACTGATGCGCGAGTACGTGCCGGCGCTGCGGGGGCTGCTCGCCGGTGACGAGGTCACGGCCTCGGGCCGGTACGTGTCGCTGGACCGCGTGCGCCTGGACTGGCCGCCGGCGCGTCCGCCCCGTGTCTACGCGGCAGCGGAGGGGCCCAAGACGCTGCGGCTGGCCGGTGAGGTGGCCGACGGCATCGTGCTGGACAGCCGGCACACCCCCGCCGAGTACGCCTCGATGATCGCGGGTGTGCGGGCGGGCCGCGCGGAGGCGGGGCGCGAGGGCGAGCCCGACATCGTCGCGTACGTGGTGGCCGCGTTCGGGGCGGGCTCCGACGAGCGCGTGCGCGTCGAGTTGGGCGAGCGCGGCGTCGACGACGACCGCGCGCTGTGGGGGAGCGCGGCCGAGGTCGCCGCGGGCGTGCGGCGATTCGCGGATGCCGGAGTCGACGATGTCGTCCTGCTGCCGGCGGGCGATGAGACCGACCTCGCCGCGTTCTACACGGAGGCGGCCGAGGTCGCGAGGCTCGTCGCCTAGCCCCACCGCCAGCCGAACGGCATCCGCGCGCCTCACGCTTTGATCACCAGCAAGATCAGAGCGTGAGGACCGCAGAGCCCATTGGCAGCACAGCGGCAGGGCGCCCTCCCAGCGCGCGCGGCAGCGGCGAACTCACGTGTCGGCGATCGGCACGTGCGGCAGCAGCAGTCCCGACAGCAGGAGCAGCACCGCCGCCGCGACCGTGGCCACGAACACGCCGGTTCCGCCCGCCTGCACGGCCGCGGCATCCGTCCCTCTCCCGGCGATGATGGCGTTGGCCATGGCTCCGTACACCGCAACGCCAAGCGAGCTGCCGATCGATCGAGCGAGCGTGCTCGCGCCCGAGACGACGCCGCGTTGGCGCAGGTCCACGCTGGACTGCGCCGCGATGAGGCTCGGATTGGCGACGAGCCCGAGGCCGAGGCCGAGCACGAAGCATCCGATCGCCGTCAGCACGATGGACGGGAACAGCGAGAACGCCGCGAGGCACACGGCGCCGACGAGTGCCCCGGCCGAGCCGATCAGCACCGTGGCGCGGAAGCCGATGCGCAGGTAGAAGTGGCCGGCGAGCGCGCCCGTGAGCGGCCAGCCGAGCACGAGGGCCGACACCGTGAGCCCGGCCACCAGCGGCGTGGAGCCGGTCGTGACCTCGATAAACGTCGGCACGAACGAGACGACGCCGATCATCACGACGCCCACGACCAGCGACACGAGCGAGCTCGTCGAGATGATGCGGCTGCGGAACACCCACGGCGGAAGGACGGGGTCGTCGGCGGCCCGCTCGACGAGGACGAACAGCACGAGCAGCAGGATGCCGCCGCCGAACGCGACGGCGGTCTGCCACGACATCCACTCCCACGCGCTGCCGCCCTCGAGCACGCCCAGCACGAGCAGCACGAGCGCGGCGGTCAGTAGCGCCGCCCCCGCGAAGTCGATGCGACGGCGGTGGCGCTCGAAGCTCTCGTCATAGCGCAGCCACAGGATCCACGCCGCGAGCACCGACAGCGGCACGTTGACCCAGAAGATCCACTGCCACGACACGAACTGCACGAACAGGCCGCCGAGCGTCGGCCCGACCACGGCGGACAGCGCCCACACGCTCGCGATGTACCCCTGCGCCTTGGCGCGCTCGCGCACCGTGTAGATGTCGCCGGAGATCGTCATCGTCATCGGCATGATCGCGCCGGCGCCGAGCCCTTGGACGGCGCGGAAGACGATCAGCGCGGTCATGTTCCACGCCAGCGCGCACAGCATCGATCCGACCAGGAACAGGCCGATGCCGACGAACATCACCGGCTTGCGCCCGAACGTGTCGGCGAGCTTGGCGTACACCGGGATCGAGGCCGCTTGCGCGAGCAGGAAGATCGAGAACAGCCACGGGAACTGCGCGAACCCGCCCAGGTCGCGCACGATCGCGGGAACGGCCGTGGACAGGATGGTGGCGTCGATGGCGACGAGGAACGTCGCGAGCATGAGGCTCAGCAGGATGGGGCCGCGCTCGGAGCGCAGCCCGACACCGTCCGCCATCAGCGCGCGCCGTCGGCGAGGCGCACGTGGCGGACGTTGCCCTCCTCACGCAGGTCGGCGACGCCCGCGTTGGCGCGGATGAAGTCGGTGAACGAGCGGTGCCCGAGGTCTTTCTCGCTGAACGACGGGTCCATGCGCTTGAGCAGGTCTTTCACCGCCGACGCGTTCACCCACTCGTCGTCGGTGCGCTCGCTCTCCAGTCGCAGCGCGCGCTCGAGGAGCGCGGCGGACTCCTTCTGCGACGGCGAGGCCGCCGCATCCTTCGCCCTTCTCGCCGCCGACCGCGGCCCGGCGGGCTTTTTGGCCGGAGGGTTCGCGACCGGCTCGGGGTCGGGCGGCGCGGCAGGCACCCCGGGCAGCCGGTCGTACGCGGCGAACTCGTCGCACGCGGCCGCGAGCGACTTCGCCGTCGATCCCGCGACCCCGACGCCGATGACGTACCGGCCCAGCCGCTTGCAGCGCTGCGCGAGCGGCACATAGTCGGAGTCTCCTGCGACGATCACGACGTGCGTGAGATCGGGCAGGCGGAACATGTCCTCCACGGCGTCGACCGCGAGCCGGATGTCGGCGCCGTTCTTGCTGTACGCGGCCGCGGGGAACAGCTGCACGAGGTCGACGGCGCGGCCCACAAGCTGCGCCCGGTAGTCGGCGTTGACCGGCGTCGACCAGTCGGCGTACGCGCGCGTGAGCACAATCGTGCCGAAGGACGCCGCGAAATCGACGATCGCGCCGATGTCGACGGTGGCGCGCTTGAGCCGTGCCGCGAACTCAGCGGCGGGCTTGGTCGTGCCGCGGTCCTTCATGAACGAGCCGCGGCCGTTGACCTGGTCGTAGCGCGAGATGACGATGTTGTCGAAGTCGATGTAGACGGCGACGCGGGAGTCGGAGGCCTCGGGCATGACTCCAGTCTGTCAGGCTCGCGGGCCCGTCAGGGCACGACGACGGTGAGCGCGCGCGGCACGGCCTCGATCTGCACGGGGAGCGCCGCGATCGGGTCGCCGTCCGCGTACGCGGTGACCCCGTGCGCGCGCAGGGTCACCTGTCGCCCCTGGAACGTCTCCACCTCGGGCCGGTCGACGTGGGTGCCCCGGTACACCGTGGGCAGCAGTTGCAAGAGTCGCAGCCGACCCCGCGGGCGCACGATGGTGACGTCGAGCAGGCCGTCCTCCGCGTCGGCGGCGGGGCAGATCGGGATGCCGCCGCCGTAGGCGGGCGTGTTGCCCACGCTCGCCATCACGAGCGGGCCGTCGACGTGCTCGCCGTCGACCTCGAGCGTGAACGGGATGCTCCTCAGACCGAGGAACTCGAGCAGGATCGCGAGGTTGTACCGGGCTTCGCCGCGCGGCCAGCGCATGCGATTGGCCCGGTCGTTCACCGCCGAGTCGAAGCCGCTCGCCAGCACCGTCGTGTACAGCCGAGACGAGCCGTCGGCACGGGTGAGGCGAGCGAGGTCGATAGTGCGCGTGTGGCCGGCGTCGATGATGTCGGCCGCTTGCTCGGGTCGGAGCGCGGGGATGCCGAGGTGCGCCGCGAGGTCGTTGCCGCTGCCGGCGGGGATGACGCCGAGGGGCACGCCGGTGCCTGCGAGCTCCTGCGCGGCGAGGTTGACGGTGCCGTCGCCGCCGACGACGCCGAGCGCGTCTGCCCCGGCGCCGAGGGCTTCGCGGATGAGAGCGGATGTCTCCTCGGCGCTGCCGCCGCTGATCGCGGTGACGGTGTGCCCGTGCTCGCGCAGCCGGCGGGCGGCGCGGTCGGCGGTCTGCGTGTGCGCGCCGGAGCGGGCGGCGGGATTGACCACGACGGCGATGCGCACGAGACGAGCATGGCAGGTGTGTGGCCGTGCGGGCGATGGCTGTTGGCCGGCGGGGCGTGAGGAGCAGATAGATATCAATGTCGGAGGCTACTCATACACTCGAAATATGAACAAATCCACGCTTCTGTACGCGGGCGAGACCCGCGGATGGGACGTGGATGCCGCGTGGCACGACCTGGTCGATCCGCGCGATGTGGCGGGGCTCGACCCCGCCGAGTACGCGCCGCCGCCCGGCGACCCCGAGGCGTCGGGGCAACCGGCTGACGCGCTCGCCGAGCTCGAAGACGCGCACGCGCGGGCGCGAGTGCTGGTGGCGGCGCAGTACCGCGCGATCGCCGACATCCTCGCCGAGGCGGCCGTCGATCCCGACCCGTGGACCGGGCCCGACCCGACGCTCGACGGTGCCTGGGCCGACCCGCGCGGGCGGACGACATCGGCGGTGCGCCGCGAGCGCCGCGACCTGGCCGTGCGGGCGGCAGTGGCCGACATCGCGGTGCGACTGCGGATGTCGGAGACGACCGTGCGGGCGAAGGCCGCCGACGCCGACGCCCTGCGCTCGCGGTGCCCGCGGCTGTGGGCGCTGTTCCTGGGCGGCGCGATCAGCGAGCAGAACGCGCGGATCGCCGCCCGCGACGCGGCGTCGCTGCCCTCGGCCGCGCACGCGGCGTGGGCGGCATTCGACGAGCAGCTCGTGTCGTCGGCCGCGGTGCTCACGCCTGCGAGGTTCCGGGTGCGAGCGCGGGTGGTGCGCGACCGGATGCATCCCGCCTCGATCGACGAGCGGCACCGCGAGGCGGCGCAAGAGCGCAGCGTGTGGATCGTCGACGGCGACGACGCGATGTCGACGCTCTGCGTGCAGGCGCCGACGGCCGACATCCACGCCGCCTGGAACGTGGTCGACGCGCACGCCCGCAGCCTGCGCGCCGAGCCCGACGAGGAGCGCACACTCGCGCAGCTGCGCGCCGACGTGCTCGTCGGCATCCTCGCTCGCGGCGAGAGCCGCGGCATCGATCCGGTTGTCTCGGTGACCGTGCCGATGATGACGCTGCTCGGGGAAGACGACACGCCGGCCACCCTCGACGGCTACGGCCCGATCGACCTCGACACGGCGAAGCGGCTCGCCGGATCGGCGAGGAGCTGGATTCGCGTGCTGACGCATCCTGTCACCGGCACCGTGCTCGACGTCGACCGCACGACGTACAGGGTGCCCGCCGACCTGCGCCGATGGGTGACGATCGAGAACGCGAGCTGCTTGTTCCCCGGCTGCGCCCGCTCGGCGCGCGAGTGCGACATCGACCACCGCGTGGACTGGCAGTTCGGCGGGCCGACCGCGGCGACGAACCTCGGGCCAACCTGCGAGCACCACCACATCGTCAAGCACGGCACGCGGTGGCGGCTCGAACGCGACTCCGAAGCCGGCGAGCTGCGCTGGACCAGCCCGAGCGGCGCGACGACGGGCCTCGACCCGCCCCCGTTCTAGCCCGTCGATGCCGGCTCGGCCGGCGACCCGCTACAGCGTCGTGGCCGTGCGCAGGATCTCAGCGCTCTCCTCCGCGTGCACCTTCGGCGAGCCCGTTGCCGGCGACGCCGCCGACGACCGCGACACGCGCTGGATCGTGCGGCCGTGCAGGTGCTTGACGACCTCGAGGGCGATGAACGGCCACGCGCCCTGGTTCTCCGGCTCGTCCTGCACCCAGACCAGCTCGGCGCCGGGATAGCTGTCGATCACCGCGTTGAGCTCGTCGATGGGGGCGGGGTAGAACTGCTCGAGCCGCACTAGGGCGATCTCGGGGTTCGGGTTCTTGTCGAGCTCGGCGCGCAGGTCCCAGTGGATCTTGCCCGAGTGCAGCAGCACCCGCTTCACGACGCTCTTGTCGACCCCGCGGTCGTCGTCGAGCACCGGTTCGAAGCGCCCCGTGATGAACTCCTCGACCGCGCTCGTCGCGCCGCGCAGCCGCAGCATCGCCTTCGGCGTGAAGACCACGAGGGGGCGGCGGGGGCGGCTGTACGCCTGGCGGCGCAGCAGGTGGAAATAGGATGCCGGCGTCGAGGGCCTTGCCACCGTCATGTTGTCCTGCGCGCACAGCTGCAGATAGCGCTCGATGCGTGCAGACGAGTGGTCGGGGCCCTGCCCCTCGTAGCCGTGGGGGAGCAGCAGCACGATGCTCGATTGCTGGCCCCACTTCTGTTCGGCCGCCGAGATGTACTCGTCGATCACCGACTGCGCGCCGTTGGCGAAGTCGCCGAACTGCGCCTCCCACAGCACGAGCGCGTCGGGGCGCTCCACCGAGTAGCCGTACTCGAACGCCATCGCCGCGTACTCGCTGAGCAGCGAGTTGTAGACCCAGAACCGGCCCTGGTTCTCGCCGAGGTTCGTCAATGGGATCCACTCCTGGCCGTTGTCGCGGTCGTGCAGCACCGAGTGCCGCTGCACGAACGTGCCGCGCTGCGCGTCTTGGCCGGCCAGGCGCACGTTCGTGCCTTCCAGCAGCAGCGAGCCGAACGCGAGCAGCTCGGCAAAGCTCCAGTCCACGGCGCCGTTGCGGCTCATATCGAGGCGCTTCTCCAGCAGCTGCTGCAGCTTGGTGTGCACCGTGAAGCCGTCGGGCTTGTTCACGAACGCGTTGCCGACTTTCTCCACGATCTCGCGCGACACGGCGGTGGTCGCCAGCACACCCGGCGCACGATCGGCTTCGGCCAACTCGATGGTGGCGGTGTCAACGACATCCGTCGTTCCCGTCTGCGCCTCGTGCGTCTCGGTGAACGCGATCTCAAGGCTCTCCTGGAAGTCCTTCTTGGCGTTCTCGTACTCCTCCTCGGTGATGTCGCCGCGTCCGACGAGTGCCTCGGTGTAGAGCCGGCGCACCGACCGCTTCGCCTCGATGAGGTTCGTCATCAGGGGTTGCGTCATCGACGGGTCGTCGCCCTCGTTGTGGCCGCGGCGGCGGTAGCAGACCAGGTCGATGACGATGTCGCGGTGGAACTCCTGGCGGTAGCGGAACGCGACCTCGGCGACGTGCACGACCGCCTCGGGGTCGTCGCCGTTGACGTGCAGGATCGGCGCCTGGATGGTCTTGGCGACGTCGGTGGCGTAGATCGAGGTGTATCCGTCGACGGGGGTCGTGGTGAACCCGACCTGGTTGTTGACCACCACGTGGATCGTGCCGCCCGTGCGGTATCCGCGCAGCTGCGACATCTGCAGCGTCTCGACGACGACGCCCTGTCCGGCGAACGCCGCGTCACCGTGCACGAGCACCGGCAGGTACGAGAACGAGCCGATCGGCTTGCGGTCCTGCTTGGCGCGGACGATGCCCTCCAGCACGCCGTCGACGGTCTCCAGATGCGACGGGTTGGCCGCCAGATGGACCGGGATCTGCTGCCCGCCGTCGGCGACGAAGGTGCCGTCGGTGCCGAGGTGGTACTTGACATCCCCCGAACCTGCTTTGTTGCCGACGGCGACCGAGCCTTCGAACTCGCGGAAGACCTGGCCGTACGTCTT
This sequence comes from Microbacterium sp., assembly GCF_047606685.1. Lineage (GTDB taxonomy): Bacteria > Actinomycetota > Actinomycetes > Actinomycetales > Microbacteriaceae > Microbacterium. Next base: position 47,478 of record NZ_JASGEC010000074.1, read on the forward strand.
ACCCGTGATGTTGGTGAGCACGTTGAGCCGGCCGCGGTGCGCCATCCCGATCGCCGCTCCGTCCAGGCCCGCCTCTGCGGCGCCCTCCAGGATCTGGTCGAGGAGCGGGATGAGCGACTCGCCCCCCTCGAGCGAGAAGCGCTTCTGGCCGACGAACTTCGTCTGCAGGAACGTCTCGAACGCCTCGGCCTGGTTCAGCTTGCTGAGGATGCGCAGCTGCTCGTCGTGCCCGGGCTTTTGGTATTTGACCTCCATGTTGTCCTGGAACCACTTGCGCTGCGAAGGGTCCTGGATGTGCATGTACTCGATGCCGATCGTGCGGCAGTAGGAGTCGCGCAGCACGCCGAGGATCTCGCGCAGCTTCAGCACGCGCTTGCCGCCGAACCCGCCCGTGACGAACTCGCGGTCCAGGTCCCAGAACGTGAGGCCGTGGCTCTCCAACTCGAGGTCGGGGTGCGTGCGCTGCCGGTACTCCAGCGGGTCGATGTCGGCCATCAGGTGGCCGCGCACGCGGTAGGCGTTGATGAGCTCCTGCACGCGGGCGGCCTTGTCGACGCGCTCGGCGAGGTCGACGTTGATGTCGTTCGCCCAGCGGATCGGAGCGGTCGGGATGCGCACGGCGGCGAAGATGTCGTCGTAGAAGCCGCGCTGCCCGATCAGCAGCTCGTGCACCTTCTTGAGGAACTCGCCCGAGCCCGCCCCCTGGATGACGCGATGGTCGTACGTGCTCGTGAGCGTGATCGTCTTGCCGACCGCGAGCTCGCTGAGCGTGCGTTCGCTCATGCCCTGGAACTGGGCCGGGTACTCCAGCGCGCCGGCGCCGATGATCGCGCCTTGGCCTTTCATCAGGCGCGGCACCGAGTGCACCGTGCCGATGCCGCCGGGGTTGGTGAGCGAGATCGTCGTGCCCTGGAAGTCGGCGGGCGTGAGCTTGTTCGCGCGGGCGCGCGCGACGAGGTCTTCGTAGGCGGCCAGGAACTCGCTGAACGACATCGTCTCGGTGCGCTTGACGCTCGGCACGAGCAACGCCCGAGTGCCGTCGGGCTTGGGCAGGTCGATCGCCACGCCGAGGTTGATGTGCGCGGGCGCGACGACCGACGGCTTGCCGTCGACCTCGGCGTAGAACACGTTCTGGCTCGGGAACTCCTTGAGCGCCTGGATGATCGCCCAGCCGATGAAGTGCGTGAAGCTGACCTTGCCGCCGCGCGTGCGCGACAGGTAGTTGTTGATCACGATCCGGTTGTCGATCATGAGCTTGGCGGGGATCGTGCGCACGCTCGTCGCGGTCGGGACCGTCAGCGACTGGTCCATGTTGGCCGCGAGCGCCTTCGGCATCCCGCGCAGCGGAGTGACGGTGTCCTCCTCGGCCGACCCCTCCGACGTGTGCGTCGTGACCGGCGCCTGGGCGGGAATGGGCTGCGGCCTCGCCGGCTTTCCGGTGGTGCGGGCCACCGGCTGCGCGCCGAGCACCGGGATTGGCGTGGTCAGCGGGCGGGGCTCGGATGCCGCCGGCGCGGCCTGCGGCTCAGGCTCGGCGGGGGCGGGGGCGGGGGCTGGGGCTGGGGCTGGGGGAGCTTCGTTCGTCGTCGTCGGCCCCGCGCCATCCGTCCGCGCTCCGCCATTGGCGGGGCGGAACGACTCGAGGACGGGCCACCATTCCTTGTCCACCGAGTTCTTGTCGGACTTGTACTGCTCGTAAAGCTCTTCCACGAGCCATTCGTTGGCGCCAAACTCGCTTTCGCTCGACACCCCTGCGCCCGTGACCTGGCTGGACACGCTCGATCGCCTGCTCTCATCGGTGAAAATCGCCGCGCGCACAGCGTCGAAGCGGCGCCACGCGCGCTCATCAAGCCTAGCGCTCAGACTCACTACTGTTGACTCACATGGAGTTCTATGGCGAGCGGCCGGATGTCGACCTGACGTACTCGGACGTGTTCCTCGTTCCTCGGCGGTCGGCGATCTCAAGTCGCCTCGATGTCGACCTCGCGCCCGGCGACGGCACGACCGCGACGATTCCCCTTGTGTCGGCGAACATGAACTCGGTCACCGGGCCGCGGCTGGCCGCGACGCTGGCCCGCCGCGGCGGGCTCGGCGTGCTGCCGCAGGACATGCCGCTGCAAGAGCTCGACGCCGCGATCCGCTGGGTCAAGGACCAGCCCGTGCCGTGGGACACGCCGATTGTGCTGCCGCCGGATGCGAGCGCCGCCGACGCCGCGAAGCTCCTTCCGGCCACTCCCGGCCACGGCATTGTCGTGGCCGAAGGGCCCGCCGACACGCTCGCACTGGAGCGCGTGCGCGGAATCGTTCCGGCGTCACGGCTCGGGCGCGCGCTGCCCGATGCGCGACTGGGCGACCTTGTGCGCGGTCGCACGCCCTCGATCGACGCCGACGACGTGGAAACGCCCCGGCACGCGTTCGACGTGATCGTCGGGGCGGACGCCGACGTCGTGTGCGTGCTGCGCCACGGCTTCGTGGTCGGCACGCTGTCGCGGCGCACCGCGCTGCGCTCCGCGCTGTACCGGCCGGCCGTCGACCGGGACGGGCGGCTCATCGTCGCCGCCGCGGTCGGCATCAACGGCGACGTGGCGGCCAAGGCGCAGGCGCTGGCCGCCGCGGGCGTCGACGTGCTCGTCGTCGACACCGCGCACGGGCACCAGGAGGGGATGCTGCGCGCCCTGCGCGCCGTGTCGGAGCTGAGGCTCGGCATCCCGGTCGCCGCGGGCAACATCGTGACGGCCGAGGGCGTGCACGATCTGGTGACCGCGGGCGCGTCGATCCTCAAGGTCGGCGTCGGTCCCGGCGCGATGTGCACGACCCGGATGATGACCGCGGTCGGTCGCCCGCAGTTCTCGGCCGTGCTCGAGACGGCCGAGGCCGCGCGCATCATGGGCGCCCACGTGTGGGCCGACGGTGGCGTCCGCTACCCGCGCGATGTCGCCCTGGCTCTCGCGGCCGGAGCGTCGTCGGTCATGGTCGGCTCGTGGTTCGCGGGCACGATCGAGGCGCCTGGCGAGCTGCAGACCGCCGCCGACGGCCGCGTGTACAAGGAGTCGTGGGGGATGGCGTCGACGAAGGCCGTGCACGCGCGGTTTGGCCGGCTGGACCCGTACGAGCTGGCGCGCCGCGAGCTGTTCGCCGAGGGCATCTCGTCGTCGAAGATCTACCTCGACCCGCTGCGGCCCGGCCTGGAGGACCTGCTCGACATGATCACGTCGGGCGTGCGCTCGTCGTTCACGTACGCGGGGGCGTCGTCGGTCGCGGAGTTCCACGATCGCGCCCGGGTCGGCCTGCAGTCGGCCGCCGGCTACGACGAGGGCAAGGCGCTCCCGGTCAGCTGGTGACGCGGGACTCTGGCGCGCTGCAGAATCCCGCGTTCGCGCGTGTGTTCTTGTGACGGGGGTGCCGTTTGCGCTACAGAAACCCGCGCTCGCGCGTGTTTCCCACACGTGGGCACCTCTCGCGCTACAGAAACCCGCGCTCGCGCGCGCTATTCGCAGGCGCGATTGCGGGTCTCTGTAGCGCGCGGCGCGCGGGCGCGGCGCGGGGTGTCAGGGCCGCGGGAGGCGACTGCGCAAGCCGTCGCGGGTGAGCACGTCGTAGACGAGGCGCGGATTGTCGGCGTCCGTCGCCTCCAGACGCGAGAAGCCGCGCACCTCGCGGCGGATCTCGTTCTCGCGGTTCTTCTCGTCGATCACGATCATCGCGGGATCGCGCTCGAGCCCGAACTCCGGACTGAGGTACTTCCCGCGCCCGTCGACCTCGAGCCAGTGGTCGTCTTCGGGGAAGTAGAGATCGCCGTAGGCGACGCGTCCGCTGGGAAGCACGCGTCTCTCCTGCGGTCGTGGCGTGGAGAACCCGAGCGCGACGACGAGCACACGCATCTGCGACTCGCGCACGTTTGCGGCGAGTGGCGAGGCGAATTCGAGCACGCGCCGCGCGCGCACGTCACCGCGCCGTGGCTCGGCGAGCTCCAACAGATCTTCGACCTCGCCCAGCGTGGTGAGCGGTCCGCCATCCCGGCCTTGCCATATGGCTTGATCGACGGCGGCCACTGCCTCTGCGAACGGAAGCGAGCGGGCCAGGTCGAGCGCGGTCTGCGCGGGGACTGTGACGTGCCGGCCGGCGAACGGCATCCTCTCCACGTCGCTCAGGCCCAAGCCGTACCGCCGCACCAGGCCGCTCGTGCGGCCGCCGCTCGCGCGCTCGGTCGTGATCTCGACGTGCCGGGGCCAGGCGCCCAGAGTGTCGATGCCCCACGCCGCCGCCACGGAGCGATGCGACACGACGGCGGGCGCCGTCATTCGGTGCAGTGTCTCGAGCACCTTGGCGCGGTGGCGCTCGATGGGCTTGAGCGCCCGCCAATCGACTGCCCGTGCGAAGACGCCGGGAACGATCCGCACCCACTCGCGCGTTTCGAGCATTCGCCGCAAGCGGCGGTCGTCGACGCGATCGAGCTGCCCGCGCCGACGGACGACCTCGATGGGGGTGGTCTCGTGGGGGTGCAGGGTCGCGACATCCATCGGCCCAGGATGACGGCTGCCGGGCGCGCCTCGGCGCCGATCGAGCGCGATTGTGGACATCCGCCGGCGCACGGCGGGCTGTGCAGGAGCACGCGCCGCGTCGCGCGGCGAGGCGCCCGCGCTGCCGACACCCGCACTCGCGTGAGTTCCCAGCACACCGACACCGCCGCGCTACAGAAACCTTCAATCGCGCGTGTTCCCACCGCGGCACCTCTTCGCGCGCTATAGAAACCCGCATTCGCGCATGACGCTCGCAGGCGCGAATGCGGGTTTCTGGCGCGCGGGGCGCGCGGGTGGCGCGGGGGACGCGGGTGGCGCGCGAGCGCGCGCGGG
>NZ_JASGEC010000075.1:0-40068 GCF_047606685.1 Microbacterium sp.
CCGTGGCGGCGCGGCCTCGCGCGCTGGGCGCTCGGCTTCTCGGTCGTCGCGCTCGCCGTCTCGCTCTTCGTCGGCTGGGGGCTCCCGGTCGGGCTTGTCGGGGTCGTGGCCGCCGCGTTCGCGTTGCGCCGGCCGGGCGAGAGCCGACAGCTTGCCGTCTGGGCGCTCGTGCTCGGCATCCTCTCCGTGCTCTACAGCGTCGGATGGCTGCTGTGGGCCGCTTCGCAGCTCGGCCTGTTCTGACGTCCGCGTTCCGGGGGCTCAGCGATCGGCGGCGGCCACTCGCTCGGCGAGCAGTGCGACCCGCGCGCCGCCCGCGCGCGTGAGGATCAGTGTCGCCGACCGCGAGCCGCGGGGCTTGAGCTTGCGGCGGAACTCCGCCGGATCGACGTCGACGCCGCGCTTTTTGATCTCGAGCGTGCCGATGTCGTTGCGCGCGAGCGCGGCCCGGATCGCATCGGGCTTGAGCGGCAGCGACTCGCGCACCCGGAAGGTCTGCACGAACGGGCTCGTGGCCGCGGTCTCCGACACCAGGTAGGCGATGCGCTCGTCCAGCATCCCGGCATCCAGTGATCGCGCGACATCGCCGATGAGCCGCGCCCGGATGACCGCGCCGTCCGGCTCGTGCAGGTATCCGCCGACGACGAGCGGGCGGGTCGGCGCGTCCACGGCGTCGCCGGCGGCCGTGAGCTCGCTCGCCTGTCCGCCGCGGATCACGAGCGCCGCGCGCGCCACCCCGGGCCGCGCGAGCACGCCCGACCACAGCACGAGCTCGATCGTCGACCCGTCGACGCTGATCCACTGCGCCTCGACTCCGCTCGGGATGCGGTCGCGGTCCAGCGCCGGCCCGAGCTTTACGCCGGCCGGCAGGCGCGCGGCAAGCCCGAAGGCCCACTCCAGCGGGGGCGACCACTCGTCGGCGCGCAGTCGCCGCGGCCCGCCGCCGCCCGAATGTCGGAGACTCGCGCCAATGTCGGAGGATGTCGGCCCGATACTCCGACTTTGGCGCGAACCTCCGACGTTCGAGCCCGCAGCGCGGCGCGCGGGATCGAGCCACACGCCGTCGACGTGCGACAGGTCGGCGTCTTCGGCGCGCCCGTGCCGCACGGTCACGGCATCGCCGAAAGGCGCGAGGTTGAACGCGGCGACCGCGGCGGTCGCCTCGTCGGCGTCGACGGCGTCGACGCGCAGGCCGAGGGCGGCGAGCCCCAGCGCGTCGCCGCCGATGCCGCAGCCGAGGTCGGCGACGCGCTCGAGCCCGGCGTCGCGAAAGCGTCCGGCGTGCAGGGCGGCCACCGGCATCCGCGTCGCCTGCTCGAGCCCCGCGGGTGTGAACAGCATCCGCTCGGCGAACGAGCCGAACTTCGCCCGCGCCCGCGTGCGCAGCCGTGCCTGCCCGACGACCGCCGACACGAGATCGGGGGAGTGCCCGGCGGCGCGCAGCCGCGACACGGCGCGCGCGACGTCGTCGGCCCGCTCGATCGCGGGGAGCCCGTCGAGCAGTCGCAGGCCGTCGGGGGTGAGGATGGCGGCGAGCTCGGCGGTGTCCACGGCGCAAGCCTACGCACCGGGCGAGCCGGCTGGCACTCGCGTTGCATGAGTGCCAACGAGTCTCTAGACTGAGATAAGCACTCTCGACCGGTGAGTGCTAACAGTCTTGAATCCAAGCAGTTCCAAGAAAGAGGTAGACCGTGTCGGTTTCCATCAAGCCGCTCGAGGACCGCATCGTCATCAAGCAGGTCGAGGCCGAGCAGACCACGTCCAGTGGCCTCGTCATCCCCGACACCGCGAAAGAGAAGCCCCAGGAGGGCGAGGTCGTCGCGGTCGGCCCGGGTCGCATCGACGACAACGGCAACCGTGTTCCGCTCGACGTCGCCGTCGGCGACCGCGTGCTGTACAGCAAGTACGGCGGCACCGAGGTGAAGTTCGGCGCCGACGAGTACCTCGTGCTTTCCGCGCGCGACGTGCTCGCGGTTGTCGTCCGCTAAGGCGGTTCGCACACGACGCTCGGGAGGGCCCGGATGCCACGGCATCCGGGCCCTCCCGCTTTCGCGCGGCAGGATTCCGGCGGTGAACGGCAGTCCACGGCGTCCGACTCGGCCGACGCCGCGTGCCGCACCCGTAGGCTTGATCGGTGACCCGCGCCCCCTCCGCTTCCACGAGCGGGGCGTTCCGGTCGCGTGAGATGACGCTCGGCGTCGTCTACGGGTTCGCCGCGTACCTTCTGTGGGGCGTGTTCCCGCTGTACTTCATCGCGCTGCTGCCGACCGATCCCCTCGAGATCGTCGGCTGGCGCGTGCTGCTCACCCTCGTGCTGTGCGTGCTGCTGCTGGCGGCCACGCGCCACTGGCGGGCCTTCGGCGCCATCCTGCGAAGGCCGCGACTGCTGGCGCTCACCGCGCTCGCCGGCGCCCTCATCCTCGTCAACTGGACGATGTACGTCATCGCCACTATGTCGGGCAACGTGATCGAGGCGAGCCTCGGCTATTTCATCAACCCGCTCGTCACCGTGCTATTGGCCGTCCTCGTGCTGCGCGAGCGGATGCGGCCGGCGCAGTGGGTCGCGATCGGCGTGGCCGGCGCCGCCGTGCTCGTCATCGTCGTCGGCTACGGCACGTTCCCGGTCATCGCGCTGACGCTCGCGGGCTCGTTCGGCGTGTACGGCCTGGTGAAAAAGCAGCTCGGCCCGTCGGTGGACGCGGTCAGCGGCCTCACGCTGGAGACGGCATGGATGGCGCCGGTCGCCGCCGCCGTGCTGGTCTGGCTGGGCGCGACGACCGGTCTCACTCTCGGGTCGCACAGTGTCGTCCACACGCTGCTGCTGAGCGCGAGCGGGGCCGTCACGGCCGCGCCGCTGCTGATGTTCGCGGCCGCCGCGCGCCGCGCGCCGCTCAGCGTCGTCGGGCTGCTGCAGTTTCTCACACCCGTCATGCAGTTCGGCATCGGCGTGTGGGTGATGCACGAGCACATGAGCCTGGAGCGCTGGATCGGGTTCGGACTGGTGTGGGTCGCTCTGGTCATCCTCACCGTCGACCAGTTCGCGCGCCCGCGCCGCGCTCGCGCGGCGGAGGAGGTCGCGCAGCTCGCGTGATGCTGGCAGAGCTCGTATAACGATTGAATCGCGTTACGGATCGTTAACGAATGGCAACATCCCCGACGCAGTCTCCGAGTTAGGTTTGTTCACACTGGGTCGGCGCCCGAGTCGGCCTGTCGTTCATTCACAGCAAGGAGCAATATGAGCGTCTTCACTCGTTCGCGCACCGCGAGGATCATGGGCGGCTTCGCCCTGGTCGGCGCGAGCGCCCTGGTTCTGGCCGCGTGTTCCGGCGGGGGAGGCACCACCCCCACCGAGACCAGCGGCAGCGGCTTCGAGTTCCCGATCGACTGCGACGCAGCCGAGCCGGCCGACTACACGCCCGAGTACAGCTCGACGTCTGAGGGCCCGGGCAAGGACCTGACCTACAAGATCGGCACCGCGCTGCCGGTGACCGGCAACCTCGCCTTCCTCGGCCCGCCCGAGATCGCCGGCACCGAGTACGCCGCGTCGGTCGTCAACAAGGCGGACAAGGGCGTGCAGATCGACCTGATCCAGGGCGACTCGGGCGACACCGACAACAAGGCGTACGAGACCGAGGTCCCGCGTCTGCTCAACGAGGGCGCGACCGCCATCATCGGCGCCGCGTCGTCAGGCACGTCGCTGCAGTTCATCGACCAGGTGATCGCCGCAGACGCCATCCAGTTCTCGCCGGCCAACACGTCGGCCGAGTTCACCGGCTACGAGGACAACGGCCTGTACTGGCGCACCGCGCCGTCCGACGTGCTGCAGGGCGAGGTGCTCGGCAACCTCATCGCCGGAGACGGCGCTGAGACGCTGGGCATGATCGTGCTGAACGACTCGTACGGCACCGGTCTCGCGTGCTTCACGAAGAAGGCGTTCGAGGCGGCCGGCGGAGAGGTCGTGGCCGCGTCGCTCTACAACACGGGCGACACGAACTTCGCGTCGCAGATCGACACGGTGCTCGCCGCCAAGCCGGACGCGATCGCCCTGATCACGTTCGAAGAGGTCAAGACCATGATCCCCGAGATCGTGGCCGCGGAGTACCCGACCAACCAGCTGTACTTCGTGGACGGCAACCTGACCAACTTCGGCGACGAGCTCGAGCCGGGCTCGGTCGCGGGAGCGAAGGGCACGTACCCGGCGGTCGACCCGGCGACGATCGAGGACTTCCGCGAAGACGTCCAGTCGTTCTGGACCGACGAGGGCAACGCCAAGCTGAAGGACTTCACCTACGCTCCGGAGTCGTTCGACGCGGTGATCCTGCTGGCGCTGGCGTCGCTCGAGGCGGGCTCGACGGCCGGCCCCGATGTGGCCGCCCACCTGCAGAGCGTCTCCGGCGGCGGTGACGACCCCGGCACGAAGTGCACCTCGTACGAGGAGTGCGCCGACATCATCCTCGATGGCGGTGTGGCCGACTACGACGGCGTCTCCGGCGCGATCACGTTCAACGACGTCGGCGACCCGACCGAGGCGACGATCGGCATCTTCGAGTTCGATGAGGACAACAACAACAGCTTCGTCCGCATCGGCTGACATCGAGTCGCACGAAACGGCCCCGGTCTTCGGACCGGGGCCGTTCCGTGTGCGGGATGCGGCGCCTCAGGCGCCGAGCGTGCCGAGGTAGAGGCCGATCACGTTGGGGTCGTTCAGCAGCTCGCGACCGGTCCCCGTGTACGCGTCGCGCCCCTGGTCCAAGACGTAGCCGCGGTCGCAGATCTGCAGGCAGCGGCGGGCGTTCTGCTCGACCATGATCGTGGTGACGCCGGCCTTGTTGATCTCCGACACCCGCAGGAACGCCTCGTCCTGGCGCGACGGCGACAGCCCGGCCGACGGCTCGTCGAGGAGCATCACGTGCGGGTCCATCATCAGCGCGCGGCCCATGGCCACCATCTGGCGCTCGCCGCCGGACAGCGAGCCAGCCCGCTGCTGCAGGCGTTTGGCCAGGTCGGGGAAGATCGACGTGATGAAGTCGACGCGCTCGTTGTACAGCGCCGGCTTCTGGTAGGCGCCCATCTGCAGGTTCTCGGCGATCGTCAGGCTGGGGAACACGTTGTTGGTCTGCGGCACGAAGCCGACGCCCTTCGCGACGAGCTTGTTGGCGCGCAGGCCCGTGATCTCCTCGCCGTTGAGCATGACCGACCCGGAGCGCACTTTCACCTGGCCGAAGATGGCCTTGAGCATCGTCGACTTGCCGGCGCCGTTCGGTCCGATGATGCCGATCAGCTCGCCCTTGGCGGCGGTGAGATTGGCGCCGTTGAGGATGTTCACGCCGGGCAGGTATCCGGCGACGACATCGTTCAGCTCGACGACGTTCTGCGCGGTGTCGCTCACTTCGTGCCCTCCGCAGTCTCGGCCGAGGCCTCCGCCTCGACGACCTCGCTCAGCTCTTGCACGGCCTCCACGAGCGAGCGCGCCTCGGTGGACAGCTCGCCCTCCACCCGGCCGGTCACGACGCCGAGGTCGACATCCTGGTGCGCGCCCAGGTAGGCGTCGATGACGGCGCGCTGCTTCATCACTTCTTCGGGCGGGCCTTCCGCGACCACGCGCCCCTCGGCCATCACCACGACCCAGTCGGCGATGTGGCGCACCATGTGCATGTCGTGCTCGACGAACACCACCGTCATCCCGAGGTCTTTCAGATCGAGGATGTGCTCGAGCAGCGACTGCGTGAGCGCGGGGTTGACGCCGGCCATCGGCTCGTCGAGCATCACGAGCGTCGGATCGCTCATGAGCGCGCGGGCCATCTCGAGCAGCTTGCGCTGGCCGCCGGAGAGGGATGCCGCGTAGTCCTGCTCCTTGGCGTCGAGTTTGAACCGCGTGAGCAGATCGCGCGCCTTCTCCTCGATCTGCGCCTCCTGGCTCTTCCACAGGAAGGGCAGGACGCTGGCCCAGATGCGCTCGCCGGTCTGCTTTGTCGCGCCGAGCTTCATGTTCTCGAGCACGGTGAGAAGGCCCAGCGACTTGGTGAGCTGGAACGTGCGCACCTGGCCCATGCGCGCCGTCTTGTACGCGGGGATGCCGGAGAGGTTCTTGCCGTCGAACGACCAGCTGCCCGCGTTCGGCTTGTCGAACCCCGTGAGCAGGTTGAACAGCGTGGTCTTGCCGGCGCCGTTGGGGCCGATGAGCGCGGTGATCGCGTGGCGCGGGATCTCGAGGTGGTCGACGTCCACCGCGGTGAGGCCGCCGAACTCGCGGCGCACGCCGTCGATGACGATGATCGGGTCGACCTTCGCGATGCCGGGGTGGATCTCGCCGCTCTCGTCGGCCTTGTGCAGACCGGTCGATTTCGGACGGGGGGCCGGGGGCGAGACGTCAGCGGACAAAGGTCAGCTCCTTCTTGCTTCCGAGGATGCCCTGCGGGCGGAAGATCACCAGCAGCATGAGCGCGACGCCGACAAGGACGAACACGAGCATCTGGCTCTGCTCGGCGGTCAGGAACGGGAGCCAGCCGATCTCGACGAGGGCGGGCAGCAGGTTCGAGAGGAAGGCGCGGACCATCCAGAACAGGATGGCGCCGAGCACCGGCCCGAAGATGGTCGCGGCCCCGCCGAGCAGCAACGCCGTCCACACGTAGAACGTCTGCGACGTGACGTAGACGTTCGGGTTGACGTTCGTTCCCATCGCGGTGATGATGCCGCCGGCCGCGATGATGACGCCGCCGACGATGAGGGCCTGCATCTTGAACGCGTACACGTTCTTGCCCAGCGATCGCACGGCATCCTCGTCCTCGCGGATGCCGCGGATGACGCGGCCCCACGGGCTGCTCATGAGCAGCCACACCAGCGCGACCACGATCGCGATCGCGATGACCCCGAAGATGATCACCCACCACTGGTCGGACTGGTAGGTCCACGGGCCCCAGCCCCACTTCCCTGGCGGCAGCGGGTTGCTGGCGCGGAAGCCGAGCTGGAAGCCGGAGAGGCCGTCGGCCGACCCGGTGACGCCGCGGAACGCCGACGTGAGGAACAGCAGTCGCAGCACCTCGGCGGCGGCGATCGTGACAATCGCCAGGTAGTCGCCGCGCAGGCGCAGCGTCGGGATGCCCATCACGAGCGCGAACAGCACCGCGGCGACGAGACCGATGAGCGCCGCCACCGGCCACGGCAGCCCGAACGTGAGGATCGAGATCGCGAAGCCGTACGCGCCGATGGCCATGAAGCCCGCGACGCCCATGTTCAACAGGCCGGCGAAGCCGAAGTGCACCGAGAGCCCGATGGCGGCGAGGACGTAGCCCAAAGTGGCCGGCGCGAGGATCTGCGCGAACGTGTTGTTGAGAATCTGCAGCCAGTTCATGTGCGTCTACCCGATTCGCTCTCGGCGTCCGAGGATGCCCTGTGGTCGGAAGAGGAGGATGACGATCAGCACGACCAGCGCGCCGGCGAACTTCAGGTCGGACGGGATCCACAGCGTGGACACCTCGACGAGCAGGCCGACGACGATCGAGCCGACGAGCGCGCCGAACGCGGTGCCGAACCCACCGAGGGTGACCGCCGCGAACATCAGCAGCAGCACGCTGGTGCCCATGTCCCACTTGATGCCGGGCCGGAAGTACGCCCACAGGATGCCGGAGAGGCCGGCCAGGGCCGCGCCCATGATCCAGACGACGCGGATGACGGCGTCGACGTCGATGCCGCTGGCGGCGGCGAGCGACGGGTTGTCCGACACGGCGCGCGTGGCGCGGCCGATCCGGGTGCGCATCAGCCACCACGCGAACGCGACGATCACGACGATCGAGATGCCCATGCTGATCAGATCGGTGACGCTGAGCCGGACCGGGCCGAGGCCGGGGACCGTGGTCGCGATCGCGCCCGGCAGCTGGCGCGTGCCGCCGCCGACGAACATCTGGTAGATGTAGCGCAACGCGAGCGACAGGCCGATCGAGACGATCATGACCTGGACCATGCCGAGCCCTTTTCGCCTGAGCGGTCTCCAGATGCCGGTGTCCATGCCGAGCCCGAACAGCGCGGACACCGCGATGGCGAGCGGGATCGCGATCCAGATCGACATGCCGAAGTCGTCGGCGAACAGCAGCGCGAACAGCGCTCCGAAAGTGACCATCTCGCCGTGCGCGAAGTTCGACAGGCCTGTCGTCCCGTACACGAGCGAGAGCCCGATCGCCGCCAGCGCGAGCATCAGGCCGAAGTTGAGGCCGTTGGCGGCGCGGGAGAGGAACTGGTCGAGAAAGCTCGTGGTCACGCGCTCCGCCGCCCCGAGGGTGAAGTTGCGTGTGACGGTGCTCGTCGCTCCGAACTCCACGTCCTCGGTGAAGGCGAAGCCCTCGGGCACCGCCAGTCCGGCCGGCAGGCTGCTCTGGACGAGCTCGACTTGCCACGTGCCCTCTTTGTCGGGCACGCCGACCTGCCAGGTGCCGTTGTCGCTCGTGGTGGCCTCGCCGACGAAGTCGCCACCGGTGACCCGGACCACGGCCCCGGCTATCGGCTCGCCGGCGGCGCGCACGTTTCCGGCGATGGTGTACGGGTAGCTCGTCGGTGTAGGCGTCGGCGTCGCGCCGTCGGTGGCCGCCTGGGCGGGCAGGGCCACCAGCAGCGTCGCGAGCGCCATGAGCGTGCCCAGCACGGCGACGAGCCACGGTGGAATGCGCGGCGCAGCGATTGTCGTGGAACCCACAGAACCTCCAGTCCGGCATCGTCGACCGAGGCTCCGGGTCGCATCGGCCGTGATGAACGACGCTACGAGCGTAATGTGTCGCGCGTGTTTCGACTACTGATCGATCACGAACGTGTTCGTGTCGTGACCGCGGAGCTTAGAATCGATTACCCCCCGACCCTGCAGGAGACCTGAATCCATGGCGCAGAACGACCCCTTCGGCTTTGTCGGACTGACCTACGACGACGTGCTTCTGCTGCCCGGGCACACCGATGTCATCCCCAGCGAAGCCGACACGTCGTCGCGGTTGACGCGCCGGGTGACGGTCGCCATCCCGCTCGTCTCCAGCGCGATGGACACCGTCACCGAGGCGCGCATGGCGATCGCCGTCGCGCGCGAGGGCGGGCTCGGCATCCTGCATCGCAACCTCTCCATCGAAGAGCAGGCCGCGATGGTCGACCGCGTCAAGCGCAGCGAGTCGGGCATGATCTCCAACCCGATCACCACGACGCCCGACGCGACGATCGAAGAGGTCGACGCGCTGTGCGCGCAGTACCGCATCTCCGGCCTGCCGGTGGTCGGGCCCGACGGGCGGCTCGTGGGCATCATCACGAACCGCGACATGCGCTTCGTGTCGGGCTTCGAGCGCCAGGCGACGCTCGTGAAGGACGTCATGACCTCGGAGGGGCTCATCACAGGGCGCGTCGGCATCGGCGCGAACGAGGTGATCGCGCTGTTCGCCAAGCACCGCGTCGAGAAGCTGCCGCTCATCGACGACGACGGCAAGCTCGCCGGCCTCATCACGATCAAAGACTTCGACAAGAGCGAGAAGTACCCGCTGGCCACCAAGGACGAGCACGGGCGGCTGCGCGTGGGCGCCGCCATCGGCTTCTTCGGCGACGCGTGGGAGCGCGCCGAGGCCCTGCGCGACGCGGGCGTGGACGTCCTCGTGGTCGACACGGCCAACGGGCAGTCCGCGGGCGTCGTCGACATCGTGCGCCGTCTCAAGGCCGACCCGTCGTTCGCGCACATCGACGTGGTCGGCGGCAACGTGGCCACGCGCGAGGGCGCCCAGGCGCTCATCGACGCGGGAGTGGATGCCGTCAAGGTCGGCGTCGGCCCCGGCTCGATCTGCACCACGCGCATCGTCGCGGGCGTGGGCGTCCCCCAGGTGACGGCGATCTACGAGGCATCCCTCGCCGCTCGCGAAGCGGGCGTGCCGGTCATCGCCGACGGCGGCCTGCAGTACTCGGGCGACATCGCCAAGGCGCTCGTCGCCGGCGCCGACACCGTGATGATCGGCTCGCTGTTCGCGGGCACCGACGAGAGCCCGGGCGAGCTCGTCTTCGTGGGCGGCAAGCAGTTCAAGCAGTACCGCGGCATGGGCTCGCTCGGGGCGCTGCAGACCCGCGGCAAGAAGACGTCGTACTCGAAGGACCGCTACTTCCAGGCCGACGTGCCCAGCGACGACAAGCTCATCCCCGAGGGGATCGAGGGCCAGGTGCCGTACCGCGGGCCGGCGTCCGCGGTCGCGTACCAGCTCGTCGGGGGGCTGCGGCAGTCGATGTTCTACGTCGGAGCCCGCACAGTCGACGAGCTCAAAGAGCGCGGCCGATTCGTACGGATCACCGCGGCGGGCCTGAAGGAGTCGCACCCGCACGACGTGCAGATCGTGGTGGAGGCCCCGAACTACAAACGCTAACCCCCCTTTCCTCCTCCCCCCTAGTGCCGCCGACCCCACCCCTTGCCCCCGACCCCACCCCGAATTCGCGGTGCGGACGCGGTGGGCTCGGCAACAAGGGGTGGGCTCGGGGGCGGGGGCGGGGGTCAGGCTGGCAGGCGGAAGGGCTCGGCGGCGAGGGCGCCAGGGTCGAGCACGAGGTCGGCGAGCGTCGCGCCGACGCCCGGCGTGAACTTGAAGCCCTGCCCGGAGAATCCCGCGCCGACCACGATGCGGCCGCTGCGGTCGAGCACGAACGCCTCGTTCGGCGTCGACGTGTAGGTGCACGTGACGGGCTCCGCCGTCGCCGGGTCGAGCCCCGGCATCCACTCGCGCACGTACTCGGCGAGCACGTCCTGCAGCACCGGCTGGAACGGCCGGGCGTCGGGGTCGACCTCGTCGCCGACGCGGTGGAAGCCGACCTTCACCCCCTCGCCCGGCGCGGGCATGCCGTACACGTTCGCCGGCCACGAGCCCGGCGCGACGAAGTGGTTGAACGACAGCCACGGCAGGGCGGGGTCGCGCGGCGCGAAGTGCGCGGGGCTCTCCTCCGTCACGCGCAGCGGAGGAAGCGGGATGTCGCCGCGCCCGCTGTCGCGCAGCAGCTTCGCCGTCCACGCCCCGGCCGTGACGACGACGGTGTCGGCGCGCAGCGCCCCGGCATCCGTTCGCACCGTCACGCCGTCGGCGTCCTCCTCGAGCCGTGAGACCGGTGTCTCCCAGCGCACCTCTCCGCCCGCAGCGACGATGCGCCGCTCGAGCTCGCGCAGGGCGGCGGCGGCCCGCACGACGCCCGCGTCCGGCGAGTGCAGCACGGTCTCCTCGAACCGCATCCCCGGCCAGCGCCGAGACGCCTCCGCCCCGTCGAGCAGCTCTGCCGGGATGCCGCGCTCGCGCAGCATCCCTGCGATGTCGGGGAGCCGGATGCGGTCTCCGCTGCCGAGCGCCGCGCCCGAGCCGTGCGAGACCAGCCCGTGCAGGCGCAGCAGCGGCTCGCCCTCGACCTCGCCGAGCGCGTCCCAGCCCTCGCGGGCGCGCGCGAGCAGGTCGAGGTAGTGGGCTTGGCCGTACGCGTTGTTGACGTTGCGTGTCTCGCCGTGCGACGCGCCGCGCGTGTGTCCGCGGGCGAAGCGCTCGAGCACGATCGGCTGCTCTCCGCGCCGCGTCAGCGCCCACGCTGTGGCCAGGCCCATCGCCCCGCCGCCGACAACCACGATCCGCTGCTCGCCCATCCACCCATTCTTTCCCCCGACCCCACCCTGTGCTGCCGACCCCACCCCGTGCGCACGGTGAGAACAAGGTGGGGTCGGCAGTACAGGGTGGGGTCGGCAGAGCGGCGAACCGGGCCCCGGGTAGGCTGGGCGCGTGAGCATGGAGATCGAGCTGGGCCGCGCAAAGCGCGCCCGCCGCGCGTACACGTTCGACGACATCGCCGTCGTGCCATCGCGGCGGACCCGCAACCCGGAGGATGTCTCCACCGCGTGGTCGATCGACGCGTTCCAGTTCGACATCCCGGTGCTGGCCGCGCCGATGGACTCCGTCGTCAGCCCGCACACGGCGATCCTGCTCGGCCGCCTTGGGGGCCTGGGGGTGCTCGACCTCGAGGGGCTGTGGACGCGCTACGAAGACCCGCAGCCGCTCCTCGACGAGATCGGCCTGCTGCAGGACGGCAACGCGACCAAGCGGATGCAGGAGCTGTACGCCGAGCCCATCAAGCCCGAGCTCGTCTCGCAGCGCCTCGCCGAGATCCGCGCCGCGGGCGTCACGGTCGCGGGCGCCCTGACGCCGCAGCGCACACAGGACCTGTACGAGACCGTCGTCGCCGCGGGCGTCGACCTGTTCGTCATCCGCGGCACGACGGTGTCGGCGGAGCACGTGTCCTCGGCCGCGCAGCCGTTGAACCTGAAGAGGTTCATCTACGACCTCGACGTGCCGGTGATCGTCGGCGGCGCCGCCACGTACACCGCCGCCCTGCACCTCATGCGCACCGGCGCCGCCGGCGTGCTCGTCGGGTTCGGCGGGGGAGCGGCCTCGACAACACGGGTGACTCTCGGCATCCATGCGCCGATGGCCACAGCCGTGGCCGATGTCGCCGGCGCGCGCCGTGACTACCTCGACGAGTCGGGCGGCCGGTACGTGCACGTGATCGCCGACGGCGGCGTGGGCACGTCGGGCGACCTGGTCAAGGCGCTCGCGATGGGCGCCGACGCCGTGATGCTCGGCGTGGCGCTGTCGCGCGCTGCCGAGGCCCCGGGGCAAGGCCACCACTGGGGGCCGGAGGCGCACCACGCAAAGCTGCCCCGCGGCCGCCGCGTGGCAGTCGACCGCGTCGCCCCGCTCGAGCAGATCCTGTACGGGCCGGCGCCGGTCGCCGACGGCACGGCCAACCTCATCGGCGCGCTGCGCAAGTCGATGGCCACGACGGGCTACTCGGACCTCAAGGAGTTCCAGCGGGTCGAGGTCGTCGTCGCGCCGTACGCCGCCGGATAGCGCGGTCGGTGGTGAGCGAGCCAAGCCAGACGAGCGGTGACGAGCCCGCGGCGGGCGGCGCCCCGGAGCGGATCGTCTTCCCGCCCACGCTGCGCGAAGTGCTCGTGCGACCGCGCTGGCTCGCGCTGCTCGGGCTGTGCCTCGTCGTCGCCGGGGTGTTCGCGTGGCTCGGCCAGTGGCAGCTCGGCCGCGCGATCGCTGTCAATCCCAACCCGCCCGGCTCGAGCGAGCAGGTGCGCCCGATCGACGAGGTGGTCCAGCCGGGCGCCTACCTGCCCGACCCGTTCATCGGGCAGCGCGTGTCGGTGGAGGGATGGCTCGTGCCCGGCGACTTCATCGTGGTCTCCTCGCGGTTCAACGACGGGGTCGAGGGCTACTGGGTGACCGGGCAGCTCCGGCTCGCTGGCACGGAGCAGCCGACGTCGCTCGCGGTGGCGCTCGGTTGGGCGCCGACGCGGGCCGAGGCCGATGCCGCCGCGGCGCGGCTCGACGAGGCCGCCGCGGGCGACTCCGCGATCTGGACCGGCCGGCTGATCGCCGACGAGGGGCCCGTGCCGCCGCCGCGTGACGCGGCGACCACCGAGTTGGTCCGGATGTCGCCGGCGGCGCTGCTGAGCCGCTGGCACAACATCGACTCGCTCGAGGTGTACCGCCCGTTTCTGACCTCCGCCGAGCCCGTCGCCGGGCTCGCCGCGATCTCTTCGCCGCCTCCTGTCGAGGGGCCGGGCGTGAACTGGCTGAACATCTTCTACGCCGCCGAGTGGGCGGTGTTCTGCGGCTTCGCCTTCTACCTCTGGTACCGCCTCGCCAAAGACGCGTGGGAGCGCGAGGTCGAGGACCTGGAGGCGGCCGAGCTCACAGGCGCGTCCACGCCTCCGTGAGGACGCCGCGCAGGATCTGCTCGATCTCGTCGAACTCGGCGGGGCCGATCGTCAGCGGCGGGGCGAGCTGGATGACGGGGTCGCCGCGGTCGTCGGCGCGGCAGTAGAGCCCGGCCTCGAACAGCGCCTTGGACAGGAAGCCGCGCAGCAGGCGCTCGGACTCGTCCTCGTTGAACGTCTCGCGGGTGGTTTTGTCCTTGACCAGCTCGATGCCGAAGAAGTAGCCGTCGCCGCGCACGTCGCCGACGATGGGCAGGTCGCGCAGCTTCTCCAGCGCCGCGCGGAACAGCGGCGAGTTCTCGCGCACGCGGTCGTTCAGGCCCTCTTCCTCGAAGATGTCGAGGTTGGCCAGCGCGACAGCGGTCGAGACGGGGTGCCCGCCGAACGTGTAGCCGTGGTAGAACGTCGTGTCGCCCTTCGAGAACGGCTCGTAGACGCGCTCCGAGACGACCGTGCCGCCCAGGGGGGAGTAGCCGCTGGTGACGCCCTTGGCGAACGTGATCATGTCGGGCTCGTACCCGTACGCCTCGCA
This sequence comes from Microbacterium sp., assembly GCF_047606685.1. GTDB lineage: Bacteria > Actinomycetota > Actinomycetes > Actinomycetales > Microbacteriaceae > Microbacterium. The sequence goes on from NZ_JASGEC010000075.1 coordinate 14,289, forward strand.
TGCGAACGTCGGGCCGATGCGCCCGAATGCGCAGATGACCTCGTCGCTGACGAGCAGCACGTCGTGGCGGTCGCAGATCTCGCGCACACGCTGGAAGTAGCCGGGCGGCGGGGGGAAGCATCCACCCGAGTTCTGGACGGGCTCCAGGAACACCGCGGCGACCGTGTCGGGCCCCTCGAACTCGATCATCTCCTCGATGCGGTCGGCGGCCCAGCGGCCGAAGGCCTCGAGGTCGTCGCCCGGTGCGCTCATCTCGGCGGCCCGGTAGAAGTTCGTGTTCGGCACGCGGAATCCGCCGGGGGTGATCGGTTCGAACATCGCCTTCATGGACGGGATGCCGGTGATCGCCAGCGCCCCTTGCGGGGTGCCGTGGTAGGCGACCGAGCGCGAGATGACCTTGTGCTTGGCGGGCTTGCCGCGCAGCTTCCAGTAGTGCTTCGCGAGCTTGAAGGCCGTCTCGACGGCCTCCCCGCCGCCGGTGGTGAAGAACACCCGGTTGAGCTCGCCCGGCGCCCGCGCGGCGAGGCGGTCGGCCAGCTCGATCGCCGACGGGTGCGCGTACGACCACAGCGGGAAGAAGGCGAGCTGCTCCGCTTGCCGCGCTGCGGCCTCGGCGAGCCGGCGGCGGCCGTGCCCCGCGTTGACGACGAACAGGCCGGCGAGCCCGTCGAAGTAGCGCTTGCCGTCCGCGTCCCAGATGTGGTGGCCCTCGCCGCGCACGATGATCGGCACTCCGTCGCGCTCGAGGGTGGACTGGCGCGTGAAGTGCATCCAGAGGTGGTCGCGCGCTTTCGCCTGAAGTTCGGCGACGTCGTGGGTGCGCGTGGCGTGGTCGGCAGCAATGGACATGTGGTTCTCCTGACGGGCTCCTCCGACGATACCGCCGACGCCGGGGTAGCGGCGGGCGCGGATGTCGCGGCGAATAGACTGGACGCATGCCTCCCGCGCCCAAGCTCGCCTTGTTCCCGGCGATCCGGCGCGCACTGCGGTTCTACCAGGTCTGCTCGGCCATCACCGGCACGTTCCTGTTGCTGCTGTGCGCCGAGATGATCGTCAAGTACGGCTTCGGCTACGAGCTGTTCCTCGGCGGCTCCGGCGGCATCGCGTGGTGGGCGCCGGTGATCGAGGGGCCCCAGGGCCACGTGTCCACCGGCGACGGGCTCAACGTGTCGATGACGGTGCTCATCGTGCACGGGTGGTTCTACGTCGTCTACCTGTTCTCGTGCTTCCGCATCTGGAGCCTCATGCGCTGGCCGTTCTGGCGCTTCCTGCTGCTCGCCTCGGGCGGAATCGTGCCGTTCCTGTCGTTCATCATGGAGGCCATCGTCGCCCGCGACGTCAAACGCCACCTCGCCGAGCGCGAGGCGGACGTCGCGCTCGGCGACCAGCTCGCCGGGCACTCGACCCTGACCTCCAGCATCCCGATCGAAGGGCAGCGGTGAATTCGGAGTGACCGAGCAGACCGAGACATCCCAGCGTCCTGTCCTGGTCGTCGACTTCGGCGCGCAGTACGCGCAGCTGATCGCGCGGCGCGTGCGCGAAGCCGGCGTGTACAGCGAGATCGTGCCGCACACGGAGACCGCCGCCGAGATCGCGTCGAGGAATCCCGTCGGCATCATCCTGTCCGGCGGGCCGTCGTCGGTGTACGAGCCCGGTGCTCCCGCCCTGGACGCGGGGGTGTTCGAGCTCGGCGTGCCGACGCTGGGCATCTGCTATGGCTTCCAGGTGATGGCGCAAGCGCTCGGCGGCGAGGTCGCGAACACGGGGTTGCGCGAGTACGGGGCGACGGATGCCCGGCTCGACGGCGATGGCGGCGTGCTGCTGGGCGGGCAGCCCGAGACGCAGAACGTGTGGATGTCGCACGGCGACCAGGTCGCGCGCGCCCCGGAGGGTTTCACGGTGCTGGCCTCGACGGCGGCCACCCCGGTGGCCGCCTTCGGCGACGACGAGCGCCGGCTCTACGGCGTGCAGTGGCATCCCGAGGTGAAGCACAGCGACCACGGGCAGCGGGTGCTGGAGAACTTCCTGCACCGCGCGGCCGGTCTTCCCGCCGACTGGAACAGCGGCAACGTCATCGCCGAGCAGGTCGCGCGCATCCGCGACCAGATCGGTGGCGCGCGCGTGCTGTGCGCGCTGTCCGGCGGCGTCGACTCGGCGGTCGCGGCAGCCCTGGTGCACGAGGCGGTCGGCGACCAGCTCGTGTGTGTCTTCGTCGACCACGGCCTGTTGCGCAAGGGCGAGCGGGAGCAGGTGGAGCACGACTACGTCGCGGCCACCGGCATCCGCCTCGTCACGATCGACGCGCGCGCGCAGTTCCTCGACGCGCTCGCCGGGGTGAGCGACCCCGAGCACAAGCGCAAGATCATCGGCCGCGAGTTCATCCGCACCTTCGAGGCCGCCGAGCAGTCGCTCGTGGCGGAGGCGGCTGCCGACGGCGAGCCGATCCGGTTCCTCGTGCAGGGCACGCTGTACCCCGACGTGGTCGAGTCCGGCGGCGGCGCCGGCACGGCGAACATCAAGTCGCACCACAACGTCGGGGGCCTGCCCGACGACCTGCAGTTCGAGCTCGTCGAGCCGCTGCGCACGCTCTTCAAAGACGAGGTGCGCGCGATCGGCCGCGAGCTCGGCCTTCCCGAGGCCATCGTCGGGCGCCAGCCGTTCCCCGGCCCGGGACTGGGCATCCGGATCGTGGGCGAGGTGACCGCCGGCCGCCTCGAGGTGCTGCGCGACGCCGACGCGATCGCGCGCGAGGAGTTGACGAAGGCCGGCCTGGACGGCGAGATCTGGCAGTGCCCGGTCGTGCTCCTCGCCGACGTGCGGTCGGTGGGCGTGCAGGGCGACGGCCGCACCTACGGCCACCCGATCGTGCTGCGGCCGGTGTCGAGCGAAGACGCGATGACCGCGGACTGGACCCGCCTGCCGTACGACGTGCTCGCCCGCATCTCGAACCGCATCACGAACGAGGTGCGCGAGGTCAACCGCGTCGTGCTCGATGTCACATCGAAGCCGCCCGGCACCATCGAGTGGGAGTAGCGTCAGCGCTCCACGCGATTGATCATCAGCGCGACGCCGCGATTCGCGCCGATGACGTCGAGCCGGATGTCTGGATGCTGGCGGTGCCACACGCGGAACAGCTCGTCGGCGAACCCCTGCCCGACCATCGGCACGCCGGTGAAGTCGAGTTCGACACGAGTGAACTTCTCCAGCCCCGCGGCGAACCGCTTCGCCTCGCTGCGGCTGATGAACTCGCCCTCCATGGAGACGAGCTCGATGCGGGGCGTCGTGCGGTCGAATCGTCCCGCGTCGTCCGTGTAGGCGCCGAAGACGTCGGCGAGCACGCGAGCGGTGTCGAGGTCCAGTGTGAGAACCACCGTCGTGCCGTGCCGCGACGAGGCGCCGAACGCGACGTCGGCGACCACGTTGTCGAAGACCACGCTGAAGCCGTTCGCGGTGATCGAGAAGACGTCGACGGCTTTCGACGTGAAGAAAATGCCCTCGCCGGTGTGCTGGTCGGGCATTGTGGTCCGCTTGCCCTTTGTGATCTCGACGACGGCTGCCTCAACGCCACCGAGGCCGAGTCTCTCGGAGAGATTCGCGAAGGCCCCCATCCCGTCGTCGGCGATGGCGATGACCGCTGACCTCTCCCGCAGGGAGAGTGCGATGTCCACTGTCCGCCCCGCCGAGTGGTCGATGGCGTTGTTCACCATCTCCGTCACTGCGTAGGCGAGGATGTGCCGGGCGCGCTCGGGCACGTGCGTGCGGTCTTCGAGCTGCTGGCGCACGTCGCGCCACACGTCGTCTTCGCGGAGATCCGGCAGCGGGTACGTGTGCCGCCAGTTCGGCGGGTCGCCCTCGTTGTCGGCCGACCGCCACCGGCGCCACTCCCGCAGAAGTGTGTCCCGGTCGTACCGGCGGTGGCCACCGGGCGTTCGGTGGGCAGAGAGCACGCCGTTGTCGGTCAGCTGGCGCACGCGGCTGGAGGAGAGGCGAAGCAGAGTCGCAGCGTCCCCGATGGACAGTGTCGAGTCCGGCGCCATGCAAGACCTCCAGGGCAGGTGGATTCGCAGGATATTCTACAATCTGGTGTAGTTTTCGACACGAATCTACACACCGAGTGTAGATTCGGCGCAGGATGCGGGAGGAAGAGAATGAGGTTCGTCAAGCCCACGCGCGTCGACGAGGTCTTCAACAGCGTCGTCGGATTCCTGACGCGCATCGGCCTCCCGCTCGCGGGCAGCCGCGTGCTCGCCGTGCGCGGCCGCTCCAGCGGGGAGTGGCGCACGACGCCCGTCAATCCGCTGCGCGTGGCCGGGGCGGTCTACCTCGTGGCGCCGCGCGGCCACGCGCAGTGGGTGCGCAACCTCCGCGTGGCCGGCCGCGGCGAGTTGCGCTCCGGGCTGCGGGTGACGCCGTTCACGGCCGCGGAGGTGGAGGATGCGGCCAAGCCCCCGATCCTGCGCGCGTACCTGAAGGCGTGGGCGTGGGAGGTCGGCCGCTTCTTCGACGGGGTCGACGCCTCGTCGCCCGACGAGCGGCTGCTCGAGATCGCGCCCGACTTCCCCGTCTTCCGCATCGAGCGCGTCTGAGCGGCATCCACCCCGTTCCGTCCAGGGCAGAGCACGTCGGCGCGGGCACAGCGAAGGGCCGCCCGGTGGTCCCGGACGGCCCTTCGACGGTTCAGCGGGTCAGTCGCCGCGTGCGATGGCGATGATGCGCAGGATCTCGACGTACAGCCACACGACGGTCACCAGCACGCCGAAGGCGCCGAGCCACCCGTACTCGCGGGGAGCGCCGTTGCGCACGCCCTGCTGGATCTGGTCGAAGTCGAGCACGAGCGAGTACGCGGCGAGGATCACGACGAAGACGCCGATGAGCACGCCCCACGGGATGCCGAAGATCGGGCTGGGCTGGCTGCTCATGCCGAACGTGTCGGACACGACGCCGGTCCACATGAGCACCACGTTCAGCAGTGAGAACACGAGGTAGCCGACCATAGCGATCATGAAGATCTTGGTCGCGCGCTGCGAGGCGCGGATCTTGCCGCTGGCGAAGAGGGCGAGCGTGACGCCGACCACCGCGAGGGTGCCGAGCGTCGCCTGAACGACGATGCCCGGCCAGATGAACTCGAAGAACGCCGAGATGCCGCCGACGAACAGGCCCTCGAACGCCGCGTACGCGAAGATCAGCCCGGGGCGCACCTTCTTGCGCGAGGTGAAGATGACCGCCAGCGACAGGACGAAGCCGCCGAGGCCACCGACGATCCACGGGAGCATCGTCGGGCCGGTCTGCGTCTCGACGCTGAGCGTCGACATCGACCACATCCAGCCCACGACGGCCGCCACGACCAGGATGCCGAACAGCGCGAACGTCTTGTGGACGCTGTCTTCCATCGTCATGCGGCCGGTCTCGGCAGAGCCCGCCGGCGGGGCGGCGAAGGCGCCCTCGAGCTGGGCGTTCATGGCGGCGTTGGCCGCCGCGGCCTGCGCCGACGCCTGCTGCGACTGGCCGATCGTCGCGGCCTGCGGGCCGCCCGGGTAGGTCTGCACCGCCCGCTGGTCTTGGAAGGCGGGGTTGTTGAATGCGGGGTTGTTGAGGGCCACTGCTCTCACACTCCAAAGTCAGGGACGCAGCACCGTGCTGCGGTTTCCAGCGTATCGGACGCCCGTCTTCGGTCGTTCGGGCGGATGCTGTGAGACAGCTATGAGACGGCCATCGGCGGGCGGCCGCGCCCGGCCGTTACCGTGGAACGGTGAGCCGCCGGCATCCACTCGTCATCGGGCACCGCGGCGCGCCCGGCTACCGTCCGGAGCACTCGCGCGCGGCGTACGAGCTGGCGATCGCGCAGGGCGCGGACGCGGTGGAGCCCGACGTCGTCGTCACGAGAGACGGCGTGCTGGTCGTGCGCCACGAGAACGAGATCTCGGGAACGACGGATGTCGCCGACCGCCCGGAGTTCGCCGGCCGCCGCACCACCAAGCGCGTGGACGGCGTCGAGCACTCGGGCTGGTTCACCGACGACTTCACGTGGGATGAGCTCGCGACGCTGCGCTGCCGCGAGCGGCTGCCCGAGCTGCGGCCGGGCAGCGCGGCGTTCGACGGCGCCGAGCCCGTGCTGCGGCTGCGCGACGTGCTCGACCTCGTGCGGGCGGCGCCGGTCGAGCGCGCGGTCGGCGTCGTGCTCGAGATCAAGCACGCGACCTACTTCGCAGGGCTGGGGTGGGATGTCGCGCAGCTCGTCGCCGACGAGCTGAGCGAGGCCGGCTGGGCGGACGCCGCCGCGCCGCTGGTCATCGAGTCGTTCGAGCAGACCGTGCTGGCTGGCGTGCGCGAGCGCGGCATCCCGGCCCCGGTCGTCTACCTGCTGGAGGCCGCGGGGCGCCCCGCCGACCTGGTCGCCGCCCACGGCCGCGCCGCTCCGACGTACCGGGCGACCGCGCGGCCGGCGGGCCTGGATGCCCTGGTCGGACGTGTCGACGGCATCAGCGTCAGCAAGCGCATGATCCTCGCGCCGAACGCGCTGGGCCGCGCCCTTCGACAAGCTCAGGGGCCGGCAGGGCCGAGCCGCATCGTCGCCGACGCGCACGAGCGCGGGCTGCTCGTCTACACGTGGACGTGCCGGCCCGAGAACGCGTTCCTCGAGCCGCCGTTCCGGCGCGATGGGGGACCGGCGGCGTTCGGCGACTACGCGGCCGAGTGGGCGATGATCCGGGATGCCGGGGTCGACGGCGTGTTCGTCGACCACCCCGACCTCGGCGTGCAGGCTTTCGTCGCCATAGCGTGAGACCGTGAGTCCCGGTTGTGCCGCGCCTTCGCGAAATCTCCTGATCTCGCGCACTCAGGCCGATTCGGCAGGTAACGTCCTGACCCCGCGAAATGTCCTGATCTGGCGAAACGCTCTGTTCAGACGAACGGGGCGCCCGGGCAAGTGGACGCGACGGCGGGAGTCGAACCCGCAACGCGCCCGGTTATGAGCCGGTGCCCGGGACCGCCCGGATCGCCGCGAAGGCCTTCACGCTAACCCGGCCGTTGAGCAATGTGCACTATGTGACCGCGCATTTCACGTGTCAAATATGAAAGCTGAACAAATGCTGAGTGAACCCGTTGACTCTCCTGAACGGAGCGCCTAGCCTGCCCAAAGGTCTCCGCGCACTCACCAGGCGGGAGATGTCTGTGCGCACGCAGAAAGAAGGTCGCCCCTTGTCTCACCCACACGCGTACCGCCGCACCCTCGCGGTCGCCGCAGCGCTGGCGCTGTCGGTTCCCGCCACGGCGGCGTTCGCCGCCTCGTCGGACGACGACCCGGCCGCGCGATTCCAGAAAGCCCAGAGCAGCGGCCCGGTCGGCACCGCCGCCAAGCCGCTCAGTATCGATTCGAACGGGCGCGTCACCGTCATCGTCGAGATGAAGGGCGACCCCGTCGCCGTCGTCGAGGCCGAAGAGGGCCGCGAGCTCAGCGACGGCGAGCGCTCCACGATCAAGAGCCGCCTGAAGAAGAAGCAAGACGCCATCGCGGGGTCGATCACGAGCAAGGGCGGCAAGATCGAGGCCAAGATGCAGTCGGCCTACAACGGGCTGCAGATCGACATCTCCGCCAAGCAGGTCGACGCGGTCGCCGACCTGCCCAATGTGGTCGCCATCCACCCCGTCAAGCGCTACGACATCGAGAACGCGGTGTCGGTGCCGTTCCTGGGCGTGCCGAGCGTGTGGGAGAGCACGAAGTACACGGGCAAGCGCGTCAAGGTCGCGATCATCGACACCGGCGTCGACTACACGCACGCGAACTTCGCCGGCCCCGGCACGACCGAGGCGTTCGAGCAGGCCGCGGCCACGAGCGCGTCGTCGGCGAACCCGGCGTGGTTCGGCCCGAGTGCTCCGCGCGTGAAGGGCGGATGGGACTTCGTCGGCGACGACTACGACGCCAGCGAGACCGAAACGGCAACGCCCCAGCCCGACCCGAACCCGCTGGACTGCAACGGACACGGCAGCCACGTCGCCGGCACGGCGGCCGGCAGCGGCGTCACCGACGCGGGCCAGACCTACACGGGCCCGTACAACAAGGCGACGGCCGACAAGGACTGGACGATCGGCCCGGGCGTCGCCCCCCAGGCCGACCTGTACGCGCTGCGCGTCTTCGGCTGCGACGGGTCGAGCGAGGTCGTCGTGCCCGCGATCGACTGGGCAGTCGACCACCGGATGGACGTCATCAACATGTCGCTCGGATCGGACTTCGGCCGCGGCGAGGACCCCGACGCGGTCGCGGCGTCGAACGCCGTCGGCGCGGGCGTCGTCGTGGTGGCGGCGGCGGGCAACTCCGGCCCCAGCCCCTACATCGTCGGCTCGCCCGGCGCCGGCGACGGCGTCATCTCGGTCGCCGCGGTCGACAGCTCGGAGTCGTTCCCGGGCGCGGAGATCACGGTGGGAGGCCAAGCCATCCCCGCCATCAACGCGAACGGCGCGAGCCTGGACGGCCTCGGCGAGCTGCCGGTCGTCTACCTCTCCGACGACCCGGAGACCACGGAGGAAGACGAGTCGACCGGCTGCTCGGTGGAAGCCTACGAGCACGCGGGCGTCGCGGCGGGAAGCAACCAGCTCGCGGTGGCGACGCGCGGCGTCTGCGCGCGCGTGGCCAAGGCGATCTTCGCCCAGCAGGCGGGCGCCGCGGCCGCGGTCATGGTGAACACGTCGGAGGACTACCCGCCATATGAGGGCACCATCCTGTCGAACCCCGACACGGGCGAGGAGTACGAGGTCACGATCCCGTTCCTCGGCGTTCCGCTCTCCGTCGGGGAGACGCTCGAGGCGGCCGTCGGCGAGAACGCGACGATCGCGGCCGCGGAGCTGCAGAACCCCGGATTCCGCAACTATGCGTCGTTCAGCTCGAACGGGCCGCGTTCGGGCGACAGCGCGCTCGGAGTGGATGTCGCCGCGCCCGGCGTGTCGATCGTGTCCACCGGCGTGGGCACGGGCGCGGGGTCCGAGACCCTCTCGGGCACGTCGATGGCGACGCCGCATGTCGCCGGCGTCGCCGCTCTCGCCGTGCAAGCGCATCCGAAGTGGAGCGCGGGCCAAGTCGCAGCGGCGGTCGTCTCGACCGCTGACCCCGACAAGGTCTCCGGGCAGTCGACCACGCGCGGCGGCGTCGGCCTGGTCGACGCGAAGCAGGCCGTGGGCACGAAGGTGACGGCGACCGGCGACGCGTTCCGCACCGACAGCGGCTGGCTGCGCGAGACGGCGCTCTCGCTCGGCTTCCAGGAGTCGTCGCTCGCGTTCTCGGGAGTGAAGACCATCACGGTGCGCAACGACGGGAAGAAGACCGTGACCTATCGCGTCAGCTCTACGCCGTCGGCGCAGTCGCTGAAGGCGAAGGTCGTGCTCAGCAAGAAGTCCGTGACGGTCAAGCCTGGAAAGTCGGCCAAGATCGTCGTCGCGGTCGGTGCTCGCGCGAGCGTCGTTCCGTCGTCGATCGGCGACGACGAGTTCGCGTTCCACGAGTTCTCGGGAGACGTCGTGCTCACCGCCAAGGGCTCGACGCTGCGCGTGCCGTACCTCATGGTTCCGCGCTCGACGACCCGCGTGTCGTCGGCCTCGGCGGCCCCGTGGTTCGCCTCGAGCCTCAAGGTGAAGTCGGGCGCCAAGTCCTTCACGCTGACCAACCCGCTCGGCGCGTATGCCGCGGCGGCGGACGTCTACACCTGGGGTCTGAGCGACGGGCGGGATGCCGACAAGGCCCTCGTCGACACCGGGTACGACCTGCGCGCCGCCGGCGTGCAGTCGTTCGAGAGCGACGGCGACCAGCTGCTCGTGTTCGCCGTGAACAACCACAAGCGCTGGTCGAGCGCCGCGCAGGACGAGTTCGACGTGCTCGTCGACACTGATGACGACGGCGAGCCCGACTTCATCGTGTTCTCGGCCGACTCGGGGGCGGTCCGCGCGGGGGCGTTCGACGGGACGACGGAGGTCTTCGTCTACGACGTCGCAGGCCAGCAGCTGTACGCCAGCGGGTTCGCCCCGCAGGCGCCGACCGACAGCAGCACGATCCTCATCCCGGTGTGGGCGAGCGACCTCGGCCTCACGGCCGACGCCGGAGCCTTCGACTACACGGTCGAGAGCTACTCGTACGTCAACCTGGGCGACGACGCGTTCTCGGCCTGGGCCGCGTACGACCCGTGGGCGCCGGCGCTCAGCAACGGCCAGTACGAGTCGGTGCCACGCAATGGCAGCGTCACGGTGTCGGTCGATGTGGACGCCGCGGCGTTCCAGGCGCAGCAGCCGCTCGGCGCGATGGCCGTCGTGCTCGACAACGCGGCCGGCTCGCACGAGGCCGTGCTCGTCCGAGCGCGGTAGACAGCATGTGGACGGTGCCCGCCGATCGGCGGGCACCGTCCACGCCCCGGGTCGCCTCGCGAGCGAAGCGAGTCGACACGTGGCGAGTTGTTCGCATGAGGCCTGGCGCGTTTCGTCTCGGCCCTGCGGGCCCCGCTCAACCTCCGGAGGGCCTCGCGCGGACCGAGTCAGCGCTCGCAGAGCACGGGTTTGTCGCCGCGGCCGAAGCGGTAGTCGTACGAGGCGCCGCCGGCGCGGACGACCACCCGCATCCCCTCCACGACCTGCTGCGTGTACGCGACGCCCGGCTTCGGGCAGCCCAGTGCGCCGTTGGCGAACGTGACCGCCTCGGCGGAGACGAGTTGTGGCTCGTCGGAGACTCCGCGGTCGGCGAGGTCGGCGACGATCGCGTCCCACCGCGCGGCGGGCACTGGCGTCGCAGTGCCGGACGGCGCGGTCTCGATGGGCCCCGGGGTCGTCGTGCGGAACGGCGGCCGCGTGGCCGGCGGAGTGGAGTCGGGCACGGTCCCTCCCGAGGAGCAGGCGGTGAGCGAGAGCACGAGGGCGGCGCCGGCGGCTGCGAGCACGCGCGTCATGGGCTGCCTCCTTGTTCGCCGGCTCAGCGTACGCGGGGCTCCTGCGAGTTCACAGGGACAATCGTCGACGCGCTACGCTGGTCGCAGAACGCACATGCGTTCGCACATCGAACAGATGATGGGTGCTCTGTGATCGACAAGACCGTGGCCACCGTCGAGGAGGCCGTGCGCGGCATCCCGGACGGCGCGACCATCATGATCGGCGGCTTCGGCCGCGCAGGCCAGCCCGTCGAGCTCATCGACGCGCTGATCGCGCAGGGCGCGACCGGCCTCACGATCATCAACAACAACGCCGGGAACGGGGATGTGGGCCTCGCGGCGCTGCTCGCGAAGGGGCGCGTGCGCCGCATCCTCTGCTCCTTCCCCCGGCAGCACGACTCGTGGGTCTTCGACGGGCTGTTCCGCGCCGGCGAGATTGAGCTGGAGCTCGTGCCGCAAGGCAACCTGGCCGAGCGCATCCGCGCGGCGGGGGCCGGCATCGGCGCCTTCTTCTCGCCCACCGGCGTGGGAAGCGAACTCGCCGCAGGCAAGGAGACGCGCGAGATCGACGGCCGCGTCTACGCGCTCGAGTACCCGATCAAGGCCGACTTCGCGCTCGTCTCGGCCCGTCGCGCCGACCGGTGGGGCAACCTCGTCTACCGCCGCACCGCCCGCAACTTCGGGCCCATCATGGCCGCCGCGGCGACGACGACGGTCGTGCAGGTCGACGAGATAGTCCCGCTCGGAGCGCTCGACCCCGAGGCGGTCGTGACCCCCGGCGTGTTCGTCGACCGCGTCGTGGCCGTCGGCGAGCGCGCGTGGTTGCGCGACGGGGAGTTCGTCGGGGGAGTGGATGTCGAGGGCCGCCCGCTCGCACCGGCGCAGCCCGCCCGGCCGTCGGAGGTCGACCAGTGAGCACGCGCGTCTCCCGCCACGACCTCGCCGCCCGCGTCGCGGCCGACATCCCCGAAGGCTCGTACGTCAACCTCGGCATCGGCGCCCCGACCCTCGTCGCCGACTACCTGCCGCGCGACCAGGAGATCATCCTGCACACCGAGAACGGGATGCTGGGCATGGGGCCGTCGCCGGAAGCGGGCCGCATCGACCCCGACCTCATCAACGCCGGCAAGCAGCCGGTGACCGCTCTGGCCGGCGCCGCGTACTTCCACCACGCCGACTCGTTCGGCATGATGCGCGGCGGCCACCTCGACGTGTGCGTGCTCGGCGCCTTCCAAGTGTCGGAGGGCGGCGACCTCGCGAACTGGTCGACCGGCGCCCCCGGCGCGATCCCCGCGGTCGGCGGCGCGATGGACCTCGCGATCGGCGCGAAGAACGTGTACGTCATGACCGACCTGCTCACCAAGGCCGGCGACCCCAAGCTCGTCGAGCGGTGCACCTACCCGCTCACCGGCGTCGGCTGCGTCACCCGCGTCTACACCGACCACGCCGTCTTCGACGTCACGTCTGACGGGTTCGCGGTGCGCGAGGCGTTCGGCGACAACACCGTCGAGTCGCTCGCCGAGCTGACCGGGCTGCGGCTGGTGCCGGCGGCCCTTCGACAAGCTCAGGGACCGGAACGACAAGCTCAGGGGCCGGGACGACAAGCTCAGGGGCAAGAGGAGGCAAAGTAATGGCCACGCACATCTACGACGCCGTGCGCACGCCGTTCGGCCGCGCCGCCGGCGCCTTGTCGGGGGTGCGCCCTGACGATCTCGCCGCGGTCGTGATGAAGGCGGCCGTCGAGCGCGCCGGCATCGACCCCGCGCGCGTCGACGACGTCGTCTTCGGCGACGCCAACCAGGCGGGGGAAGACAACCGCAACGTCGCCCGCATGGGGGCGCTCCTGGCGGGCTTCCCGACATCCGTTCCCGGGGTCACCGTCAACCGGCTCTGCGGCTCGTCCGTCGAGGCGGTCATCCAGGGCTCGCGGGCGATCGAGGCAGGGGATGCCCGGCTGGTCCTCGCCGGCGGCGTGGAGTCGATGAGCCGCGCGCCGTACGTGGTGGAGAAGTCGCCGCGGCCGTGGCCGGCCGTCGGCAACCAGACCCTGTGGAACACCTCGATCGGCTGGCGCATGGTGAACCCGGCGCTGCCGAAGGAGTGGACGATCAGCAACGGCGCGTCGGCCGAGAAGCTCGCGGCCATTCACGGGATCTCCCGCGAGGAGCAGGATGCCTTCGCCCTGCGCAGCCACGAGCTGGCCGCCGCGGCGTGGGCGGCGGGCGTGTACGACGACGAGACCGTGCAGGTGGCCGGGGTCGAGCTCGCGCGCGACGAGGGCATCCGCGACGACACGTCGCTGGACCGGCTCGGCGCGCTGAAGGCGCTGTTCGCCGCCGACGGCACGGTCACCGCCGGCAACTCGTCGTCGATCAACGACGGCGCCTCGGCTGTGCTGCTCGGCGCGGAGGGCGCGGTGGACGCCGAGCCCTTGGCCCGTGTCACCGGTCGCGGCGTTGCCGGCAACGAGCCCGACCTGTTCGGCGTCGCCCCGGTCGAGGCGGCCAACCGCGCGCTCGCGCGCGCCGGCCGCACGTGGGCGGATGTCGACGTCGTCGAGCTCAACGAGGCGTTCGCGGCGCAGAGCCTCGCGTGCCTCAAGCTGTGGACCGAGCTCGACCCGGCGGCAGTGAACATCCACGGCGGCGCGATCGCGATCGGCCACCCGCTGGGCGCGTCGGGCGGGCGCATCATCGGGCACGCCGCGCACGAGCTGAAGCGCCGCGGCGGCGGGGTCGCCGTCGCCGCGATCTGCATCGGCGTGGGCGTCGGCCTCGCCGTCGTGCTGGAGAGGTAGGGCGGGGGTGTCCGCGCGGGCCGACGAGGGGCGGCCGGGCGACTTCGTGCAATCGCTCGCGCGAGGGCTCGCCGTCATCCGCGCATTCGACGCCGACCATGCCGAGCTGACGCTCAGCGAGGTCGCGCGGCGCGCCGACATGCCGCGGGCGGCGGCCCGGCGTTTCCTGCGCACGCTCGAGGCCCTCGGGTATGTCGAAAGCGACGGCCGTGGCTTCCGCCTGACGCCGCGCGTGCTCGAGCTCGGCTTCAGCTACCTCTCCGCCCTGTCGCTGCCCGAGATCGTGCAGCCGCACCTCGAAGCGCTGTCGCGCGAGGTCGACGAGAGCGTGTCGGCCGCGGTCCTCGACGGGGCCGACATCGTGTACATTGCGCGCGTGCCGACGCGGCGCATCATGAGCGTGCGCATCACGATCGGCACCCGGTTCCCCGCGTTCGCGACATCCATGGGCAGGGTGCTGCTCGCCGGCCTGCCCAGCGCCGAGCTCGACGACGTGCTCGCGGCATCCGCCCTGCCCGCGCTGACCGCGCGCACCGTGACCGGCGCGCGCGCCCTGCGCGAGGCGGTCGCCCGTGCCCGCGACGACGGATTCGCGCTCGTCGACGGCGAGCTCGAGCCGGGGTTGCGCTCGGTGGCGGTTCCGGTCCGCGGTCGGCGCGGCGACGTGGTGGCCGCGGTGAACGTCTCGACCAGCGCCACGCGCGACAGCGTCGACCACGTGCTCGCGGAGTACCTGCCGCGCCTGCGGCGGACCGCGGCGGCCATCGACACCGAGCTGCGGCTGGTCTGACGAGGCGCTAGTGCGAGCCCAGCGTGCGGTCGATTCGACCACGCGGGCGGCGGACTGTCGGCGAGTGCTGCGGTGTCGGAGGGCGAGCCTAGACTCGAAGGGCAATGAGCGACGCCATCCAGCCCGTCATCGTCGGGAACGCCGGCACGCGCGCCGACGGCGACCTCCTCGAGGGGCTCAACCCGCCGCAGCGCGCCGCCGTCGAGTACCGCGGCCCGGCGCTGTTGATCGTCGCCGGCGCGGGGTCGGGCAAGACGCGGGTGCTGACCCACCGCATCGCGAGCCTGCTGCGCAACAAAGAGGCGTGGCCGAGCCAGATCCTCGCGATCACCTTCACCAACAAGGCCGCCAACGAGATGCGCGAGCGCGTCGAGTCGCTCGTCGGCGAGGCGGCGCGCGGCATGTGGATCTCGACGTTCCACTCCGCGTGCGTGCGCATCCTGCGGCGCGAGGCCGAGCGGTTCGGGTTCACGAAGGCGTTCACGATCTACGACTCGGGCGACTCGCGCGCGCTCGTGAAGCGCCTGGTCAAACAGCTCGAGGCGGATGCCTTCGGCCACTCGCCGGCGAGCGTGCAGAGCCGCATCTCCAAGCTCAAGAACGAGCTCGCCGACGCGGAGTCGTACGCGCGGCAGGCCAATATGAACGACCCGGCCGAGCGCGCGTTCGTCGACGTCTTTGCCGCCTACCAGCGCGAGCTGCAGCGCGCCAACGCGTTCGACTTCGACGACCTCATCGGCCAGACCGTCTACCTCTTCCGCGCGTTCCCTGAGGTCGCCGACACCTACCGGCGGCGCTTCCGGCACATCCTCGTCGACGAGTACCAAGACACCAACGCCGCGCAGTACGCGCTCATCCACGAGCTGACGCGGCCCATCGGCGCGGACGCCGGGCCCGTCGCGTCGTCGGGCGGGATGATGATCTTCGAGCCGGCCCTTCGACAAGCTCAGGGACCGGAAGGGTCGGACGCGGCATCCCTCACCGTCGTCGGGGATTCCGACCAGTCGATCTACGCGTTCCGCGGGGCCGACATCCGCAACATCTCCGAGTTCGAGCGCGACTTCCCGGGCGCCCGTGTCATCCTGCTCGAGCAGAACTACCGCTCGACGCAGAACATCCTCGACGCGGCCAACGCCGTGATCAGCCACAACTTCGACCGCAAAGACAAGAAACTGTGGACGGATGTCGGCACGGGCGAGCTGATCGTCGGGTTCACCGGCTACTCGCAGCACGACGAGGCGCAGTTCGTGGCCGACGAGATCGAAGACCTGCACCGCTCCAGCCTCGGCTACGGCGAGATGGCGGTGTTCTACCGCACGAACGCGCAGTCGCGTGCTCTGGAGGAGATCTTCATCCGCGCCGCCGTGCCATACAAGATCATGGGCGGCACGCGCTTCTACGAGCGCGCCGAGATCAAAGACGCCCTCGCCTATCTCGTCTCGGTCGCGAACCCGGCCGACGAGATGGCGCTGCGGCGCATCGTCAACAGGCCGCGACGCGGCATCGGCGACGTCACGATCGAGACGATCAGCCGCTACGCCGGCGCCCACGGCATCACGTTCCGCGACGCGCTCGCCAACGCGTCGGCGCTCGGCGTCGGGCCGAAGATCCAGGCGGCGATCCGGCGGCTCGACGAGGTGCTGGCCGAGGCATCCGAGATCCTGGTCCCGGCCTCGGGCGAACTGCCGCCGCCCACCGCGGTCGCCGACGGGCTGAACGTGCTGCTGAGCAAGAGCGGCTACCTCGACGCGCTGCGCGCGAGCAAAGACCCGCAAGACGAGGCGCGGCTGGAGAACCTCGACGAGCTCGTCGCCGTGACGCGCGAGTTCGCGCGCAACAACCCGGAGGGGACGGTGGCCGACTTCCTGACCGAGGTCGCGCTCGTCTCCGACGCCGACGACCTCGAGGACGCCTCCGGCTCGGTGTCGCTGATGACGCTGCACACCGCCAAGGGTCTCGAGTTCGACGCGGTCTTCGTGACCGGCGTCGAGGAGGACCTCATCCCGCACCGCATCTCGGCGGGCGAGCCGGGCGGCCCGCAGGAGGAGCGGCGGCTGTTCTACGTCGGCCTGACCCGGGCGCGCAAGCGCCTGTTCCTGTCGCTCGCGATGACGCGCGCGCAGTTCGGCGAGGTGTCGGTCGCGATGCCGAGCCGGTTCCTGCAGGAGATCCCGACCCAGCTGATCGACTGGAAGCAGTCGCCCGGCGACGTCAACTCGCGCGGTCGCGCGATCGCGGGCTCGGGGCGCGCCGGGTGGCGGCCGATGCGGCACGACGACCCGCCGCCGCTGAAGCCCACGTCGACGTCGCTGGAGCGGTTCGCCAATCGCGTGCCGGCCAAGGTGCGCGACAACGGCGACCTCGAGTTGGCACCGGGCGACCGCATCCGGCACGACGACTTCGGCGAGGGGCGAGTGGACGCCGTGACTGGCGAGGGCGCCAAGCGCGTCGCGCACGTGCGCTTCGACTCCGCGGGCGCCAAGAAGCTGCTGATCAAGATCGCGCCGATCGAGAAGCTGTAGCGCGTCCCCTCTGCGCCGCCCTTTGTCTGCGCCGCCCTTTGTCTGCGCCGCCCTTTGCGCTGAAGGTGGCGCGCGTTGCCGCATCCCGCGCCCCGACGCGGCGCCAACTGCCACCTCCGGTGCGGGGTGCCGCGTTCGGTTGCCGCGTTTCGTGGGTGGGCGACGCGGAACGCGGCAACTCGAGGGGTGGCGGGGACCGTGGGCGCGGGGAAGAGGGGGCAGGGATGGCGGGTGGTCGCCGTCGGACGGGTGTGCTTGAATGGGCCATGGCCACGGGGACTGGCCGGCGGCTTGCGCCGCACGCAAACCGCCGCGGGGGCGCGGCAGCTGAGGGGTTAACGATGGGCGGATTCTCGCGTGTGCGCGCGGTTGCGGTGAGCGCCGCCGGCGCACTGGTGGCGTCGGTGCTGTTGGCGGTGGCGCCGACGGCCGCGCACGCCGATCACGACGGCGACGCGTCCGTGCTGATCAGCGGCACCGCTCGAGTGGGCAAGACGCTCACGGCAGAGGCTTCGGGTTGGACGGGCGAGCCGGAGCCGAGCTATCAGTGGCTGGCGAACGACACGCCGATCTCGGGTGCGACGAAGTCCACGCTCACGCTCAAGGCGGCGCAGCGCGGCACGCGGATCAGCGTCACTGCGAGCGGATCCGAGCACTCCGCGACATCCACCTCCACTAGCCTCGTCGCCTCCGGCGTTTTGAAGAGGGCGACTCCGAAGCTGGTGGGCAAGGCCGCCGTGGGCTCGCGGCTCAGGGCGAAGCCCGGTTCGTGGACGAAGGGCACGAAGTTCACTTACACGTGGTACGCGGGCGGCAAGAGGATCTCGGGTGCGAAGAAATCGACGCTGAAGCTCAAGTCCGCGCAGCTGGGCAAGCGGATCTCCGTGCGCGTCACCGGCAAGAAGGCCGGCTACACCACGGTGTCGAAGAAATCGGCCTCGACGGCGAAGGCGTCCAAGTTCGCCAAGCCCAAGATCATCGGCGCCAAGCGCGTGGGCATGACGGTGAAGGTCGTGCCGGGCACGTGGACCAAGGGCACGAAGTTCTCGTACCAGTGGTATGCCGACGGCAAGAAGATCAAGAAGGGCAAGAAGACGACCCTGAAGGTGACGCGCTCGCTCGCCGGCCGGTCGCTGAGCGTCACCGTGACCGGGAAGAAGCGCGGGTACACGACCGTCAGCAAGACGGTCAAGCTCCGCCTTGCCGGGCGCACGATCGAGATTGATCTCAGCAAGCAGCGGCTCTACCTGCACCGTGGCGGCAAGGTCGTCAGCACGTACCTGGTCTCGACGGGCAAACCGGGAACCCGAACCCACACCGGGGTGTATCGCATCCGCGCGAAGCTGCGCCTGCAGAACATGGGCAATCCCAACCTGAGCCTGTATCCGCACTAC
This sequence comes from Microbacterium sp., assembly GCF_047606685.1. GTDB lineage: Bacteria > Actinomycetota > Actinomycetes > Actinomycetales > Microbacteriaceae > Microbacterium. The sequence continues at coordinate 32,690 of NZ_JASGEC010000075.1, forward strand.
TACACCCGAAACGTGCCGTGGGTGATGTACTTCAACGGCAACCAGGCGATCCACGGTGCGTACTGGCACAACAACTTCGGCCACGTGATGAGCCACGGCTGCGTCAACCTGCCGGTGAAGGCGGCCAAGAGGGTCTACAAGTGGGCCAAGATGGGCACCACCGTCTGGGTGCATCGCTGATCGGCGAGGGGCGATCCGACGCGAACGGCCTGTCGGGGCGGACGCGCCGTAGGCTCGGATGATGGCTTCTGGCGACGTCTCTGCGCGGCGGCAGCTCGCCGACCTCGCCGCTGACGCGAAGGCGCTGCAGCCGTGGCCGATCGGCCCGCGTCTGCGCGCCGCCGAGCCGGCGCGGGCGGCGGCGGTGCTCGTGCTGTTCGGCGTGATGGACCGGCTGCCGGCCGACCGGGAAGCGCAGGCGCGGGCGGTCTCGCGCGACCTCGATGTGCTGCTGCTCGCCCGAGCAGCGACGCTCAGCTCGCATCCGGGTCAGGTCGCGTTCCCCGGCGGGCGCATCGACGACGAAGACGACGGGCCGGTCGCCGCCGCCCTGCGGGAAGCGGCCGAGGAGACGGGGCTCGACCCCGACGGTGTCGACGTGCTCGGCGTGCTGGAGCCGCTCGCCATCCCGGTCACCGGGTTCGTCGTCACGCCGGTCGTGGGATGGTGGAAACGGCAGAGTCCGGTCGGCGTCATCGACCACGCGGAATCCGCCGACGTCTTCCGCGCCCCCGTCGCCGAGCTGCTGGCTCCACAGCGCCGCGTCACCACGCGGATGCGCCGGGACGGGCGGACGTGGCGCGGCCCCGGGTTCCTTGTCGCCAGCGGCGGGCAAGAGCACCTCGTGTGGGGGTTCACCGCGCTCGTGCTCGACCGGCTGTTCGACGCCCTCGGCTGGACCGAGGCGTGGGACCGCGACCGCACGCTCGACCTGCCGTGATCTCGCGCGCAGCCACCGCGTGGCGACGGCTGCCGCAGCGCGGCCTCGCCGAGTAGCGTCGAGGGATGGCGACCGAGCGCATCACGTTGGCCGTTCCCGGGCCCCACGGCGATCGGGAAGTCGGGCTGTCCAGCCCCAACCGGGTGGTCTGGCCCGAGCTCGGCATCACCAAGCACGAGCTTGTGGAGTACCTCGTTGCCGTTGCCGACCCGTTCCTGAACGCGAACGGCGGCAGGCCCGTGTCGCTCGAGCGGTACCCGGACGGCGTCGGCGGCGAGAGCTTCTTCTCGAAGAACCCGCCCAAGGGCGCGCCGTCGTTCGTCGAGGCGGTGGCTGTGACCTACAACAGTGGCCGGAGGCATCCTCAACTCGTCCTCACCGAGATCGCGACGGCGGTGTGGGCGGCGCAGATGAACACGATCGTGTTCCACCCGTGGGCGTCGCTCACGGCGAACACCGACAACCCCGTCGAACTGCGGATCGACCTCGACCCGCAGCCGGGCACCGAGTTCGCCGACGCGGCCGCCGTCGCCCCCGCGCTGCGCGACGTGCTCGCCGAGGCGGGCCTGGACGCGTGGGCCAAGACGAGCGGGAACCGCGGCATCCACGTGTTCTGCCCGATCGTGCCGGAGTGGGAGTTCCTCGACGTGCGGCACGCCGTCATCGCGGCGGGGCGTGAGCTGGAACGGCGGATGCCGGACAAAGTGACCATGAGCTGGTGGAAGCAAGAGCGCGGCGAGCGGGTGTTCGTCGATTTCAACCAGGCGTGCCGCGACCGCACGATGGCCGGCGCGTACAGTCCGCGCGCGCTGCCCGGCGCGACCGTGTCGACGCCGGTCGCGTGGGACGAGCTGGGGGATGTCGACCCCACGGCGTTCACGGTTCGCTCGGCGCCGGCCCGGCTGGCGGAGGTCGGCGATCCGTGGGCCGGGCTCTTCGACGAGCCGGGCCGCATCGACGTGCTGCTGGAATGGTGGCAGCGCGACCTGGACAACGGCCTCGGCGAGCTGCCATTTCCGCCCGAGTTCCCGAAGATGCCCGGCGAGCCGCCGCGCGTGCAGCCCAGTCGCGCCCGCAAGCCCGACGCCTGATGCGCGGGCTGACCTGTCGCTGAGTCTCACGGTCCTGAAACGCGGACGAGCTCGACGCGGCCTGAGTCAGGCGAACGCGCTGAAGCCCGTGAGGTCGCGGCCGATGAGCAGCGACTGCACGCTCTCGGTGCCCTCGTACGTGTGGATCGCCTCGATGTCGGCAAGGTGCTGCATCACGCGGTAGTCGAGCAGGATGCCGTTGCCGCCCAGCAGGTCGCGGGCGATGGACGCGACCCGGCGCGCGGCGCGCGTGTTGTGGTACTTCGCGAGCGAGGCCTGCGTGGGGCGCAGCTCGCCGCGCGCGTCGAGGTCGGCGAGGCGCCGGCAGTACAGCTGCATCGCGGTCAGCTCGTCGAGCATCAGCGCCAGCCGCTCCTGCACGAGCTGGAACGCCGCGAGCGGCTTGCCGAACTGCACGCGCTGCCGCGCGTACTGCAGCGCCGCCTCGTAGCACGCCGTGGCGTGCCCGAGCGCCGACCACGCGACGCCGGAGCGCGTCGCGTAGAGCACGGTCGAGGCATCCTTGAAGCTCCTCGTGCCGGGGATCACGGCGTCGGCCGGAAGGCGCACCTCGTCGAGAGTGATGAGGGCCTGGTGGATGCCGCGCAGCGACCCCTTGCGCTCGATCACCTCGCCCCGGTATCCGGGTGTGTCCTGCTCGACGAGGAAGCAGCGGACGCAGCCGTGGTCGTCGGCGCCCTCGTCGGCGACGCGGGCCCACACCAGCGTGATGCCGCCGGACGCGCCGTTGCCGATCCACTTCTTCGCGCCGTTGAGCACCCAGCCTCCGGCGCTTGAGCCGTCGCGGGCCGCGGTCGTCTCCAGCGACACGGAGTCGGAGCCGTGGTCGGGCTCGGTGAGCGCGAACGCCGCGAGCACGTCGCCGCGCGCGATAGGCTGCAGCCAACGCGCCTGCTGGTCGGGGCTGCCGAACAGGGCGATCGTGCGCAGCGCGAGCCCGCCCTGCACGGCCAAGACCGTGCCGAGCGAGCCGTCGCCGCGCGAGAGCTCCATGTTCACGAGGCCCGCCGCAAGCGGCGACATCGGCATGAGGACGGGGTGGGCGACCCCGTCGACGATGAGATCGCTCTCGCCCATCATGCGCACGACCTGGAACGGGTACGCGGCGTCGTCCCACGCGTCCACCATGAGCGCCGCCGCCTCGTCGACGAAGGCTTGCGCCCGTTCCCAGTGCGCGCGGTCGTCGGCGGGGATGTCGGAGAAGACCGCGTAGTAGTCGGTTCCGAGCCGCTGTGCGACGTCGTACCCGTCCACGGAGTGCCCCGGGCGGGGTGCGAAGTCTGGCATTCCCTCATTCTACTGGGACTAAGTTTCATGAAATATGAGATCTAGTCTCATCATCGGCAATCCGGCCATGCCACCCGCGGACACTCACGCTCTGATCACGGGGGAGATCAGAGCGTGAGGGTGGCCGGGAGTCGTGGCAATCACCCGCCCGTCGCCCATCGGGAATACTCACGCTCTGATCATGAGGGGGATCAGAGCGTGAGGCATTGAGCGGGGTCGCCACGATCCGTCTCGGGCGTGCGGAGCGACCGATCAGGAGTCCAAGTGCGCGCGAAGGCGGCGGGCGAGCTCGGCTTTCGGCATGGCCCGCGGGAACACCGCGACGACGACATCCTCGCCCTGATCGCCGGCCGCGCCGACACCGAACCGGTCGCACGCGCGGTCGAGCGCGGCCCGCAGCACCGCCGGCGGCACATCCTCGCCGCGCAGCAGCCGGCGCAGCACGTGGTTGTGCACCGCGGCGACCAGCGCGGCGAAGCCGACCGCGTCGAGCGGGTCGAGTCCGGGCAGCGACTGGCGCAGATGGTCGTCGAAGATGCGCTCGTACCGGAACACCGTGACGATCTCGCGCTCGCGCAGGGCCGGCACGTCGCGCACGACGTGGTAGCGGTGGCGGGCGACGACCGGGTCGGCGGCGAAGTGGCGGAACACCCGCTCCGACGCCTGGCACACCGCCCGCCACGGATCGTCGTGCCGCTCGGCGAGGAACGCGCGCACGTCGTCCAGCAGCGCTTCGTGGTCGGCGAAGACGACATCCTCCTTGCCGCCGAACTGGCGGAAGAAGGTGGATCGGGAGACTCCCGCCGCCCGCGCGATCTGGTCGACGGATGTCGCTTCGAACCCGTGCTCGTGGAACAGCTCGAGCGCGACGGAGACGACGGCGGTGCGGTCTGCCGCTGCGGGGGAGGCGTCGGCGCTCATCGTGGACGAGCCTAGAGCACACGAGCCGGCGCGTCTCCGCCTGTCGCCCGCGAGTAGTAGGCTCGGAGCCGGTCGATCGTCTCGACATCCCGTCCCTCAAGTCCCGCCGGAGGAATGCCCGTGGATCTTTTCGAGTACCAGGCCAGAGACCTCTTCGAGGCGTACGGAGTGCCGGTGCTCGCCGGCATCGTCGCGGACACTCCCGAACAGGCGCGGGCCGCCGCCGAGAAGCTGGGCGGCGTGGTCGTCGTCAAAGCGCAGGTCAAGACGGGGGGCCGCGGCAAGGCCGGCGGCGTCAAGGTCGCAAGGACCCCCGATGAAGCGCACGCGGCCGCCGAGGCGATCCTGGGGCTGGACATCAAGGGCCACACCGTCAAGCGCCTCATGGTCGCCGCCGGCGCCGACATCGCCCGCGAGTTCTACTTCTCCGTGCTGCTGGACCGCGCCAACCGCTCGTACCTGAGCCTGTGCTCGGTCGAAGGCGGCATGGAGATCGAGCAGCTCGCGGTCGAGAAGCCGGAGGCCCTGGCCCGCGTCGAGGTCGACCCGCTGGAGGGCATCACGCCCGCCAAGGCGCTCGAGATCGCGCGCGCGGCGCGCTTCGAGCCCAGCCTGGCCGAGAAGGTCGCCGACGTGCTCGTGAAGCTCTACGAGGTGTACCGGGGCGAGGACGCCACGCTCGTCGAGGTGAACCCGCTCATCCTCTCCGGTGCGGGCGAGGTGATCGCGCTCGACGGCAAGGTCACACTCGACGACAACGCCGAGTTCCGCCATCCGGCCCACGCGCTGCTCGAGGACAAGACCGCCACCGACCCCCTCGAGGCGAAGGCCAAGGAGAACGACCTCAACTACGTCAAGCTCGACGGCGAGGTCGGGATCATCGGCAACGGCGCGGGGCTTGTGATGTCGACGCTCGACGTCGTCGCGTACGCGGGCGAGCGCCACGGCGGCGTGAAGCCGGCGAACTTCCTCGACATCGGCGGCGGAGCGTCGGCCGAAGTGATGGCCGCAGGTCTCGACGTCATCCTCGGCGACCCGCAGGTCAAGTCGGTGTTCGTCAACGTCTTCGGCGGAATCACCGCGTGCGACGCCGTGGCCACGGGCATCGTGGGCGCGCTCGCCGCGCTCGGCTCCGCCGCGTCCAAGCCGCTCGTGGTGCGCCTCGACGGCAACCAGGTGGACGAGGGCCGCCGCATCCTCGCCGACGCCAACCACCCGCTCGTGACCCTCGCCGCCACCATGGACGAGGGCGCCGACAAGGCCGCCGAGCTCGCCGCATCCGCCGCCTGACCAACCGGCCCCTGAGCCTGTCGACGGGCTGGGGCCGAAAAGGAGAGAAATGTCGATCTTCCTCAACAAGGACTCGAAGGTCATCGTCCAGGGCATCACCGGCGGCGAAGCGACCAAGCACACCGCGCTGATGCTGAAGGCCGGCACGCAGGTGGTCGGCGGCGTCAACGCCCGCAAGGCCGGCACGACGGTGCTGCACAAAGACAAGAACGGGGCGGATGTCGAGCTGCCCGTGTTCGGGTCCGTTGCCGAAGCGATGGCCGCCACCGGCGCGGACGTCTCGATCGCGTTCGTGCCCCCGGCGTTCACGAAGGATGCCATGGTCGAGGCCATCGACGCCGAGATCCCGCTGCTCGTGGTCATCACCGAGGGCGTGCCGGTCGGCGACAGCGCGCAGGCGTGGGCGCACGCGAAGTCGAAGGGCAACAAGACGCGCATCATCGGCCCGAACTGCCCGGGCATCATCACGCCCGGCGAGTCGCTGGTCGGCATCACACCGGCCAACATCACCGGCAAGGGCCCGATCGGCCTCGTGTCGAAGTCGGGCACGCTGACGTACCAGATGATGTACGAGCTGCGCGACCTCGGCTTCTCCACTGCGATCGGCATCGGCGGCGACCCCGTCATCGGCACGACGCACATCGACGCGCTCGCCGCGTTCGAGGCAGACCCCGAGACCCAGGGCATCGTGATGATCGGCGAGATCGGCGGCGACGCCGAAGAGCGCGCGGCAGAGTTCATCAAAGCGAACGTCACCAAGCCCGTCGTCGGCTACGTCGCCGGCTTCACCGCCCCGGAGGGCAAGACGATGGGCCACGCCGGGGCGATCGTCTCCGGCTCGGCCGGAACGGCGCAGGCGAAGAAGGAAGCACTCGAAGCCGCCGGCGTGCGCGTCGGCAAGACGCCCAGCGAGGCGGCCGCGCTCATGCGCGAGGTCATCGAGGCGCTGTAACGCTTGGCGCAGACCACCGCCTCTCGCGAGCCGTTCCCCTCGCGGCTGTGGACGGTCGTGCTGGCCGCCATCGGCGTCGCCGGCACGGCGCTGGCGGTGGTGCTCGCCGACCACCGGCCGGCCATCGGGTCGCTCCGGAACGGAGTCGCGTCGTGAGCGCGCGGCGCGCCGGCGCGGCATCCGCCCTCCTCGTCGCCGCGCTTGTCGTGTCGGGCTGCGCCCCCGCCCCCGACCCGGACTGGACGCCGCCGCAGTGGCCGGGACACCAGTTGCGGCTCCTCGACGCGCTCCCGGCGCCGCTCGACCCGATCGCGGCCGCCGCCCTCACGCCACAGCGGCTCAGCAATCCGCGCGTCGGCGTGCACGCGCGCATGGCCTACCTGCCGGGCCGCGGCGCCGCGGTGGTCGCTTTCAACAAGCGCGTCGACAAGGTCGTTCGAGGCACCGTCCAGCGGCGGGCCGCGGTGGCGGGAACGCGCTACTCGCCCGCCGTGGGCGGGCACACCGCGCGGCTCGACAAGCGCGGGTGCGTCCAGGGGTCCACGACGCTGCCGGCAGCCGACATCCTCGCCGATCCCCGCCTCGGCCCGGCGGGCGGCACCGGCAGCGCGGTCGTGTGCGACATTGTCGCGGCGTCCGGCCCGTTCCTCGGGCAGCGGCTGCGCGTCGTGACGGGCGACCGGCGCGGAGTGGCCGCCGACCGGTCCATGGTGCTCTACGCCGACACCGAGACGGGCGAGACCGCCACCGGAACCCGGCTGTGGTCGGACGAGGCGGCGGCGTCGCTGCACGCCGGCGTCGTCGACGCGCTGCGGCGCTCGGCCGGCGCGCTGAGCACCGCGCCGGCCCGCTCGGCGGACCAGGCGCAGGCCGAGCG